>NZ_JAUDRY010000012.1:0-262139 GCF_030382195.1 Rhizobium sp. S96
CTCTGCAACCCCGGCCAGCGCCGGGCAGGCCAAGCGCTGATCTACAGAGCAAGGGGGTCAAAATTGGACGCCGATATGGGGTCAGTTTTGGGTGCCGATTGACACCTATCGTCAAGCGGCGCTTAAGGGCGAGGCATGAGGCCGCGGCTCGCACCTTCCAGGCGCTTACCCGGGCGTGGCTCTGCGGTTTTAAGGGCGGCAAACTGGCGTGAAGACCGGAAGTCAGCCGCTCACTGCTATGCGGCTGAAACTACGGGCATTTTGAACCGTGACTTTTCAAAGCGTGCAAGAATGTCGCGAAAGTCGGGATTCGTGCCTTTTGTGAAAGGGCTGCTCATAGGCTAGCTTACTGGCGGCCCAGGATGATCGAGGAGTCGACATCATTGATGTCGCGCTTGCCGCAGAGTGCCATGGTGACGTCCATCTCTTTGCGCAGGATGCTGAGCGCCAACGATACGCCTTCCTTGCCCATGGCGCCGAGACCGTACAGGAAGGGGCGGCCGATATAGGTGCCCTTGGCGCCAAGGGCGATTGCCTTTAGCACGTCCTGGCCGGAACGGATGCCGCTGTCGAGGTGGATTTCGATCTTGTGTCCGACAGCATCGACGATCTGCGGCAGCATGCTGATCGAAGAGGGGGCGCCGTCGAGCTGGCGGCCGCCATGGTTGGACACGATGATGGCATCGGCACCGGTTTCAGCCGCGGATTTCGCGTCCTCGACGTCGCAGATGCCCTTGATGATCAGCGGGCCGCCCCACTTTTCCTTGATCCAGGCAACGTCATCCCAGGAGAGCTGGGGATCGAACTGCTCGGCCGTCCACGAGGAGAGCGAGGAGAGGTCGGAGACGTTCTTGGCGTGGCCGACAATGTTGCCGAAGCTTCGACGCTTGGTCTGCAGCATGTCGAGGCACCAGAAGGGCCGCGTCGCCATCTGCCAGATGTGCTTCGGCGTGAACTTCGGCGGTGCGGAGAGGCCGTTGCGCAGGTCCTTGTGGCGCTGGCCGAGGATCTGCAGGTCAGCGGTCAGAACCAGCGCCGAGCATTTGGCGGCCTTGGCGCGGTTGATCAGGTTCATGACGAAGTCCTTGTCCCGCATCACGTAGAGCTGGAACCAGAAAGGCTTTGTCGTCACCGACGCGACGTCCTCGATCGAGCAGATGCTCATCGTGGAAAGGGTGAAGGGAACGCCAGCTTCCTCGGCAGCGCGGGCTGCCAGCATCTCGCCGTCCGCGTGCTGCATGCCGGTCATGCCGGTCGGCGCGAGGGCCACCGGCATCGAGACCTTCTGGCCGATCATTGTCGTCTCAAGCGTACGGTTGGTCATGTCGACCAGAACGCGCTGGCGCAGCTTGATCTTGGCAAAATCGCTCTCGTTCGCCTGATAGGTCGACTCCGTCCAGGCACCGGAATCCGCATAGTCGAAAAACATCTTCGGAACGCGGCGCTGGGCGAGTGATTTCAGATCGGCAATGGTGAGAGGCGTGGCCATGGATAAGACTTTCAAACCTGAACAATGCAACGGGCCATATCACATAAAAATTGCATTCGAAACGGTATCTTTTGCCACGCGCCGGTACGTGCTCAGGGGATGAGAAGCAGGCTGCCGCTGCTGCGTCCGGCCTCCAGCTCAGTGTGCGCGGCGGCTGCGTCCGCGAGCGCGAATTCGCGGACGGGAAGCGACAGAATGCCGAGCCCGATGGCGTTGATAACGGCAACGGCGGCCTGGGCATAAAAGTCCGCATCGGTGCTCGCGGCCATGATGCTCGGGTGCGACAGCGAGCGGTTCGGACGAAGCGCCTCGATCGACACCGGCGGTATCGGCCCTGCTGCCTGGCCGAAGCTCGCAGCCATGCCAAAGGGACGGATGCATTGGATGGTCTTTGCCAGCATCGCCCCGCCGATGCCGTCATAGCCAACGTCGACGCCGCGCCCGCCGGTCAGTGCCATGACTTCGCCAACGAGATCGGCGTCACGGCCGATGACCAGATGATCGGCGCCGTTGGCGCGCGCCAGCGCTGCCTTCTCCTCATTGCTGACCGCGCCGATCACGGTGGCGCCGAGGTGCTTTGCCCAGCGCACGAGAAGTGTGCCGAGTCCGCCGGCGGCCGCATGGACCAAGATGGTCGATGCCGAGGTGACGGCATAGGTGCGGGTGAGCAGCATGTAGGCCGTCATCCCCTTGAGTAGGGTAGCGGCGGCCTGCGTCGAGGCGACGTGGTTGGGCAGGCGGATTGCCCGGTGCGCCGGCAGGAGGCGCGTGGAGGCGTAGGCACCGACGGGAGCGCCCATGTAGGCGACGCGGTCGCCGGGCGAGAGCGCCGTGACCTCCGAGCCGACCGCCTCGACCACGCCGGCGCCTTCCGCGCCGATGATGGCGGGATAGGACGCCAGCGGATAGAGGCCCTTACGGTGATAGATATCAAGGAAGTTCACGCCGATGGCGTGGTGGCGGACGCGGATCTCGTTTCCTTCAGGCGCTTGTGGCTGCTGCCGCACGACAGTGAGCTGCTCGATGCCGCCGGGAGCAGTGAGGGTGATTGCGATGTCCATGCTCGGTCTCCTGGAGTTGGCTTGGAGTCCAAGATGGAGGCTGGCTGTGTGATTGAAAATTCCCTATGATTTCACATTCAATGAGAAAATATGATCAATGCTGGATTGGGAAGATCTGCGGCATCTGCTGGCGCTTTCGCGTATGGGGACCTTGTCGGGCGCAGCCCGGGCGCTTGGCGTAGAGCATGCGACGGTATCGCGCCGCGTGGCGCATCTCGAACAGGAGATTGGTGCGAAACTGATCGACCGGCGGGGACGACGGATCCAGCTGACCGCCGAGGGAGAACGGGTCGCTGCTATTGCCGAGCGCATGAGCGCAGATGCGATGACGATCGAGCGCGGCGGCATCGGAGCCGATCAGCGCCACGTCGGCGAAGTCCGCATCAGCGCGCCGCCGGCTTATGCCGGCGTGGTTCTTGCGGCGCCGCTCGTGAGGCTGCGGCAGCGCCATCCGGGCATCCGTGTCACAGTCATCGGGGAGACGCGCTATGCATCGCTTGGGCGGCGGGAGGCGGATATCGCCGTGCGGCTCAGCCGACCGGAGAGCGGCGATCTCACGGTCAGGAAGATCGGCGAACTCGGCTTTCATGCCTATGCGGCACCTTGTTACGCCGAGACGACCGACGAGCGCGACTGGACGTTCGTCGGTTACGATGAGGCGATGGCATCGTCGCCACAGGAGGAGCGGTTGGCGGAGATTGCCGGCGGACGGCCGATCGCAATCCGGGCTTCGACGCTCGAGTTTCAGCTGACGGCAGTGAAGGCTGGAGGCGGCGTGGCCCTGCTGCCGGATTTCATCGCCGCGGGCCACGGGCTGACTCAGCTGCCGGTTGAGGGCGCGGCAATCACCCGTGATCTCTGGCTTGCCGTGCACACCGATATCAAGGATGTGCCGTTGGTGCGGGCCGTGACGGATGCATTGTGCGAGCGGTGAGGGATGTCGGTGAGCCGCGCTGCGCGGGTCGCCGCGTTCTAGCGCCGGTCCGGCTAGTTTCTTGTGTTTGGTGCATGAGCGGTGTCGGAACCGAATGATCCGACCCGTCCTTGATGCAAGCAATACGAGGAGGAAGTGATGAGAGAGTTGATACTGGCCATGTCGATGTCGCTGGACGGCTTTGTCAGCGGTCCCGCGGGCGAGACCGAGTGGATATTCTCGGGTGATCAGGAGGCCATTGCCTGGAAACTGGAGAACGCCTGGAACGCCAGCCTGCACATCATGGGCGGTCGGACATTCCAGGGGATGGCCGGCTTCTGGCCGACGTCCACGAACGCCTTCGCTCCGCCGATGAACCAGATACCCAAGGCGGTCTTCTCGAAGCAGGGAAACGCGATGTTGCCAAAGAAGGCGGGCGGCTCGGCTTCGACAGAGCTTCAGCCGGGAGCGGAAAGCTGGGCTGATGCCTATGTGGCAAGCGGCAACCTCGCCGACGAGATCTCCAGGTTGAAGGCTGGAGAAGGCAAGCCGATCATCGCCCATGGCGGTGCGACCTTCGCGCGGAGCCTCATCGCCGAGGATCTGGTCGATCAATATATGCTGACGGTCTACCCGCTGGCCCTGGGCCAAGGCCTGCCGATCTTCTCTGACCTCGCCCAGCCGCGGCGCCTGGAGCTGATCAGCTCGCGCGTTTTCCCGAAGGGCTCCATCGCCCAGATCTATCGACGGGTGTGACAGGGGTGCCTGCGGTCGGGGCGCTAAAGTGTCGCTTCAGCAGCTATTCCTGCCCGATGCGCCGATGGCGCTGCCTGAGCTATTATCTTCGGATACGGCGGAAGTCCACGACACGGCCATTTCGGCGATCGAGGGAGATTTCGAAACGCTGGGCGCCACGCCATGCGCGGTAGACGAAAAAGCGGCCGCGGCAATCGATGCGGCGCACGTCGCGGAAGCCACGGTCGCGGATCCGCCATTCCCCTTCGCGGCAGGTGATCGGCCGGCCGTGGTTGAGGTTGGTTCCGATATTGATGTTGATGGTGACGGCATGCGCCGGTGTCGGAACGGCAAGCGGTGTTACAAGCAGGCAGAAGACAAGTCCGAGTGTCGTGGCTGTGCTTTTGGGCAATGTATGCTCCTCCGGGACCGATGGAAGCGCTGAAAAGTTCTCCAACGCTGTTGCTTGAGGTTTCTTGGAGGATTGTCGGGCTTCGAGCGATCACATGCCGCTCGATCTAGCGTGGCAATCTCCTTGCATGCACGAAATCAAAGCGACGGCCAATCTCGCGGTGAGGCATTGAAGCTGGCCCAAACCGCTGCCATGGTCGCGACGTTAAGTGGTACACGCCTGCAGAATACCCATCAAGTCAACAGCCCGAGATCGCGTTTTAGGATGCCGCTCAATGGCTTGTTGTAGCCGTTCTCTCTGGCGGTTTCGCTATGCCGACATCCACTGTCAAAAGCCAGACGACTTCGAGCGGCCGCCACAACAATCTCATCCTTGGTGTAACAAATATCGCTTGCCCCCCGTACTTGCCATGAGACGCCCGCAACCAGGCGTCGAGGGACGACCATGGCGACGATCGAAGACTACGACGAAAGACCGCCGGGAGCGCCAAGGACGACATTCATTCAACGCCATTCGGCGCTGACTCGTCTCACGCACTGGATCAACGTGCTCTGTCTTAGCCTGCTTTTGATGAGCGGACTCCAGATATTCAATGCGCATCCGGCCCTCTATTGGGGGCAATATGGCGCCGACGCCGATCCCTCATGGCTTTCGATCGAGGCGGTCGAAGAAGGAGATGGTTTCCGCGGCATTTTGCGAGTTGGCAGTCTCACTGTAACGACGACCGGTATTCTGGGCATTTCGGGGGCCGGTGACGATGCAGCGCAACGAGGTTTCCCGTCGTGGTTGACGATACCGAGCTATCAGGACTTGGCAACAGGTCGCCGGTGGCATTTTTTCTTTGCCTGGCTCTTCGTCATCAACGGGCTGGTTTACACCTTATATGGCGTCGCAACGGGGCACTTCCGCCGTGATCTGGCGCCTAGCGCGGAGGAGATGTCGCCGCGTCATCTCAAGCAAGAGATTGCCGACCATGCGCGGTTGCGCTTTCCAAAGGGTGAGAAAGCGCGTCACTACAATGTCCTGCAGAAGCTGGCTTACCTCGCCGTGATCTTCGTTCTGCTGCCGCTAATGCTGGCGACCGGTTTGACCATGTCCCCCGGCATCGACGCGGGATATCCGTTTCTGCTCGATGTCTTCGGCGGGCGGCAGTCAGCGCGCTCCATTCACTTCATCTGTGCGTGGTCGATCGTTCTCTTCGTCATCCTGCACGTCTCAATGGTCATTCTCTCCGGCCTTTGGAACAACCTGCGTTCGATGATCACCGGTCGCTATGCCATTGAAATTGCAGGAGACGATAAATGACCTTTTCGATCACACGCCGTCGTCTGTTGATCGGATCGGCCGTAGGGCTCGGGGCTATCGGACTGACTGGCTGCGATGACGTTTCCCAAGATGCCAACGTTCAAAATGTTCTCGCAATGGCAGAGCAACTGACGCTGAAAAGCCAGCGGCTATTGGTTCCCAAGAACAAGCTGGCTCGTGAATTCTCGGAGGCGGATATTTCGCCGACCTTCAAGCCAAACGGGACCAGTCAGCCCGATAGCGAAGAGTATGCTCGCCTTGTGGAAAATGGGTTCGCCGATTGGCGGCTAAAGATCGACGGTTTGGTAGAGCGTCCCGTCGCCCTTTCTCTTTCCGACCTGAAGCTGCTTCCATCGCGCACACAGATCACCCGTCATGACTGTGTTGAGGGCTGGAGCGCCATCGGCAAATGGACCGGCACACCTTTGGGGCCGTTGCTGCAGAGCGCGGGCCTGAAGACTGGTGCGCGCTATGCTGTGTTCTATTGTGCTGATCAGCTTGAACAGACGATGGACGGCAGCGGCACTTATTACGAGAGCATTGATCTCATAGATGCGTTCCACCCGCAGACGCTTCTTGCCTATCAGCTCAACGGCAAGGATCTCGAGGTCGCCCACGGCGCGCCGCTGCGCCTGCGGGTCGAGCGGCACCTCGGCTACAAGCACGCGAAATACCTGATGAGGATCGAGATCAAGGACAGCTTCGCCGGCCTGTGGGGCGGCAAAGGCGGGTTCTGGGAAGATCGTGGTTACGAATGGTACGCGGGAATCTGAGCGGCTTTACCAACGGGCAATGGTGCCCACAATGAGGAGAAGACGATGTTGAAATTCACCCTGGCTGCCATTGTTCTGGCATCGGTATCGGTCACGCCGGTGCTTGCCGCAGAGACTATGATGAAGGCGAAATGCGACAATGCGTCGATGATGAAAATGCAGACGAAAATCGACGGAATGACCGATCCGATGATGAAGGAAAAGAAGGAGATGGCATCCAAGGAAATGATGATGGCTCACGATTCGATGAAGGCCAAGAAGATGGACGACTGCAAGATGCACATGGACAACGCAATGAAAAGCATGGGCACGATGTAATCCTTCCGCATCGATACAGGCTGCCACTGCGGCGGCCTGTATCGATGTTGGAATCCGAGTAATCGCGGACCGTCCGGTCCCGGCTGCCCTAGATTGTGCTCTTGAAAGCGACGCCGGCCACGTAGGTCTCGACGATTGCCCGGTCGTCACCCATGGTCTGAAGCAGGAAAAGTTCTTCGGGCAGTGTCTTTACCACCTCCATCTTCAGGGCCATTGCAGGCGTTGCGGCGGCGTTCAGGACGACGACGTCGGCGTCGGTGCCGTTATCCAGCGTGCCGATCTTGTCGGCCAATGACAGTGACAGGGCGTTGCCCAATGTCATGAGGTGGTAGCTTTCCAGCGGGTTCAGGCGTTCGCCGAGCAGTTGCTGGATCTTGTAGGCCTCATCCATCGTGCGCAGCATGGAATAGCTCGAGCCGCCGCCGATATCCGTGGCGACGCCGATACGCACAGGCTTGTCGCGCCGCGCCAGCGCCTTCAGTGGGAAGAGGCCGGAGCCGAGGAAGAGATTGGAGGTCGGGCAGTGAACGGCGACCGAGCCGGCTTCGCTCATCGCATCCGCTTCGCGGTCCGAGAGATGGATGCAGTGGCCGAAAAGCGTCTTGTCGCCCAGCAGGCCGTAGCGGGCGTAGATATCGGTGTAGTCGACCGCCTCGGGGTAGAGTTCGCAGGTGAACTTGATCTCGTCGTGGTTCTCCGAGAGATGCGTCTGGATATGCAGGTCCGGAAATTCGCGCGCCAGCGCCTGGCTCGCTTCCATTTGCGCCGGCGTGGAGGTGATCGCAAAGCGCGGGGTGATGGCGACGTGGTTGCGTCCCTTGCCGTGCCAGTCGGCGATGATCTGGCGGGTCTCGTCATAGCCCATCTGCGGTGTATCAAGCAGGCCCTGCGGCGCGTTGCGGTCCATCATCACCTTGCCGCCGACCATGCGCATGTTGCGCTTCATAGCCTCGGAGAAGAAGGCGTCGGCCGAGGTCTTATGGACGGAGCAATAGGCAACCGCCGTCGTCGTGCCGTGGCGGATCAGTTCGTCGTAGAAATGGGTCGCGATGCGCTCAGCATGTGCGCTCTCGACGAAACGGCATTCCTCCGGGAAGGTGTAGGTGTTCAGCCATTCCAGGAGGTTGGCGGCATAGGAGGCGATCACTTGCATCTGCGGGAAGTGCAGATGCATGTCGATGAAGCCGGGCATGATCAGATGCGGGCGGTGGTCGATCTCGGCAACATCTCCGGCCGCCTTGGCCTTGACCTCGGCGTATGGCCCGGACGCGACGATCTGGCCGTTCTGCATCAGCAGCCCACCGTCGGCTTCATAGCGGTAGCTCTCGGTGTCGGTCAGGCTCTGCGGGGCACGCAGGAAGGAGAGCAGGCGGCCACGGAGAAGGGTTTGTGTCATGGGCGTTCGCCTTTATCGATCATGGTTTTCGTTTGTGTCGTGCGGCGCGGCTCTCTGGTATCTCGCGAGACTGGCCGTTGAAGCTGCTTCTCGACTTGCGTCAGGGCGCAGGCTGGGCAGCGATCGCTGCCGGAGACGCGGCGCAGCCGTATAGTGTCTTGTCCTGAAATGCCAGCGTTGCCTTGAAAGTGTAGTGGCGGTCGGACATGCCGTCGGAGCAGGCTTCCTTGGTGAGTGTCAGCGTGAACGGCGCAGCGCCGCCTGGGACTGTCCATGTTGCAGCGCCTTGGGCAACCGCCGGGCCGGGATTTGCGCTTTTGACATCGTCTTCGCCCGGCCGGCTGAAGGTCACGCCGTCAGCCCGAATTGTCACGGCCCAGAACGGCTCCGTCCCGAGGGCGTTGAGATCCCCCGAAAAGTCGCTCGCCGTTGTCGCCTCCGCCAAGGCCGTCGTCGCGATCTGGCCGCAAAGGGCCAGCGCAGAAAGCAGAAGCAGGGCGCGGGGGATGGTCATCATTCCTTCTTGCCTTCGACAGCGCTTTCGAACCAGGCGACCAGCAGCTTGCGCTCGTCCGGCGTGATGTCGGTCACATTGCCGGGCGGCATTGCATGGCTGCGGCCCGCCTGAATATATATCTCGCGCGCATGGGCGGCAATTTCGGCATCGTTTTCAAGGACGACGTTCTTTGGCGGCCGCGCCAAGCCCTCATAGACGGGCTCGGCGGCATGACACATCGAACAGCGCGTCGAGACGAGCTGCTTCACGGCGGGAAAATGCGGGTCGCCGGCAAACTGCTGGAAAGCGGGCGCGACGGTTTCGGCGGCCGCGTCCTTTTCGCCGGTCAGAACCTTGGGTACGGTCGACAACCACATGATCAGGATGAACAGGATGACGGTGGCGATCCACGTCCATGTCGGACGACCCTTCCGGGCATGCGTGGTGTTGAACCAATGGCGAATGGTCACGCCCATCAGGAAAACCAGCGCCGCGATCACCCAATTGTAAGCTGTGCCGAAAGCCAGCGGGTAGTGGTTCGACAGCATGAAGAAGATGACGGGCAGCGTCAGGTAGTTGTTGTGCAGCGAGCGCTGCTTGGCGATCGCGCCATACTTCGCATCCGGCGTGCGGCCGGCGATGAGATCGGCGACGACGATCTTCTGGTTCGGGATGATGATCATGAAGACGTTGGCCGACATGATCGTGGCCGTGAAGGCGCCGAGATGTAGGAAGGCGGCGCGGCCGGTGAAGAGCTGCGTATAGCCCCAGGCCATGAACACCAGCACGGCATAGAGCACCACCATCAGGCCCCAGGTGTTCTTGCCGATCGGCGACTTGCAGAGCAGGTCATAGATGATCCAGCCGACGGCGAGCGAGGCGAGCGAGATCGCGATCGCGACGGGAGCGCTGACGTCGAGCACGTGGCGATCGATCAGGAACAGATCGGCGCCGCCGTAATAGACGATACAGAGCATCAGGAAGCCGGAAAGCCAGGTGAAATAGCTCTCGTATTTGAACCAGGTCAGGTGCTCGGGCATCTGCGCGGGCGCCACCAGGTATTTCTGGATATGGTAGAAACCGCCGCCGTGGACCTGCCATTCCTCGCCATAGGCGCCCGGCGGAAGATGCGGGCGCTTCACCAGGCCGAGATCGAGCGCAATGAAATAGAACGACGAGCCGATCCAGGCGACTGCGGTGATGACGTGAAACCAGCGAGCAGCAAAGGCCAGCCATTCCCACGCTATGGCGTATTCATACATTTAGTTCCCCTGTTCTTCCTCCGATTCAGCACCATGCAAAAAGTTCGGCTCGGAGGAAAGGGGAAACACGTCAATCAGCGCTCTTCCCCAGGCTGACTAAGTGCGTGCGTCCATTTTTGTTTTCCCGAATGTAGCCGCCTGCGGGATATGGACGGGCGGCCAGCCCGCGGCGGCATCGCTCCCCGGTGGGAATTTGGCGGTCCTTGAAATGTTAAGATTCGATTACACTTCTGTTTGAGGCCACCGCGATGAGGTCGGAACCGCATCATCACGGCGACGCATTCATCGACGGAGAAGATGCCGATGCGCAGTATTCTTGTGTTTGTGATGATTGCCTTTGCATCAGGGGTTTACGCCCATGACGCGCCGACGGGCTGGAGCTACGAGCCCTTCTGTTGCAACGGCAACAACGAGACCGGCGACTGTCAGATGATCCCTCCGAAGAGCGTCGCAATTACCCCGCGGGGCTATCGGGTGACATTGCTGCCCGGCGATCACCGTCTTGTTACTCACGCGCACGTCTTTTTTCTGCCGATGACCAAGGCGATGAAGTCAGGCGATGGCGACTACCATCTCTGCCTGTTTCCGAACGAGGATACGCCGCGCTGCTTCTACGCGCCCGAGATGGGATATTGACGTCTGATTACTGTCCGTCCGCCTTCATTTCCGCCAAAATCCAGTTGCGGAAGGCTCGGATCTTGGCAACGTTGCGACGGTTTTCGGGGTAAGCCAGCCAATAGCCGCGGTCGTCGGAACATTGCAGTTCGAAGGGGCGGTAGAGTTTTCCGCTGGCAAGTTCGTCCGGATAGAAGGCCGGCGTCAGGATGGCGACGCCCTGGCCGGCTACGGCCGCCGCCGCTTCGAAGGCCTGAGCGCCGTAGAAACTCTTGATGCGTTTCTCAAGGCCCGCGCTGCGCACGCCAGCCTCTTCCAGCCATTGCAGCCACCATGGATCGGAAGGGTCGAAGATCTTCAACTTCAACAGGTCAGCCGGTTCATGGATGCCGCCGATGCTTTCGGCCAGCGCCGGGCTCAGCATCGGAGTGAAAAAGACCTCCATCAGCTTCTCCACCCGCAGGCCAGGCCACACGCCGTTGCCCGAGCGGATGGCGACATCGACAGCTTCGCGGCTGAAATCGACAAGCGCGTCCGAGGTGCTGAGCCGCACGGCGATATGTGGATGGGCGAGCTGGAAGTTGCCCAGCCGGCGCGCCAGCCATTGCGAGGCGAAGGTGGTCAGGCAGGTAATCGTCAGCGTCACCTCCGTCTCGCCGCGGGCTTCGGCAATGGCCTGCTGCAGCGTCTCGAAGGCTTCGGCTACCTGCGGCGCCAGCCGTTCACCGGTTTCCGTGAGCGAGATCTGGCGGGGTCGGCGGAGGAAGAGCGGCTCGCCGATATTCTCCTCGAGAAGCTTCACCTGGTAGCTGACCGCCGTCTGGGTCATGCCCAGCTCCTCGCCGGCCTTGGTGAAACTGCCAAGCCGCGCCACAGCCTCGAAGACACGCAGGGCATTCAGCGGGAATTGCTTCGACAGCTTCATGGATAAGTTCTCTTTATGTATGCAGATGGTTGTTCGATTGGAATTGCATCACTTTTTTCCGCAAACTGCAACCTAACAGATCAGATTGTTGAGGTGATGTCATGAACTGCAATAGCAGCGCTATCGAGCACAGCAGAGAATTGGATGGTCACGGCGTCCTGCGTTGGGTCGTCGGCTTGGCGCGCAGAATGCTTGTCCACCGCCGGCGGGCCGATCGACTTTATATGGAAGGGATGCCTGACCGTGTGAAGCGCGACCTCGGATTTCTCGACGGCCGCGAGCCGCGCTACGAGGCGGAACTCAGGCGATGATGGGTGGCAAGCGCCGTCAGGATCTCGGCGGCGGTCATGGCGGCGATGACTTCAGGTCGCTTGTCTCTGACCGTCGAGCCGCCTATCGGCAGCGTCAGCCTGTCCATCCAGCTTCTCTCGCCGCTGCCTTCGCGCAGCAGCCAGCTGGAGAAAGTGGCACGCTTCGTGGCGGAGCCGATCATGCCGGTATAGGCGAGATCGGTGCGGGCGAGCGCTTCCCGCGCAATCAGAAAGTCGAGCGCATGGTCGTGAGTGAGAATGACCACGGCGGCGCCGGCCGGAATTTCCTCAACCAGCGCTTCGGGCATCGGGACGAGGCGTGTCCGGGCTTCCGCTGGTAGGTTAGCGAGCTCTTCCTTGCGAGTTTCGACCAGCGTTACCAGCAGCGGCAACGGCGCAAGAGCAGCCGCAAGCGCCCGTCCGACGTGGCCGGCGCCGAAGAGGTAGACCTCGGATTGCTGCTCCGTTTCGCCGCTTCGTTTTTTCTCCAGCTCGGAAACGACACCGCCCGTCACCTTGCGGAAGCGCAACTGCGTTCGCCCACCGCAGCATTGCCCGATCTCTGGGCCGAGGGGGATGTCCATCGTTTCCAGGCCGCCGGAGCCGGCGAGCAGTTCCCGCGCGTTGCGGATCGCCATGTATTCGAATTGTCCGCCGCCGATCGTGCCCCAGATGGCATCGTCGGAGACGAGCATGAAGGTCCCGGTTTCTCGTGGCGTCGAGCCCTGCGTGCCGATGATCTCGATCAGGATCGCGTGCGGGCGCGTCGCGAGGAAACCGCGGAAGTCACTCCTCGGAATAAACCCTGAGAGGACCTCGCGCCGGGTCATCAGTTACACCTTCTTCATTCGCTCGACGGCCATTAGCACCCGTTCGGGCGTTGCCGGCGCATCGAGCTTTGGGCACACCTTGTAATCCGCGACGCTGGCGATAGCCATCGACAGAGCTTCCAGCACGGAGATAGCAAGCATGAAGGGCGGCTCGCCTACGGCCTTGGAGCGACCGATGGTGTGCTCGGCGTTCTCCGACCATTCCGCGAGGCGGACGTTGAAAATCTTCGGCCGGTCGGAGGCGAGGGGAATCTTGTAGGTCGAGGGTGCGTGCGTGCGCAGGCGGCCCTTGGCATCCCACCAGAGTTCTTCTGTGGTCAGCCAGCCCATGCCCTGGACGAAGGCGCCTTCGACCTGGCCGATATCGATGGCCGGGTTCAACGAGCGGCCGACATCGTGCAGGATATCGGTGCGGTCGATCAGGTATTCGCCGGTGAGTGTGTCGATAGAGACTTCGGTGCAGGATGCGCCGTAGGAATAGTAGTAGAACGGTGTGCCCTTGCCGGCGGCGCGGTCCCAGTGGATCTTCGGCGTCTTGTAGAAGCCGGCAGCCGAGAGCTGCACGCGGGCGAAGTAAGCCTGCTTGATGAAGTCGGGGAAGGGTATTTCCTTGTCGCCGACGCGCACGCGGTTCGGAAGGAAGACCACCTCCGATTCCGGCACTCCCCACATATCCGCAGCAAAGCCGACCAGCCGCTCCTTGATCTGCCGGGCGGCATCATAGGCAGCCATGCCATTGAGGTCCGAGCCGGAGGACGCGGCCGTTGCCGATGTGTTCGGCACCTTGCCTGTCGTCGTCGCGGTGATCTTCACATGCTCGATATCGATCTGGAAGCTGTCGGCGAGGACCTGTGCGACCTTGGTGTAAAGACCCTGGCCCATTTCGGTGCCGCCGTGGTTCAGGTGGACCGATCCGTCCTGATAGACGTGGACGAGGGCGCCGGCCTGGTTGAAGGCGGTCATGGTGAAGGAGATGCCGAATTTCACCGGCGTCAGCGCGATCCCCTTGCGGATGTAGCGGCTGTCGCGGTTGAACTCGATGATCGCCTTGCGGCGAGCCTGATAATCGGCGCTTTCTTCCAGTTCGCCGACGATCCGCTCCAGAATGCTGTCCTCGACCTCCTGGTGGTAGGGTGTCAGGGTGCGCCCTGAGCCGGGCTGGCCGTAGAAGTTGAGCTTGCGGACCTCCAGGGGGTCCTTGCCGACGGCATAGGCGATCTCCTCGATGAAGCGCTCGCCGCCCAGCATTCCCTGCGGGCCGCCGAAACCACGGAAGGCGGTGTTCGAGACCGTATGGGTCTTGAGCGGCTTCGAGGTCAGGTGAACATGCGGGTAGAAATAGCTGGAATCCGCATGGAAGAGCGCGCGGTCGGTCACCGGACCGGAAAGGTCGGACGAGAAGCCGCAGCGTGCGGCATAGGTCGCGTCCACCGCGTGGATACGGCCTTCGTCGTTGAAGCCGAGTTCGTAATCGACCAGGAAGTCATGGCGCTTGCCGGTCGCCGCCATGTCTTCGTCACGGTCGGGGCGGAACTTGATGGCGCGTTTGAGCTTCTTGGCGGCAATGGCAGCCAGGGCGGCAAACTGGTTGCCCTGGGTCTCCTTACCGCCGAAGCCGCCGCCCATGCGACGCACGTTCACGGTGACGGCATTCGAGGGGATGTTGAGGACGTGGCCGACGATATGCTGGATTTCGCTCGGATGCTGTGTCGACGACCAGACGGCAACTTCGTCGTCTTCGCCGGGGATCGCCATGGCGATGTGGCTTTCGAGATAAAAGTGCTCCTGGCCGCCAATCCGCATCTGCCCCGTGAGGCGGCGCGGTGCCTTCTCCATCTCGGCCTTGGCTTCGCCCCGCTTCAGCGTCATCGGCGTGATCACCAGCGGGCTGCCGTTTTCCAGTGCGCCGTCGATGTCGCTCCAGTGTGGAAGGTCGCGATATTCGATCTTGGCCTTGCGGGCAGCGCGACGAGCGATGTCGCGGGTCTCGGCAATGACCGCGAAGATCGGCTGGTTGTGGAATTCAACCTTGGTCTCGGCAAGCAGCGGCTCGTCGTGGCTGCCGTTGGAGCTGACATCGTTGACGCCAGGGACGTCCTTGCCGGTGAACACCCACACGACGCCCGGCGTCGCCGCAACCTCCGAGAGGTCCATGCTGAGAATTTCGGCGTGCGCGCGGTCGGATAGTCCAAGCGCGCCGTGCAGCAGGCCCGCGGGTTCCGGCAGGTCGTCGATGTAGTCGGCGGCTCCGGTCACATGCTTGTGCGCGGAATCGTGGCGCAGCGAACCGTGCATGGCGCCGTTGATGATGAACTTGGGTTCGGGGAAGGCAGATTTATCCATTATGCCACCTCCTCGAAGCGGCGCAGTTCCGCGGGCGTGCCCGAGGTTTCAAGATAGAAGCGCGTGAGCAGGTTCTTGGCGGTCAGCTGCCGGTATTCGGCCGTTGCGCGCCAGTCGCTGAGCGGTTGGAAATCAGCATCGAAGGCCGCCCGGGCGGCTTCGATGGTTTCCTCGTTCCAAGGCTTGCCCATCAGCTCGCTCTCGACGGCCCGGGCGCGCTTGGGCGTGCCGGCCATGCCACCGAAGGCAATGCGGATGTCGTTGACGTCACCTTCGGCGTCCAGCGTCAGATAGAAGGCGCCAAGAACGGCGGTGATGTCTTCGTCGCGGCGCTTGGTGATCTTGTACACGGAGAATTTCGTGTCCTCGGCCGGGTAGGGCACGAAGATGCTTTCCACGAACTCGCCGGCGCGGCGGTCCTGCTTGCCGTAGTCGATGAAGAAATCCTCGAGCCGCAGCATACGCGTGCCGTGGGTTGAGCGCAGCTTGACGGTGGCGCCGAGCGCGATCAAAGGCGGTGGGCTGTCGCCGATCGGCGAGCCATTAGCGATGTTGCCGCCGATCGTTCCCATGTTGCGAACCTGCTCGCCGCCGATGCGGTCGATAAGGCGACCGAGCGTGGGCACCTTGCGGGCAATGGTTTCGAAGGCGCGGGAGTAGGTAACGCCGGCGCCGATGGTGAAGCCGCCTTCGCCTGCCGTGATCGCCTGCAGTTCGGACAGGTGATTGATGAAGACGACGGGGTTCAATGCCCGCATCTGCTTGGTCACCCACAGCCCGACGTCAGTGGAGCCGGCAACAATGGTTGCGTTCGGTTCATCGGCCAGAATCCGTGCGAGCGCTTCTTCCGACTTCGGAACCAGCAGGCGTTCGTCGCCTGACGTGATCGAGATGGTACCGCTCGGCTGCATGGCCCAAAGCCTTGCGACGATGTCGGATCGGGTTCTCTGCAGCGGATCGAACAATGCGCTCGGGCGAACACGGCTCACCTGTTCTGCCGCCTTCACGATCGGCTCATAACCGGTGCAGCGACAGAGATTGCCCTGGAGCGCCTTTTCGATATCGGCGCGGCTCGGCTTCTCGTTCGACAGCCAGAGGCCGTACAAGGACATGATAAAGCCCGGCGTGCAGAAGCCGCATTGCGAGCCATGACAATCGACCATTGCCTGCTGTACCGGGTGCAGCGTCCCGTCCTTGGCCGCCAGATGCTCGATGGTGACGACGTGGGTAGCATTCAGCGATCCCATGAAGCGAATGCAGGCATTGACGGATTCGTAGTGCAGCTTGCCGTCGATCAGCCGGCCGACGAGAACCGTGCAGGCGCCGCAGTCACCTTCCGCGCATCCTTCCTTCGTGCCCGTCAGCCGCCGCTTCAACCGGAGGAAATCAAGAAGCGTCTCGGTCGGCCGGACATCGTTTAAGGAGACGTCCTCGCCATTCAGGATGAAGCGGATGCAGTCGTTCATGTTGTTCCTTGTTTTTTATCTTTATTTTGAATGGTTATGCCGCCGTCCAGCCACCGTCAATCGAGATATGGGTACCGGTGACCTGACGGGCGTCGTCGCTTGCGAGATAGAGAGCCAGCGCGCCAATCTCTTCCGCCTTGACGAATTCATGCGTCGGCTGAGCCTTGAGGATCACCTCGGTCTTGACCTGTTCCTCGGTCATCCCACGGGCCTTGGCCGTATCGGGTATCTGCTTCTCGACGAGCGGCGTCAGGACATAGCCCGGGCAGATCGCGTTTACGGTCACGCCGAATTCCGCGAGCTCGAGCGCTGCCGTCTTCGTCAGGCCGAGTATACCATGCTTCGCCGCGACATAGGCGGATTTGAACGGCGAGGCCACCAACCCGTGCGCCGAGGCGATGTTGATGATCCGGCCGTGCTTCTTCGCCTTCATCAGCGGTATTGCAGCCCGCATCGTATGAAAGGAGCTGGACAGATTGATGGCAATGATCTGGTCCCACTTTTCGATCGGGAAATCCTCGATCTTTTCGACATGCTGGATGCCGGCGTTGTTGACCAGGACATCGACCGTTCCGAAGCGCGTGGCGGCGGTCTCGATCAGGTCCGCGATCTCCGCCGGCTTGGTCATGTCGGCCGGATGATGGATCACGCCGGCTTTGGACAATGATTCAAGGCGTTCGGTTATCGCCTTGATTTCTTCCGGTTTTCCGAAGCCGTTGATGACGAGGTTATCGCCCTTGCCGGCAAACGTCGTGGCGATTGCCAGGCCGATGCCGCTGGTGGATCCGGTGACGACGACTGTCCTGGCCATGTTCTTCTCCCGGTCTGATCGGTTTTGCGACGCAATAGAATGGGAGGTTATGCGCAAAGCGGCAGCGCTGGCAATTGCGTTCCTGGCAAATCTCTTGTGTCCAAAACGACACCGGGCGCTTTCCTCGCCCGTTCGGCTGTCCTATTGATTCGACGCGATAATCATGACGCGGGGGAGGACTGGCATGAGCGGATATGTTCTGGCGATCGATCAGGGGACGACATCGACGCGGGCGATCGTGTTCGATGGCGACATGCAGATCGCCGGTGCGGGGCAGAAGGAGTTTACCCAGCTCTATCCGCGTTCCGGCTGGGTCGAGCACGATCCGGAGGAAATCTGGGATTCCGTCGTCTCCACGATCAAGATGGCGATCCGCGAAGCGAAGATCGAAGCCAAGGACATTGCCGCGCTCGGTATCACCAACCAGCGGGAGACTGTCGTTGTCTGGGAGCGCGAGAGCGGCCGGCCGATCCACAACGCGATCGTCTGGCAGGATCGCCGCACGGCCAGCTACTGCGACAAGCTGAAGAAGCAGGACCTCGAAAAGACCTTCACCAAGAAGACGGGCCTGCTCCTCGATCCCTATTTTTCCGGCACCAAGCTTTCCTGGATGCTTGCCAATGTGAAGGGTGCCAGAGCCCGCGCCGCCAAGGGCGAGCTTTGCTTCGGCACGGTCGATACCTTCCTGATCTGGCGCCTGACCGGTGGCAAGTGCTTTGCAACGGATGCGACCAACGCATCGCGAACGCTGATGTACAACATTGCCGAAAATGCCTGGGACAAGGACCTGCTCGACATCCTGCGCGTTCCCGCGGCGATGCTGCCTGACGTGAAAGACTGTGCCGACGACTTTGGCGTGACCGAGCACGATATCCTCGGGGCCTCGATCCCGATCCTCGGCGTAGCGGGCGATCAGCATGCGGCGACGATCGGACAGGCCTGCTTCGAGCCGGGCATGATGAAATCGACCTATGGCACAGGCTGCTTCGCGCTGCTCAACACCGGGAGCGACATCGTGCGCTCGAAGAACAGGCTGCTGACGACGATTGCCTACAGGTTGAACGGCGAGACGACCTATGCGCTGGAAGGCTCGATCTTCATCGCGGGCGCTGCCGTGCAATGGCTGCGCGACGGTCTGGGCATTATCGATAGCGCATCGCGCACCGGCGAGCTTGCCGATGCGGCAGATCCGACCCAAGAGCTCTACCTAGTGCCGGCCTTCACCGGTCTCGGCGCGCCGCATTGGGACGCCAACGCACGGGGTGCGATCTTCGGCCTGACGCGCAACAGCGGTCCAAAGGAATTTGCCCGCGCTGCGCTCGAGGCGGTCTGCTACCAGTCGCGCGATCTGCTCGATGCGATGCACAAGGACTGGAAAGGCGGCGTGGAAAGCACCGTGCTGCGCGTCGATGGCGGCATGGTGGCGTCCGATTGGACGATGCAGCGGCTCGCCGACATTCTCGACGCACCTGTCGATCGGCCGGTGATCCTCGAGACCACGGCACTGGGCGCGGCCTGGCTCGCCGGGAGCAGGGCCGGGGTCTGGCCTGATCGTGCGGGCTTTGCCAAAAGCTGGAAGCGCAATCGTCGCTTCGAACCCGACATGGACGAGAAGACGCGTGCGGCGAAGCTCAAGGGCTGGCGCAGCGCCGTGAGGCGGACGCTTTCGGAGAGCTGACCATCGTTTTCGTGTATAGTGGACGGCTACGATGATCTGACGGGCGGGATGGCCGCTCGTCGGTTGCCGGTATATGCACGTTCGACGAGACGATTGCCTCATGCACCGCCCGAGCGCGGTAGCAAAGACGGAGTTTAGAGATTGGCCGTTGCCTTCACCAAGGAAGAGAGCTTCGAAACAGCTTCGGAAACGCTGCTGCCCGACCGGGTGATTTCGCCCCATCCGAACCTTGTCACGGAAGCGGGATTGAAGGCCCTCGAACTGCAGCTTCAGCAAGCGCGCGAGGCCTACGAGGCCGCGAGCACAATCGAAGATGTGAACGAACGGCGGCGCCAGGCCGCAGCGCCCCTGCGTGACGCCCGCTATCTTGTGGCCCGGGTGCGCACGGCCCAACTCGTCCCTGATCCTGTCTCCACGGACACCGTGGCGTTCGGCAGCACGGTGACCTTCAGCCGCGACGACGGCCGTGTGCAGACCTACCGCATCGTCGGCGAGGACGAAGCCGATCCCAAGGCCGGCTCGATCTCCTTCGTCTCGCCGGTTGCTCGGCTCCTTATAGGCAAGGCCGTCGGCGATGCCGTCGAAGTCGGTGGCCACGAACTCGAGATCACCGCGATCTCTTAGCTCGGGCGTTTGCCGCAGAACGGATCTTCCGCTAGTACACTCACCGTCGTCAGTGGAGAGGAAACGTCATGGAATATCGCCGTCTTGGAAAGTCTGGCCTGCAGGTCAGTGAATTTTCGTTCGGATCGTGGGTTACGTTCGGCAAGCAAGTCGACGGCGGCGATGCCGTAAGCTTGATGGCACATGCCTACGATAACGGCGTCAATTTCTTTGATAACGCCGAGGGTTACGAGAGCGGGAAATCGGAAGTGGTCATGGGCGAGGCGCTCAAGACCCTGGGCTGGACCCGCGACAGCTATATCGTTTCGAGCAAGGTTTTCTGGGGAGGCAGCAAGCCGACGCAGCGAGGCCTGTCGCGGAAGCATGTGACAGATGCCGCGCACGCCGCGCTTAAGCGCCTGCAGGTGGACTATCTCGATCTCTATTTCTGCCATCGCCCTGATATCGATACGCCAATCGAAGAGACCGTACGCGCGATGCACGATCTCATCACTCAGGGCAAGGTTCTCTACTGGGGCACCTCCGAATGGTCGGCGCAGCAACTGACGGAAGCCTTCGCGGTGGCCCGTGACCTGCGCATAACGCCGCCGACGATGGAGCAGCCTCAGTATAATATCTTCGAGCGTCAGAAGGTGGAGAGCGATTACCTGCCGCTTTACGAACTGATGGGGCTCGGCACGACAATCTGGTCGCCGCTGGCGTCAGGCATCCTGACCGGCAAGTACAACAAGGGTACCCCGAACGATAGCCGCCTGAACCTGCCCGGATATGAATGGCTCAAGGAGAAATGGTCGAGCGAAGCCGGACGCGCGCAGCTATCCCAGGTAGAGGAATTGACACGCCTCGCCGACGAGATCGGAATATCCATGACCCATCTCGCCCTGCTTTGGTGCCTTTCGAACCGCCACGTCTCGACCGTCATTCTCGGTGCATCGCGGCTTAGCCAATTGAAGGACAACCTGGCGGCCCTGGAGAACAAGAACAAGGTAAATTCAGAGGTTCTGGCGCGCATCGACGCCATCGTCGGCAACAAGCCGGCCGCGCCACAACGCTTCTGAGATCTTGCTTCCAAACCAAATTAGAAAGGGGTCCGCAACAAACTGCTGCGGACCCCTTTTTATGCAAGTCACTGCACTGCCATGCTTTACATGCGTGCTGCACATATGCCCTTGCAGCGTCGCTAATATGCGCCTGGTTGGTTAACCGTTGTTTAAACAGAATTGGTGGGCTGCATCCGGGGCTTGAGTAACGCATGCCGGGTCGTAGTGGTCAGTTGCTGACGCAGAGCTACCGAGGCCGCCGGTCGGCTCGCGAGGTTTGTCCGCGACAAATAAAAGTGCCGCTATCTCGAACATGATGTCGGATTGGAGGCCGCTGGTGCGTCATTGTATCATCGGGTCGGTTCTCGACCTGACGGAGACAGCAAGCCGGAGGACAGCACGATGCCTAAGAACACAATTTGCCTGTGGTACAACAAGGACGCTGAGGAAGCCGCCCGCTTTTACGCAGCAACTTTTCCTGACAGCAAGATGGGAGCCATCATCCGCGCGCCCGGCAGATACCCCGACGGAGAAGAGGGAGACGTTCTGGTCGTCGAGTTCACGGTGTTGGGTGTCGCCTGCGTCGGATTGAACGGCGGCCCCACATTCAAGCATAGCGAGGCGTTCTCATTCCAGGTCAGCACCGAGGATCAGGAAGAAACGGATCGCTATTGGGACGCGATTGTCGGCAACGGCGGCCAGGAAAGCGAATGTGGTTGGTGCAAGGACAAGTGGGGAATTTCCTGGCAGATCACACCTCGCACTCTCATGGACGCCCTTGCAGCGGGCGGTAACCAAGCGAGCCGCGCATTCGAAGCGATGATGACGATGAGGAAAATCGACGTTGCTGTCATTGACGCGGCACGAAGAGGGGATGACCCTCGATGAGCACCGAGAAGGTCAAAGGACCTGCTTCCTATTTTCCATCGATCGAAAAGACATACGGCCGCCCGATCGATGACTGGCAGCAGATCGTGCGACGTCACTATCCTGCCAAGCACATGGAACTGGTCGAGATGCTGAAGCGCGATCACGGAATGGGTCACGGCCATGCAAACGCGCTCGTTGCGCACACCCTCTCGAGCGACAAGCAGACAGCCAAGTAGTGGAGCAAGGTCCATAGTTCACCACGTCGTTCCCATGCTGTCGTGGTGAAGCGCGGCAGGCATTGCTGACCAGATCATGCACGCCATCGGCTATAGGATCTGATCGTCAATTGTGACCGCCGCTGCCGGCGGGGGCATGGGCATGAGTTGAGCTCGGCCTCAGGTGGCTCCCAGGTGACGGCGACCAGGCGCACTCCCGCACTCGGCTGAAATTTTTGCTGCGTCCTGTCGGGCATCGCGTTACTCCTGCGTCATTGAGGAAGAGGAGTACGAGATGCTTTATGCAATTCTTTGTTATGCCAATGAAGAGACGGTTTTCTCCTGGACCAAGGAGGAAGAGGACGCCGTGATGGCGAAGCTCTACGCGGTTCAGGAACCGATCGCCAAGGCCGGCAAGCTTGGACCGGTCGGGCGACTGATGCCGACGACGGCGGCGACGACCGTGCGCAAGGGCAAGGAAGAGCCTCTGGTGCTCGACGGTCCCTTCGCCGAAACGAAGGAAGCGCTTCTCGGTTTCTATGTGGTTGACTTCGACACGCTGGAGGAGGCCGTGGCCTTTTCCAAGGAGTTGTCGTCCGTCAACCCGGGTTCCACCTCTTACGAAATTCGGCCGTTCTACGTGTTCCGGCCGGGAGAAACTTCGACATGACAGACATTGCCTGGATCGACGTGACGCTTGCTTCGGCCCGACCGAAGGCGCTTGGCGCGCTGCTCAGATACTTCCGCGATCTCGATATCGCGGAAGAGGCCTTCCAGGAGGCTTGCCTGCGCGCCATCCGCACCTGGCCGGACAAGGGGCCGCCGCGCGATCCCACGGCATGGCTGATCTTCGTTGGCCGCAACAGCGGCATCGATGCGGTGCGCAAGCGCTCGAAGACACAGGCGCTTCCTGACGAGGAGCTGATTTCCGACACCGGGGACGCCGAAAGCGATATCGCCGAGCGGCTGGACGATTCCAACTATCGCGACGATATCCTGCGGCTGCTGTTCATCTGCTGCCATCCCGACCTGCCGGCGACGCAACAGATTGCTCTGGCGCTGCGCATCGTCTCCGGGCTTTCCGTACAGCAGATCGCGCGGGCCTTTCTCGTCGGCGAAAGCGCCATGGAACAGCGTATCACGCGAGCCAAGGCGCGCGTTGCCAAGGCCGGTGTGCCGTTCGAGACGCCGGATGCGGCGGAGCGGGCGGAGCGGCTGCAGATCGTCAGCACCATGGTCTATCTCGTCTTCAACGAAGGCTACAGCCAGGCAGATCCGAAGCGCGAGGCCTGTGCCTTCAGCGACGAGGCGATCCGTCTTGGCCGACTGCTTCTGCGGATCTTTCCTGCTGAACCCGAGATCATGGGCTTGCTGGCGCTCATGCTGCTGCAGATCTCGCGGCGCGAGGCGCGTTTCAGCGCGGACAACGACATTGTCCTCCTGGAAGACCAGGATCGGTCGCGCTGGAATCGCGAGCTGATCAACGAGGCGCTGGCGCTGCTCGACAAGGCGATCCGCCACCGGCAGCCTGGTCCCTACCAGTTTCAGGCAGCGATCGCAGCGCTGCATTCGCGGGCCAAGCGGGCCGAGGATACGGACTGGGAAGAAATCGAGCTACTCTATCGCGCGTTGGAGCGGATGCAGCCGTCACCTGTCGTGACGCTCAACCGGGCCGTGGCCGTATCGAAGCTGCGGGGGCCGGAAGAAGCGCTGATGCTTGTCGAGACGCTGCAAGAGAAGCTTGACGGCTATTTCTATTACCACGGCCTGCGCGGTGGCCTCCTGAAGCAGATCGGCCGGGTCCGCGAGGCAAGGGAAGCCTTCGATCGTGCCATTGCGCTGGCGCATTCGGCACCGGAAGCGGCTCACATCCGCATGCAGATCGATAGTCTGCAGCATATGCCGGCGCTTCCCCTCGCAAAATAAATCTTGCAGGAAATCTTGCTGCCTGTCGGGACGGCGACAGATCCAACGTCCTTGTAACAACCTGATGCAAAACGGGTTTCGCTCAAACGGAGAATTTGGAAATGACCGCTACTGCCGAACACGAATTGGTTCTCGTCCGCGAATTTGATGCGCCGCGCGAAAAGATCTTCAAAGCCTGGACGGATCCGGAACTGATGAAGGAGTGGTTTGTGCCACGGCCCTGGAGCATTGCCCGGGCCGAAATCGACCTGCGTCCTGGTGGCGCCAATCTCATCGTCATGCGCAGCCCGGAGGGACAGGAGTTTCCCAACCGCGGCGTCTATCTTGAGGTCGTCGAGAACGAGAAGCTGGTCTTCACCGACGCCTATACCACCGCCTGGGTGCCGTCGGAAAAGCCGTTCATGACGGCGACCGTGCTGCTCGAAGACCTCGGCAACGGCCGTACCAAATACACGGCGACGGCTGCGCACTGGACCGCCGAGGACAAGAAGACCCACGAGGAGATGGGCTTCCATGAGGGCTGGGGCAAATGCGCCGACCAGCTTGCCGAGTTGCTGGCCCGGATGTGAATTCAGGAATCCGAACAAGGGGATATAGCCATGTCCGCAGTTATTGAATCACATGCCGTGCAGCCGCGTTGGCAGACCGTGACGGGGAGCGTGATGAGCGGGCTCATCGTTGCTTTCCTCCTCTTCGACGGCGCGATCAAGCTGGTGCCGATCGCGCCGGTGACGGACACGCTGACGGCACTCGGCTATTCCGCCGACCCGGCGCTTGCGCGTAGCCTCGGCATCATCACGCTCGCCTGCGCGCTGCTCTATGCGTTGCCGCGCACATCGGTGCTCGGCGCCATTCTCCTCACCGGTCTTCTCGGCGGGGCAATCGCGACGCATCTGCGCGTCGGCAGCCCGGTGTTTTCGCATCTGCTGTTCGGCGTCTATCTCGGCCTCATTGCCTGGGGCGGGCTTTATCTCCGATACGAAGCCGTTCGGAAGATGATTCCGTTCCGGCTCTGAAGTCCTTGAATTTGGAGTCGAATTCTGGTCGCGGCGCAGGTGTTGGACCTGCGCCGCCCATCAATATTCTCGAACAATTCGTTCTAGAATTTGTAATTGCACCTCGACTGCCCCATCCTTATCTCCAGACATGAATTCAACGGGATGCATGCCATGGAACTAGGCCTCTATACCTTTGCCGACGTGAACCCCAATCCAAGCCGGAGCAAGGGGGCGGAGGGGGCCGAACGACTGAAGCACCTGATCGAGGAGATCGAACTCGCCGATCAGGTCGGGCTCGATGTGTTCGGCCTGGGCGAGCATCACCGGCCGGATTATGCCGCTTCGGCGCCCGCGGTCGCACTGGCGGCTGCTGCCGTGAAGACGAAAAATATTCGGCTGACGAGCGCGGTGACGGTGCTCAGTTCCGATGACCCGGTGCGGGTTTTCCAGCAATATTCGACGCTCGACCTGCTTTCGAACGGTCGCGCGGAGCTCATGGCCGGGCGAGGCTCGTTCATCGAGTCCTTCCCGCTGTTCGGCTACAATCTTGAAGATTACGACCAGCTGTTCGAGGAGAAGCTCGATCTGCTGATGGCGCTGCGCGACAACGAGGTGGTCACGTGGTCCGGCGAGATGCGTGCGGCGATCAATGGGCGGGGTGTTTATCCGCGACCCCTGCAGGATCCGCTGCCGATATGGGTGGCGGTCGGCGGTACGCCGCAGTCGCTGGCGCGGGCAGGGGCGCTCGGGTTGCCGGTGGCGCTGGCGATTATCGGTGGTGAGCCGCGGCGGTTTGCGCCCTTGTTCGATCTTTATCGTGAGGCCGCCCGACGGGCGGAACAGGACGTTTCGAAGCTCAAGACCAGTATCAACGTCCACGGCTTCATCGCCGATACGACGGACGCGGCGGCCGATCAATTCTATGGTCCACAGGCCGAGGTGATGAACCGCATTGGCCGCGAACGCGGTTGGGGACCCACCAATCGCGTGCATTTCGACCTGTCGCGCGGTCCGAAGGGGGCGTTGTTTGTC
Organism: Rhizobium sp. S96; assembly: GCF_030382195.1. Taxonomy (NCBI): domain Bacteria; kingdom Pseudomonadati; phylum Pseudomonadota; class Alphaproteobacteria; order Hyphomicrobiales; family Rhizobiaceae; genus Rhizobium; species Rhizobium sp. S96. The sequence goes on from NZ_JAUDRY010000012.1 coordinate 25,845, forward strand.
GGCGATCCCGAACTGGTGGCGGAAAAGATCATCGCACATCACAGGCTGTTCAAGAACGACCGGTTCCTGTTGCAGATGGCGATCGGTCTGATGCCGCATGACCAGATCATGCGCGGTATCGAGCTCTATGGCACGAAAGTCGCGCCGATTGTCAGAAAGGCATTGACTGAAAGCGGCGAAGGCGCGAAAGCCACCGCCTAAGCACAAGCATGGCGCAAAAGGATGAGTTGGAATTCCCGCGACGTCATGCTCTCATTCTGACTGAGAGCCGGCCGACCGGCCCGCGGAGGCCGGACAGGTTCATGATTATCGAGAGTGAAGACGAACTCCTCAAGCTGAAGGAAATCGGCCGCATTTGTGCCAATACCTTGAAGGGGATGGCTGCTGCGCTCGAACCTGGTATCACCACGCTGGAGCTCGATCAGATCGGCCGCAAGATGCTTGAGGATGCCGGCGCACGCTCGGCGCCCGAGTTCTGCTACCAGTTTCCCGGCGCAACCTGCATCAGCGTCAACGAGGAAATCGCCCATGGTATTCCGGGCGCCCGCGTCATCCGGCCGGGTGACCTCGTCAATATCGACGTTTCGGCTGAAAAGGACGGGTTCTTTTCCGATACGGGGGCTTCCTTCAGTGTGCCGCCATCCAAGTCAAAGATCGATAAGCTCTGCCGGGATGGCAAGCGCGCGCTTTGGGTTGGTCTCAACCAGGTGAAGGCGGGTGAGCCGCTGGCCAAGATCGGCCAGGCCGTCGGCGCCTTTGCCGCCAAGAACCGCTACACGCTTGTCACAAACCTTGCGAGCCACGGTGTCGGGCGCTCGCTGCATGAGGAGCCCGGCGAGCTGTCGACCTGGCCGGATCCGTCTGAAAAGCGAATCATGAGCGATGGCCTTGTCTTTACTGTCGAGCCGTTCCTGTCGCTTGGTGCAACATGGGCCGAAGGCGGGGACGATGCCTGGACGCTCTATGGCGATCCGCAGGCGCCGACTGTACAATACGAGCATACCGTTGTCGCGACGCGCAACGGACCGCTGATCCTGACGCTGGCCGACGGCGAAGCGTAACGCCACGCCGTCAGGCTTTTATCTCCCCCGTTGCCGGCGGATGCGTATTTCAATCGCGCTGGCCGCCCTGCAGGATTTCCGCGGCTGCCCGCTCGAGAATGCCGGCGATCCGCTTGGCTTCCTCTTTTGACCAGGGGTGGCGCAGTCGCAGCGCCGACTTGAGCAGCATGCGGGCAGCCCCGACCTCGCTCCTGTCGTCGCCGAACCCTTCGTCGTCCTCGCGTTCCGGTCCTCGGCTTTCGGGATCGAATATGCGGCGTACATGCGCCATCTTGGCGCCGATCTTTTCCAGCTTTCCGAGCGTCATTTCGATCATCGAGCTGTTTTCCTCAACCAGTTTCCGGCCGCTTTCGGTGATGCGATAGAGTTTCTTGGCTCCCTCGCTCTCCACGTCGGCAAGGCCTGTTTCTTCCAGATATGTCAGTGCGGGATAGATGACGCCCGGGCTCGGCACATAGAAGCCTCCCGAACGCTCTTCCAAAAGCTTGATCAGCTCGTAGCCGTGGCGTGGCTGCTCGGAGAGCAGGGCCAGGATCACCAGTTGCAAATCGCCGGCCGCAAATTTCCGCCCCATGCGAAAACCGCCGCCACCCATCATTCCACCTCTAAAACCTCTCATAGGTCACTCCTTAGATGTATCTTTCACTATGTCGTAAAACATATATCGTAAGATAATGGCTTTCAAGAGCGCCGCGCACTTTTCTCAAATTGATCGACCCATCAGAAAATCTTGATTGCCGCCGGCATTGTGCAGCGCGATAAGCGAAGCATGTTGGCACGCAATGAGACTCTCCCCGCAAATCTGTTCCGCACGGGCCTCGCAGGCACCATTGCCATGGCCGCGGCCATGGGCTTCGGGCGCTTCTCCTACACGCCGATCCTGCCGGGCATGATGAGCGGCGTGCCACTGTCGGCCGCGGATGCCGGTTTCGTCGCCTCAGCAAACTTCGTTGGCTACCTCGTGGGCGCCGTGCTGGCTGCCTATGGCTGGGCTTCCGGGCGCGAGCGCAAGGTGGCGCTTCTGGCGCTTGCGGCCACCGCCGCGCTGCTTGCGGCGATGGCGCTGACCAGTTCGGTCATGGTTTTTGCGGTCATCCGGTTTTTCGCCGGCGCCGCCAGCGCGTTCGCCATGATCTTCACCTCGTCGATCGTGCTCAGCCATGCCGCGGCCGCCGGAAACGATCATGTCCAGGCCGCCCATTTCGGTGGACCGGGGGCGGGCATTGCGCTGTCGTCGGTCATGGTGATGCTGATCGGTCTTGGCTATGCCGGCAGCCCCGACGCGTGGAGGGCCGACTGGATCGGCGGCGCGATCTATGCCGCCGTCAGTCTCGTGGCCGTGTGGTGGCTTTTGCCCGCAGGGCCTGTTGCTGCGGCCCAAGCGAGCAACGAGCCGGCGATCGTCTGGAGCAAGCCGATGCTCCTCTTGACCGGCTCTTATGGATTATTCGGTTTCGGCTACGTTATCACCGCGACATTCCTCGTGACCATCGCGCGCATGGATGCTGCCGGCCAGATGGTGGAATTCCTCTGCTGGTTCATTGCCGGCGTAACGGCCGCGGTGGCGCTGTTCCTCTGGAAGCCGCTGGTGCGGCCGCTGGGATTGGGATGGGTCTATATCGCGGCACTGCTGGTCGAGGCGCTTGGCGTGCTTGCAACGGTGCTCCTGCCCCGGTCGATTGCCCCTTTGATCGGCGGTGCACTCTTCGGCGCAACGTTCCTTGCGATCACCGCATACGGGCTGCAGATCGGCCGCAGGCTTTCGCCGGCCAGCCCGCGCCGGGCGTTTGCGATGATGACGGCGGCTTTCGGTATCGGCCAGATCGTCGGCCCCATTGTCGGCGGCTGGATGGCCGAGCGGACCGGGAGTTTTACGGCCCCGACCTATGTCGCTGCGGCGGCGCTGGTGGTCTGCGCCGTGCTCGTCCTGCCGGTGGTCAAGAAAGTATCCTAGTCGGTTACAATTGCGTAACAATGGGGTGAGCCCATTGCTGCTTTCGGCGAACTACCTTAGTTTTTGCCGCAATTGGTCTGTTAGAGACTTCGAAGACACCCGTTCAGGAAAGCAACGTCTCCGTGTTCGTATCCTTCTTCCCCAAGCCGAAACTCTTCTTCATCTCAGCTGTCGTCTGGTCATTGCTGGCCGTTCTGCTCTGGTATTTTGGCGGCGCCAGCTTCGGCTCCGTCATCGGCTTGCCGCCGCTCGGCGAAGGGCAGGACGCTCCGATCGGCGTTTCCGTCTTCTGGTCGACGCCGTTCCTGTGGTTCTACATCTACTACGTCGTCGCGGTCGCACTCTTCGCGGCCTTCTGGTTCAGCTACAGCCCGCATCGTTGGCAGATGTGGTCCGTGCTCGGCTCGGCGCTGATCATCTTCAATACGTACTTCTCGGTGCAGGTCAGCGTCGCCATCAATGCCTGGTACGGTCCTTTCTACGACCTTATCCAGCAGGCACTCGCCAAGACTGCGCCGGTCACGGCATCGCAGCTCTATCTCGGCATGCTCGGTTTCGCGGGCATCGCCTTCATCGCCATCACCGTCGGCGTGTTGAACCTGTTCTTCGTCAGCCACTGGATCTTCCGCTGGCGTACCGCGATGAACGAGTACTACATGGCGCATTGGCCGAAGCTCCGTCACATCGAAGGCGCATCGCAGCGTGTTCAGGAAGACACGATGCGTTTTTCCTCCACGGTGGAAAGCCTTGGTGTCAGCCTCGTCAGCTCGGTCATGACGCTGATCGCGTTCCTGCCGGTTCTCTTCAAGATCGGTGCCAACATCACTGAACTGCCGCTGATCGGCGAAGTGCCGCATGCGCTTGTCTGGGCCGCGCTGTTCTGGTCGATCTTCGGTACGGTTTTCCTCGGGCTTGTCGGTATCAAGCTGCCGGGCCTGGAATTCCGCAACCAGCGGGTAGAGGCGTCCTACCGCAAGGAACTCGTTTACGGTGAAGACCATGCCGACCGCGCGACACCGCCGACCGTCGCGGAATTGTTCGCGAATGTCCGCCGCAACTACTTTCGCCTCTATTTCCACTACATGTACTTCAACGTCGCCCGCATCTTCTATCTGCAGGCGGACAACCTGTTCAGCCTGATCGTGCTCGTGCCCTCGATCGTCGCCGGCAAGCTGACGCTTGGCCTGCTGACGCAGATCAACAACGTCTTTGACCAGGTGCGTGGTTCGTTCCAGTATCTCGTCAATTCGTGGACAACGATCGTGGAACTGCTGTCGATCTACAAGCGCCTGCGTACCTTCGAGTCCGCAATCGAAGGCGAGCCGCTGCCTGATATCGACCAGCGCTATCTCGAGCGCGAGGCGGGCATCATCCACGCCGACGGCTAGTCGCCCAAATCAGCCTATGACCAAAGAAAAACGCCGCTCATCTTTCCAGATGGGCGGCGTTTTCATTTGGGTGATGTCCGATGTCAGAAACGGCCTCAGAGGCCGGAGGTCGATGCCGGCTGCAGCTTTCCGCGTGCCTTGATCAGCGGGATGGCTTCGGAATAGCTGACGCAGGAAACGTCCTGGCGGTGGCATACATCGCTCACCAGACGGTCGAGCGCGCGCCAGTAGGCGCCACCGTTCATTTCCACGAAATGGAAGCCGAGCTGGAGCGGGATGCGGTTGCCGGCATACTGCTTGTCGAAGGCCTCCTTGAAGGCGGCGTAGGCGCGGTCTTCGAATTCCTTCGTGTCGGCCTTGTCTTCCTCGCCCTTGGAATGGCGGACGAAGAGGTTGTAATCCATGCCGATGATAGGCTTCTCACGCGGGCCCTCGGGGATCAGCGGCAGGCCGAAGCGGATGATGCCGGCTTCCTCGACGGGCATGGCCGGGCCCTTGGTGACGAGGCTGGCGTCATAGGTGAAGCCCGCCTTCTTTTCCGCCGAGATCATGTCGGCGCCGGCCGTCGCGGAGAGATATGGCGCGCGAAAACCCTGGATGCCGTGGTCGACGAGATCCTGCCAGCCTTTCGGCTCTTCGAGATCGACGCCTTTCCAGGCGTTCTTCAGGGTAGTGTGGAAGGTCGCATATTCCTGCGACCAGTCGGCCTCGCTCCACTGGCGGCCGTCGAAGTGGCCGCATGCGTGGCTCGATATGTCATGGCCCTCGAGGTGGGCGTGCCAGATGTTGCCGAGCCGCTCGCGGATCTCGTCATCGCTCTGGGCAAAGCCGACATTCGACCGTCCCTGCTTCTGATGCGGGGCCTGGTAGACCTTCTTCGCGGCCTGGTTCATCAGGAACGTGCAGGAGAGGAAATAGGTGAAGTGTGCGCCATTTTTGGCGGCCATCTCACGGCTTTTCTGCCAGAGCGCATTATCGTGCGCGCCGTCAAACGAGATCATCACCAGCTGTTTCGGCTGGTCGGCAGCGCCGGCTGCGGCCGGCATGAGCAGGGAAAGGGCGAGGGAGGCTTGGGCAAAGGGACGAAACATGGGCACCGCGACAATTTGTTTGCGGCTTTCCTGTTACAGAATTGCGGCGAAGCTGCGGTGCCGCTGGCGTTTTTTCCCGCCTGCCGTTAAGTCAGGTAACGCACAGGAGGCGCATCCATGACATTGCTGATCGTAGGCATCATACTTTTCCTCGGACTTCATCTGGTGCGGGTCGTCGCCCCTGGTTTTCGTCAATCCATGATCTCGACACTCGGGGCGAACGGCTGGAGGGCCACCTATTCGATCGTCAGCATCCTGGCGCTTGTGCTGCTGATCTATGGCTTTGGCCAGGCGCGGCAGGTCACCGGGATGCTTTACACGCCGCCGGTCTGGATGGCGCATATCACCATTACCTTGATGCTGATTGCAGTCATCTGTCTGGTCGCCTCGCTGCTGCCGGCGGGGCATATCGCGGTCAAGACCAAGCATCCGATGGTGCTGTCGGTGAAGATCTGGGCCTTTGCGCACCTGCTTGCCAACGGCGAGACGTCGTCGGTGCTGCTCTTTGCCGCGTTCCTCGCCTGGGGCGTGATCCTGCGCATCTCGCTGAAACGACGCGAGCGCGCCGGCGAAATCACGCTTCAGCCATTCGTCTCGGCCAAATATGACCTCTATGCCGTGATCATCGGCGTGATCGCCTGGGCGCTCATCACTTTCAAGCTGCATGAACTCCTGATCGGCGTTTCCCCGCTCGTCATGTGACGAATCTTTCACATCCCCCTTACAACCGCCGCAAAATGGGGTAGAAGGCCCCACAATGTGCGTGCAACCCGCATGACTGGGCATATCCGCGGCCGGAGACGAGAATGGCATTCAACGACGACAGCTTCATTCGTGAGGTCAATGAGGAACTGCGTTCCGATCAGGTGAAGGGCGCGTGGCGCCGGTTCGGCCGTTATCTGATCGCGCTCGCCGTCCTGATCGTGCTCGGTACGATCGGCTTCAAGGTCTACGAATACTGGGACGACAATCAGTCTTCCGGCGCCGGCGACAAGTTCATTGCCGCCATGAAGCTTGCCGACGAGAACAAGAACGACGAGGCACTTGCCGCACTCGAGCAGCTGGAGAAAGACGGGCACGGCGCCTATCCGATCCTAGCACGTCTGCGCGCTGCCTCGGTTCTGGCCCAGAAGGGTGACACCGCTGGCGCCGTTGCTGCCTTCGACGTGATCGGCAAGGACAACGCCGCACCGGCTGCCGTTCGCGATGCTGCCAAGATGCGCGCCGGCTGGCTGCTGATCGAGGGCGGCACCTACGAGCAGGTTTCCGCCCATGTCGAGGAAATGGCCGTTCCCACCAACGCATTTCGCCACTCCGCCCGTGAAGCACTCGGTCTTGCCGCCTACAAGGCCGGCAACATGACGCAGGCTCGCCAGTGGTACCAGGCGATCGTCGACGACGCGCAGAGCCCGCGCAATGTTGCCAATCGCGCCCAGATGATGCTTGATAACATCACTGCATCCGGCAAGGCGCCCGCCGCACAGGGCTGAGTGTAAGGAATTTCCATGAGTTTTACGGTTGCGATCGTTGGTCGCCCGAATGTCGGCAAGTCGACCCTTTTCAACCGCCTGGTTGGGAAGAAGCTGGCGCTTGTCGATGACACGCCCGGCGTAACCCGCGACCGTCGCCCCGGCGATGCGCGGCTCATGGGGCTGACCTTCACCATCATCGATACCGCCGGTCTCGAAAAGGCCGACGCCGAGAGCCTTCAGGGCCGCATGCGTGCCCAGACCGAAGCGGCGATCGACGAGGCAGACATCTCGCTGTTCGTGGTGGATGCCAAGTTCGGCCTGACGCCGGTCGACAAGGAACTGGCCGAGATGCTGCGCCGTCGCGGCAAGCCGGTCGTCCTCGTCGCCAACAAGTCGGAAGCCAAGGGCTCGGACGGCGGCTTCTATGACGCCTACACGCTCGGCCTCGGCGAGCCGGTGCCGATCTCGGCCGAACACGGGCAGGGCATGCTCGACCTGCGTGACGCCATCGTCGATGCAGTCGGCAAGGACCGCGCCTATGCCAAGGACGAGGAAGACGTTGCCGAGACGAACGTCGACCTTCCCGCCGAGATGGAAGAGGACGAGGACTACGAGCCCGAATACGACGATACCAAGCCGCTGCGCGTGGCGATCATCGGTCGTCCGAATGCCGGCAAGTCGACGCTGATCAACCGCTTCCTCGGCGAGGACCGGTTGCTGACCGGACCAGAGGCCGGCATCACCCGCGACAGCATTTCCGTCGAGTGGGACTGGCGCGGCCGCACCATCAAGATGTTCGACACGGCCGGCATGCGCCGCAAGGCGCGCGTCACCGAAAAGCTCGAGAAGCTGTCGGTCGCCGATTCCCTGCGTTCGATCCGCTTCGCCGAGACCGTGGTGATCGTCTTCGATGCGACCATTCCGTTCGAGAAGCAGGACCTGCAGCTGGCGGATCTGGTTATCCGCGAGGGCCGTGCCGCCGTGCTCGCCTTCAACAAGTGGGACCTGATCGAGGACCAGCAGGCGGTTCTCGCGGATCTGCGCGAAAAGACCGAACGTCTGTTGCCGCAGGCGCGCGGCATCCGCGCCGTTCCTATATCAGGTCAGACGGGCCGCGGCCTCGACAAGCTGATGCAGTCGATCATCGACACCGACATGGTGTGGAACAAGCGCGTCTCGACCGCCAAGCTCAACCGCTGGCTCGATTCGATCACGACGCAGCATCCGCCACCGGCCGTTTCCGGGCGGCGCCTGAAGCTGAAGTACATGACCCAGGTCAAGGCCCGTCCACCGGCCTTCATGATCTCCTGCACCCGCGCCGATGCCCTGCCGGAGTCTTACACGCGCTATCTGATCAACAGCCTGCGCACCGACTTCAACATGCCGGCCGTGCCGATCCGCATCCACTATCGTGCGTCGGAGAACCCGTACGAATCGAAAAAGCGCCGGACGTAGTGCCGCAGCGGAGGTCTCCTCCGCCACGGCATGACTGCGCCTGGTCTAGGCGCCGGCGAGCGGAAGCTCGATCCGGCGCGTTATCCCGATTGCATCCAGGAAGACCTCGTCGTGGCTGACGACGAGGAGCGCCCCGTCATAAGCGCGTAAACCGGCCTCGACTGCCGCGATTGAATCGATGTCGAGATGGTTGGTCGGCTCGTCGAGGATGAGCAGCGATGGCGGCGACGATCCGCCGAGGACGCAGGCAAGTCCGGCACGCAGCAACTGACCGCCGCTGAGCGTCGATACGCTCTGCAGCGCGGCGTCCGCCCGGAACATGAAGCGGGCGAGGGCGGCGCGGCAGGCGTTTTCGTCCGATTGCGGGTTTAGCCGGCGGAAGTTGTCGCGGATCGACAGCCCGGCGTCGAGGATGCTCACCTGCTGGTCGAGCATGGCGAGGTCGGCAACAGTCGACACCACGCCGGCGAATGGTTGCAGGCGTCGGGTGATCAGCGCCAGCAAAGTCGTCTTGCCGGAACCGTTCGGGCCGACGATCGCCACGCGTTCGGGTCCCGTCATGTCGAGGGAGAGGTTGGTGAAGATCGGGCGGTCCGGGTGGTAGCCTGCGGCGATGCCATCTATCTTCATAACGGTTCTGCCCGCCGGCAGGTTTGTCGGCGCCAGCTTGACGGAGAGTGGTTGGATAACCTCGATCCTTGCGCGTGCCGCGTTGGCCTCACCGAGCGCCTGCGTACGGCGACGCTCGGCGAGGCGGGCGTCCTCGCCGCTCGTGGCCTCGCTTCGCTCCTTCATGCCACCGAGCACGATGCGCGGAGCATCGCCCTTGGCAGCCTTGCGCTTCCCAGCTCCATCTTTCCTGGCCTTCCGTTCGGCGACGACCTGCGCGTTGCGGGCGAGGTCGGCGACGCGCTTTTCGGCATCGGCCAGATCGTGCTGTGCGGCCGCGAGTTCCAGGCTCTTGCGTTCGCGGTAACTGCTCCAGTTGCCGCCATAGCGCGCTGCACCGAGCGATGTCAGCTCTACGATGGCATCGACGGTCTCCAGCAGTTCCCGGTCGTGACTGACGACGACCGCGCCGGAACGCCAGCCTGCAAGCAGATCGATGACGGCCTGTCTGCCATCGCGATCGAGATTGTTGGTTGGTTCGTCGAGAACGAGAAAATCGGGTTCGGCAAAGACGAGCGCGGCGAGCCCGGCACGGGTGCGCTGGCCACCGGATAGCGCCGACAGCTTTGTGTCAGGCTCCGCATCGAGGCCCACGCGTGCGAGGGTGGCGGCGATCCGAGCCTCCAGCATCCAGTCGGCGGCGGCGAGTTCATCGGCTGTTGCCTCGCCCAGTTCTGCGCGACGAAGCCAGTCGAGAGCCTCCGTCGCTCCCATGAGGTCGGCCACGGTCTCTTCGGCGGTGACCTGCACCACCTGACGCAGAACGCCCAGGCTGCCCGCAAAGGATATCGTGCCGGAGCGGGGTTTCCGCTCTCCCGAGATCAGTTTCAGGAGCGTCGTCTTGCCGACGCCGTTCCTGCCGACCAAGCCCGTGCGTTCCGGGCCAAGTGTCAGGTTTAGTTCCGAGAGGAGAGGGTGTCCGTCAGGCGTGGACCAGGAAAGATTGGAGATGGCAATGGATGTCGGCATGGATATGAGATTCCCCGTTGGCAAGGCAAGTTGGCGTTGCGATACGGTTGGAATCCATTGCGGCACACATCCTGTTGGAATGAAAGACGGTCGGAAAATAGGCGATGAGGGGCGGGTGTTCAACCCCGGTCGGCCGTTATTGAATGCGATGCGGGCGCTGAGCGCTCAAGACACGCTTGTTCAGTCGCCGAAATAATAAACAGGTTCGCGGGTCAGTTCTCCGCGCCCGAGGTGGCCGTAGACGTCGTTTCCCAGGATCCAGAAAGAAATCGTCTTGGTATTCGAACAAAAGATATAGTCTCCGGAGATCCAATGCTCCGACTTGCTGCTGGACATGGGGTATAGTGCGTCGCCAGCCTGATACATTACGGCTTTGTGCGACTTGTAATCATATAAATAACGCTCGCCAGACATGTCGCCTTCCGATTCTATTGTTTTAGAATCTCACGGCGATCGCGTTATGTCTAATAGTAGTATTTTAATATATCCGGACTCTCTGCTTGCCGAAGCGCGAGTAATAGCCAGTTGCCCCGGCGCGGGACAGTGAGGAGCCTGCAAAAAAAGTGCGACCGTGATGTCGAAAGCTAGCTTGCCGGGACGTCTTAATAGCACGCATGCTGTGAAGGCATGCCGTAACGCTGATTGGATCACTATTTCGGCTCGGGAGGTTACGTGGCCATGAGTATGTCCTACCGGTGGGTCATTGTTGGTGCAGGTGCGCTGATGACCTGTGTTGCGCTTGGCGCGATGTTCTCGCTGGCGATTTTCCAGGAACCGATCGCAACGGCAACCGGCTGGTCGCATGTCGGTATCGCCAGTGCGATGACGCTCAATTTCCTTGTTATGGGTGTCGGTGGCTTCCTGTGGGGCGCCGCAAGCGATCGCTTTGGTCCGCGTGTCGTCGTGCTGTTTGGGGCCGCTCTTCTCGGGCTGGCCCTGGTCCTGTCGAGCCGCGCGACGACGCTTCTCCAGTTTCAGCTCACCTACGGCATTCTCGTTGGCCTGGCGGCCAGCACGTTCTTCGCGCCCATGATGGCGGCGACGACGGCATGGTTCGACAAGAACCGTGGTCTGGCCGTTTCCCTTGTCTCGGCAGGGATGGGCGTTGCGCCCATGACCATCTCGCCTTTCGCTCGGTGGCTGATTTCTGCCTATGAGTGGCGTCCCGCCATGCTGATTATCGGCATTGGCGCCTGGGCATTGCTGTTGCCGGCGGCACTGCTCGTCCGTCGTGCGCCTGCAACCGCGGGCGAAGCTGCCACCGATGTCTCGACCGAAGGCGCTCCGGTTGCGCTATCGAAGGTGTTTCGGTCGCCGCAGTTCATTGTGCTCGGCCTGACCTTCTTTGCCTGCTGCGCGGCGCATTCGGGACCGATTTTCCACATGGTCAACTACGCGACGATCTGCGGCGTGGCGCCGATGGCGGCTGTCAGCATCTACAGCGTCGAGGGCCTGGCGGGTCTGGGCGGCAGGTTGTTCTATGGAACGCTTGCCGACAGGGTCGGGGTGAAGCCTGTTATCGTCGGCGGGTTGTTGGTGCAGGCCATTGCCCTCGCAGGCTATCTCTTCGTCAGCCAGCTCAGCGAGTTCTATATGTTGGCGATGATTTTCGGCAGTGCCTATGGTGGCGTCATGCCGCTCTACGCCTTGCTCGCCAGGGAGTATTTTGGTCCCCGGATCATCGGCACCGTGTTTGGCGCGGCCACGATGCTGTCGAGCCTCGGCATGGCGTTCGGACCGCTGGTTGGCGGCTGGATCTTCGACACCTTCCAGAATTATTCGTGGCTGTTTATCGGCTCGGCGATGGTGGGACTTGCGGCTGCAGCCATTGCTCTGGCTTTCCCGCCCTTGCGGAGGGCAGAGAGCGAACCGGCGCTTGGCCTGTCCTCCTGAGTTGGAATCAGAAACCGGCCTTAGCCGTTAAGGCCGGTTCCGCCGCATAGCTGCGCCGCCTCGTTCTCGGATCGTCTTGCCTTGGCACGGGACTTCGCCGCGAACTGCCAGGCCTTCTTCCATTTTGGCGTGATGATGCCATTGGCGGCGCGGATGTTGTTGATGAACTGCTGCGTCGCGGCTTCCCAGGAATACTGCAAGGCAAGCTCGCGCGCTTTTTCGCGTGAGGATGCGAGGCCCGCGAGGCAGGCGCTGCGCAGGTCATCGTCAAGGACGCCGACCTCGCCGATGTCCCCGATGATGTCGAGCGGCCCGGTAACAGGATAGGCCGCGACCGGAACGCCTGAAGCAAGCGCTTCGAGGATGGTATTACCGAAGGTATCCGTTAGGGACGGGAAGACGAAGACGTCTGCCTGCGCGTATGCGCTGGCCAGCTCCTCGCCGACTTTCATACCGGTAAACAGCACATCGGGGTAGCGGCTCTGGAGTTCGGCGCGCGCCGGACCATCGCCGACAACGACCTTCGAGCCGGGCAGGTCAAGGTCGAGGAAAGCAGGCAGGTTCTTTTCCAGGGCGACGCGACCGACCGTCATGAAGATCGGGCGTGGAAGATCGAAGGGCGTCGCATCAAGAGGCGCTGGGCGGAAGAGGTTCGCGTCGATGCCACGGCTCCAGGGCATCAGGTTGCGGATGCCCTTTCCAGAGAGCTCCCGCGCCAAGCTCGGGGTGGCCACCATGCAGCCGGCACCGGAATTGTGGAACCACCGGACGAAGGCATAGAGCCAGCTCTTCGGCACCGGCAAACGGGCGGAGACATATTCCGGAAAGCGCGTGTGGTAACTGGTGGAGAACGGCATGCGGTTTTTCAGGCACCAGCGCCGCGCCCGCAGGCCCAGGGGCCCTTCCGTGGCGATATGCACATAGGAAGGCTTGTGTTTCTCGATTGCGCGGGCCACGCGGCGGTAGCTGGCGATCGACAGGCGAATTTCGGGATAGGTAGGGCAGGGAATGCTGCGGAAATCCTGCGGCGTCACCATCGACACCGCAACGCCCATCGTCGCCAGTTCCCGGTTTGTGTTCTCGATGGAGCGGACGACACCGTTGACTTGCGGGTGCCAGGCATCGGTGACGATGACGAGCCGCTCGGCAACCCCCGGACGGTCTACCTCCGAGACGAGGCTCTGGGCGCTTGGGGTATTCGACAGACGCTGCAGCATGGCCCTGACTTCCATCCGCGCCGTATCCGGTCATGGCGCAAATTCCGGGCGGTCGTCGGACAAGCGATTCCCGCAGGGCTTATTCTGCCGGGCCTCCATGATGGAAATATTACAGCTGTGGTCGGCGTCTCACGATGCCTACAGCGTGTCGAGCCCGAGCTTTTCAGGAGCCACGAGCGCGCCATGCTCGCTGACCACGCGCGCGGCGACCTTGGCTGCGGCGCGCGCCGCCTGTGTCGCGTCGTTCGTTCGCAGATAGCTCGCCAGAAACGCGCCGTTGAAGCTGTCCCCAGCACTGGTCGTATCGACGACCTGTTCCACTTTTTCCGCCGCGACGAAACTGACGGTACCGCCGAAACTGAGGGTTACACCGTCGGCACCGTTCTTCACGACGACACTGGTGGCGCCGAGCGCGCGATACCGTTCGATCGTCGCTTCGATCGAAACGTCGCCGAAGTGAGCTGCCTCGTCATCGAAGCTGGGGAGGACAATCGACGATGCGCGCGCGCCTTCGCTGATGGTCGCATGCATCTCATCGTAGCCGGACCAGAGCCGTGGGCGAATGTTCGGATCGAATGCGACGAGCTTGCCGACCGCCTTGGCACGACGGATTTCGGCAAGGAGCGTATCGACGTGATCGCGCGACAGGATGGCAAGGGTGATGCCGGAGAAATAGATGACGTCACAAGCTTCGATCGCCTCGCGCAGGCGGTCGGGGTCAGCGGCGAGCAACCGGGCTGCCGAACTATCGCGCCAGTAGCTGAACGAGCGTTCGCCGTCCTTCAGGCTGATCATGTAGAGGCCCGGCGCCTTTCCCTTGATGCGACGGATGAAGCCGGTTCCGATCTGCGCCTGGTTGAAGAACGCAAGCATTTCGTCCGACATGGCGTCGTCGCCGAGTGCCGTGAAATAGTCGACCGACCACTCCGGCGACAGGCAGGCGCGCGCATACCAGGCGGTGTTCAGCGTATCGCCGGCAAATCCCTTCCTCAGCAGACCGGCACCGGCCTGCGAGAGTTCCACCATGCATTCGCCGATCGACAGAAAACGTTTGCTCAAAACCAGCCTCCCTGAATTGTGCGCTTTCGCTGATACGCGGAGAGACTGGCGGTGACAAGCGCACGAAGCGGAAGTTTGGGCGCAAATGTCTGGATTTGCGGAGCGTTTGGTTCAGGCGTAAGCTGAAGACGAAATGCCTGGCAAAGGAGGAAGGCGATGGCGCCTGCCGTTCGTGTCGCTGTGGTTGTTGCGCTGCTGTTGCCTTCGTATGGTGCGCTATCCTATGCGCGTGGCGGTGGAGAAGGGAAAAGCACCGCGGAAAAATGCCATATGCTCCTGATGAAATGGCGCGGGGCGGATCACAGCCATCACATGGCCAAGGTTTTCAACGTGCGCGACAAGGCGGAAAAGAAGATGAAGAGGCTCGGCTGCCCGCTGCCTGAGACCGCGTAAGAACTTTTCACGGCCCATTTCTTCGAACACTTCGCTTTTGGTTGTCTTTTGTTTCGTCCGCTTTAGTCTGAGCTCGAATGAATTTGAGTGAGGACGAAGACGCATGGCATTGCGGGCAGACGGGAATGCGGACTGGTGGCGTGGCGCGGTTATCTATCAGGTCTATCCGCGATCGTTTCAGGACACCAACGGGGACGGCCTTGGAGACCTGAAGGGCATTACCCAGCGCCTGCCATACATCGCCAGCCTTGGTGTCGATGCCATCTGGCTCTCTCCGTTCTTCAAGTCGCCCATGGCCGACATGGGCTATGATGTCTCGGACTATTGCGATGTCGACCCGATCTTCGGAACGCTCGCCGATTTCGACGAGTTGATGGCCGCTGCCCATGGGCTGGGCATCAGGGTCATCATCGACCAGGTGATCTCGCATACGTCGGACGTTCACCCCTGGTTCGTCGAGAGCCGGTCGAGCAGAACCAATCCCAAGGCGGACTGGTATGTCTGGGCCGACCCGAAGCCCGACGGCACCGCGCCGAACAACTGGCTTTCGATCTTCGGTGGCCCGGGCTGGGAATGGGATGGCGTGCGGCGCCAATATTACCAGCACAATTTCCTGACGTCGCAGCCGGACCTCAACTTTCACAGCAAGGACGTTCAGGACGCGCTGCTTGCCACCGTGAAATTCTGGCTCGATCGCGGCGTCGATGGTTTCCGCCTCGATACGGTGAACTATTACTTCTGCGACAAGCTCCTGCGGGACAACCCGCCGCACGAGCCGGATGCGAGCGACGGCGGCCTCGATGCGCCCGATTCCAACCCCTATGGGATGCAGAACCACCTGTATGACAAGACGCAGCCGGAGAATATCGGCTTCCTGCAGCGTTTCCGCGCGCTTCTGGACCGCTATGAGGGGCGCGCTACGGTTGGGGAAGTGGGGGATGGCGCGCGGTCGCTGAAGACCGTGGCCGCCTATACCAGCGGCGGCGACAAGCTGCACATGTGCTACACCTTCGACCTGCTCGGCCCCGATTTTACGGCCGCGCATATCCGCAATTGCGTCGATGCCTTCCAGAAGGCGGTGGTCGACGGCTGGGTATGCTGGGCCTTCTCCAACCACGATGTGAACCGTCATGTGAGCCGTTTTGCAAAGACCGAGGAGGAGCAGCCCGTCGTCGCGAAGCTGGCGATCTCCGTGCTCGCGGCTTTGCGCGGCTCGATCTGCCTGTATCAGGGGGAAGAACTCGGGTTGCCGGAGGCCGAGCTTGCCTTCGAAGATCTGCGCGACCCCTATGGCATCCGCTTCTGGCCTGCCTTCAAGGGGCGCGACGGATGCCGCACACCGATGCCGTGGGAGGCTGCCAAGGCACATGCCGGCTTTACGACCGCCGAGAAGTCGTGGCTGCCGGTACCCTATGAGCAGGCGGCGCTTGCCGTGGATGCTCAGGATGGGCTCGAGGGCTCTGTGCTCAGCCACTACCGGCAGACGCTCGCGTTCCGCAAGAGCCGCCCTGTGCTGATGGATGGTTCTATGTCGTTCATCGACACCAACCAGGATCTGCTGGCCTTCACGCGAACAAAGGGCAGCGAGACGTTGCTCTTCGTCTTCAATCTGACGCGGCTGCCAGCCGAATTCAGGCTGCCGGTCGGGATGTCGCTGGGCGGTGTTGTTCCGATGCCGGGCTTCGAGGCGGCCACGGCGGCTGGAAGCATAAAGCTGAAGGCGCTGGACGCCATCTGCGTCGACGTTCGCGGCTGAGGCGGCCCCTGGGCCGCCTCGTTCACCGGATCAGCTGGAATTTGTCGACATCCACCATCCCCATATCCGAAATCTTGAGGTGGGGGATGACGGGCAGCGGCAAAAAGGCGACCTGGAGGAAGGGCTCTTCCAGAGTCGTTCCAAGGGCATACGCCGCTTTTCTCAAGCTGTGCAGCGTGTCGCGCACGGCCTCGTAGGGTTCCAGGCTCATGAGGCCGGCGATCGGCAGTGCGATTTCGCCGGTCACCTTGCCGTCTTCAACGACGACGAAACCGCCCTTGATTTCGCCAAGCCTGTTGGCTGCGAACGCCATGTCGTCCTCGCTGACGCCGACAACGCAGATGTTGTGGCTGTCGTGGCCGACGGTCGATGCGATTGCGCCCTTCTTCAGGCCAAAACCCTGAACGAAACCATTGGCATGGTTGCCGTTCTTGCCGTGCCGCTCGATCACGGCCACCTTGATGATGTCGTTGGCGAGATCCACGGCGGTTTCGTTGCCCTTGACCGGCAGCCGGTAGCGCCGGTGTTCGGTGATGATCTTGCCCGGCATGACGCCGATCACAGGCGTTTCGCCATCGGCGACCGGCACGCCGAAGTGTGCGGCGTTCACCGGGCGGGCCTTGACGCTGTCGAGGCCGACGGGCGCGACCGGCTTGCGGGTAGCGAAAAGCTCCGAAGTGACCTTGCGCCCACCGGAAAAGACAATCTCGGCCTTGCAGCTTTCGAGGCTGTCGAGAACGACAAGGTCAGCGCGCCAGCCCGGAGCGACGAGGCCACGGTCTCGGAGGCCGAAGGCGCGGGCGGCAGAGATGGAGGCGGCACGATAGATGGCAAGCGGCTCGACGCCGTTGGCGATGGCGGTCCGGATCATGTAGTCGAGATGGCCCTGCTCGGCGATGTCGAGAGGATTTCGGTCGTCGGTGCAGAGCGCCAGGTGAGGGGACAGGCGTTCGGTGATGATTGGCATCAACGCCGCCAAGTCTTTCGAGACCGAGCCTTCTCGCACCAGGATGTGCATGCCCTTGCGGATCTTCTCGAGTGCTTCCGCAGCCGTGGTGCATTCGTGCTCGGTGCGGATGCCGGCCGAGAGATAGCCGTTGAGATCGTTGCCGCTGAGGAGCGGGGCGTGACCATCGATATGCTCGCCCTGGAACGCCTCGAGCTTTGCCATGCAGACGGGATCCTTGTGGATCACGCCGGGGAAGTTCATGAACTCGGCAAGGCCGATAACCTTCGGATGGTCGCGGAAGGGGAGCAGCTTCTCGATCGGCAGGTCGGCGCCCGAGGTTTCGAGATGGGTGGCGGGCACGCAGGAGGAAAGCTGGACGCGGATATCCATAATCGCTTCCAGCGCCGAGTCCAGGAAGAAGCGGATGCCGTCGCTGCCCAGCACGTTGGCGATCTCATGCGGATCGCAGATCACTGTCGTGACGCCGTAAGGCAGGACGCAGCGGTCGAATTCATGTGGCGTCACCAGCGACGACTCGATGTGGAGATGTGTATCGATGAAACCGGGGACGACAATGCGGCCGGAGATATCGATCTCGACTTCGCCTTCATAGGTGCCGCAGGTGCCGACGATCCTGTCGCCGCAGATGGCGATGTCCGAGGCGACGAGTTCACCGGTTACGAGATCGAAGAAGCGACCGCCTTTCAGGACAAGGTCGGCCGGTACGCGGCCTGTTCCCTGATCGATGAAGCGTTCGAGTTTGGCTGTCATTGTTTCCCTCATGCTGTGTGTCGTTCGTTATAACCCATAAGCGGGACAAAGCGAGATCGTCGCTATTGGCCAAACGAAAACCGGGCGCTGTTGAGGCGCCCGGTCGAGTATCGATTTTGGAAAGATCAAGCCTTATTCGGCGGGAACGATCTTACCGTCTTCCCACTTGTAAAGTGCGAAGCTCTGCGATGTCAGGTCGCCGGTCTCGCCGTAGGTGAGCTTACCGATGGCGGTTGCGATCGGTTCGCCAGCCTTCAGCGCGGTGGCGACGGCTTCCGCGTCTTCCGCGCTGCCGGCCTTTTCAATGCCGGCCTTGATGACTTCAACGGCGGCATAGGCGTTGAGCGTGAAGGCTTCAGCCGGGATGCCCTTGGCTTTCAGGGCGTCGGCTGCAACCTTGGAATCGGGGTTCTTGGTTGCGTCCACGGCATTGGTGAAGATCGTACCGGCAGCTGCCTGGGTGCCGATGTTCCAAAACTCGCTGTTCGAGAGGCCGTCGCCGCCGATGATCGTGGCGTTGACCGAGAGGTCATGCAGCTGACGGGCGAGCAGGCCGCCTTCCGGGTGATAGCCGCCGAAGTACACGACATCGGCCTTCTCTGCCTTCAGACGGCTGGTGAGCGCGCTGAAGTCCTTGTCGCCGGGCGTCAGGGCGTCGTCGAAGACTTCCTTCATGCCGCCGGCGTTCAGCGTTGCCTTGAAGGCGTCAGCGAGACCCTTACCGTAGGCGCCCTTGTCGTTGATGATGGCAACGCGCTTGTCCTTGAAGTTTTTCAGGACGTAGCTGGCGGCAACTTCCGCCTGCTGGTCGTCGCGACCGGTGGTGCGCAAGACGTTCGCAAGGCCGCGCTTCGTCAGGTCAGGAGCGGTTGCGGTCGGCGTGACCATAAGGACGCCGTTTTCAGCAAGCACGTCGGAGGCCGGGATTGCAACGCCCGAGGTAACAGGACCGACGACGAAACGGATACCGTCGCCGACGAGCTGGTTCGCTGCCGATACGCCCTGCTTCGGTTCGCCGGCGTCGTCTGCATACTTCAGGACAACCTTCTCGCCGAGAATGCCGCCGCTCTTGTTGATCTCGTCAACGGCTGCCTGGGCGCCGTTCTTCACCTGGTCGCCGTAGGCGGCGACAGGGCCGGTCAAAGGCGCAATGAGGCCAATCGTGATGTCGGCATGGGCAAGTGGCGCGAAAGAGATGGAGGCAACGAGCGCTGCCGTCAGGGTCTTCAGGGTCATATTTTGTCTCCTTGGATGGGTTTCAAACCCGCGACTATCCTGCCGCAGCGGCCAACCCAGGTCGTACAACAGCCCTCAAGGGATGCGCCAAGAGACGACGGGTCGCGCGCGGCGAATGCCCCGTCCGCCATGTTTGGCTTCGACGGTGCATGGCAAGTTTCTTAAGAATTTACCGTTGATTGCGCAAGAAGATAAAAAAATTAGGCCCGTTTTTGCCGAAACCGACAAAACGGGCCTATGAGAACACAGTTTAGATGTTGTTTTGCAGAATTTCGCGAAGTTTTCCGAAAAGTTCGTCGATGTGGTGTTTCTCGATGATCAGCGGCGGCGAAAGCGCGATGATGTCGCCGGTCGTGCGGATCAGCAGACCCTTCTCGTAAGCCTTGAGGAAGGCCGTGAAGGCGCGCTTGGTTGGTTCGCCTGCAATCGGGTCGAGTTCGATCGCGCCGATCAGGCCGGTGTTGCGGATATCGATGACATTCGGGCAGTCCTTCAGCGAGTGCAGTGCGTCCGCCCAGTAGTCGGAAAGCTCGGTAGCGCGCGTCAGCAGGCCTTCTTCCTTATAGGTGTCGAGGGTGGCGAGTGCGGCCGCCGCGGCAATCGGATTGCCGGAGTAGGTGTAGCCGTGCATGAACTCGATCATGTGCTCCGGACCGGTCATGAAGGCATCATGAATTTCGGAGGTGACAAACACGGCGCCCATCGGAATGACGCCGTTGGTCAGGCCCTTGGCGGTCGTGATGATGTCGGGCTTGACGTCGTAATACTGGGCGGCGAACGGAGCGCCGAGGCGGCCGAAGCCGGTGATGACTTCGTCGAAGATCAGCAGGATGCCGTGCTTGGTGCAGATTTCGCGGAGCTTCTGCAGGTAGCCCTTCGGCGGGATCAGGACGCCGGTGGAGCCGGAGACCGGTTCGACGATCACGGCTGCGATCGTGGAGGCGTCGTGCAGGGTGACGATGCGCTCGAGCTCGGTTGCGATATCACCGCCATGTTCCGGCTCGCCGCGGGTGAAGCGGTTCTTGTCTGGCTGATGGGTGTGCGGCATGTGGTCGACGCCGGTGAGCAGGGTGCCGAACATCTTGCGGTTCGAGACGATGCCGCCGACGGAGATGCCGCCGAAATTGACGCCATGATAACCTCGTTCGCGGCCGATCAGGCGGAAGCGGGAGCCGTTGCCCTTCACGCGATGGTAGGCCAGCGCGACCTTGAGGGCGGTCTCGACCGATTCCGAACCGGAGTTGGTGTAGAGGACGTGATCAAGACCCTCGGGGGCAAGGTCGACGAGGCGGTTGGCCAGCTCGAAGGCCTTGGGGTGGCCGAGCTGGAAGGCCGGCGCGTAGTCGAGTTCGCCCGCCTGCTGGCTGATCGCCTCGGTGATCTTCGGGCGACAATGCCCGGCATTCACGCACCAGAGGCCCGCCGTGCCGTCCAGCACCTGCCGGCCGTCGTGGGTCGTGTAGTACATGTCCTTGGCGCCGACGAACATGCGCGGCTCCTTCTTGAACTGCCGGTTTGCCGTAAAGGGCATCCAGAAGGCGCGTAGATCGTTGGGGGCATTCAGGCGATTGGACATGCTGTTCTCCATGGCCTTTGAGGAGGCCGTTCCCGGTATTTGGCGAGTGCCGATATTTTTACTGCCCGGTCAAATTATCAGCGCATCTTTGGGCGTCAAGCCGGGGAAATGTCTCACCGAGAGCGGGAGACGAGGGCCTGAAAAAGATAAAACCGGCAAACTTAGTTTGCCGGTTCAGGAATATGAAAAGGTGATGAAATAGCAGTGCCGCGTAGACCAGTATTCACTCGACAACGCGACTTATAAGCCGAAATGATGTCAAGCGGACCGTTAAGCGGCCTTGGTGCGAACCTGGACGGAATAGATGTCCTGGAGGGTTTCGAGGATCTTGATGACCTGCTCGGAGCTGCTCGAATAATAGATCGTTTGCGCGTCGCGACGGGTCTTTACGAGCTTCTGTGCGCGCAGCTTCGAGAGGTGCTGCGACAGGGCCGACTGGCTGAGGCCAACTTCGGTAGCAAGGGCTCCGACGGGAATTTCGCCTTTGACCAGATTGCAGAGAATGAGCAGACGTTTGGGGTTCGCCATTGCCGATAGCAAGGCAGCTGCAACGTTGGCGTTGGCTGTTAAATCGATTGTGTCCATAATCGTGATCCCATGCGAAACTATATTCAAAAAGACATGTGTCTGCCCGAAGCCAGCGGACGTATCAAAAATACCCACGCCGTCTCAAGATTGTATATAGCTAAATTTCAGGTATTGCGTATTTCATGTTAGACATACGCAAATAAACATATTCCGCGTCCTGCGCAACCTCTTCAAACTCGTGCCGCAGCAGCGAATCCCCTGAAATTACATCAAAACCGGCGCAATCTACTCCACAAATGCGCCAATCGGCATTGTCGGGGCCCTTGAGCGCAAGGGCTGTCTCTCTGGCCAGTTGGGGGTGGCTGACTAGCAGTTCTCGCACTATTTGCTCGGATCGTGCTGCCAGCGTCTCGTTTGCCTCCGATCGAATCGTGAGGTCGTCGCCGGTCAAAATGTAAGCGCGGCCGAAGCCTCCGTTCATGCTGGCGGATTGCGGCACGAGGCGGAAAAAGCGGAAATCCGGAAAGTCGATGTAGAGCTTTGCCTTGGCATGGCGGTCGAGGAACCGTGCGCGAATGCGTGCATGGACCGGGCTGTCGCGGTCCACCGGTTCGGCCAGGCACTGCGTCGTCAGGCGAGCATAGGCGAGGGGATCGCCCTTGCCGGGCTCACCCGTCAACAGCGACGCCCTCGAGTCGGCATCGAGCGCGCGGGTATGCGCCGACAGACCGGAGACGAGAATGACGGGTGTGCCATCGATATCGGTGCCAAGCAGAACGCGGCTGGAAAAGGGGAAGCCCGTCTCCGGGTCGATGACGGCAATGGCGGCATAGCGGGCGGAGCGGAGAAGGGTGCGAGCGAGCTTGCGCGCTTCTCCGTCCGTTTCCCTGATTACAGAAGCTTGATCTTTCATGTCCACTTTTCTGACGTAAGCGGACGATGGGATCAAGCCTGTTCTTTTCGCCTATGCTGCGTCAGGCCCGAGACGACGTCCTGTGCCGAAATCGTGCCGATGATGGCGCC
Organism: Rhizobium sp. S96; assembly: GCF_030382195.1. Lineage (NCBI taxonomy): Bacteria > Pseudomonadati > Pseudomonadota > Alphaproteobacteria > Hyphomicrobiales > Rhizobiaceae > Rhizobium > Rhizobium sp. S96. Next base: position 48,305 of record NZ_JAUDRY010000012.1, read on the forward strand.
ATTTTCGACGACGCCGATGCTGCCGGGCTGACGCGACAACGCATCCAGAATGTCGATCAGCGGTGTCTCCGCGCGGGCGGTGCCGCTGACCGTGGAACCGACGGCGGCATGGCCCAGACCAGGCTGCATGACATCCTGGGCCGTCAGCATGCTGATCGGGTTCATGTGCTGGACGAAGTCGGCGACGTACTGGTCGGCCGGGTTCTTCACGATGTCCTGCGGCGTGCCGCACTGGATGATACGCCCGCCCTCCATGATGGCGATGCGGTTGCCGATGCGAAACGCCTCGTCCAGATCATGAGAGACGAAGAGAATCGTCTTCTTGAGACGCCGTTGGAATTCGAGCAACTCATCCTGCAGGCGGGTTCGGATGAGCGGATCGAGTGCCGAGAACGGCTCGTCCATCAGGAGGATCGGCGCGCCAGTCGCAAAAGCGCGGGCAAGGCCGACGCGCTGCTGCATGCCGCCGGAGAGCTCGTTGACCTTGCGATCGGCCCATTTCGTCAGGTTGACCAGCTCAAGCTGCTCGCCGACCCGTTTCTTGCGCTCACTTTCCGGCATGCCGGCGAGTTCGAGGCCGAAGCCGACATTGTCGGCAACGGTGCGCCAGGGGAGCAGTGCGAACTGCTGGAAGACCATCGATACGGTATGCATGCGAAGGTCGCGCAGGCCCTTTGCGCTCGTCTTGTAAGGATTGCAGGGACCGGAGGCGGTCGAAACCGTGACCTCGCCGCGCACGACCGGGGCAAGCCCGTTGACGGCGCGCAGCAGGGTCGACTTACCGGAACCGGAAAGTCCCATCAGGACAAGGATTTCGCCTTCCTCGATGCTGAGGGAAGCGTCGGCGACGCCGAGGACGAGGCCGGTTGCAGCTCCGATCTCGTCACGAGTCTTGCCCTGATCAGCCAAGGAGAGAGCGGCTTCCGGCTTGTCGCCGAAGACGATGCTGACATTGTCGAAGCGGACCGCGCTCATACGCCATCTCCTTCACCCGCGGTGCGGAACATTCGGTCGAGAATGATCGCGAGAATGACGATGCAGAGGCCTGCCTCGAAACCCTTGGCGACGTTGACGGTATTCAGAGCGCGGACGACCGGCACGCCGAGACCGTCGGCACCGACGAGGGCCGCGATGACGACCATCGACAGCGACAGCATGATCGTCTGTGTCAGGCCGGCCATGATCTGCGGCGTGGCGTAGGGAAGCTCAACCTTGCGCAGCACCTGCATCGGCGTCGCACCGAAGGACTCGGCTGCCTCCACCAGCGAGGGCGGGGTCGAGATGATTCCCAGGCGCGTCAGGCGAATGGGGGCGGGGATCGCGAAGATCACGGTTGCGATCAGGCCGGGCACCATGCCGAGACCGAAAAGGATAAGCGCTGGAATCAGATAGACGAAAGTCGGAATGGTCTGCATCAAGTCGAGGATCGGTCGCAGCGTGGAGTAGACCCAGGCGCGCCGGGCAGCCGCGATGCCGAGCGGGATGCCGACGATCATGCTGACGAAGGTGGATGCCAGGACGAGCGCCAGTGTCTCCGTCGTTTCCTTCCAGTAGCCCTGGTTCATGATGAACAGCAGCCCAAGACAGGTGAAGACGGCAACGACGACCGAGCGACGGAGCCAGTAGGCGATGGCGCTGATGCCCAGGACGACGATCAAAGGATGCGGCTTCTGGAGGACGAAAAGCAGCCCATCGATGACGTGAGAGAGAATGAAGGCAAGCTGGTTGAAGAACCAGTCGGCGTTGGACGTCAACCAATCCACGAAGGCTTTCGCCCACGGGCCAATAGGAATTTTAAAGTCGGTGATCCAGTTCAAGGGCTCGCCTATCCAGAAAGAACAACAACAATCGCGATGATAGCGGGAGCGGGGTGGGGTAGACCACCCCGCTTTTCGATATCAGAGGCCGAGGCTTTTCTTGACGGCCGGAAGGCCATCAGCACTGCCGTCGCGCGTCTTCACGCCGGCGAGCCACGGGTCAAGTGCCGTCGGATTGGCTTTCAGCCATTCCGCCGCTGCCTTTTCAGGCTCTTGGCCATCGTTCAGGATCTTGCCCATGATCTGGTTTTCCATCTCGAGCGAGAAGACCATGTTCTTGAGCATGACGCCGACGTTCGGGCAATCATTGAGATAGCCCGCACGAACGTTGGTGAAGACCTTCGCGCCGCCGAAGTCCGGCCCGAAGACGTCGTCACCACCCGTCAGATAGGTGAGCTTGAAGTTGTCGTTCATTGGATGCGGTTCCCATCCGAGGAAGACGACAGGCTTGCCTTCCTTCTCGGAGCGGGCGACCTGCGCCAGCATGCCCTGTTCGGAAGATTCGACCACTTCCATGCCCTTGAGGCCGAAGGTGTCCTTGTCGATCATGTCCATCACGAGGCGGTTGCCGTCGTTACCGGGCTCGATGCCGTAGATCTTGCCGTCCAGGTCTTCCTTGTGAGCGGCGATGTCCTTGAAATCCTTGATTCCGAGTTCAGCGCCCTTGGCGTTGGTCGCCAATGTGTATTTCGCGCCGACGAGGTTCGGGCCAAAAGATTCAACCGACTTGTCGTCGAGGAACGGACGAACGTCCTTTTCCTGGGTCGGCATCCAGTTGCCCAGGAAGATGTCGATGTCCTTGTTCTTCAGCGACTGGTAGGTAACCGGTACGGAAAGAACCTTGACGTCGGGGGTGTAGCCGAGGCCCCGGAGGACAACAGCTGCGGTTGCGGTGGTCGAGGTGATATCCGTCCAGCCAACGTCCGAAAAATGGACGGTGGAGCAGCTGTCCGGATCGGCTGCAAATACGGCTGTTGCGACGGAGAGAGCGGCAACTGCAGTGGCGGTGATCAGTTTGAATGCGCTTGTCGTTTTCATTTATAGACTCCCAGTCTTACGTTCCCAAGCCAATCACCAATAGCGCAGTTTTACAAGCGACCTCAGTGCGTTTGCGCCGCATTGCAGTATCCGAATGCGACGTCGGCATTTTTCCCGGAATGCCCGGATTTTCGGGCTTTGCACGCATTTCGGGCGGGAATTTCCTGTGGCTAATAAAATGCGGGGCTTTTCTTCGCGGGCCCGAGCTTTCAAGAAGCAAAAAGACGGAGAAATCGATGGCAAAGCTCTATTTCAACTACTCGACCATGAACGCCGGCAAATCGACGATGCTGCTTCAGGCCGCCTACAATTATGAGGAACGCGGCATGCGCGTCGTCCTCCTGATTGCGGCCTTCGACGAGCGGGCCGGGAAGGGCGTGATCGGGTCGCGGATCGGTCTCCAGGCAAATGCCGTGGCGTTCGAACCGGAGGCGGATCTGTTTGCGCTGATCGGGGATCTGGGTGGCGATGAACCAATTGCCTGTGTGTTCGTCGACGAGGCGCATTTCATGACGCGCGAGCATATCTGGCAGCTGGCGCGCATCGTCGATCGCAAGAACATTCCCGTCATGGTCTACGGCTTGAGAACAGATTTTCAGGGCAAGCTCTTTCCGGCATCGCAGGAACTCATGGCGATTTCGGACGAGATGCGTGAAGTTCGCACCATTTGCCATTGCGGGCGCAAGGCGACCATGGTGGTGCGCCTGGACGGCAACGGCAAGGTGGCTCGGGAAGGTGCCCAGATCGAGGTCGGCGGCAACGAGAAATATGTCTCCCTCTGCCGTCGCCATTGGGACGATTCCATGAACGGCGAATGGGTTGCCGAGGCTGTCTGACGTCGCAAGCAGGTTTTCTTTGTGAAGGCGACCAGCTAGTTTCGTGGCAATGATTCACGGGAGCGTCCGGTGCGCAAGGCTTTCTCCTTCGACATGCAACTTGATGCGGCTTGCGCGCTTGCAAAAGCACTGCCGCCCGAGGGGCGCCTCTGCGTCGATTTCATCGGTGAGTTCGCCAGAAGCGACAGCGAGATCGACGACGAGCGGTTTCTGACTGAGAACACGCGGTTTCACACCTTCGTCGCCAACGGCACCACCTTCACGGATCTGGCCGCCGAGCTGGTCTCCGGCCTTGACCTGCTGACAGTGAAGGTGTCGGCCGATCTCGACAGTTTCCGTGGCCTTACCGCCGTCGAGCGGCTGATCGGGCGGTTTTCCCGCCAACGCATGTGGCGTCGTCACAGTGCTCGCGTGCGCGCAGCGCCGGTGGTCGAGCGGCTTCGCGACCTCATGGTGAAGTCAAACGCCGCTGCCGGTCTGGTCGCGGACTACCGGACATTCGCGCTTTCCGCACACAAGGCCGCTGAGCGCAAACTAATCGATATTATCGAACACCGTCGGCGGCTCGTCGATGAGATCGATATCGCGCGGATCCGCATCAAGGAACTGAATGCCAAGGCCCTGACGACGCAGGGACGCATCGGTCTTTACGGCAGCAAGACCGAATGGGAGCGCATGGAGCGCGAGCGGCAGTCGCTCAAGGCTGAGGCCGATCGCATCTCCACCGAAGAGCATCGTCTTCGCGATGAGAGCCAGCGGCGCGAGCGTTTCATCGGTATCTTCCAGATGTTCGTCGATGCGTTGAACAATCAGGTCGGTCTCTGCAATACGCTCATACGCAAGCTGATGATCGATACGGAAGAGCGCCTGCTGATCTATCAGGCGCAAGTTGACACCGATATTCCCGGCTCGAAGGTGCAGATATCGGCGGAACTCTTTCCCAACATCGCCGACGCCATCTCGCTGTTCGAGCGCAACATGCTGGTGCCGCAGGATCTGCAGCAGCGCAAATACACCGCCGACGCCGCTTTCGACAAGAAGTTCGCGGCATTCGCGCATGAGCGGACCGAGGAGCCCGGGGCGCCGCTCATCGACACCACAAAGATATCCACTCGATTGCGCTTTCGGTTCCTGCGCTCGTAGCTCGTCTCAAAGACACAATAATATCAGCCGCATGTTGTGCTTGCGCGACCGAGCACATATGTCAATGCGAAGAGATATCGGGCTTACGCAAGCTGGGAGAAGATGATGGGTGACAGGATCGCCGAGTTTTTCAGGTCGATCGGCCGGGCTCTCGGTCGTTGGGCTCGGCTGTTCATTGCCTGGGCCGTCTGGCCGTTTATGGCCGCTCGCGGCTGGTACGTGCGGCGAACATGGATGGTCCGTCTTCCTGTCATGGGGCTCGTGGCATTGCTTGTGGGCCTCTACGGCTACTTTTTCTGGCAGACCCAGTCCTGGTCAGGTTTCAACCCATCCTTCGTGGATGAATACCGGCTCTCCGAGCGCAAGGTTCCGGCGGGGCAGGAGCTTCCCGTAGCTGAGGGCACTGCAGCACCCGCCGCCAAGACCTGCCAGCGTTCTGCGATCGTCGATGTCGCGGCAGACCTCACCGATTTCAACGTCAACCAGAATGCGTGGATTTCTTCCATGCTGCTCTATCGACTGGGCTTCTTCGGCATCGATTGGGATCACACGCCGTTTCTCGACAACAGGGCCTCGTTCCAGCGCGGCGTGAACCAGGCGGTCCGACGCACCTCCGTCGAGCTGGTCGACAGTCTTGGCCGCGTACGGGGCACCTCGGGCATCAACAACGATCTCCAGAAGGCCCGCGGCAATTTGCAGTTCGATGAGTACAGCTGGTACTTCGGGCTCGACCCGTTCGGGCCGAAGACGCCGACACCAAGCTATTATCGTTCGGCGATCGAAAGCCTGCGCAAGTTCAACACCGATCTTTCGAACTGCGATGCTATTTTCGATGGCCGCGCCGACAACCTGATCCAGTTCATCGACCGTATTGCCAACGACCTAGGCAGCACCTCGGACATGCTGGCAGAGCGTTCCGCCAATCATTCCCGCGGTTGGTTCGACACGCGAGCCGACGATCGGTTCTGGTTCGCTTACGGCCAGCTCTATGCGTATTACGCGATCCTGAGCGCGGCGCAGTCGGATTTCTCGAGGGTGGTTGCCGAGCGCAATCTGGGGGCGATCTTCGGTGCGACCATCAAGCAGTTCCAGGCGGCGCTGCGCATTCAGCCGGCGATCATTTCCAACGGGCGCGAGGACGGCTGGATCATGCCGAGCCATCTGGCTACGATGGGTTTCTATATCTTGAGGGTGCGTTCGAACCTGGTGGAAATCCGGTCGGTTCTGGACCGGTGATGCCGGTCAGCTGATGAGCTGCAGGCGGATGGCCTTGGCGACGAGCTGCGTGCGGTTCACGCAATCGAGCTTCTTGATCGCGCTGGTCATGTAGGCATTGATCGTATGGTCGGACAGCGACAGGATCTGGCCGATCTCTATGGATGTCTTGCCCTGTGCCGTCCAGCGCACGACCTCGCGCTCGCGGGCTGAAAGCGGGGGGTGCTCCACGCTCTTGGCGCGCTTGACCCTGTTATAGGCATCCAGCGCGTGCAGGATCACCATGGTGAGTTCGTTTATTTCGGTCTGCCCGAGCGGCGCGCGATCGCCGCCGAGCCAGAACAGCAGCCGGTGCCCCTCGATCGAATGCACGGGGATAGCCACGCCAACGACCATTCCATAATCGCGCTTCAGCGCCTGCAGTTCCGGTGGGAAGATGCATGCAGGATCGGCAAGGTTCCACAGCCGGGGCAGGACCGAGTCCTTCATGCCGGTGGCGAACAGGGGAAGCTGCATGAAGCGGGAGCGGTCGAACTGGTTGACGTAGGCGTTGGGTAGGGATGTTTCGATGAGGAGAGGCTTGAGCAGGATGTTATCGGGCGATGGCGCATCCATCAGGGTGATGTAGTTGAAGCCGAATGCCGTGGCTATCTTGGCAAAAAACTGACCGAGAGCCGGTCGCGTTTTTACGTCCGTGGCTTCCGTCGTCAAAAACGACTGCCGCTCCGATGTGCTCACGTAAGACATCAATCAGCCCCTGCTTGTCTTCCTGTGGCCTGCATCAAATATGCAAACTGATATATTTCATAGCCCTTATTGAGTTTCTACATTGTGATTAAATGACGATTTCTTAATTTAATCACTAAGCAGCTTCTCTTGATTGTTTTTCAGGAGCTGGAAAATAAACTTCTGGGTGCGGTTGTTCGGTTTGGTCGGTTGCATTGTTGCGCGATTGGCAACAATGCAACCGAGCTGGCTCGGAATCGAATTCGGCAGTGGGCCGAATCAGAAGCTGTCAGCTCTTGTCCGCTGGCTTGGGCTTCTTCATCAGCTGCTCGAGGAAGCCGAGCATCACCGCCGAGACGACGAAGGCAAGGTGCATGACCGTCAGCCACATGATCTTGCCGTCGCTGAACTGGTTGACGTTGAGGAACACCTGGAGGAGGTGGATCGACGAAATCGCGACGATGGAGGAGGCGACCTTGATCTTCAGGCTCCCGGAATCCAGCTTGCCGATGAAAGAGACATCTGCGTCGGTCTCATCGAAGCGGCTGACGAAATTCTCGTAACCGGAGATCATCACCATCACGATCAGACTGGCGACCAGCGCTGCGTCGATCAGGCCGAGCATGGCGAGGATCATTTCGCCCTCATCGAGGACGAAGACGTTGCCTGCGACCTTCAGGAACTTGTAGCCGAAGGAGACGGCATAAACGGCCAGCGACAGCGCCAGCCCGATATAGAAGACGACCAGGATCCAGCGGCTGGAAAGGATGATCCGCTCCACCAGGAGCTCAAGTGATTTCATGTCTTATCCTCGCAATTTCAGAATCAGTGGCTGACAGATAGGCATTGGCTAGGCCCCTGGGCAACGGTGCCGCGCTTCACACTGCCACTGTATTTCGCTGATCGGTTGAAATAAACGTGAAGTCGATACGGCGCAGATGATGGGAGCACAGGGTCATGCAAGCATTCAAGTCCGACATCGAGATTGCCCGCGCGGCGGACAAGAGGTCGATCATCGAGATCGGCGGCAAGCTTGGCATCCCGGCAGCGCACCTGGCGCCCTATGGTCACGACAAGGCCAAGGTCAGCGCCGAGTTCATTGCCGAGCAAGCGGGCAAGCCGGACGGCAAGCTCATTCTGGTGACGGCGATCAATCCCACACCTGCCGGCGAAGGAAAAACGACGACGACCGTGGGTCTGGGTGACGGGCTGAACCGTATCGGCAAGAAGGCGATCGTCTGCATTCGCGAGGCCTCGCTTGGGCCGTGCTTCGGCGTCAAGGGCGGCGCGGCGGGTGGCGGCTATGCGCAGGTCATTCCGATGGAAGACATCAACCTGCACTTTACCGGCGATTTTCATGCCATCACATCGGCGCACAATCTTCTGGCGGCGATGATTGACAATCACATCTATTGGGGGAACCAGCTCGATATCGACCTGCGCCGCGTGACCTGGCGGCGGGTGATGGACATGAACGACCGGGCGCTGCGCGAGATCGTCTCCTCGCTCGGCGGCGTTTCGAACGGCTTTCCGCGCCAGAATGGCTTCGACATCACAGTTGCATCCGAAGTGATGGCTATTCTCTGCCTCGCAAACGATCTTGAGGATCTCGAGCGGCGGTTGGGCAATATCATCATCGGCTATCGGCGCGACAAGACGCCGGTCTATGCCCGCGACCTGAAGGCGGATGGGGCGATGGCGGTGCTGCTGAAGGACGCGATGCAGCCCAACCTCGTGCAGACGCTGGAAAACAATCCGGCTTTCGTGCATGGCGGTCCCTTCGCCAACATCGCCCACGGCTGCAATTCCGTGGTCGCTACCAAGACGGCACTGAAGCTCGGCGACTACGTGGTGACGGAGGCGGGTTTCGGTGCGGACCTCGGCGCCGAGAAGTTCTTCGACATCAAATGCCGCAAGGCCGGTCTGAAGCCAGATGCGGCCGTCATCGTCGCAACGGTGCGGGCGCTGAAGATGAACGGTGGCGTGAAAAAGGACGAGTTGGGTACAGAGAATGTCAGTGCGCTGAAGAAAGGCTGCTCCAATCTCGGTCGCCACGTCGCCAATGTGCGCAAGTTCGGCGTACCGGTCGTGGTTGCGATCAATCATTTCGTGTCGGATACGGAGGCGGAGATCGCCGCGGTGAAGGAGTATGTGTCGCGGCTCGGAGCGGAAGCCATCCTTTGCCGCCACTGGGCGGAAGGCTCGGTCGGCATCGAGGAACTTGCCTACAAGGTCGTCGAGATGGCCGAGTCCGGGCAGGCGAAATTTGCGCCGCTTTATCCCGACGACGTGCCGTTGTTCGAGAAGATCGAAGTGATCGCTTCGAAGATCTATCATGCTGGCGAGGTAACCGCTGACAAGGCTGTTCGCGACCAGCTGCACGTCTGGGAAGAGCAGGGCTACGGCAACCTCCCTGTTTGCGTGGCCAAGACGCAATATTCCTTCTCCACCGATCCGAACCTGCGTGGCGCGCCGGAAGGGCACATCGTGCCGGTGCGTGAGGTTCGCCTCTCTGCCGGCGCCGGGTTCATTGTGGCCATAACAGGGGAGATCATGACAATGCCGGGTCTCCCGAGCTCGCCCGCGGCGGAGCGGATTTATCTGAACGAGCAGGGATATATTGAGGGGCTGTTCTAGGCGGCTCAAAGCAAAAACGCCGCGCTCTGGCGAACGCGGCGTCTGGTGTTTCAAGCTCTTGAGCCAGGTCGGCTGGTGTTAGAACTTCTTGGTGAGCGAAATACGGAACGAGCGACCGGTTTCGGTGTAGTAATCGGCATCGGCGACCGTGACGCCGTCCGGCACGTCGATTGCGTTCCAGTACTTCTTGTCGAAGATGTTGAAGACGCCAGCCTGGACCTTCAGGCCTTCGATCTGTTCCGGTTCCCACCAGACAGTTGCGTCGACAAGGCCATAGCCCGGAGCCTTGAAGCCGCCGTCGCTGACTTTGTTACGTGCCGCAGCCATGGTCACCGAAACATCCGAGCCCCAGGTTTCCGCAGCATATCCGAGGCCGGCGATCGCGCGCAGAGGTGCAACGGAGTTGAGGTAATCACCGGTGTCGGTATTTTCGCCGTGCGCCCAGGCGAACGAACCCCACGTGCGCCACTTGTCGGCAAAGCGCCATTCGCCAGAGAGTTCGACGCCGTAAATGCGGACGTGGTCAAGGTTTTCGTAGCCCGTGACGCCACCAATCGGGAACTCCGTGCTGGCGCTGGCGTCGACCAGCGTGACGGCTTCGATGAAGTTGCGATAGTAGTTGTTAAACACCGTGCCGGACATTGTGTAGTCCGGGGCATCGTATTTGGCGCCGATTTCGAAGCCGTTGCTTGTTTCCGTCTTCAGGTCAGGGTTGCCGATGACCGCGTAGGAGCCCGGCGAGCCATAAGTCTGGTAGAGCTCGGTCGCGCTAGGTGCGCGGAAGCCTTGCGACCATTGTGCGAAAAGTTCAAGCTCCGGGGTTGCCTTCCACGCAGCGCGCAGCTTTGGCGAGAAGCGTGAATCGCTGGTGCCCTGGAGATACGCCGTGTCGTAGAGCGGGCTGTCTTCGTAAGCTGCCGTCGATTTCGGCGAATGCTTGTAGTAGTCGAAGCGCAGGCCGGGCGTAATGGTGAGCCTCTCGTCCATCAACTTGATGTCGTCTTCGAGATACATACCGAACACCACGCTGTTGACGTCGGGCATGTCGGAAGCATTGCTGTGGAGCATGCGGCATGCTTGCGGACCGACACTTACGCCGCCAGGAAAGGTGTAGATCGGGACCGTCGACCAGTCGACGTCCGGGCAATTGTCCTTGCCCCAGGAGTATTGATGGGTCTTCTGCCCGTAGAGCTCGCCGCCGAACCTCAACCCATGCTCGACGCCGCCGAGTTCCACGTCCTTGGAGGCATTTCCGCTGACGCCATAGGAGGTCTGCTCCAGCATGTTGTCGCGCTTGTACACGCCCGTCGGCAGACCATAGAACAAGTCCTCACCGCTGGCAGTGCCAGGGTAGCCGATAAACGGAATTGCCGGGATGGCCGGAAGATCGGCTCGACCGTCGCGCAAGCGGATGGCATTGGTCGTGTTGTTCAGGCGCTGCTTCTGCCAGTAGGTTACGATGTTTGCCTGATCGACCCAGTCCGTATTGTCGGGCGAGATATAGTCGTAGGAGGCGGAAATACGCTTGCGGTCGACTTCTTCGCCTGACTGCAACGAGCCGGGCTCGTAACTGGACGTCGTGCCGCGCATGTTGTCGATGTCTTCGTCGCGGTTGAACAATTCCCCGGTTAGCCCGAAGCGGTGGCCGCCGTCGATGTCCTGATAAAGCTTTACGAGGGCATTCTTCTGATCGAAGTCGGCCGGATTGGCTTCTGTTCGTGTCGTTGTGTAGCCGCCGATGTCGCCTTGGTTTCCAGTTTCATGGCCTTGCTTGTAGCCGCCCTGGAAGAGCAGCCAGGTGTCTTCGATGTGGCCAGCAACTGCGGCGTTTCCGTTGATGCTCTTGTCGGCGCTGTCATAGCCGGTCTTCACAAGTGCACCGAATTGTTTACCCTCGTCAATCAGGTCCTGGGGGTCGAGCGTTCGCAACTGAACAACGCCGCCCAATGCGCCCGATCCATAGCGGCTTGAGTCAGCGCCCTTTGTGATGTCGATCGACGACAGGCCATCGAAGTCGAACGCGTTCAGGCCGCCCTGCGCCGAGCCGCGCGGGTCTACCAGCCACGGCACGCGGATGCCGTCCAGCGTTGTCAGAACACGGTCATCCTGGAGGCCGCGGATGTTGATGCTGTTGTTCTGTGTGTTGAAATTGACACCTGCATCGATGCGGCGCCCAAGATCCTGGAAATCGGTGACCATGCGCTGCTGGATTTCAGTGCGCTCCACCGTCTCCGTGAGAGGCGACGTTGCGGTCCGCGCATCCTTGCCAGTCACCGTAATCGGCTTCAGTGGCGTGGCCTGGTCGGCTGATTGTTCTGTTTTCGTCTGTTCCGTCGTTTCTGCCTCTTGTGCAAAGGCAGGCAGGGCGACGCTCATGGCGATCACGACGGCGGTACCGGCCAGCAAATGCCTGGTCAGTGGTGAATTCGAAGTCATCTAAAAACCCCTCTAAAAAATGCACGCAGAAAATCAGCACGCGTGGCATTGGTGCACACGCGATCGACCTTCAAATTTGTAGATTCCGCTTTGGCAGAAGCCCCGTTGGCGACTGTTAAAAATATAGACAAAAGGAGTCAAGTTTGAAAATGAGTGATTTAGTCAAGTTTTTAAAAGTGTGACAAAACTGCCGTTTTTGGGCGGCGATGGCTGGTGTGCCAAGGCATCTATCGGTGCGGTCAACGGCAGTATCTGTAGCCGTTTGTCCGTTGCAGCACGTCGAGATGAAGATGGGTTTCGTGCGCGGCGTCGCTGCCGGGGGAGAGGACGGTGGTGAAATAGAGACATGCTGCGGCCGTTGCCGCGCGCTGAAAGGCACCCTCCAGCGTCGAGTCCTCATCGCGAGGCTTCATCGTCAGGCTTTGGCCGTTGTCCAGCTTGAAGTCAGCGATGTCGATGGCATTGCCGCGAGCGTGTTCCGAGATCTTGCCAGTGGAGGCACCGTTGCGCAGGCGGCAGACATAGGTCGAAGCGTGGGTGATCCCGACGATCTTTCGGCCGGGCATAGCGACGTTCAGAGCGGGCTGCACCATATTCTTCATCCATGTCGCCAGGGCTCGTGCCGTGTCGCAGCGCATGTCAGCGCCTGCTGAGACCGTCACGCCGTCCGCGATCGCCTTCACTTCGACGGGGTGTTCGATGCCGCAACCTTCGCCCTCGGTGACCGCGGGTTTTTCCTCAAACTGAACACCCAGCGTGCGCAGGTCGGCGAGGCAGGCCTTCAGCTTTTCCGGATCCTCCTTCTCGATCGGCGGCGGTGGTGGGGAAGCAACGCTTTCCTTTTGTGTTTCTGCCGGGGTGTTTGCGTCATCCGGTGTGGTCTCGGGTGCGCCCTCCTTCAACGCCGGCTTCGGTTCGGGCTTGGGAACCTCTGCCGTTTCAGGGCGCGGAGGACCTTGAAAGGGAGCGACGTGGGCGGCTTCGGCGGAGGGTTTCATGGCTGGAAGAGGGCCCGTGGGGGGCAGGGTTGGGCTCATGAGAAGAGCCGCGCTGATCAGAGATGCCATGCAATATCGCCGCATTTTCCACTGCTCCATGAGATGTTCGCAAAGACGGAACGCATTTGCCCCCGGTTCGGTCGCATCGCTGCGAAGAAATTCGCTTGCGCGCCCAAACGCTTCACGCTAACAATTCCGGCCATGAACATGTCCTTGAACATCGCAATTTGGTGGTGGGCTCGCTAAGGCGGCCTCGACCAATCGTGTCCAAAGACGACGATGAGCCGCCCGGAAAAACCCAGGCGGCTTTTTTTGTTTTAAGGCTGCCTGTCATCCGGGCCCGATAACGGAGTGGAACAATGGTAACGATCCTTCGGGATGACGGAGCGGAAATCTACGAGACCAAGGGTGGCATCACGGTCACGCGGCAGCGCCGGGCGATCCCCTATGCCGACGCGGTCTCCTCCTATATCGACAAGCTCGATGAGCGCCGCGGAGCGGTGTTTTCGTCGAACTACGAATATCCGGGCCGTTACACGCGCTGGGATACCGCCGTCGTTGATCCGCCGCTCGGCATTTCCTGCAACGGCCGCAAGGTCTGGATCGACGCCTATAACGAGCGCGGCGAGGTCATCCTCGACTTCGTTACCGAACGGCTGAAGACGATCTCCGATCTCGAACTTGGCGCCTCGACGGCACGGCGGCTGGATCTGACGGTGAAGACACCGGATCGCGCCTTCACCGAAGAGGAGCGCTCGAAGATCCCGACGGTGTTCACCGTGCTGCGCGCCGTCACCGATCTCTTCTATTCGCAGGCGGATGCGAGCCTCGGACTTTACGGTGCCTTCGGCTATGACCTTGCCTTCCAGTTCGATGCCATCAACCTGAAGCTCACGCGCCCAACCGATCAGCGCGACATGGTGCTCTACCTGCCGGATGAGATCCTGGTCGTCGACAACTATTCGGCCAAGGCCTGGATCGACCGCTACGACTTTGCCAAGGGCGGTGAGACCACCGAAGGCAAGGCGGGCGATATTCCGGCCGAACCGTTCCAGCGCACCGATGCCATTCCGCCGAAGAGCGATCATCGCCCGGGCGAGTATGCCGAGCTGGTGGTGAAGGCCAAGGAGAGCTTCCGCAAGGGCGATCTCTTCGAGGTCGTTCCCGGCCAGAAGTTCATGGAGCGCTGCGACAGCAAGCCGTCCGACATTTCAAAACGGCTGAAGGCGATCAATCCGTCGCCCTATTCCTTTTTCATCAATCTTGGAAACCAGGAATATCTGGTCGGCGCATCGCCTGAGATGTTCGTGCGTGTGTCCGGCCGTCGCATCGAGACCTGCCCGATCTCCGGCACGATCAAGCGCGGCGACGATCCGATTGCAGACAGCGAGCAGATCCTGAAGCTGTTGAACTCCAAGAAGGACGAATCCGAGCTCACCATGTGCTCGGACGTCGACCGCAATGACAAGTCGCGCGTCTGCGAGCCGGGTTCGGTGAAGGTCATCGGTCGCCGGCAGATCGAGATGTATTCACGCCTCATCCACACGGTCGATCATATTGAAGGCCGCCTGCGCGACGACATGGACGCCTTTGACGGTTTCCTCAGCCATGCTTGGGCGGTCACCGTCACCGGTGCGCCAAAGCTCTGGGCGATGCGTTTCATCGAAAGCCATGAAAAGAGCCCGCGCGCATGGTATGGCGGCGCGATCGGCATGGTCGGTTTCAATGGCGACATGAACACGGGGCTGACGCTGCGCACCGTTCGCATCAAAGACGGCATCGCCGAGGTCAGGGCAGGGGCGACCTTGCTCAACGATTCCATTCCCGATGAAGAAGAAGCCGAAACCGAACTGAAGGCCTCCGCCATGCTTTCCGCTATCCGCGACGCCAAGGCCGGAAACTCCGGCAAGGTCAGCCGCGACGTCGCTGCCGTCGGCAAGGGCGTCAACATCCTGCTGGTCGATCACGAAGACAGCTTCGTGCATACGCTCGCCAACTACTTCCGCCAGACAGGGGCAACGGTCTCGACCGTGCGTTCTCCTGTTGCCGAAGAGATCTTCGATCGGCTGAACCCCGATCTCGTCGTGCTGTCGCCGGGGCCGGGCAATCCCAAGGATTTCGACTGCAAGGCGACGATCAAGAAGGCGCGGGCACGCAACCTGCCGATCTTCGGCGTCTGCCTCGGCCTGCAGGCGATCGCTGAAGCGTATGGCGGCGAGCTTCGCCATCTGGCTTTGCCAATGCACGGCAAGCCGTCGCGCATCCGTGTTCTTGAGCCCGGCCTGGTCTTCTCGGGTCTCGGCAAGGAGGTCACTGTCGGCCGCTACCACTCGATCTTTGCCGATCCGGCAACGCTGCCGCGTGAGTTCATCATCACCGCGGAAAGCGAAGACGGCACCATCATGGGGATCGAGCATGTCAAGGAGCCGATCGCAGCCGTGCAGTTCCATCCGGAATCGATCATGACGCTCGGCGGCGATGCCGGCATGCGGATGATCGAGAATGTGGTTGCGCATCTTGCCCGCAAGGCGAAGACCAAGGCCGCCTAAGGGGCTGCGTTGGTGGCCGGTTCGGTCTCTGTTGAAGGATTGTGGGCGTTGCCAACCCGGCCGCGCCCACACCAAACAACCGGCTCCTCAGTGGCGGATGGCAGCGTGCTTCGGAAGCTTTTCAAATTGCTGCTGACCGTCGTTGTCGCGATCCTTGTCGCGGCGGCTATTGGGGCCACGCTCCCGCGACCGTTCTGGCGCGAGGCGAGTTCGGGCACTGTCGATCGCCGGATTGTTGTTCTCAGCAATCCCATCCATACCGACATTGCCATCGCGGTCGATGCCGATGTGCGTGACCGCTTTGACTTTCTGCGCGATGGCGGGCTTGCTCTGGACGATACCAACCTGCGCTACATCATCTTCGGGTGGGGCGGCCGTTCTTTCTACACGGAAACGCCGACATGGGCCGAGTTGAAGGCGATGCCGGTATTGAGAAGCTTCGGCCTCGACCGTTCGGTCATGCATGTTTCGCTGGCTGGCGACATTCCACTCGACCATCCTGATGTCACTGCAATCGGCCTCGATGAGGCAGGATATCGGCGGCTGCTTGACTTCATCCGTGCCAGTTTTGCAGAGCGGGCAGGCAAGCCGACGTCGTTGGACGGGGCAGCGTACGGGGCGGGGGACGCATTCTTCGAGGCCGAGGGCTATTTCAACGCGTTGCTTGGCTGCAACAGCTGGACAGCCGCGGGGCTGCGCGATGCCGGTCTTGCTTCCGGCTGGTGGACGCCGTTGCCATGGCTGCTTCGCGTCTCCCTGCGCCTTCACAATGGCTCAGACCGGTTTGGCGCCGAACCCGCCGGGTCTGCGCTGTAGGGAACCGTGGGCGGCTTTTCATCGAAGAGTGGACCGACTTCCATTGACTTCCCGGCACAAATCAGAACATTTCAGGAACGATCAACCGGGAAATATCGTCGTGGCAAATACCGAAAAGTTCATCGTTCTTCCTTACCGCAAGAGCCGCGGCAATCTCGTGCCGGGCGAGATGCGCCAGGCGTCGAACCCGATCAGTGCGGAGAAGATCGCATTGTCGATGTCGGAACGATTTGTGGGCGTCGCTGCCTATGCTGTGATCGTCGACGAGGAGACCGGCGACATGTCCTCTCCACGGCTTCTGGCACGACACGGCGAGATTGCCGATCTGAACGCCGCGTAGTCCGCTCTCATGGAGACAACGCTTTATCTGCCGGTCAAGGCGTTCCTGGAGGCGGCGGGTTACGTCGTCAAGGGAGAGGTGAGCGGATGCGATATCGTGGGGCTCAGCGATGCGGAGCCGCCCGTCGTGGTCGTCTGCGAACTCAAGCTTTCGTTCAACCTCGAGCTCATTCTGCAAGCGGTTGACCGCGCGGCGATGAGCGACGAAGTCTGGATCGCAGCGCGCGTTTCGGCCAAGGGGCGGGGGCGCGAGGCCGACAAGCGTTATCGCGACCTCTGCCGCCGGCTTGGCGTCGGCATGCTAGGTGTCTCCGATGCCGGTGAGGTCAGCGTGATCGTCAGTTCGGTTTCGCCGATGCCACGGACCAATCCGAAGCGCCGGTCGCGTCTGGTGAAGGAGCACCAGCGGCGGCGCGGCGATCCCGTGGTCGGCGGCGGTTCGCGGGCCCCGATTATGACGGCATATCGGCAGCAGGCATTGCTTTGCGCATCAGCGCTTCAGGACGGGTTGATGCGTCCGCGTGACATGAAATCACTTGTGCCCAATGCCGGGAGGATTCTGCTCGACAACGTCTATGGATGGTTCGAGCGGAAGGACAAGGGGATCTATGCTCTGACACCGGTGGGAGAGGACGCGTTGTTGCGCTGGCCGCAATCGACGGCCGATCGATCCGTTGTCGAGGACGTCGTTCAAGCGGATGAAATCGACACGCACTCGGCTGCGGGGGATAAGTGACGCGACAAGCCGCAGCTTTAGCGCCGCCCCTTTGACAAATCGCATATTCTTGCCCATATGGCCCTCATTGACCGCCTGCGCGATTTTCGCGCGGGCGGTTTTGCGTTTGAATGGCATAGTTTCTGCAATTCGTTCGCATCCGCACTGAGACTGGCGCAGAGGGATCGATATGGACAAACAGGGCAATCTCACGGTTCGACGGCTGGCGTTTTGGGGTATTCCCGTTTCGCTCGGCATCATGGGATTGAAGATGGTGGCGTGGTGGGTGACCGGTTCGGTCGCGCTGCTTTCGGACGGGCTGGAATCGACCGTCAACGTCGTTGCGGCGTTCATCGCCTTTTTCGTCATTCGCTATGCGCAAAAGCCGGCCGACCACGACCATCCTTTCGGGCATCACAAGGCCGAGTATCTTTCGGCGGTGACGGAGGGGGCGCTCATCGTTGTCGCGGCGCTGCTGATCGTCAACGAGGCAGTCAGCCATCTTGCGGATCCGCGGATGCTCGAAGCGCCGGTGCTCGGCCTTGCAATCAACTTCGGAGCTGGTGTTCTCAACGCGATATGGGCACGCCTGCTGATCAAGACAGGGCGCAAGTACCGCTCGGCGGCGCTGACGGCCGATGGCCAGCATATCATGTCGGATGTCGTGACATCGGTCGGCGTTCTCATCGGCTTGCTGCTGGCACTTGCGACCGGCTACGCCATCTTCGATCCGATCCTGGCTATCCTCGTTGCCATCAACATTCTCTACCAGGGTTGGAAGGTGATCAGCCATTCCATCGGCGGTCTGATGGATCGTGCCGTCGAGCCTGAAGAAGAGGAAGCGATCAAACAGGCAATCGCGACGCATGCGACGGGCTCGCTTGGGGTTCATGACCTCAAGACACGCACGGCCGGTGCCGTTACTTTCGTCGATTTCCACCTTGTGGTGCCGGCGGCCATGTCTGTAAGGCAGGCGCACGATATCTGCGACCGCCTTGAAGATGCCATCCGCGCCGTGCATCCGGGCTCCAGCATCGCCATTCACGTGGAGCCGGAGGGCGAAAAAGCCCATGGCATCCGCGTCAAAGTCATCAAGGAGGCTTGAATGCCCAACACAGACGTTTCCAACCTCTCCATGCTGGGCAGCCAGACGGAGGCTCCGAAATCGCCCGAGGAGGCGGTGCTGGAGAAAGTGCCGTCGAATCATGCGGGCACCGACTATGTCGTGCGTTTTACCGCGCCGGAGTTCACATCGCTCTGCCCGATGACGGGCCAGCCGGATTTCGCGCATATCGTCATCGACTACATTCCGAACGAGTGGCTGGTGGAATCGAAGGCGCTGAAGCTCTTCCTGCATTCCTTCCGCAATCACGGTGCTTTCCACGAGGATTGCTCGATCTACATCGCCAAGCGCCTCGTCGAGCTGCTCGATCCGAAGTGGCTGCGCATCGGCGCCTACTGGTATCCGCGCGGTGGCATTCCGATCGACGTGTTCTGGCAGACGGGCAAGCCGCCGGAAGGCGTCTGGCTGCCGGATCAGGGCGTTGCGACCTATCGCGGTCGCGGCTGAGGATGAAAAGAAACGGCGGCCATTCGGCCGCCGTATCTTTTTCCGTTCATTGCCGTCGGCTGAGGGCGTCAGACGTCGAAGGTGTCGTCGTTGCCGAAATCCGACTGGTCGTCATCATCGTCCTGATAGTCGGCCTGTTGGATGCCGGCGTTGTCGTCATCATTGTCGGCGTTGACGTCTTTGTCGTCGGCCACGGTCTGCGTCTTGTCCTTGTCGTCACCAAAATAGTTGTTGATGACGGTCTCCTCGACCGGGCCGCTGCCGAGGGGGGTGGAGCCTGCCAAGGGCGAACCCAATCCGAGAGACGACATGTGGCTGCCGAAGATGCCGCTCAGCGAATTGGCAAGCAACATGCCGCCCGCAACACCTGCGGCCGTTCCCAGGGCACCCTGCAGAAAGCTGCCGCCGGCGGACGGTGCGGATGGCTGCGGGTTCCACGGACCTGCCTGCTGCTGCGGCATGGCGCGAGGGTTTCCGTCGAAGCCACGCTCCTGCTGGATGGCCTGGCGCGGCGCGTTGCCCCACGGGCCGGAAGATTGGGCCGGTGGCGGGGCGGACGCGCTGCCGAAGATCGAACTCAGGAAGCCGCCGCCCTGTTCGGCCTGATGGTGCTCGCTTTCGGCGGCTTCGAGCTGGTGGACACGGCTTTCCAGCTCCTTGATGCGATTGGCGGCGGCCTCCAGCCCCTTTTCCTGGATGATGACGGCCTGCGCCAGATAGTAGGGCGCGTAGGGCTGTTCGCGTGAGGCCTGTGCAATCAGGCTTTCAGCGTCCGGGTCACGCGTGGTGGCTGAGGCGGTGCGGACGCGGTCGAAGAGGGAGGTCAGCAGTTGGCGTTCTTCGGGTGACATGGCGCGTCTCCTTGATGGGCACAGGTGGGTCCGTACTGAAGTGAGGTAGGTAGCGATTTGGGCATTTCAAAGCCGTGCCGCGTTACATTTCGGTAAGTCCCGGCACCCTAACCATATGTTCACCCGTTCCGTGGCTTGTCTTTTTCTCGCATTGTTTTACGCATTGAGTCGCACTATGTGCGGGGAACCCGAATTCACGTGAGAGAGGTTCGAATGAACGACGAAGACCAGGACGACAAGACGAAGGAACTGCCGCTCGGCAAGGAAACGGAGGCGAACCTTTTCAAGTCGCGTTCCATCTTCATCTATGGACCGATCAATCAGGAACTGGCGCAGAAGGTCTGCTCGCAGCTCGTGGCACTTGCCGCAGCCAGCGACGACGACATTCGCATCTACGTCAATTCGCCCGGCGGCCATGTCGAGTCCGGCGATTCGATCCATGACATGATCAAGTTCATCAAGCCGAAGGTCTGGATGATCGGAACGGGCTGGGTCGCATCGGCCGGCGCGCTGATCTATGTCGCGGCTCCGAAGGAGCAGCGTCTTTGCCTGCCGAACACGCGCTTCCTGCTGCACCAACCGTCCGGCGGCACGCGCGGCATGGCGTCCGACATCGAGATCCAGGCTCGCGAGATCATCAAGATGAACGAGCGCCTGAACAAGATCATGGCTGCGGCCACCGGTCAGTCCTACGAGAAGATCGCTGCCGATACCGATCGCGACTACTGGCTGTCTGCTGAAGAAGCGAAGGCCTATGGTCTCGTTTCGCGGATCGTCACGTCGCAGAGCGACATCTGATTTGTGCTACGAGAAGCGCCCTTGCTTGCCAGAAGGCGGGCGAGGGCGCTTTTTCATTTTCGGCAACCTGACTGCGGAGTTTCATCGTGCCCGATTTGCACTACGACCATCCGCGTCTGGCAATTCTGTATGATCTCCTCTGCGGTTGGTCTGCAGACGGCGACTTCTATCTTTCGCTGGCAGACGGCGAGCCGAAGTCGATCCTCGATCTTGGCTGCGGAACCGGACTGATCTGCGATGCCTATGCAGCACGCGGGCACGATGTCACGGGCGTCGATCCGTCGTCATCGATGCTCGATATCGCCAGGCAAAAGCCACATGGCGGCAGGATTGAATGGGTCGAGTGTTACTCTCAGGATTTCCGATCTGATAAACGCTTCGATTTGATCATCATGACAGGTCATGCCTTTCAGGTGTTGCTTGACGAGACCGCCGTCCTCGCCGCTTTAGCCGCTATGCGCGAGCATCTGACGGATGGAGGTCGCATCGTCTTTGAATCCCGCAATCCTGAAATCGACTGGAAGACACGCTGGGACGGAGGTGTGTCCGAGGTCGTTCAAGATGAGCTTGTCGTCCGTGAGACGCGGCACGTAGTCTCGTACGGTGAAGGCCGGGTTCATTTCGAAACCAGCTATCATTTCCCTAGCGAGACTTTGGTTTCGACGAGCAAGCTTCTGTTCCTGTCTCGCGGGGAGATCGAACGGTATATCCAAGTTTCAGGGTTGCGAACCGAGGCTGTCTATGGCGATTGGGACCGCAAACCGTTCGACGAGCTGACGTCGGATGAAATGATTTTCGTCGTAAGGCACGCCTAGGTGAACGGGGCCGGCTGGTAGGTACCGAATGGTGCCGATCTGCACTTGCGCGACTCTGCCCGATACGGCTCCATGCAGCATTTCTTTTGCAAGAGTGCTGCCATGCTCAAAGACTTTTCCGTCCAGGCCCTGTTCATGGGCGTCCTGACTGCGTTCGTCGGGTTCGCCAGTTCGTTTGCCGTCGTGCTCCATGGTTTGCAGGCGGTGGGCGCGACGGAAGCACAGGCCGCGTCCGGCTTGATGGCGCTGTCGATCTCGCTCGGGCTTTGCGCCATCGTCCTCAGTGTCAGTACGCGGCTGCCGGTCAGTATGGCATGGTCGACGCCTGGGGGGGCGCTTCTTGCCAGCACCGGTGTTGTCGAGGGTGGCTTCAATGCCGCCGTCGGCGCCTTCATTGTCTGCGCGCTTCTGATCGTCGTTGCCGGACTGTTCAAGCCGCTTGGCCGGGCCGTTGCCGCGATTCCGGCGCCGCTCGCCAATGCGATGCTGGCGGGTGTGTTGATCGGGCTCTGCTTCGCGCCGGTCAAGGCGATCGGGTTCAATCCCTTGCTCGGGCTGCCGATCGCGCTCGCCTGGATCGTCGTCGGCGCCTTCAAGCGGCTTTGGGCGGTGCCGGCTGCGCTGGCGGCCTTCGTGCTGGTGGTGGTCTTCGGCGTCGACGTGCCGGATGGGGCGCTTGCGTCGGTCCAGCGGTCGCTGCTGCCGACGATCGAGCTGGTCACGCCTGTCTTCAATGTCCCCGCCTTCATCTCGATCGCGCTGCCGCTGTTCATCGTCACCATGGCGTCGCAGAATATTCCCGGGATCGCGGTGATGAAGGTGAATGGCTACGAGACGAAGCCTGGCCCACTGTTTGCCGTGAGCGGCATATTCTCGCTTTTCTCTGCGCCGTTCGGCGGCCATGCCGTCAATCTGGCGGCGATCACGGCGGCGATGTGCGCCGGCCCCGACGCGCACCCCGATCCCCGCAGGCGCTACTGGGCGGTTATCGTCTGCGGCATCTGCTACCTCATCCTTGGCCCGCTCGCCGGTGCGGTGACGGCTTCTGTCGCGCTGGCGCCGCCGATCCTCATCCAGGCCGTGGCCGGCCTGGCGCTGATCGGGGCGTTTTCGGGCTCCGCTACGGCGGCGTTTCAAGCGCCTGCAACGCGCGAGGCGGCCGCGGTGACCTTCCTGGTCACGGCGTCGGGCGTTTCCTTTGGCGGAATCTCCGGCGCTTTCTGGGGGCTGCTGGCGGGCGGTTTGATGATGGCGCTATCGCAATTTGTGCAGTTGGCAAAAAAATAGGCGAGGGGATTGCCAGTTTTTGGTCCCACGGCTATACACGCAGCCATGAAGAACACGGGCATCATGATTTCTGAGCAGATTGCACGCGGGCGCATCGCCCTGCGCGACAATACGCGCGCCCTGACATCGCTTCTTCTCCTCGGCCTTACGCGCGGTTGCCGGGTCCGTTGAGGAGCGCCCGGCGGCCGAAAGCCCGCCAGGCCATCGCTCCTCGTGCCAATCCCCAAAATTGATCAACCGGATGCTTTTGCTCCGGATTCGTCATCGCCAAGCGGCGCTCCATGAGCTATTACGCGGCTGGCCGTATGACGGGAAGAGGAAGAGAAGACATGGACACGAAGACCCGCTCCCAAACCAAAGGCATGCCTGACGCGGCGGTGAAGTACCGCCCTTACCCGCAGGTGAACATTCCCGACCGCACATGGCCGTCGAAGACGCTGACCAAGGCGCCGATCTGGTGCTCCGTCGACTTGCGCGATGGTAATCAGGCTCTGGTCGATCCCATGGGCCACGACCGCAAGGCGCGGATGTTTCAGTTGTTGCTGGACATGGGCTTCAAGGAAATCGAGATCGGCTTCCCGTCTGCATCCCAGACCGATTTCGACTTCGCGCGCTGGTGCGTCGAACAGGGCAATGTGCCCGACGACGTATCGCTGCAGGTGCTGGTACAGTGCCGCCCCGAACTGATCACGCGCACGTTCGAAGCACTCGAAGGCGCAAATCGCCCGATCGTGCATTTCTACAACTCGACCAGCGAATTGCAGCGTCGTGTCGTGTTCGCCAAGGATGTCCATGGCATCAAGCAGATCGCCGTCGATGCGGCGAAGATGATTTCCGACATGGCGGCGAAGGCTGGCGGCGGTTATCGCTTTGAATATTCGCCGGAGAGCTTCACCGGTACGGAACTCGATGTGGCGCTGGAAATCTGCAACGCAGTCATCGACGTTATGAAGCCGACCCCCGACAACAAGCTGATCATCAACCTGCCGTCGACCGTCGAAATGGCGACCCCGAACGTCTATGCCGACCAGATCGAATGGATGTGCCGCAACCTGGATAACCGCGAGAACCTGATCATCTCGCTGCATCCGCACAACGACCGCGGCACCGGCATCGCTGCCGCTGAACTGGCGCTGCTGGCCGGCGCCGATCGTGTCGAAGGCACGCTGTTTGGCAATGGCGAGCGCACGGGCAATGTCGACGTCGTGACGATGGCGCTCAACATGTTCACGCAGGGCGTCGATCCCGAGATCGACTGCTCCGATATCGTGCGCATGAAGGAAGTGTTCGAATATTCGAACCAGATGCCGATCGGCGAACGCCACCCTTACGTCGGCGAATTGGTCTACACGGCCTTCTCCGGCTCGCACCAGGACGCGATCAACAAGGGTATGAAGGCGATCAAGGTTGCCAACCACCCGGTCTGGGAAGTGCCTTACCTGCCGATCGACCCGCAGGACGTCGGCCGCTCCTACGAGGCGATCATCCGCATCAACTCACAGTCCGGCAAGGGCGGCATCGCTTACATCCTGCAGCAGGACTACGGCTTGAACCTGCCGCGTAACCTGCAGGTGGAGTATCGCGAGGAGATTCAGCGGATCACCGACGAAGAGGGCAAGGAATTGCCGTCGAAGCGGATCTACGACCACTTCATCGAGCGTTACGTGACGCAGCCGGAAGGCCGCATCAAGTTCGTCGATCATCACACCTATGCCGACCCGGACCGCAAGGGGGTTCGCATCGTTGCCGCCGAGATTACCGATAACGGTGAGACGAAGCGGATCGAGGGCAAGGGCAACGGCCCGGTTGATGGCTTCATCAATGCGCTCTCGCATTATCTCGGCGTCGAGATGTCGGTGCAGGATTATTCGGAGCATTCCTTGCAGCACGGCTCGAATGCCGCGGCCATCTCCTACGTCGAGACGTCCTATCCGGGCGGAAAGCTCTTCGGTGCGGGCATCAGCACGAACATCGTCGGCGCGTCGCTGGAAGCGATCGTCTCGGCGGCGAACCGTGTGCTCGACCTGAAGGCCGGCAAGGCCTGATCTCTCATCAAAGAAGGGCAGGCGCCAGGTGGCGCGCCTGCCTGAGATGACGCCGTTGCGTCAGATTTCCGTTGCGATCTGCATCGCGAGCTGGATGAGCGTTGCCTCGGCCGAGGGGCCGACGAGGACATAGGATGTCCCGGCATTGTGCCATGTGACCAGACCGATTTCGTCGCGGATCGTTTCCTTGAAATCTTCGGTATCGTCCGGCTGGTTGTCCTTGCGGAAGGCGATCGTGGCGGTGTCGCCGTCGGCGCTGGTGTAGATCAGCTGACCGGCGGGTTTTCCGTCGGCGAGGACGACGCGGGCGCCCTGGAAGGTCCATCCCCCATCAGAGATGTCAGGCACGCGGAAAGCCACGCCGACCGTGGTCGTCAACCAGCTGGAGATTTCCTCGGACTGGGAGGCCGGGACTTCCACCAGGTGTCGTGGCTGTCGGGCCAGCAGGCGCTGGTAGGCGGTGATGTCGTCGAGCCATTCGTTGGGCTCTGGCGCTGCCTCGACCGTCTGGGATGATGCGGGAGCGCTCCTGTTGTCGGCGACGAGATAGCCGACACCGCAGCCGGCGGCAAAGAGGACAAGCGCCGCGGCAATCGCCTGTGGGCGGCTCGGTGTCAGCTTCAGCGATGGGCGAGACAGGCGCGGCGCGATCGGCGCCTTTGGCGGCTGCACGCTCTTGATCGAGCGGACGAGGGCGAGTGGAACGGGCTCCTTCAGAACATCGTCCATCCGGCGCTTTCCGAAGTCTGCACCGTGGCGCAGCTTGTCATAGAGCCGCTTCGCGCCGTCGTCGGTTGCAACGCGCTGCTCCAGCTCCAGCTTCTGCTCCGGCGTTGCCTCGCCGTCGATCAAGGCGGTCAATTGAGCATCTAGCGGCAGTTTCTTGAAATCGAGCAATTCAATACCTGTGAGGATAGTGGTCTGCGACGCTGGCAAAATGCAGTCGCGCCCATGCCAGTTGCGACACTATGATGTTGACGCCGACACCCATGATATCGGCGGCCTGCTGATAGGAGTGGCCTTCGACGGCCACGAGAAGGAATGCAGCCGATATGCCTTCCGGCATTTCGGCGATCATCCTGTGGATCATGTCGGTATCGATGACCGAGGCGCCGTTGCGCGTGGCGTCCCTTATGTCGGTGACATTCGATCTCGCGGCGGCCTGAGGCTTGCGTCTGCGGCTGTCGTCGGTCCACTGCTGGCGTTGCAGCATATAGACCCAGCTTTCCAGGCGACCTTCGCCATTCCACTGGTTGCTCTTCGCGATGGCGCGTTGGCAAGCGGACTGCACCAGTTCGTCGGCGCTCGGCGCGTCGCCGGTGAGGGTCATCGCAAAACGACGCAATCGGGGCAACAGCCCTACCAGGTCGCGTCTGATATCGATGGTCGTCACGGGTTGACGCATGGTCTTTCCAGATTGCCGCTTGCGCGGTCGGGCGAAGTGCCCTGCATGGAATCGAATAATATCTCTCTGTGTCCTTTATGAAACAAACCGCCGATGGTCTGCAAGCGCCGGCTGGCTTATCCTCCGGGTTCTCAAAGCTTTTTTTCGGTTGGGTACTGCTGCGGCGTCAATAGGTTCGGTAGCCGTTCAATGTCTGCAGCAGCGAGCGATACGCCCATGTGTTCTCGCCACCGCGATCGCGGATTTCGACGAGTTGCACGCGCGCTCCCTGTACATCACCCTGTTCCATCAAAGCTTGTCCCATGTATGACCGTGCGAGAATATAGTTCTCATCGGCCTGCAGCGCCTTGCGGTAATACGACATGCCCAGTTCCATCCGGCCGGCCTTTCGATTGGCATAGCCCAGATAGTTCAGGATGCGGGGATCATCCTGGTTCTTTGCGAGGTGAAGAACCGTGAGTGCATTGTCATATTGGCCGGCATAGGCGAATTCGCGAGCGGCCTTGTAGAGATCGTCATCGTTGAAGCTGCTCTTCTTAGGGACAACGCATTCCTTGCGCTTCTTGTCCCAGATCTTGCCGTCGGCGCATTTCGTTGTCGTTTCCGTCTTCGGCGGAGGTTTGGTTCCGTCGCTCTCCTCTCCGGCAGCAAAGGCGGGGGCGGAAAAGGCGAGGGCCATGCAGCCGGCAAGAGCGAGACTGCGGAAACGATGAACGGAATACATGCGGTAACTCCTTCAAAGGATGCGCTGATTTCCGGATTGTACGCTCACATTCCCAAATACCAAGAGGCAGACGTGGTCAGCACGTTAAAGTGTTGAATCCTGTCGTTGCCAATATGATTCCGCGAAGCGCGCTAACGCCTGAAAATATCGACGCTTTCCTGGAGTACGTCATCGCCGGTCTCGCTGATGCTGAAGCGCTCACCCTTGAGTTCCCAGGCGCCGGGCGAGCCGTCGATGCTGAAGAGATTGTAGGCGCCTGGCGGCTTCAGGCCGCCAGGCCCCTGCGAGGCGGATGCAATGCCGACGACCGGCACCGGTGCGACCTGCCCACGCAGCCAGTGGACCGTGTTGAGGTGCGTGTGCCCGTGAAGCACCAGCTCGGCGCCGCCTGTGGATATGACGGCGCCGAATCGGCGAATACCGATCATTCGCTTGTGGAAGGAGGTCGCGCCCCGGATCGGCGGATGGTGGATCAGCACAACACGGAAGAGGCCGGCTTCTCCTGCCGCACGCAACATGTTCACGGTGTCGCGGGCCTGTCTTTCTCCGAAGAAGCCGCTGGCGGCAAAGGGCGGTGTAGCGACCGCCGTGGAACAGCCGACAATGGCCACTTTGCCGCGCACGCGCAGATAAGGAAAGATATGGCGTCCTTCTTCCCATTCCTCCGGCGCAAGATCGCCGCGTACGTTGTCGTACCATGCGCGCATGGATTTCTCGTAGGCGCCGGGCACATAGGCGTCGTGGTTGCCCGGCACGACGGAGGTGTCAGCAGCCTCGCCAAGTTCCTTCAGCCATGCCGCCGCAGCGCGAATTTCTATGCCGCTCGCGAGGTTCACGAGGTCGCCCGTCACCGCCAGGTGGTCGGCCTGTTTGTCGCGAATATCGTCGAGCAACAGATCAAGCGTGCTGCCGAAAAGGTGCTTGCGCCGGTTGCGATGCCAGTTCACAAAGCCTGTAATGCGTTTGGAAAACAGTTCTCGGACCGAAAGGCGAGGCAGCGGACCGAGGTGGGCATCGGAGATGTGGGCGAGCTTGAACATGGTTGCACACATAGCCCACTACGGGAGCAATTCAAACACAATGGCTTGAACGGATTGATGGAATTGGAAATCGCTTGAAACATATACGCCCCTGGCAGTCGCGCCTGCTGATGCGCATTGTCCATACCTATTTTGCCGTGGCGCGCGGGATGACGATGGGCGTGAGGGCCGCATGCTTCGATGACGCGGGCCGCATCTTCCTCGTTCGCCACAGCTATGTGCCGGGCTGGCATATGCCCGGCGGCGGGCTGGAGCGCAACGAAGTGGCGGAGGAGGCGTTGGTCAAGGAATTGCGGGAAGAGGGCAATCTGAAGATCATCGGCCGCCCGAAATTGATCCATGTGTATTTCAACACCGGAGCCAGCCGACGCGACCACGTATTGTTCTATCGTGTCGACGTGGTGCAGACCGCTCCGCGAGGGCCGGATCGGGAGATCGTCGAATGCGGCTTCTTTGCCCTCGACAACCTACCTCAGGGTACGACCGAGGCGACGTATCGCCGCCTCGCCGAATTGGCGGGCGAACAGGAGCCCGCCCATATCTGGTAACTGCCTGACCTGGCTGCCGTCAGGCGGCAGCCAAGGTCCCGCGATTGTGCGGTCGATCGAGTTCGAGCACTGGCCCGACCGGTACGATCCCGGTCGGATTGATCGTGCGGTGACTGCGGTAGTAGTGGTGTTTGATGTGGCGGAAATCGACCGTCTCGCGGATGCCTGATGTCTGGTAGAGATCGCGCAGATAGCCGGAAAGGTTCGCATAGTCGTCGATCCGGCGAATGTTGCACTTGAAATGTCCGACATAGACGGGATCGAAGCGCACCAGTGTGGTGAACAGACGCCAGTCGGCCTCCGTCAACCGGTCGCCGAAGAGGTAACGTCCCTCGCCGAGCCGCTCATCCAGCATGTCGAGCGTCTCGAACAGCTTGACGACGCTCTGCTCGTAAGCCTCCTGGGTCGTGGCGAAGCCCGCCTTGTAGACGCCGTTGTTCACCGTGTCATAGACGATTGCGTTCAATTCATCGATAGAAGCCTGGAGGTCTCCGGGGTAGAAATCGGCTGTCGAGCCGGTCAGGCCGTCGAAGGCGCTGTTGAACATGCGGATGATTTCGGACGACTCGTTGTTGACGATCGTGCCGGTTTTCTTGTCCCACAGCACGGGGACTGTCACGCGACCCGAATAGTTGGGATCGGCCTTGGCGTAGATCTCCCAGAGCCATCTGGAGCCAAACAGCTGGTCGCCGGTCGCGCCGTCGCCAGTCTTGAACTCCCACCCGTTCTCCAGCATCAGCGGATCGACGACCGATACCGAAATCAGGTCTTCGAGCTTCTTCAGTTTCCGAAAGATCAGGGTGCGATGCGCCCATGGACATGCGAGCGAGACGTAGAGATGGTACCGCCCGGCTTCCGCCTTGAAACCGCCGATCCCGGACGTGCCTGCCTGTCCGTCAGCCGTGACCCAATTGCGGAACTGCGAGGCCGCACGTTTGAAATGGCCCTTGGTTTCTATCGTATCGTACCAGACGTCCTGCCAAACGCCGTCTACCAGTCTGCCCATTGATCTGTCCTTCAATTCGTTCGTTGCAGCGGAAGATATCGCAGCGCGTGTATCTTTACAGGGCCGCAAAGATTGAACAGTGCGTCACGTTGGCCGCCTGGGGCCGATTTTTCCATTGGACGGCAGAAATTTTTCCTGCTATCGGCCATTTCACATTTTGGAACCCGATTTGATGTTTGCACCAAGAAACCTGCGACGACGCTGATGCTCCCGAACGCCTGACGGCGTGTTCGAGAACCTATCAATGCGTTTATCCGGTTTCTGTCTCATCATGCACAAGCACGATCTGGTCTACCTCACTGAGGATGCGTCGCACGACGCTGCTATCGAACATATCAACGAAGAAGCGTTCGGGCCCGGCCGGCATACGCGTGCGGCCGCCCGCATTCGTGAGCAGGGTCCTCACGATCTTTCGCTCTCCTTCATCTGTGCCGACGATGGCGAGACGATCGCCTCGGTGCGGATGACGCCTGTCGTTGCAGGCGGCGTCAAGGGGCACCTGCTGGGCCCGCTCGCCGTGCGGCCGTCGCACAAGAGCCGAGGCATCGGCCGCGAGCTCGTGAGAATCGCTGTCGAGGCCGCGAGACGGAAAGGCTCAGAGGCCGTCATCCTCATCGGCGATCCGCCCTACTACTGCCCGCTCGGCTTCGAGAAGGTCGCTTATAATGCGCTGACCTTCCCGGGCCCGGTCGATCCGGGCCGCGTCCTCGTCGTGCCGCTTGCCGACGATACGCATGCGCGGCTGAAGGGAACTATCGGCTGGCGCAAATAGCGCGCATGCGGTAATGAGCCTTATCATCTGAAGCGCGCTTCGCGTGATCTTTCAGAGGCTTGGGGGAGGGTGCATGGCGGGCATATCCATGGACGAGGCACTGGATCGTGCCGGCACGGGCGCGTTTCAGCGGCGATTGATGGGTATCTTCGGCCTCGTCTGGACGGCAGACGCGATGCAGGTTCTGGCAGTGGGGTTCACTGCCGCACCGATCGCGGCGACTTTCGGACTGACCGTGCCGCAGGCACTGCAGACAGGAACGCTCTTCTTTCTCGGCATGTTGATCGGCGCCGTCGTCTTTGGACGTTTGGCCGACAAGGTCGGCCGGCGCTACGTGCTGATCCTGACCGTCGCCTGCGATGCGCTTTTTGGTACGCTGTCGATCTTCGCTCCTGATTTTACCAGCCTGCTCGTCCTTCGCTTCCTGACCGGTCTTGCCGTCGGCGGCACGCTGCCGGTTGATTATGCGATGATGGCGGAGTTTCTGCCTGCGAAAAGCCGCGGCCGCTGGCTGGTCGCCCTCGAGGGGTTCTGGGCGATCGGAACGCTGATCGTTGCACTTGCGGCCTGGGGTTTCAGCGTTGCCGGCGTTCAGGATGCCTGGCGCTACATCTTCGGCGTCACCGCGGTGCCGGCGCTGCTCGGCCTGACCTTGCGCTTTTTTGTTCCGGAATCGCCTCTCTATCTGCTGCGGACCGGCCGGGCGGAGGATGCTAAGGCAATCGTCAACCGGGTGCTGACCTTGCACGGAAAGGCGCCGCTTGCGGCACGCGACGAGATCGTTGCCGCGCCGCATGCCGCCGGCGAAGGAATATTTTCTGGTCCGCTGCGGCGTCGCAGCCTGCTGATCCTGGCGATCTGGTTCCTCGTTTCCATTTCCTATTATGGCGTCTTCACCTGGATGCCGGCCAAGCTTGCCGGTGATGGATTCGGTTTCGTCCGCGGCTATGGCTTCCTTGTCTTCGTGGCTCTGGCGCAGGTGCCGGGCTACATTCTTGCAGCCTATGGTGTCGAAGCCTGGGGCCGGAAGCCCACCTTGATCGGCTTTTGCCTGTTATCGGCACTGGGATGCCTCCTGTTCGTCCTGTCGGGCAGCGATGTCCTGATTGGTGCGTCTCTTCTGATCATGAGCTTTGCACTGCTCGGAACGTGGGGCGCGCTTTATGCCTATACACCAGAGCTCTATCCGACAGCCTCGCGGGCGACGGGCATGGGAGCGGCGGGCGCCATGGCGCGTCTCGGCGGGCTGCTCGCACCGTCGCTGATGGCCTTCGTCGTTGCCGAGGGCCTTGGCGTTGCCATCGGGCTTTTTGCCGGCCTGCTGGTCATTGCGGCTATTGCCGCCACGGCGATCGATGCGGAGACACGCCGGACAGCTCTGGCCTAGTAGCGGAGCTGTCGATCAGGCTTTCTTGGCACTGAAGAAGGCGACCAGACTGTGTGGCGCTTGGGGTCCGAGGCACATCTTGAGGATCTCCGCCGACTCCGCGGCTTCAGCCGCGCTGCGAACAAAGAGGTTTGCCTCATACGCCGTCAGCGCTGCTTCAACATCGCCCGGATGGGCGGCGATCGCCTTGCCGAGTTCGGCGGCGTCGAACATGGCGAGATTCGCGCCTTCGCCAGAGGGCGACATCAGATGCGCGGCGTCACCGAGCAGGGTTACTCCCGGTACCCGGTCCCATTTGTGGTCGCTCGGTAGTGCATGGATCGGGCGAAGCGCCGGGTCGGTCTCCCCATCGGTAATGAGGGCGGTCAGTTCGCGCGCCCAGCCGGGGAACTCCTCCGCGATCCGCGCCAGGGCCGTCAGCCGGTTGGAAAAGTCGATCTGGGTGAACCACTCCTGCGGCCTGTTCAATTGCACGTAGGTGTGCAGCACACCGTCATGCTCGCGGTGGGCCGTGATGCCTTTTCCCGGTGCCAGGGCATACATCGCGCCGCCACCGACTGCCTTCGCACTCGCCTTGTGCCTCGTGTCGCTGTCGAACAGGTATGTTTCTATGAACGAGGTGCCGGTATAGGCAGGTCTTGCCTCGGAGAGAAGCGGACGAACCTTCGACCAGGCGCCGTCGGCACCCACGAGGAGATCCGTCATGACCGTCGAGCCGTCGGCAAAGCTCAGAGCGTGCTGCCCACCGCCGAGAGGCGACGCCTCGATGAGCTTGCTTCCCCAGCGGACGGTGTCGGCTGGAAGAGCCTTCAGGAGGATGCGGCGTAGGTCTCCCCGGTGTACCTCGGGGCGACCGCCCGTGCCGTCGTCGTGGTCGTCCAGCAGGACGATGCCGTTCTTGTCGAGTACGCGCGACGCTTGCCCGCCAGGATGTATGATCCCTAGGAAGTGCTCGAACAGACCGGCTTCCTTCAGCGCGGCTTGGCCGTTGTACTCGTGTATATCGAGCATCCCGCCCTGCGTACGCGCGTCTGCGGATACTTCCGCCTCGTAGACGGTCGCAGCGATGCCGTGAACGTGGAGAATGCGGGCAAGCATCAAACCGCCGAGACCGGCTCCGATAATCGAGATTGGCGTCCTCATTCTACTTCCTTCATGAATGGAATGTCATTCCATAGTTGGAATGTCGTTCCATTCATGTCAAGATCAGGCATGATCAAAACGGCTCATGGCAAGCAACGGCGGGAAGACTCGCTTTCCCGGGACCGCATCGTGGAAACGGCGATCGCACTTCTGGACAGCAGCGGTGAGGGCGCCCTCACGTTCAAAGCGCTGTCCGAACGGCTCGAAACCGGGGCGGGGGCAATCTACTGGCATATCGACAACAAGAATGATTTGCTGATTGCCGCATGCGACGCGGTGGTTGCCCGGCCGCTGGGCGCCCTGCCGGAGAAGGCCGTCCCGGAGGCGGCGATCCGGGCACTCGCGCTGGATATGTTCGATGCGATCGACGCTCATCCGTGGGTCGGTGCGACGCTTGCGCGCGCTGCAGGGCAATTGCCAACGGTGCGGATTCTTGAGCGTATCGGTCAGCAGATTCGCGCGCTCGGCGTGCCTGATCACGCGCAGTGGGCCGCTGTATCAGCGCTGTTGAGCTACATTCTCGGTGTCAGTGGGCAAAACGCGGCCAACGCGCAGTTGGCTCGGGTCCGCAACCTCGATCGGTCCGATTTCCTTGGCGAAATGTCATCCGCCTGGTCCAGACTGGATCCGGTCGAGTATCCGTTCACGCAGAGTGTGGCGGCGCAATTGCCTGATCATGATGATCGGGCGGATTTTCTCGCCGGCATTGATTTCATCCTCAGCGGCATTATCGCGTCACGATCTTGCTGATGCCGGCGGAGTTCGCATGGCGGCGCTGAGACTCAGGACTGGCCGAGTTTCTTGCGCAGGAACGTGCGGGTGCGACCGGCGGGAAAGTCGGGAAGTTCGCCAAAGATCTCGTATCCCTGCTTGAGGTAAGCGCGGAGCGCCTGGGGATTGAACGTGTCGATCCATGCGCCATGGCAACCGCGGGCCGTCGCCTCGTCCTCGGCGCTGGCGAGGATCAGGCCGGCCATTCCCTTGCCGCGCTGCTGATCGGGAATGTAGAGCCACTGCGTGAACAGCCAGCCCCAGGCCGTGTAGCCTGAGAGCCCGCCTGTCACGTTTCCGTCGGTATCGCGGATAAGCACGGTCAGCACTTGGCGCCCAGCCGGTCCTACGTCGGCAGTATTGAAGGCTGACAAGCCGTCTCCGATCACCGCCAGATCGTCGGGCAGGGGCGAACTGGTGACTTCGATCATCGTCATGGCGTCATCGACCTTCGCGCCACCACATCGCACCAAAGGCCAGCAGCAGGACGCCGACGCCCGCAAAGCCCGCGAAGAGCGGCAGGGTGTTGATGCCCTTCAGCACTGTCTCGTTGGTCAGGCGGATCTGCATACGCTGGTCGTCCGCGGCGCGGATCTGGCCGCGGACCGGCAGAATCGGCGGGACTTCGATCGCACCGCTGGTGGTGGAGACGCGGGCGATCAGGCCCTTGGTCTTGTCAGTGATCGGCTTCAGATTGTTTGTGGTCGAGATCATCGCCTTGAATTCAGGCGCATCCACAGCACCGATATGGACCAGTGTCGTCAGGTCGCCATTGTGGATCTCGAACAGCCCGATTTCGTCCATCCTCTTCTCGGCCTTGTAGAGGCCAGGCTCGGCTTGCGTGAGCGGGAGGGTCTCCATCCGGCCGGACGGATAGCGTACGGTCGCGTTGCCGGGATTGTCGCCGATGGTCTGGCGAGTGATCTCAAGCGTGCGGCCTGAAGCGCGCGCCGTCAGCGCCTCTTCTTCCAGCGCCGGCTCCTTCATCAGCCAGTGCGCTATGCGACGGTAGAGGGAGACGTGGGGGCCGCCGCCCTCAAAGCCGCGCGCCCAGAGCCAACCCTGGTCGGAAAGCAGCATTGCGACACGGCCCTGTCCGGCTCGGTTGAGCACCAGCAGCGGATGATTGTCGGCGCCCACCATCACGGTCTGGCCTTGCGGCGGCTCGACATCGACGCTGCGGAACCAGCGGCCCCAATGCGGCGGCTCGTCGGCCGAGCCGTCGAGGCCTCGTGTGACCGGGTGCTTGCGGCCTTCCTCGGAAAGGCGGGGATAAAAGGCCTTCTCGATCATCTGGCCGGTCGGCGCGGCAGGCAAGACGGAGGAGAGCGGTGTCAACGCAATCGAATCCTGCCCGGCATGTTCGGGGCCGGCTGCGATCAGCAGCGCACCGCCGTTTTCAACATACTGCGCGATGTAGTCGTAATAGAGGATCGGCAGGACGCCGCGATGCTGGTAGCGGTCGAAGATGATCAGGTCGAAGTCCTTGATCTTGTCGACAAACAGCTCGCGCGTCGGGAAGGCGATCAGCGAGAGTTCGTTGATCGGCGTTCCGTCCTGCTTTTCCGGTGGGCGCAGGATGGTGAAGTGGACGAGGTCGACGGCGGCATCTGACTTCAACAGGTTGCGCCAGGCGCGCTCGCCGGCATGCGGCTCCCCGGACACCAGAAGAACGCGCAGGTTCTCGCGAATGCCGTCGATGACGTGAACGGCGCGGTTGTTCGCGTCCGTGACCTCGCCGGGAACGGCTGCGACCGAAAACTCTAAAACATTGCTGCCGCCACGCTCGACCTTGAAGGAGAAGGGCGTGTCCTGCCCGGGCGTCGCCTGCAGGGTGGCAATCTCGTTTCCGTTGAGCTTGACCGTGACGTCGGCGGTGCCTCCGGGGCCTGGGCCATCGTCGAAGACGCGCAGCACCAGTTGCTGTTCCTCGTTGACGATGCCGAAGCGCGGCGCCTTGACGACTTCGATGCGGCGGTCGAACTCATTTGCCTTGCCGGTGATCAGACCGTGTATGGGAGCGTCGAAGGCAAGCGCCTGGTTGACGCCGGGGACGTCATGAACCTCGCCGTCGGTCAGCATGATCGCGCCGCCGATGCGGGCGGGCGGAACGTCTGCGATGGCGGCCGAGAGCGCGTTGAACAGGCGGGTGGCGGGAGCGTCAGAATTCCGTTCTTCGTTCACATCGACGAAACGCGGCTCGATCTGCGGAAAGCGGGCGACCTGCTCCTTCAGTTGCGCCAGCGCCTCGTCGGTCATCTTGATGCGCTCGGGTGTTTGCTGGCTCTGACTGCGGTCGACGATGACGGGCACGACCGTCGACAATTGTTCGCGGTCCTCCTGCAGCAGGACAGGATTGGCGAGCGCGGCAAGCAGGGCACAGGCCGCGGCGAGGCGGACCCAGGCTCCGCGCATGCGGCGCCAGACGGCAAAGGCGCCGATCAGCGCGGCTACGAGCGCAAGTGCGGCCAATAGCGGCCAGGGCAGGAAAGGATGAAAATCAAGCGTCATATCATTGCCCCAGCCGTTCCAGCAGGGCCGGGACGTGGACCTGATCCGTCTTGTAGTTGCCGGTGAGCATATACATCATGATGTTGACGCCACTGCGGTAGGCGTATTCGCGCTGGGTTTCATCCGGCGGGATGGTCGGAAGCAGCGGCTGTCCGCTTTCATCGACGGCCCAGGCCCCTGCGAAGTCGTTGCTGGTAATGAGGATCGGGGAGACACCATCGGCGGCGCCCGCGGATTTCGCGTTCGCACTGCGATTGTCCTGTCGTGCTTCGATCCAGAGAGGGCCGCCGGCGTACCGGCCTGGAAAGCTGGAAAGGAGATAGAACGACTTCGTCAGAACGTGGTCCGACGGTACCGGCTCCAGTGGCGGAATATCGAGATTGGCGAGAATCTCGCGCAGGCGCGCACTATTCGCACTGGTGCCGCCATTGTCGTTGGTTCCGACGCCGTCGAACTGATCGCGGGTGTCGAAGAGCACCGTACCGCCGTCGCGCATATAGGCGTCGATCCGGTTGATTGCGGCTGCCGATGGCATCGGCGCCGTGGCGGAAACCGGCCAGTAGATGATCGGATAGAAGGCCAGCTCATCCTTGGCGGGGTCGAGGCCGACGGGTGCCCCCGGCTCGAGCGTGGTGCGGTAGGTCAAGAACTCGGTCAGCCCTTCAAGTCCGCGTTCGGACATCTTGTCGACATCGGGTTCGCCGGTCACGACATAGGCCAGGTGGGTGTTGTCTAGTCGCTGCAGGATGACGTCGTCGCCAGGTTGCGAGTCGTTGGCGCGCAGTTCGCCTGGCTGCACGAAGAATGCTGCCATGACGGCAAGCAGGATGGCTGCCGCTCCGGCGGTCCGGCGCATGCGCGGCAATCCATTGTTCATGACCAGCATGATGAAACCATCCAGAAGCAAGAGCAGGAAAGCCGCCAGGAAGAGCGAGGGTTTGGCGGACCAGCTCTCGCCGCCGATCAAGCCCTCGCGAATGACGTTGGCTCCCTGTGTATCCAGTGGCTTGAGCTCCGCGCCCGTCGGGAGCACGTTCAGCGATACGAAGCCGTCTTCGGAGCCGTACAGCCCGGGCGGGTTGTCGAAACCGGCAACAGGTTCGGTTTTCGCGTTCGGCAACAATGGGCGCGCTGAGCCGGTTTCGGTCGACAACGCACCGTTTGCGGTGAGCATCCGGAACGGTGGCAATGCTTCCGACACGCGAAGACCCTTCGCGGCTTCCGACGTTACGCCGCCGGAGCGGGACATCTGTACGAGCCTGCGCAGCATATCGACGAAGGTACCGGAAATCGGGAGATCAGACCATGTGGCTTCGGCCGTGACATGGAACAGGACGATCTGTCCGGCATCAATCGGCTTGACGGTGACCAGCGGTGTCCCGTCCGAAAGGCTCGCCCATGTCCGTTCAGCCAGGTCGGGCGTCGGTTCCGCGAGGACTTGGCGCTTGACGGTCACATCGGTCGGGCGCGGGATGCCGGCAAAGGGACCGAAGGCCGGAAATTCGGCGAGCGATTGCGGTTCGCTCCAGGAGAGCGTGCCGCCCAACGCGCGTTCGCCCTGTCGCAGAATGACCGGTATCAGCGGATCGTCCGCCGGGGCTGCCGCCATGCGCGAACCGGCGAAGCGCAATAGCATACCGCCGTTCGATATCCAGCGCTTCAGCGGTTCATAGGTCTCCTCCGGCAACCGCCCGATGTCGGCCATGACGATGACGGAGGGATTATTTGCGAGGAGCTTCGGAATGGCGACCGCGAGGTCGGAATCCGTCGGCTGGATGAGATCCGCATATGGCTGAAGCGCGCGCTGGATATAGTACAGCGGCGACAGAAGCGGCTGGAAGTTATCGGCGCTCTCACCGGACAGTAACACGACACGACGCCGCTTGAACGCATCGTCAAGCAGATGAACGGATGCGGCCGTTCCGGCGTTGGTCACCGAAATGCGGGCAAAGTCATTGCGCATTTCGAACGGCGCCGAGACCGAGCTCGTGGCGACGGTCTGGCCGGATCCGAAATCTGCGCTGCCATTGGCAATGGCGCGGCCTTGCGTATCCAATGCGCTAAGAGCGAACGAGGCCGGCTTTGAACCATCGAGCCTGGTCAGTTTCACATTCATCGAGTCCGCTGCGTTGGCCGCCGATGTGATGGCCACGATGCCCGAGGTGTCGCCGGTGATCAGCCGCAATTGCGCCGGTTGCAGATCCGAGAGCTGGCGAACGATCGTGTCGTTGTCCTTTGAGGCTGCACCGTCCGACAGGAAGGCGAGCGTACCGGGATGGACACCGTTCAGGGCAGCACGCAGCGCGTCGAAGGCGCGCTGGCGATCGGGCACGAGTGGTGCCGGTTCGGCAGCGCGCAGCTTGTCTCGGGCGGCCTGGGCAGTGCCCGGCACGGCGTCGTTGGTCTGGTCCGCGGTAAACGCGATCGCGACGGGCGTGCCCGCCGCCTCGGCGTCATCAATCAGCGCATCGGCGGTCTTGACGCGACGCTCCCAGTCGGGGGAGGTCGCCCAGCCGTTGTCGACGAAGAGCACCAGCGGACCGCCAGAGGCGAGCGTGCCGGTGCGCGGATTGAACACGGGATCGGCGATGGCGAGGATCACCGCGGTTGCGATCAGCATGCGAAGCAGCGTCAGCCACCACGGGCTTTGGGCTGGCGTTTCCTCGCGCTTCAGCACGGTTGCGAGGATCTTCAGCGGTGGAAAAACCTCCGCCTTCGGACGTGGTGGCGTCAGCCGCAGCAGCCACCAGATGACGGGAAGTGCTACAAGAGCACCCAGGATGGCGGGATAGGCGAATGCGAAGGGAAGGGCGTTCATAGCTGCCCTCCGTGCGTGGCCTTAGCCGGCATGCCGGAGAGGTACATGTGGACAGCCACCAGCGCCTCCGACGCAAGATGATCCGTGCGATGGCTTATGAATGTCCAGCCGAGATGGCGCAGCGCCTGGCCGAGATCGTCGCGTCGGGCGAGATAGGCGCGGGTGTAGGCATCGCGAACATTTTCGGCACGGCCGGAGGTGAGCTTGAGGCCGGTC
This sequence comes from Rhizobium sp. S96, assembly GCF_030382195.1. Classification (NCBI taxonomy): domain Bacteria; kingdom Pseudomonadati; phylum Pseudomonadota; class Alphaproteobacteria; order Hyphomicrobiales; family Rhizobiaceae; genus Rhizobium; species Rhizobium sp. S96. The sequence goes on from NZ_JAUDRY010000012.1 coordinate 87,277, forward strand.
TCCGGGTCGCTGAATTCGGTTCGTCCGCTATAGGGAAACAGTTCTTCGGCCGGGTCCGCGACTTCGATGACGTGACCGCGCAGACCGCGCCGCGCCAGCGGGCTGAGGCGCGCCATGACAGCCTGCGCGTCATCGAAAAAGTCACCGATCAGCACGAGATCGCTCCAGCCGCGGATCATCGAGGTTTCCGGCAGTCCGCCGGTGAAGGGCGCATGCATCAATGCCGCGGCGAGTCGCTCGGCGGCATTGCGCGCCGAAATCGGCTCCATCACGCCTGGGCAGCCGACGCGTTCGCCGGAGCGGGACAGGATCTCGGCAAGCGCCAGCATGATGACCAGTGCGCGGCTTTCCTTCGAGACGGTGCCGAACGTGGATTTGTACATCATCGACGGCGACATGTCGGCCCACAGCCATATCGTGTGGGCCGCTTCCCATTCGCGATCGCGAATGTAGGTATGGTCGTCGCGAGCGGATCTGCGCCAGTCGATGCGCGCCAGGCTTTCACCCTCGGTATAGGGGCGAAACTGCCAGAAATTCTCGCCGATGCCGCGCTTGCGGCGGCCGTGCCAGCCGGCGATCACCGTGTTGGCGATACGCTTGGCCTCCACCAGACAATCCGGCACCAAACTGGCGCGCTGCCTTGCACGCGCAAGCGCATCGCTGCCTGAGGTCGGATTGACGATCTGTCCGATAGATGCCACGCGTGAGGCTTCCTTATCCCTTGGCCTGCTTGACCAATCCACCGATGACATCGCGAACGGACATGCCCTCCGCGCGAGCCGCGAAGGTCAGCGCCATGCGGTGCTGCAAGATCGGCTCGGCGAGCGCGTGGACATCGTCGAGCGACGGCGCGAGGCGGCCCTCGTAGAGCGCGCGGGCGCGGGCGCACAGCATCATCGCCTGGCCGGCACGCGGGCCGGGGCCCCAGGCGACATTCTTGTCGGTCGAGGCGTTGCCCTGGCCGGGACGTGCCGAGCGAACGAGCGCCAGGATGGCATCGACCACCTTGTCGCTCACCGGCATCTGGCGGATCAGGGTCTGGATCTCGATCAAACGCTCGGCGCTCAGCACGGTTTCCGGCTTCGTCTCGCTGAGACCGGTCGTCTCGAGCAGGATCTGTCGCTCGGCGGCAAGCTCGGGATAGTGAACGTCGACCTGCAGCAGGAAGCGGTCGAGCTGGGCTTCGGGCAGCGGGTAGGTGCCTTCCTGCTCCAGCGGGTTCTGCGTCGCCAGCACATGGAACGGCGTCGGCAGGTCGTAGCGCTGGCCGGCAACCGTGATGTGGTACTCCTGCATCGACTGCAGCAGGGCCGACTGCGTGCGCGGCGAGGCACGGTTGATTTCGTCTGCCATCAGCAACTGGGCGAAGACCGGTCCCTTGACGAAGCGGAAGGAGCGGCGGCCGCTGTCATCCTGGTCCATCACCTCGGAACCGAGAATATCCGAGGGCATCAGGTCGGGGGTGAACTGGATGCGGTTTGCGCCGAGGCCGAGCACCTCGCCAAGCGTCGTGACGAGCTTGGTCTTTGCCAGGCCCGGCACGCCGACCAGAAGTGCATGGCCGCCGGAAAGGACGGCGAGGAGCGTATTCTCGACAACGCTCTCCTGGCCGAAGATCACCTTGGAGACCTCTGCCCGGACGGCGGCGATATCGGCAAGCGCTTTCTCTGCTGCGGCGACGATCGCCTTTTCATCGAGGGGGGCTTCAGTCTTCATCATACCCATCAGGCATCTCCAGCGGCTGACATCATTCGTCGCGAATCGGCGGACTTACACGTGTGCCTCATACCCGATAGAGTTATGAAGATGTTGCGGGCTGACAAGTTCGTTTCGAATGACTATCTCGTGACGATACTGGGTTAAGCGTAAACCGGGACGGAAGAATGGCAGCCGAGGATATCAAGGCGACGACGGATGCAGCGGATTTGGCCGCGTTGATCGCGCGCGCCGCGGGCGATACCGGCAGCGGGAAGCGCGGTCTTCCCCCCGTTGACCGTTGGAATCCGCCCTTCTGCGGCGATATCGATATGGAAATCCGCGCGGACGGTACGTGGTTCTACATGGGTACCCCGATCGGTCGGGCACCGCTGGTGCGACTGTTTTCGACGGTGCTGAGAAAAGATGACGATGGAAGGACTTACCTCGTAACTCCTGTGGAAAAAGTCGGCATCAGGATCGCCGATGCGCCCTTCGTCGCGGTGGAGATGAATGCCTCGGGCGAGGACGGCGAACGGCAGCTGACCTTTCGCACCAATGTCGGCGACGTCGTCGAGGCGGGAACGGAGCATCCGCTCCGCTTCGTGATCCAGGGCGACAACAAGGAGCTGAAACCTTATCTGCATGTGCGCGGCCGGCTCGAGGCTCTGGTTTCTCGCGCCGTCATGTACGAACTCATCGAACTTGGCGAAATTTGCGATGTCGATGGTGTAGCGATGTTTAGCGTGCGCTCCGGCGGAGAGATCTTCACCGTCATGCCTGCCGACGAACTGGACCTGCTATCCCGATGACCGATCTGTTGAGCAATCGCAGCGCTCTCTATTCCGCTTCAGAATTTCGCCGTCGCGCGCTTCATCAAAGCGGCGGGCCGGTCGAGCTCTCCTGGCGTGACCACGGCGACCATATTCTCAATCCCGATATCGTTGCGAAGGTCGAGACGTTCAAGCTGCGGGATGCCGCCGTTCTGGTGCCAGTAGTCGACTACGGTGACGATGCCCGCGTGATCTTCACGCAGCGCACCTCGACGTTGCGCGAACACTCTGGGCAGATCGCCTTTCCGGGCGGCAAGATCGATGGCGCCGAGGAGACGCCGGAGGACGCTGCTATCAGGGAAGCCGAGGAGGAAATCGGGCTTGCGAGTTCCTTCATCGAAACGGTGGGGCGGCTGCCCAACTATCTGGCATCGACAGGATTCCGGATCACCCCGATCCTCGCCGTCGTCAATCGCGGCTTCGAGCTCAAGCTCAATCCCGATGAGGTCGCTGATGTCTTCGAGGTGCCGCTGTCCTTCCTGATGAACCCTTCCAACCACAACCGCAACAGACGGGCGGTCGATGGTCTCGATCGGCATTTCTACAGCATGCCCTATGAAACGCGCACGATTTGGGGCATCACCGCGGGCATTGTTCGCACGCTCTATGAAAGGCTTTATGCATGACCAACCTTGCTCACGAGGCATGGTTCAAGGACCCGGCGCTCGGGCGCGTTCTTGCACTCCTGAACGCGGATAGTGGCGAGGGCCGGGTTGTCGGCGGGGCGGTTCGCAACAGCCTGATGGGGATGCCCGTCAGCGATATCGACGTTGCAACGACGTTGACGCCGGACACGGTCATCCAGCGTGCGCAGGCGGCCGGAATCAAGGCTGTTCCGACGGGTGTCGACCATGGAACTGTGACGCTGGTGATCGGCGGCAAGCCGTTCGAGGTGACGACGCTCAGGGCCGACATGGAGACGGACGGTCGTCGGGCGAAGGTTGCGTTCAGCACGGATTGGCAGACGGACGCCGACAGGCGGGATCTGACGATCAATGCCCTTTACGTCGATGAAAAGGGAGACGTGATCGATCTCGTCGGCGGGCTTGCCGACATCGAGCGTCGCAACATCCGCTTCATCGGCGATGCGGCGACGCGGATTGCCGAGGATTATCTCAGGATCCTGCGCTTCTTCCGCTTCTTTGCCTATTACGGCTCGGGGAGGCCTGATGCCGACGGGTTGCGCGCTTGCGCGGCCGCGCGTTCGAAGCTCAAGACGCTCTCCGCCGAACGGATCTGGTCGGAGATGCGGAAGCTTCTGGCCGCGGAGGATCCGGGACGGGCGCTGTTGTGGATGCGCCAAGTGGCGGTGCTCACGGAAATCCTGCCGGAGACGGAAAAGTGGGGCATCGATGCGATCCCATCGCTGATTACGACGGAAAAGGCACTTGGATGGAAGCCTGATCCGCTGCTGCGGCTCGCGGCGATCGTTCCGCCGGATGGCGAGCGGCTGGAGAAGATGGCTGTCCGGCTGAAGTTTTCGCGGGCCGAAGCGGAGTTTTTCAAGCGTTGGTCGAGCGTCACGCCTCCCAGCGACGACATATCATCCGCGGCATTCGACCGGCTGCTTTATCGCAACGGTGCCGAGGGGATAACGACCCGGCTGAAGCTGGCTCTGGCGGTTGCCCGGGGCAAGGTCGAAGGCGATATGAACGAGATGGCACGGTCGGCGCGGCTCGGGAAGCTGCTGGAACATGCCATGCGGTGGGAGAAGCCAGCCTTTCCGCTGAGCGGAAGCGACATGCTTGGCGCCGGAATTCCCGCAGGCAAGCGGGTCGGCGAGACCCTATCTCTCCTTGAAAACCAGTGGATCGAGGAGAATTTTGCTCCTGACCGGGCGGCGCTGCTCGCCCGGCTTTCTCAACTGGTAAAGTAAATCAGGCGGCCGTCGCTTCGTTGCGGATGCGCGCCTTGATGTTGTCGACCATGTTTTCGCGGATGATGGTTTCGCCGTGTGCCGATTTCATGTGTTCGACCGCGCGGCGGACAACTTCCGCATCATCATTGGCCCGGGTATGCCAGTTGCAACCCGGTACGAGCGTTCCACATTCGAAAACTCTCATTCCTTCCTCCTGCCTGAATTCAACGAGTTCATGACGCTGTCGCGCCATGGGTGAATGTTCGAAGTGGTGAGAAGGTTCCGGCCGGTGCCGCACCGGCCGGTTTGATGACGGCGCTATTCGGGCATTGCCCAGGCGCGATAGCAGGCGTTGTTGGCGGTGTTATTCTGTCCTCGTACCAAGCCCGCCAGCTCCTCCGGAGACCTGCCTCCGGCCAGTTGAAGCTTTACCTGTTCGATATAGCAGGAAAGGGGCAGGTCGGAGCCGCTTTTTGCTCTCAGCTCTTCGGCAAGCCTCTGCAGGAACTCCGGTGCACCGATTGGACGGGATGTCTCCTGGACATCCGCCGATGCCGGCGATCCACTCTGTATCGTCATGACAATCCTCCTCCGATTGTTACGTACGAACACCTCTGAAATTAGTATTCCATGTGCAGAATTGAAAGCCTCTCAACGCTTTTTTCGATCACTCCTCCGCTATCACGGCCAGCGAACCGTCGGGGGCAGGGATGAGAGGATGGACTCCACGTTCCCGCCCGTTTTCAGGCCGAAGATCGTCCCACGATCGTAGAGGAGATTGAACTCAACATAGCGCCCACGGCGAATCAATTGTTCTTCACGATCCTGGTCTGTCCACTGTTTATTGAAGTTCGAGCGAACAATCCGTGGATAAACCATGGAGAAGGCGCGACCGACGTCGCGGGTGAAGGCGAAATCGGCATCCCATCCGCCGGCTTCGTCGCTCGAATGGAGCCAGTCGTAGAAGATGCCGCCGATGCCGCGGGGCTCGTTGCGATGCTTCAGGAAGAAATACTCGTCGCACCATGTCTTGTAGGCAGCATAGTCGGCGACAGTGGAGTGGCTGCGACAGGCGATTTCCATCGCCTTGTGGAAGAGCCTGCTATCCTCATCATCCTGCGTTCGGCGCCGGTCGAGAACAGGGGTGAGGTCCGCGCCGCCACCGAACCAGCGACTTGAAGTGACCACCATGCGCGTATTCATATGGACGGCCGGAACATTCGGGTTGACCGGATGGGCGATCAGCGAAATGCCGGATGCCCAAAAGCGCGGGTCGTCCTTGGCGCCAGGCATCTGGGCGCGAAGGTCGGGTGCGAACTCGCCGAAGACGGTAGACGTATGCACGCCGACCTTTTCGAAGACGCGGCCTTCCATCATCGACATCCGGCCGCCACCGCCGGCGCCGTTTTCGCGCTGCCAGTCCTTGGCGACGAAACGTCCCGGCTGGCGGTCCGACAGCGGGCCTTCCAGTTCATCTTCCAGCGTTTCGAAAGAGGCGCAGATCGCATCCCGGAGACCTTCGAACCATGTCCGGGCCGCGGTCTTCTTGTCTTCTATGTCTTCGGGCAGCCCGATCGGCAGTTCCGGTCTTTCCATGTCGTCTCGTCTCCGGTGAGCGTGCGTCATCCGACGCGACTCGTACTTTCGTCATTATCGCCCCTGATAGCAGTTGCGCAGGGTTATCGCCAACAGCGGCCGCGGTCTGAGCCTGCTTCAGATTCGACTCGCAAAAAGCGACTTTCGATATTACCTTTTCCTGTAGAGGTAAGGTTTATGACGAAGATCCCAGGACCTCCGTCCTTTGACGGCTTGAAGCGCAGGATTGCAACTCATCGGGCCGAGGGTACGCCCCGGAAAAACGACCGCTTCGTGCGGCAGACCTATTGTCTCGCTCTGCTCGACGCCCGGGCCAAGGCGCGCGAATGGTTCGACGAATATCCGAAAGCCGCCTACTGGACCGAAGTGGAGAGCTGGCGCCAGCTCGACGGCGATCAGATCGAGTTTACAATGCGCCGCCTGCCATCCGCCGATTAATCAGAGCTATTCCGCCGCCTTGCGGACGCGGCTTTCGATAAGCAGGCCGCTTTCGTCGAGGATGGGGTGTGCGACGGAGACGATGTGGGCGTTGATGCGCTTGAGGTCGCGCAGCATGTCCAGATGCAGGGAGCTGGTCTGCAGGCTGTCGGCGCGACCGTCGCGCAGGCGCTCGAGGTGGCGCTCGGACGATTGCTTCTCCATGCGGCGAACCTCGACCTTCACCTCCATGATCTGCTTTGCGAGATTGAAGTCGCGGGTGACGAAGATCGTCTGGGCGATGCGCAGGTTGTCGATCGTCAGGTGGAAGAGCTTGGTCAGCTCGGCATAGCCGTCGTCTGAGAACTTGAGGCCGAGCGAGACCTTCTTGCCGACCTGCGGCAGCAGGCCCTTTTCGATGATGTCGCCGATATGCTCGAGGTTGATCGCATAGTCGATGATCACGATCGAGCGCCTGCCGTCTTCCTCGCTCAAGCCGCCGCGGCCGAGCTTGGACAGGTAGATCTTCACCTCCTGCTGCAGGCTGTCGACGCGTTTTTCCAGCGCCGGGATTTCGGCGAGCTTGGACAGATCGTTCTTCTCGAAGGCGGTGGCGGCACGCAGCAGCATCCGCTCGATCAGGTCGCCGACGCCGAGCACTTCGCGGGTGGCGCTGGCAAGGGCAACGACTGGCGTCGAAAGTTCGTGGAGGTCGAGATATTTCGGGCCGGTGTCCGGTGCCGCGTCCTCGGGAACGAGCCGCAGCATCAGCCGAGACAGGATGCGGGAGAACGGCCAGGCAAGTGCTGCCAGGAGCAAATTGAAGGCAAGGTGAACATCGACCGGCAGCTTCGCGGGGTTCAGCGGCAGCATGCCCAACAGATCGGCGCCATAGCCAGCCAACGGCAGGGCGATCAGGCAGCCGATTGCCCGAACGATCAGGTTGCCGAGCGTCACCCGCTTGGCGGACGCCGGGCCTGAGAGCGACGCGATGACCGGCGGGATGGCGCCGCCGAGATTGGCGCCGAGCACCAGCACGATGATCAGCCCGGCCGACAGGATGCCGGTCGAGGCCAGCGACAGGATAAGCACGACCGCCGCCAGGCTGGAGGACGACACGAAGGCAATGCCGGCGGCAAACGCCAGGGCCACCGGCCAGGCATTGTCGAGCAGCCCGATGAAGGCCGCCAGCGCCGGCGACTGGCGCATCGGCTCGGTTGCGCTGCTGAGCAGGTGCAAGGACAGCAGCATCAGCCCGATCCCGATCAGCGCCGTGCCGCCGCCCTGGCGGGCCGTCGAGCCGCTGCGGTAGAGTACGATGCCGGCGAGGATGACGAGCGGCGACAGCCACTCGATGCCTGTTGCCACGATCCAGGCCGTCACGGCCGTCCCGACATTGGCGCCGAGCAGCACGATCTGGGCCATGCGCGGCTTGACCAGTTCACGCTCGACGAAGGAGGCGACCATCAGCGCGGTTGCGGTGGAGCTCTGCAGGGCCACGGTTGCGACAAAGCCGGACAGGAACGAGCGAAATCCGCTGCGCGTGCCGGAGGCAAGCCCGGTCCTCAGCCGCGCACCAAAGGCCCGGGAAACGCCATCCTTCACCTGCGCGAGGCCGAACAGCAGCAATGCCACGGCGCCGAACAGATTGATCATGACGATTGTCGATTCCATGCCGTCTTTTCTTTTTCCTGCCTGCCGGCTTTCCTGCGCTGAAGCAAATCTTCGAATCTATGGCATAGCCAAGTTATTGAAATTGCGTTGTTGCGCCGTTTGATTTGATTGCTCGGCTAAAAACTATACGCCCGTCTGGCGAATTCACAACGCCATGCGCGACATATTGTGGAGCCTGACCGGCATTTGTGGAGATGCGGCGGAAGGTCAACCCCAGACGGTTTGCCGCATTGCCTCTCCGACGATCATCGCGGCCGAAACGGCGACGTTGATCGAGCGCTGGCCCTCGACCATCGGCACCAATATCCGGGCATCCGCCCTGCCGTGCACCTGATCGGGGACGCCGGCGCTTTCTCGGCCGAAGAGAAGAACATCATCAGGACGGAAGGCGAAATCGGTGTAGCGCCCGGAAGCCTTCGTTGAGGCCAGCACGAGCCGGCGCCCGCTGGATTGCAGCCAGGTTTCGAAATGGTTCCAGGAGACGTGGCGTGTGAGGGCGGCGGTTGCGATGTAGTCCATGCCGGCGCGTTTGAGGTTGCGGTCCGAAATGTCGAAGCCGGCCGGCTCGATGATGTCGACGGCAAAACCGAGGCATGCGGCAAGACGCAGGATCGTGCCGGTATTTCCTGGAATATCGGGCTGGTAGAGCGCAAGTCTGAGGTCTGTCATCGTGTATGCCGTCTTGTTCGATTTTGTTGCGAAACTGGTATTTCAACTGCGATTTTCGTGCAACAGCCTGTCTTTAACCCCGAAACCTTCAATTTTGGCGTCGTAAAGGGCTGGAATTCTCGGTGATTTCGCGCTATCGGTGCATATCTTCAATCGTCAGCAGGGAGGCTATGATGATTACAATGCGATGCACGCGCCTCTCGCCCGTGACCCCGCGACTGACGATCCGGCACTCCTAAGTGCCCTTTCTTTCCTGATTTTCCTTTTCTGATCCATTGCGCGGCTGTTGTGGCCTCGCCCCTTGAACGTCCGGTTCCCATATGAGCCTTCAGCGCGTCCTTGCGCGGGCTCTGGGCCGGGACGCTGAAGTTTCGGAGCATTTTTTATGTTTGGCTGGTTCGAACAGAGACTCAATCCCTTTCCGAGCGAGGATCCCAAGGTTCCTCCGAAGGGGCTCTACGCCTTCTGCTGGCACTATACCAAGCCGGCGGCCCCATGGCTCGGCATGATGGCCGTGCTGACGATGCTGATTGCCATCGGCGAAGTGGCGCTCTTCCAGTTCCTCGGCAACATCGTCGACTGGCTGACGCATGCCGACCCCGCGACGTTCCTCCAGAGCGAGGGACACCGGCTCGTCTGGATGGGCGCGCTGATCCTCATCGGTTTGCCGGTGGCGGCTGTGCTGGACTCCTTGATCATGCATCAGGTCCTGCTCGGCAACTACCCGATGATCGCGCGCTGGCAGATGCACCGCTTCCTGATGCGCCACAGCATGACCTTCTTTGCCAACGAGTTCGCGGGACGCGTTGCAACGAAGGTGATGCAGACGTCGCTTGCCGTTCGCGAGACGGTGATGAAGATCCTCGACGTTTTCGTTTACGTCGTCACCTACTTCATCTCCATGATCGTGGTGATCGCGGCGGCCGACTGGCGATTGATGATCCCGATCCTGGCGTGGCTCGGCATCTACATCGGTATCGTATCCTACTTCGTGCCGCGGCTTCGCAAGATCGCCGCCACGCAGGCCGATGCGCGTTCGATGATGACCGGCCGCGTCGTCGACAGCTACACCAACATCGCGACGGTGAAGTTGTTCTCGCATGCGGGCAGGGAAGAGACCTATGCCAAGGAGGGCATGAACGAATTCCTGCAGACCGTGTATCAGCAGATGCGCAAGGTCACGATGTTCCACGCGGCGGTCTATATTAACAACTGCGTGGCGCTCTTCGTCATCTCCGGGCTGTCGATCTGGTTCTGGCTGAACGGCGGGATTTCGGTCGGGGCGATCGCCATTGCGATCGGTCTTGCGATGCGCGTCAACGGCATGTCGCAGTGGATCATGTGGGAAGTCTCGGCGCTCTTCGAAAACATCGGTACCGTCTATGACGGCATGGAGATGATGACGAAGAGCCACGACATCGTCGACAAGCCCGGTGCGCCGCAGCTGAGTGCCAAGCGGGGAGCGATCCATTACGATCGGATCGGTTTCCACTATGGCAAGGGCAAGGGCATCATCGAAAACCTGTCGCTCGACATCAAGGCGGGCGAGAAGGTGGGTCTCGTCGGTCGCTCCGGCGCCGGCAAGACCACGCTGATGAACCTGCTTCTGCGCTTCTATGATCTGGAAGCCGGGCGCATCACCATCGACGGGCAGGATATCGCGCATGTCTCGCAGGAGAGCCTGCGCGAACTGATCGGCGTGGTGACGCAGGATACCTCGCTGCTGCATCGTTCCATCCGCGACAACATCGCCTACGGTCGTCCGGATGCCACGGATGCCGAGGTCATCGAGGCTGCCAAGCGTGCCAATGCCTGGGATTTCATCGAGACCCTGGTGGACATGCAGGGGCGCAAGGCGCTGGATGCGCAGGTCGGCGAGCGCGGCGTCAAGCTTTCGGGCGGTCAGCGCCAGCGTATCGCCATCGCCCGCGTTTTCCTGAAGGACGCGCCGATCCTGGTGCTGGACGAGGCGACCTCGGCGCTCGATTCCGAAGTCGAAGCCGCGATCCAGGAAAACCTGTTCGCGCTGATGCAGGGCAAGACGGTGATCGCGATCGCCCACCGGCTGTCGACGCTGACGGAAATGGACCGCCTGATCGTGCTCGACAAGGGTCGGATCGTCGAGGCGGGCTCGCACGTCGAGCTTGTTCACCAGGGGGGCATTTATGCCGATCTCTGGAACCGGCAGTCCGGCGGCTTTCTTGCCGATCACGAAGACGCCGAAGAAGCGGCGGAATAAAAACAAGGCGCCCTCCCTGGGATATCGGGAGGGCGCCTTTTTATAGTGTGGTGCGTTCAGTGCCCGTCAGCTGAAAGGCTGTCAGCCCAGTCGATGACGCGGTGTCCCTCAACCGCCATGCTGTTGGTCGAGGCGAGTGCACGTAGTGCGGCGAGGCGTCGTTCTTCCTCGCGGTCAATCCAAGCGGTAATTGCCTCCGTAACGATCTGATCGTACGGCAGGTGAAGCTGTCCAATCATGGCGTCCAGTTTTTCCGCCAGAGGTAACGGAATACTCGACGTAAGCGTCTTCGTTTGCATCGCGGCAGTCTCCCGTGAAACTCTACAGTATGCCGAGATTGTGGCGAGTTATACTTCATTCAACGGCGATGCCGTTGATGTTACCGATCATTACCAAAATATAAGGTTGTCCGGCGGGAGCATTCCTTTCCCGTTCCGGCATATATGCCTATATCGCAATTATGCTGTTAAATCGAATCTTTAGTACTTTCGAAAATTGGATTGATCCGTTCCGGCCGCGCGACAATATACAGCCGCCGCGCTCGACTCTCGGATTCATCTCTTTCTATATCGGCCAGGCGAAGGCACCGTTCATCGCCATGCTGGTTCTCGGCGGCATGTCGGCCGCGATCGAGGCGGCGCTTTTCTGGTTCGTAGGGCGGGTGGTCGACATTCTGGCGAGCATCACGCCCGCCGCCGGCTGGAGCGGACTTCTCCAGGCGCATGGCGCGGAACTGTTCGGCATGCTGATCCTCATCGGCATCGTGCGCTTCGTGGTGGCGCTGCTGATTGCGCTTGTCGATCAACAGGTGATTACTCCGGGCTTCTACAATCTCGCGCGTTGGCAATCCTATCTGCACGTCTCGCGCCAGTCGCTCTCCTTCTTTCAAAGCGACTTTTCCGGGCGGATCGTCACCAAGGTCTGGTCAGCAGGGCAGGCGACGGGCGACCTCGTGACGTCATTGATGGAGAGCGTTTGGTTCGTCGGCATCTATGCGGCGACCACGCTGGTGCTCGTTGCCCGGCTCGATCTCTCGCTTGCCGTCGTGGTGTTGGGGTGGCTTTTCGCCTTTGGGCTGCTGGCGCGCTATTTCGTTCCCCGCATCCGCTATCACTCGCGTGAAACCGCGGAGGCCGCATCGATGCTCAACGGCCGGATGGTCGATGCCTACAGCAACATCCAGACGCTGAAGCTGTTTGCAAGGGACGAAGAGACCGACCGCTACATGCGGCAGGGCTTCGATTTCTACCAGGAAACCGTGCTGCGCTTCACACGCTTCATCACCGGCGTGCGTGCCTCCATGGCGCTGCTCTCCGGCCTGATGATCGTTATGATGGCCGGGCTCAGCGTCCATCTGTGGCTGCAAGGGCTCATCAGCTCCGGTGCCGTGGCCTTCTCGCTGGCGCTGGTGCTGCGGTTGAATTTCCTTCTGGGGCGACTGATGACGCAGTTCAACGGCATCATGCGCAATCTCGGAACCATCCAGAACTCGGCTGAGCTCATCTCCAAGCCTCTCGGGCTGGTCGACAAGCCGGATGCCCCCGATCTCGTCATCGCGCATCCGGGCATCCGCTTCGAGAATGTTACCTTCCATTATGGCAGGACCAGCGGTGTGATCGACGATTTTTCGCTGACCATCCGGCCGGGCGAAAAGGTCGGCATCGTGGGACGATCCGGCGCCGGCAAGTCGACGCTCGTGAACCTGATGCTGCGCCTCTACGATCTCGAGGGTGGGCGCATCCTGATCGACGGCCAGGACATTGCCGACGTCAAGCAGGAGTCACTGCGCATGCAGATCGGCGTTGTCAGCCAGGATACCTCGCTGCTGCACCGGTCGGTTCGGGACAACATCCTGTTTGGACGGCCCGATGCCGGCGAGGCTCGTCTCATCGACGCAGCGCGCCGGGCGGAAGCGCTCGGTTTCATCGAAAACCTTCAGGACCAGCAGGGACGCAAGGGCTTCGACGCTCATGTCGGCGAGCGCGGTGTCAAGCTCTCCGGTGGGCAGCGCCAGCGGATCGCAATTGCCCGCGTCATGCTCAAGGATGCGCCGATCCTCGTTCTCGACGAGGCGACTTCGGCGCTGGACTCCGAAGTGGAAGAAGCGATCCAGTCCAATCTCCATGGGATCATGGAGGGCAAGACCGTGCTTGCGATCGCGCATCGGCTTTCGACGATTGCCGCCCTGGACCGCCTGATCGTCGTCGACAAGGGCAGGATCATCGAGGAAGGAACTCACGAGGCGCTGCTTCAGCAGGGCGGTCTTTATGCGGAACTCTGGGCGCGCCAGTCGGGAGGCTTCCTGGCCGCCGATTACGAGGACGCAAAAAGTCCGTCAGCGCTCGATGGCAATCTCGGCCATGAGGCCAAAGTGATTTGAGCCGATGCTGTCATCCATCCGCGTGACCGATGTCAGCCGCAGCGGTGGACGGGCAAGGACGTGATCGATGGCGATGCCGACGGCGCCTGCCCGGATAGGCCAAGTGGCGGGCTCCGGAAAGACCGTGTTGAAGCCTGTCGCACGCATGAACCTCTGGATATGCGGATCGATTATCGCCGAGTTGAAGTCGCCCGCCAGCAGAAGCGGCCCGTCGGTCTCGGCGACGATCTTGCGCAGATCGGTGAGTTCATCGAGCTGAAAATCATCGAAATAGGGTTTTGCCAGGTGAACCGAGGCGAAATTGATCTTTGTGCCGTCGACGTCGATCGCCGTCTGGATTAGCCGATTTGGCCAGAGATCGCCGATGCTGCTGACGGATTGCGTGAGGAACGGTCGCTTGGAAAGGATCAGCGTGTCGCAGCCATCCGTGTCGGTGCCGCACCCTATGCGATAGGGATACGCCTGTGAAAGGCGCGGGATTTCAGGGCGCAGCGGTTCTGCTTCGAGAATGTTGACGATGTCGGCATCCGAGGCGATCACCGCATCGGCGATCCGAGCCCCGTTCCCGAGATTGTCGTTCATGATGTTGAAGGACATGAGGCGCAGGATGGGCTGCGTTGCGGCCGATGCCGGTGCGGCTTCGAAGGCCTTCAGCATGAACAGTCCATGGCCGAGCAGGAAGACGCCGACGGCGAGCAGGAGATAGGCAAACCAGTGGCGCTTGATCGCCAGCAGCACAAGTGTTGCCAGCACTGCGGCGAGCGCAAAATGAGCCTGGAAACTGTATACGAAGGCGAGCAGCCATGTATGCGTGACGTATCGCAGAGATATCGTTGCAAGCAGCAGCGATACGAGGACACTTCCCACACAGAATAAAGTGTCTTTCATCGCCGCGCGCCGAGAGTGGAACAACAATATGTCCGGGGCGTAGCATAGGCTTGATTTTGGTGCAACGCAGCAATGTTGCAAGCATGTGATTGTCTTCGAAAATCAACCCAAAATTCCCGCGACATTGTGCCCACATGCCCTTGCCAAGGCTGGACATAATTTGCGATCAAGCTTAGAACGCGCCGGATTGGTGGGGAATCTATGTTCGAATTGTGTCGCGACAGATTCGCCGCCTTGAGGGGATGGGGCGGAGTTCCGCAAAATTTGCGCAGAGGATGGTAAGCCGTGAGCGAACACGAAACGACAGGCGAGGTCACGGGCGAGCCCACTCGTCGTGATTTCCTTTATCTCACCACTGGTATGGCAGGCGCGGTGGGCGCCGTTTCGGTTGCCTGGCCGTTTATCGATCAGATGCGCCCCGATGCTTCGACATTGGCTCTGGCTTCGATCGAAGTCGATGTGTCGAGCCTCGAGCCCGGCATGTCGCTGACCGCCAAGTGGCGTGGCAAGCCGATCTTCATTCGCAATCGTACGCCTGAAGAAGTGAAGGCCGCCGACGACGTTGCGCTGGCAGATCTCAAGGATCCGATCGCACGCAACGCGAACCTGCCGGCAGACGCGCAGGCAACCGGCGTCGATCGTTCGGCCGGCAAGGACAAGGAAAACTGGATCGTCATGATCGGGTCCTGCACCCATCTCGGCTGTGTCCCGCTCGGCCAGGCCGGCGAATACAACGGTTGGTTCTGTCCCTGCCATGGCTCGGTCTACGACACGGCCGGCCGCATTCGCAAAGGTCCGGCACCGCAGAACCTTGCGATTCCGACCTATTCGTTCGTTTCCGATAAAGTAATCAAGATCGGTTGAGGGGGACTGATTTATGAGTGGCCATTCCAGCTACGAGCCATCAACCGGCCTTGAGAAGTGGATCGATGCACGCCTGCCGCTGCCTCGTCTCGTCTATGACAGCTTCGTCGCCTATCCGGTTCCGCGTAACCTGAACTATGCCTATACCTTCGGCGCCATGCTGTCGGTCATGCTGATCGTTCAGATCCTGACCGGCGTCGTGCTCGCGATGCACTATGCAGCCGAAACGACGGTTGCGTTCAACTCGGTCGAAAAGATCATGCGCGACGTCAACCACGGTTGGCTGCTGCGCTACATGCATGCCAACGGCGCGTCGTTCTTCTTCGTTGCCGTCTATCTGCACATTGCCCGCGGCCTCTACTACGGCTCGTACAAGGCGCCGCGCGAAATCCTCTGGATCCTCGGCGTTCTCATCTATCTGCTGATGATGGCGACCGGCTTCATGGGCTATGTTCTGCCCTGGGGTCAGATGTCCTTCTGGGGTGCGACCGTCATCACCGGCTTCTTCTCGGCATTCCCGCTGGTCGGCGAATGGGTGCAGCAGTTCCTGCTCGGCGGCTTTGCTGTCGACAATCCGACGCTGAACCGCTTCTTCTCGCTGCACTACCTGCTGCCATTCGTTATTGCCGGCGTCGTGGTCCTGCACATCTGGGCGCTGCACGTTACCGGCCAGACGAACCCGACGGGCGTCGAAGTCAAGACGAAGACGGACACGGTTCGTTTCACGCCTTACGCAACGCTCAAGGATGCGCTCGGCGTTTCGATCTTCCTGCTCGTCTACGCCTACTTCGTCTTCTACCTGCCGAACTTCCTCGGTCACGCCGACAACTACATCCCGGCTGACCCGTTGAAGACGCCGGCTCACATCGTTCCGGAATGGTACTTCCTGCCGTTCTACGCGATGCTGCGCTCGATCACCTTCAACGTCGGCCCGATCGACTCGAAGCTTGCAGGCGTTCTTGTGATGTTCGGCGCGATCATCGTACTGTTCTTCCTGCCGTGGCTCGACACCTCGAAGGTTCGTTCGGCGGTCTATCGTCCGTGGTACAAGATGGCTTACTGGCTGTTCGTGATCAACGCGATCATCCTCGGCTGGCTCGGTTCGCAGCCGGCGGAAGGCCTCTACACCACGATCTCGCAGATCTGTACGCTGCTTTACTTCGCCTTCTTCCTGGTCGTCATGCCGGTGCTTGGTCTCGTCGAGACGCCGCGCCGTGTGCCGAACTCGATCACGGAAGCCGTGCTTGAAAAGCGCAACAAGACTGCCTCGGCTGTAGCGGCCAAGGCATAAGCGGGCGACGAGAGGGAAACAAACCATGAAAAAGCTTCTTGCAAGCATTCTGTCGCTCGCAGTCGTCGCCGGTCTCGGAACCGCGGTTTTCGCTGAGGAGGCTGCAAAGTCTGCTGAGCACCACGAAGCCGCGACCCCGCACTATCCGCTGAAGGAGCCCAAGGAAGTCGATTGGTCCTTCGCAGGTCCTTTCGGCACCTACGACAAGGGCCAGCTGCAGCGCGGCCTGAAGGTTTACACGGAAGTCTGTGCTGCCTGTCACTCCATGAAGCTGGTGCCGTTCCGCATGCTCGGCGAGCTCGGCTACTCGGATGCGCAGGTCAAGGCCTTCGCGGCGAACTACGAAGTACAGGATGGCCCGAACGCCAGCGGTGACATGTACACCCGCAAGGCCGTGCCTTCCGACTACTTCCCGTCGCCGTTCCCGAACGCCGAAGCGGCTGCTGCGTCCAACAACGGTGCCGCACCGCCTGACATGTCGCTGCTCGCCAAGGCGCGCGAAGTCGAACGCGGTTTCCCGCGCTTCATCTTCGATATCTTCACGCAGTACCAGGAAGGCGGACCGGATTATATCTATTCGCTGCTGACCGGCTACGAAGAGCCTCCGGCTGGCTTCCAGGTTTCGCAGGGACAGCACTACAACCCGTACTTCCATGCTGCCGCCGTTCTGGCCATGCCGAAGCCGCTGTCTGACGGTCAGGTGACCTATGACGACGGCTCGCCGGCAACCGTCGACCAGTATGCCAAGGACGTCTCGTCCTTCCTGATGTGGGCCGCAGAGCCACATCTGGTGGAGCGCAAGCATACCGGCTTCATGGTCATGGTGTTCCTGCTGATCTTCTCGGTACTGATCTACCTGACGAAGCGCTCGGTTTACGCGAACAAGGAACACTGAGGGTTTTGCTCTCATGTTGCGGAAAAGGCGGCCTAGTGGCCGCCTTTTTTGTTGGTTCCATCTGTCGCAATTGATAGGGTGCGCCAACTTTCGACCCCTGCAGATATGGATTTTCCATGAACGACAAGACCTCGGAGCTCGCTGCCAGCATTCGCTCCATCCCGGATTATCCCAAGCCCGGCATCATCTTCCGTGACATCACGACGCTTCTTGGCAATGCGCGTGCGTTCCGACGCGCCGTCGATGAGCTTGTCCAGCCCTATGCCGGCATGAAGATCGACAAGATCGCGGGCATGGAAGCCCGAGGCTTCATTCTGGGCGGTGCTGTCGCCCACCAGCTTTCGGCCGGCTTCGTGCCGATCCGCAAGAAGGGCAAGCTGCCGCACGATACCGTGCGGATTGCCTATAGCCTGGAATACGGCGTGGACGAGATGGAGATGCATCGCGATGCGGTGCAGCCGGGCGAAAAAGTGATCCTGGTGGATGACCTGATCGCCACCGGCGGAACGGCTGTCGGCGCCACGCAGCTGCTGCGCCAGATCGGGGCGGAGGTCGTCTCTGCCTGCTTCGTGATCGACCTGCCAGATCTCGGCGGTCGCGCCAAGCTCGAGGCGCTGGGCGTTGACGTCCGGACGCTTGTCGAATTTTCGGGGCACTAAGCTCCGATCATTCGAATTCCAGAACGCTGCCTTCGAAGCGAATGACAGGGGTGCCATCGGTGATGGCGCCCTCGGAAAGAATGGTGTTCAGCCGCATGCCAGGGCGCGAGGCCAGCGCGCGGCTCGCCAGCAAGGTGTTCGAATAGTGCACGACTTCGCCTGCGAAGACGGGACGAATCCACTGCATGTTCCTGAAGCCGGGTGAGGGGCCAAGATTGGGCGGCACCGATCCTTCACGTATCAGCCGCTCGGCCTCTACCTTCCAATAGGCCAGGAATACCTGCATCCAGGCCGCGCTTGTGTGCCAGCCGGATGCGCATAGACCTCCGAACAGGCTCTCCTTGGCCGCTGCCGTTTCGACATGGAAGCGCTGCGGATCAAAGCGTCGCGCAAACGACAGGATCCTTTCTTCCGTAAAGGCATAGTGGCCGATGTCGGTCTTCTCGCCGATCGGGTAGCGCTCGACCATGATCATGGAGCTTTATCCAACGTTTGGCGCGTGGAGAACATGATCGAGTTCTCAGAGAAGCAGACGATCTGACCCTTCTGGTTCTCGATTTCGTGGCGAAACTTCACGATGCCGATCCCTGGCCTCGAGCGCAGTGGCCGCGCGTCCACTACCGTCGAGCGGCCGGCAAGCGTGTCTCCCGCAAGCACGGGCTTGCGCCATTCCATGACATCGACGCCGGGGGCCCCCTGCGACAGAGAATTGATGAGGAAGCTGTCGGTCATCATCCGCATGAGCATTGCCGATGTGTGCCAGCCGGAGGCGGCCAGTCCACCGAGGATGCTGTCGCGGCCGGCCGTCTCGTCGAGATGCATGGGCTGCGGATCGAATTCCCGCGCGAACTCGATGATCTCTTCGGCCGTGACCGTCTTCGGGCCGAGGATGAAGACTTGATCCGGATGGAAATCCTCGAAAGCCAGTGTCTGATCGGACAAATTTGCCCTCCGCTTCATAGGAGTTTCACAAGGACTACAATAGCATCCGGCACGA
This sequence comes from Rhizobium sp. S96, assembly GCF_030382195.1. Lineage (NCBI taxonomy): Bacteria > Pseudomonadati > Pseudomonadota > Alphaproteobacteria > Hyphomicrobiales > Rhizobiaceae > Rhizobium > Rhizobium sp. S96. The sequence goes on from NZ_JAUDRY010000012.1 coordinate 106,232, forward strand.
CTCAACGATTGCTGCGAGATTTCCTGTATGTCAGACCTAAAGTCGATCATCGACGCCGCCGAAAGAGAAGGGCTCATTCCGACGCAAGGCTCAGCGCCACTGACGGCGTTTCTGCTCGAGCGCGGGGTGACGGTTGACGCTGACCGGGCGACCAGGCGGAGGGCTGCAGTGGCGTTCTCGGATACGGAGACGCCAAGCTTTGTGCGTGGCTTCCATGACGTCCTGATCACCATCGGCATCGTCGTGGCGCTTGCGGGGCTCTGGGGGATTGCTTCGGTCTATGCCGTCCTGCCGGCCGTTATCGTGCTGGCTGAAATCCTCGTGCGGCGGCAGAGGCTGGCCTTGCCGGCCGTCGCCCTGACCATTGCGCTGACGGTCTGGACTGGTGTTGTTGCTGCGGCCTTGCTGGACGGCTGGCCCAACGCGGCGGCACTCGGCGACAACAAGGCGCTGCAGTTCGCGCTTTGCTTTCCGGTCGTGCTGGGCGCCTTCTACCTGCGTTACCGGATACCACTGGCGCTCGCGCTCACCATCATGGGCGCGATAGCGGTTATTCTGCTGCTTGTCCTGCAGGCTCTCAGCTGGATGAGTGGCGATCCCTTCTTCGTGCTCAATCACACGGGCGTGCTGTCGTTTGTCGCCGTTGCCTGCGCTGTCGGCCTCTTTGCCCTTGCCATGCGCTTCGACCTCAGGGATCCGCTTCGTCGCACCATCACTGCCGACGTTGCCTTCTGGCTGCATCTTGGCGCGGCTCCGGCGCTGCTTTACAGCGTTCTCTCGCTGGCCGGTGCGGATGGCAGCCTGTTTGCGACGCTGCAGACCGTGTCTTTCCGCACACCGCTGGTGGTGGCGACGGTAGCTGCGCTGATGCTGGTCGGGCTGGTGATCGATCGCCGCGCTTTCGTGACCTCAGGACTGCTGTCGCTCGGCTTCGCGCTTTACGGCATCTTTCGCCAGGGCGAGGCCCGGGTCGATACCTACGTCTTCACGACGTTGCTGACGGTCGGCGTGATCGTTCTGGTCATCGGCACCGGATGGATGCCGCTGCGGCGGGTCGTCATGGGGGCGCTGCCGGCCGCCATCCGCGAAAAACTGCCGCCCGCATAGGCGGCAGTTTGTGTCAGTGGGGTATCAGGTGTTGAAGCGGAAGTGGATGACGTCGCCGTCCTGGACGACGTATTCCTTGCCTTCGTCGCGGCCCTTGCCGGCTTCCTTGGCACCGACTTCACCCTTGAAGTTGATGTAGTCGTCGTAACCGATTGTGAAGGCGCGGATGAAGCCGCGTTCGAAATCGGTGTGGATGACGCCTGCCGCCTGCGGGGCCTTGGTGCCGCGCACGATGGTCCAGGCGCGGGTTTCCTTGGGGCCGACGGTGAAATAGGTGATCAGGTCGAGCAGGTGATAGCCCGCACGGATCAGGCGGTCGAGACCGGCTTCTTCCAGACCGAGGGCGGAGAGGAACTCCGTCGCTTCTTCTTCCGGCAGTTGCGCGACTTCGGCTTCGATGGCGGCCGAGATGATGACGCATTCCGCACCCTGCTTCTCCGCCATAACGGCGACGGCCTTGGTGTGCTCGTTGCCGGTGGAAGCGTCGCCTTCAGCGACGTTGCAGACGTAGAGGACCGGATGCGAGGTCAGGAGGTTGAGACCCTTGAGGATCTCGATCTCTTCAGGCGCCAGCGTCTTCAGCAGAAGACGGGCGGGCTTGCCTTCGTTGAGGAGCTTGATCACCGCTTCCATAACAGGAAGCTGCGCCATCGATTCCTTGTCCTTGCCGGTGGCGCGCTTGCGGGTCTGCTCGACGCGGCGCTCCAGGCTTTCGAGGTCGGCGAGCATCAGCTCGGTCTCGATCGTATCGGCATCGCCGACCGGGTTGATACGGCCCTCGACGTGGGTGATGTCGTCGTCCTCGAAGCAGCGTAGCACGTGCACGACGGCATCGACTTCGCGGATGTTGGCGAGGAACTTGTTGCCGAGGCCTTCACCCTTGGACGCGCCGCGCACGAGGCCGGCGATGTCGACGAAGGAGATGCGGGTCGGAATGATTTCCTTGGAGCCGGCGATGGACGCCAGCTTCTGCATGCGCGGATCCGGAACGGCGACTTCGCCGGTGTTCGGCTCGATCGTGCAGAAGGGATAGTTTGCCGCCTGCGCTGCCGCCGTCTTGGTAAGCGCGTTGAAGAGGGTCGACTTGCCGACATTCGGCAGACCGACGATACCGCATTTGAAGCCCATGGCTGAAACCTGCTGTTCTTGAAGTTCTTGGGGGTGCGTATGGGATAAAAGGCGGTGCGCGGTCAAGCTTTTCGCGCATCTGCACGCCATCCGTAGGTGCCTTTGTCTTGATCCGCGACCTTTGCGGCGCAATATAGACCTTAGCGAGCCTTAACCTCGCCGTTCCCATGTCATCAACGGGTGGACCTCCGATGAGTGACAACGACATTGCCCAGAAACCGAAAGTCGCGTCGAAGCCGAAGCTGGATCGACCGAAGCTGTACAAGGTCATTCTCGTCAATGACGACTATACGCCGCGCGAATTCGTCATCGCCGTTCTCAAGGCCGTTTTCCGGATGAGCGAGGAAACCGGCTACCGGGTGATGCTGACTGCGCACAAGCTGGGTACATCCGTGGTGGTCGTCTGCGCCAAGGACATCGCCGAGACCAAGGCGAAAGAGGCGGTGGATTTCGGCAAGGAGGCCGGCTTTCCGCTGATGTTCGTCACCGAACCCGAGGAATAGTCCCTATTGGCGACGGATCTGGTAACCCGTCTTGTCCTGGACGAAACCGCAGTTCTCGTAGAAGCGCAGCGTCGAAGGATCCTTTGATCCGATCAGCAGCATGACCTTGTAGCAGTCTGCATCCCATGCCGCATCTACGGCGTGGCGTATGAGCGCGCCCGCATGACCTCGTTTCCTGTAGTCACCATGGGTGACGACATTCTCGATCAATGCGTAGGAGGCGCCATTTCGCGTCAGGTTCGGAATGACGATCAACGTTACCGTGCTGGTCGGTGCAGCGCCGAGAAAGCCGATGAAAACGGACATTCCGGGCTGGGCCAGCATGGCCGTGAAACGTTCCTCGGCCCTGGCGGGAGCGAGTACGGGATCCCCGGAGTTGAAGTGACGATAGAGCTCGATCAGACTTTCCAGGTCATCCGCCGCAGCCCGGCGGATCGAAAAAGCCGCGTCGCTCACCGTCACTCTCCCTTGTTGCCGAACATCTTCTTCAGCATCTCGGCCATCGGTCCTGTTGTCGGTAGCGCTTTTGGCTGCGCGTGGTTGCGCGCCTGATGAATGTGCGACTTTGCGACCGGCTTCTTCTCGGCCTTCGGCTTGTCCTCGTCGGCCTTGCCGCCGACCGCCAGGGCGAGCTTGTTCATGAGCTGCGAATCTTCCTTCCGCACCAGCATCTCGGCGTTGTCGGCGAGGGCCTCCAGCATCGGCTCCAGCCAGGTCTGGTCGACCTTGGCGAAATCGCCGAGCACATAATGATGCACCAGATCCTTGTTGCCGGGATGGCCGATACCGAGCCGCAGGCGGCGGTAGTCCTTGCCGCAGTGGGCGTCCAGAGACTTGATGCCGTTGTGGCCGCCGTGCCCGCCACCGGTCTTGATACGGGCCTTGGCGGGGGGCAAGTCCAGCTCGTCGTAGATGGCGACGAGATCGGCGGGCTGCAGCTTGTAGAAGCGTATCGCCTCGCCGACAGATTCGCCGGACAGATTCATGTAGGTCTGCGGCTTGATCAGCAGCACCTTCTCTCCGCCAATCTCGCCCTCGGCGATCTCGGCTTTGAATTTTTTCGACCACGGCGAAAAGCTGTGGCGTCGGTGGATGGCGTCGACTGCCATGAAGCCAATGTTATGGCGGTTTCCGGCGTATTGTTTGCCTGGATTGCCGAGGCCGGCGATGATCAGCATGGCGCGTTCATTCCTCGCAAGGTCGCTTTGCCGTTCACCACCGCGAAACGGTGACAAAGTCAAGCGCAAGCGAGTGGTCCTGGCGGAAAATCAATACGTAGGATGCAGGCCGTACTTTTCGAAGATTGCCTTTTGCGTGCCATCGGCAATCATTTTGCTCAAGGTATCCTGCATCTTTGCCAGAAGATCCGGAGGGAAATTCTTTTCGCACGCAATGCCCAAAGGCTGAGAGGAGAGAAGAGCGACCTTCTCCAGCGGCTGATCCTTCTTCAATTTCTCAAAGAAGGATTCCGAGATTGGCATCATGTCGATGCGGCCGTTCAGCAACTTGCGAAGCGACGCATTAAAGTCGGACGCGACGTCGATCCTGGTGAAGCCTTTTTCCTTGAGAAGCGTCTCGGTATAGTCACCACGATGCGTGCCGACTGTGTATCGTCTGGCGTCCTCAATATTGTTCGCGGATACACCCGATCCTGACTTGGTGATCAGAATATTCTGATCAAGGAGCAGCGGTTCCACCCATTTGAACAGCGCGTCGCGTTGTTGGCTGTGCGCGGTGGTGAACACGCAGGTCATTGGGGTGGTTTGGGCGAGAGCGTAGGCGCGTGTCCATGGCATCATCTCGATCTTGTGGTCGACGCCTACCGCCGTCATGACGGTTTCTACCTGGTCGACGGAAGCGCCCTTGAGTTCCTTGCCTTCGCGATAGCTGAACGGCGGATAGTCCTCGGTGAACAGGGTGACGGTTTCCGCCTTGGCGGGCGCAAACGAAGAAAGACCGAGAAGAGCAAGGATCAACAGGCGTTTCATCGTTATGCCTTCCTTTCGGCGCTTAGGATGCTCGCGCGACTTCTAGTTTGACGACTGTCAGCTGCTCGATGAGCTGTGCCGCATTCTGAGGACGGTGGAAGAGGTATCCCTGACCATAGTCGAGGCCCATCTCGCAAAGCGTCCTGCATTCCTCTTCCGTCTCGATGCCTTCGGCGATGACCGTGCAATCCATCTTGTGAGACAGGGTGGTGATGCTTTCAACCAGCATGCGGCTCTTGTGGCGCACGTCTTCGTTGACGTCATTGATCGAGCGGGTGAAGGACTGGTCGATCTTGATGATATCGACCGGGAAGCGGTTGAGATAGCTCAGCGATGAGTATCCCGTGCCGAAGTCGTCCAGGGCAATGCGGCAGCCGAAACGGCGCAATTCGCTGACGATCATGCGGATTTCCGGATTATTGTGCATCAGCACTGCTTCGGTGATCTCGACGACGATCCGTTCCGGGCGGATGCCGTGGCGGCCGAGCAAGGCGGCCAGTCGCGCGGGGAGGGCGGCTTCGAATTGCAGCGGCGAGAAGTTGATGGCGAGATAGCTGTCCTGCATGCCCGCGAGCTTCGAGATCCGGGCCAGATGCGCGATCGCCTTCTCCATGATGACATTGCCGACGCGCACGATCTTCGCCGTCTCTTCCGCAACGTTGATGATCTCGGCTGGAGGCATCAACCCCTTTTGCGGATGGTTGAGGCGCATCAGGGCCTCGAAGCCGGCAATGCCGCGACCGTTCAGATGGACGATCGGCTGCAGATAGGCGTCGAACCAGCCCTCGGCCAAGCCTGTCTCAATGCATGTTTCGATCTCGGCGCGGGCGCGTGCGTGGTCCAGCATGCCATTGTCGAAGAGCTGCGCGCCGTTCTTGCCGTCACGCTTCTTGGCGTACATGGCCATGTCGGATTTTTGCAGGAGCTCTGCGGCGGTCGTGGCATGCCGCGGATAGATCGCGATGCCGACGCTGGCGCTGAGATGCAGATCGGCGCCAAAGGGCTCGTGGAATATCGAAGCGATCTGCTCGGCCATAACAGCCGCGCGGCGGGCGGCGTCCTTTGCCGGCAGCAGGATCGCGAATTCGTCACCGCCGAGGCGGGCGGCCACGTCGGATGGCGCGAGATGTGCCTTCAAGCGGTCGACGAACTCGCGCAGAGCCCGGTCGCCTTCGGCGTGGCCGAGATTGTCGTTGATCCACTTGAAGCGATCGAGGTCGACGAACAGGCAGGCAAGCTCCTGGCCGGCAGCGTCGGCTTCGCCGATCTTCCCGTCGAGGACAGTCTCGAAACCCTGGCGGTTGAGAAGCCCGGTCAGATGGTCGCTGATCGCCTGGCGGTGGTTCCGCGCTTCGGATGCCTTGAGTTCCGTCACATCGGTCATGACGGACAGTGAAAGCATGTCGTGGCCGCCTGTGGCGGCTTTCGATTCCAGAATCAGGACATCCATCAAGCGACCGTCTGCGCAAAGGAACTTCACGGTCACATCGACAGCGGTGCCGCCGTCCTTCTTGCGATTGAGGAAGGCCTCCCTGGTATCCGATGTTACCAGATCAGTGAACCTGCTGCCGATAACGCGCGGACGCTCGTAGCCGGTGGCGACCAGCCAGTAGTCGCTGACGGCGGTGATCCGATCGTCCTCGTCGAGCGAGAACAGCATGGCGGGCGTGAGGTCGTAGATGTCGATCGCGCGGCGATGGGCGAGCTTCAGCTCCTGCTCCTCGCGTTCGAGCTTGGATTGCATCTCGTTAAAGCCGCGGGCAAGGCGGCCCATTTCGTCGTTCGAGTGCCAGTCGACGTGGTGGCGCGAACCCAGCTGGCGCGTCGCCTCGGTGGCGGCAATCAGGCGCATCAGCGGACGGATGATGAAGATGCGGTTACCGATCAATGCGGAGCTGAAGACCGTGAGGACCGCGAAGATGAAGATCGACATGAAGACGATCTCTTCATGCTTCAGGCCCGAGAACAGGCCAAGCGCAGGATAGAAGACGGAGATGGTGCCGAGGTTCTTCGGGCCATCGACCGTGTTGTAGATGATGGCGCGCGATACCTGGACGAGTTCGCCGCCGAAAGACTTCGGAATGGTCGACTGGGTGACATCCAGCTGCCCGGACTGGTCGCGGACCTGAACCTTGACGATCGCCCCTTGTGAAACGACGGTTGCGCTGATCTGCGCGACGCTGTCTTCGTCGAGATCCCATAGAGGTTTCGCCAGTGCCTGGGCGTTTGCAACAAGAAGAACGGAGATGTGGTCGCGGATTTCCTTATCCGCTCGCTCCGAGGAAAGAAACAGGAAGAGAACAAACAGAGGGGCGACGAAGAGGAGCAGGGCTCCGCAAACGATCGCCAGAAATCTGTTCTGAACGGAATTGTTCATATTTTCCTGTCGGCTCCCTGCCGTACCTTTTTTATCGCTTCCTGCCATCGCAGGACTTTCATAAGCGGTACCGGATGCTTCCATGAAATGTATTAAATGTTGCTGAAACGACCTCCTTCGCCCAAATGAAAAGGCCCGCCTTCCGGAGAAAGCGGGCCTTATGCTTTACAAATTATGGAAGCTATTAAGCTTCTGCTTCGCCAGCTTCTTCGGCAACGCCGCCTGCCGGAGCAACGATCGTTGCGATCGTGAAGTCGCGGTCGATAACCGTCGTCACGCCCTTGGGCAGGGTGACTTCCGAGATATGGATGCTGTCGCCGATCTTCTTGCCGCTGAGGTCAATGTTGAAGAATTCCGGGATAGCGTCTGCCGGGCAATGAACTTCGATTTCGTGACGAACGATGTTCAGAACGCCGCCAACCTTGAGGCCCTGGGACTTCTCTTCGTTGATGAAGTGAACCGGGATTTCAACGGTGACCTGGGTGTTGCCCGAAACGCGCAGGAAGTCTACGTGCATCGTGAAGTCGCGAACCGGATCGAGCTGGTAGTCCTTCGGCAGAACCTTGTACTTCTTGCCGTCGACTTCGATCGTTGCAACGGTGGTCATGAAACCGCCGGCGTGGATGCGCTTCGTCACCTCATTGGTGCTGAGAGCGATAGAAATTGGGGCCTGCTTGTCACCATAGATGACAGCGGGAATCAAACCGTTGCGGCGAAGTTCACGGGCGGACCCCTTACCAACCCGTTCGCGCGCCTCGGCCTTGAGCTCGTAGCTTGCGTGGCTCATGACTTTTCCTTCCGAGGTTATTTGGAGAGCTCCGCATGGCGTGTGCCTGTACGGAACTGGAGGCGGGGGGTACCCATCCTCATCCGCGTTGCCTCCAAGGGTGTCTGCGCGGACGCGTGCGCTATAGTATAGTTGTGCCGCAAAGGCAAGCTTGCTGGGAATTGCGAACATTTTTACGTGGTTTCGCCGTACCGGACGAGCGAGCGGCGAGCTTTTCGACCACTCGCGAATTCAGAAGTTGCAGCCGGTCGTCAAGATTTAACCATAGGTCGGGATTTCCTGGATCATTAAGGAATACTAATGTCGGAGTGGCTATGAGGGGATGTCTCAATCTGGTCCCTTTTGATGCTCCGTCTCTTTTCCTGCATCGCTGTTGAACACAGCCCCTCCCATCTGCTTTTTGCAACCATCATCTGCGTGCTTGGGTCGCTGTTGACGGTGAGGCTTTTCGCCAAGGTGAGAAGAACCCAGGGACTTCAGAAGCTTAACTGGCTCTTTCTTTCGGGATTTGTCGGTGGGGCGACGATCTGGACCACCCACTTCATTGCCATGCTCGGCTATCAGACGCCGGTGCTGACCGGCTACGACCCTACGCTGACGCTTCTGTCGCTGTTCATCGGCATAGCGTCGGCGATGACGGGCTTTTCCATTGCTTCCCTTTCTCGCAAGGGTGCGCTGATTGAAGCCGGCGGCGCCATCGTTGGTCTCGGCGTTGCGGCGATGCATTATGTTGGTATTGCCGGCTTTGAGGTTGCCGGGGATATCGAGTGGAGCCGGCCTTACGTCGTCGCCTCCCTCGTTGCCGCGGCCGGGTTTGGAGCGCTGGTGACCAATCGCGTCGCCAGACCCACATCGCGTTTCAGCAAGTGCGGCTCCGCCTTGCCATTGATCCTGGCGATCGTATCCACGCATTTCATCGGCATGGCCGGTATGACGATCGTGCCTGATGCGACGGTAACCGTTTCGCGCGAGATCCTCTCGGTTGGGGTCATGACCAGCCTTGTCGGAGCCGTGATGGTCATCATCCTCCTGCTTGGCGCATCGACCTATATCATCGACATGCAGTCCACGGTCGCCGCCGTTGCGCGGTATCGGCATCTGTCGCTTCATGATCCGCTCACGCATCTTGCCAACCGGGCAGGGCTGAACGAGCACCTGCCGCTGATGATCAAGAGCCTGAACGACATGTCGAGCAACATCACGGTGCTGAGCTTCGACCTCGATCGCTTCAAGGAGATCAATGACGTTCACGGGCACGCTGCAGGCGATGCCGTGCTGCGGGCGATCGGCGAACGGCTGGCGAAGATAACCGACAAGGGACAGTTCGCCGCGAGAGCAGGCGGTGACGAATTTGTCGTCGTCATGCGTGATCATGTCGTCCGCTCGGAGGCCACGGCGCTCGCCCAGCGCATTCTCGATGAGGTTGAGCGGCCTGTCGAATGGAACGGCCAGCTGCTTTCCGTCGGGTCGAGCATCGGTATTTCAAGCTTCCCCCACCAGGCCCGGACGATCGACGATCTGCTGTCGCAGGCGGATGTCGCCATGTACCGCGCGAAGGCGACGGCCGGCAGCAGCATCTGCTTCTACGATCCTTCGATGGACGAAGCCGCGCGTGCGCGCAATGCCTTGGCGATGGAGATGCGCGAAGGCCTCAAGCGCGGCGAGTTCACACTGTTCTACCAGCAGCAGAACGATACCGTGAGCCGGGAGGTGGTCGGTCTCGAAGTCCTGTTGCGGTGGAAGCACTCGACGCGCGGTTTCGTTTCGCCCGGCGAGTTTATCCCGATCGCGGAAAAGACGGGTTTCATCATGGAGCTTGGCGAGTGGGTCTTGAGGACGGCTTGCAGCGAAGCGGCGAAATGGCAGAACCCACTTGGAATTGCCGTCAACGTCGCGGCGCAACAGCTTGCCGACAGCCGACTGCCGTTGATCGTGCAGCAGATCCTGGCGGACAGCGGCCTGGCGCCTTCACGCCTCGAGCTCGAGATTACGGAATCCGGCATTGTTGCCGACCATGCGCATGCCCTGAACGTGATCCGGCGCCTGAAGGCGCTTGGCGTCAAGGTGGCGATGGACGATTACGGGACAGGCTACTCGTCGCTGTCGACGCTGCAAAGCTTCCCCTTCGACAAGATCAAGATCGACCGGGCCTTCATCGACGGCGTGGTCAGCAACAAACAATCGGCGGCTATCGTCCGTTCGACGCTTATTCTGGCCCAGAGCCTGGATATTCCTGTTCTTGCCGAGGGCGTCGAGCGCGAGGAGCACATCGATTTCCTGCGCCGCGAGGGGTGCTTGCAGGTGCAGGGGTTCCTGTTCGGAAAGCCGATGCCACGCGAGGAGATCGAGGCGCTGGTCAATGCCCAGCCCGCTCGCACCGATGCGATCGCTACGGAAAATCAAGTCGTTATGCGCGAGCCTCCACAGGAGGCTGCCGCCTGACCCTGGGTTGACATCGTGCCACTACCGACCTCACATACGCGCTGGTTGGGGAAGGGAAATTGGTATGCAGCTCAATGTCGTAACCGCCGCTGGCGCCATCATGCTCGGTTTCGCTTCGGCGGCGTCTGCCGTTGAAATCAATCAGAGCGGTGCCGATGCGCTCAAGGGCAATCTCACCAGGCTTCTGCCCAAGGAGGTTGCGCCGAACCGCGCCATCACGGTCAAGCCGGCCGGTACCCGCTACGAGATCATTTCCGATTTCGAAAAGATGCTGAAGGCGGCGCGACCGGCGAATTTCGCCATCAGCGGTCTCGTGCCATGGTCCATTTCCGCGACACCTCAGGACGATGGCCTCTGGAAGCTCGAGGGCAATAATGCCCTCGATGTGACAGGACATTTTTCGGTGGCCGGACAGCCGAGGACCGACTTCACCTACGTGATCGGCTCCGCGATCTTCAGCGGTATTTTCGATCCTGCCATCAGCTACCTTCGTTCCGGCGACTTCTCGACCAAGGCGCTTCGCTTCACCTCGAAAACAGCTGCCGAGAACGTTGCCGTTGCTCTGGACAGCTCGACCTACAAGCTGACATCGTCGCCGAGTTCTGCCCCTGAGCGGACGAATTTCGCGGTCAGCGGAACAGCACTGGGGTTTGTCGAGACCATCGGAGGTCACGAGATTCCACCGGTCGAAATTCGGGCGGACTCGCTTGACCTCGCGGCTGCGGTCAACGGCATCAAGGCAAAGGAAATCCGCGATATCGTCGTGTTCATCCTTGATCATGCCGAGACCGAGAAGCTCAAACCAGCCGATAGTGATACTCTGAAGACGATGCTTCGCAACGCGTTCCCGCTGGTAACGAGCCTGAACGAGACCATCGGCGTCAACAATCTCACCATATCAAGCACCGGTGGCAACGGTGGCGCAAAGAGCCTGGACTACAACGTCGCGCTCGATGGCCCGACCAACGCGATGCGGTTCGGTTTCGGCATGTCTGCTCGGCAGATCAGCTTCGACAGTCCCCTTGTTCCGGCAGCCTATTCGGCCTTCCTGCCGGATGCGCTGCAGATGCAGTTCGCCCTTTCGGATATGGATTTTACGGCATTCAGCGAGGAGTTGTTGAAGGCCGATTTCAATCAGGACAAAATGTCTGACGACAGCGGCAAGGAGGCTGCCCAGAAGCTGTTCAAGGACGGGAACCTCGTGATGGAGTTCCCGAAGATTGCCGCTTCCTCCAGCGTTTATGACGCAGAGATCTCCGGGACGGTGCGCGGGCGGCTTGATAATGAGAAGGAATACTCGATGGACGCGACGATCCTCGCGCGCGACCTCGACAAGACGATTGCCGCCGTGCAGGACCTTGCCAAGAGCAATCCCGATCTCAATCAGCTGTCGTTCGGTCTGATGATGGCGAAGGGTTTTGCCAAGACTGACCCGGATGGCCGCCAGCGGTGGGAGATCAACGTTGCCCCTGATGGCGCGGTGTCGGTGAACGGGCAGGTGATCAAGGGTGCTGAATAAGCCTGCTGACTGACGATGCCGGTGGGCACAACGTTCCGCGATAGTCCTTGCAGGAGCGGTGCTGCGGGTTCATTGTGAGGCAGAAGTGCGGGCCGTGAACCCGCGCGGTCGGGGCCATTCCAATGGATTGTGCCGCTTGTGGTTTTGCCATCGAGAGCGGCTTTGCGTTCTGCCCGAAATGCGGCGCAAAGCAACCGATCTCCTGCGCTGCCTGCGGCGAGGCTTGCCAGCCGGATTTCGCATTCTGCCCGAAATGTGGCACGCCGATCGGCGGTTCAGCCACCCGCGTCGTGGCACGGGACGCCGTTGTACCAAAAGCCGTGGCCACGGCATCCGTGGAAGACGGTGCTGACCGCCGGATGCTGACGGTCCTCTTCGCCGATCTCTGTGGGTTCACGACGCTGAGCGAGAAAACCGACCCTGAGGTGATGCGTGCGCTGCAGAACGAGCTTTTCGAAGAGTTGACGCGGGCGGTGGAGGATTACGGCGGATTTGTCGACAAGTTCGTCGGCGATGCGCTTCTTGCGCTTTTCGGCGCTCCCACGGCACATGAGGACGATCCGGCCAGGGCGCTTGGTGCGGCGCTGGAAATGACGGCTGGAGCCGCTCGCGTGGGCGCCAGATGGCCGGCCCTTGCGAACATGCCCCTGCAGCTGCATATCGGTATCAACACCGGGCCCGTTGTCACCGGTGGCTTCGGAGCGTCGGCGTCGCGTTCCTATTCGGTAACGGGCGATACGGTCAACACGGCGCAGCGCCTGCAATCCATGGCGGGCGCGGGCGAGATCCTGGTCGGTGCGTTGACACACCGCTTCACGCGCCATGCCTTCTCGTTCGAAAGCCTCGGTTCGCAGGTGCTGCGCGGCAAGACCGGCAACATTCACGTTCATCGCCTGATCGCGCCGCTGGATACGCCCAACGCCGCGCGTGGCCTGGAGAGTCTCGGTTTGCATGCCGAGATCGTGGGACGCGACGCGGAACTGGCGCGCATGGGCTCATGCCTGGGCCTTGCCTGCGCCGGCAGAGCGCAACTCGTCCAGCTTGTCGGCGATGCCGGGATCGGCAAATCGCGTTTGGTGAAGGATTTCCTGGGATCGATGTCCAGGGACGAGCGGTTTCGCGATGTCGTGGTGCGACGTGCGGTCTGCTCGCCGCTTGGCGATCAGTCATATGGCACATTGGCATCCGTGTTGCGCAGCGCATACGGGATCGCGGAGCGGGAAAGCCCAACGCGCACCGCCGAGTTGCTGACGGCGGGCTTGCGCGATCTCGGCTTTTCCGAGGAAGACATCGGGGAGCTGGCACCGCTTCTCTTTTCGGTTTTCGGTTTTGGCGATCCGGGCGATGCCCTTCGTCATCTGGAACCAGAACAGCTGCGGCGGCAGATCCTCTATGCCACCCGCACCATCATCGAGCGGCGGCTGTCGCTGAGCCCGCTGCTGCTTGTGATCGAGGATCTTCATTGGGCCGATTCCGCCTCGGTGGAGGCGTTGCGCTTCGTGATGGACCGGCTTGAATGCACGCGCCTTATGATGCTGACCACCGGCCGGTCATCGACGGAAAGCGAAGGATTGGCATCCAGCCGAACGAGCGGAACCGTGCTCCGCCTGCTGCCGCTTTCGGAGACTGACGGCGAAACGCTTCTAGCCCAATACTTCGGGGGCAGGGATGCCATACCGGCGGATGTGCGGTCAGGGATCCTGACGAGGGCGGGAGGCAATCCGCTGTTCATCGAGGAAATTGTACGCGCATTGATCGAGACCGGCACGCTGAGCTTCAGCGATGGCACCTGGTCTGTGGTGGGCAGCGAGGTCGGCTCGGAGATACCCGTGAGCTTGCAGGCAATGCTGCTCGCCCGCGTCGACCGACTCTCGCCCGAGATGAAGCGGCTGGCACAGGAGGCGGCGGTTATCGGCCCACGCTTCGACGTGGCCCTTCTCAGGGACATTGCCTCTGATCCGGTGCGTCTTGACGCCGGGCTGGACGGCCTTTGCCAGGCTGAAATTCTGGAGGAAACGGAGCATCGGCAAATAAAGGGTGTGGCGGGTTATGCCTTCAAGCAAAGCCTTCTGCATGATGCCATTTACAGCAATCTCCTGCTGCAGCGCCGCAAGGCACTGCATGCTCGTGTCGGCATGGCACTCGAGCGGATGCACCGCGGTATGCCGTCCCGCCTGGAAGATACCGCCCAACTCGGCCGCCATTTCTGCCTGGCGGACGAAACCGGCAAGGGCGCCCGCTACCTGATGGCTGCCGGCGATCTGGCGCGAAAGACCTACGCTAACGACGATGCGATGCGGCTCTATCGGGAGGCGCTCATGGCGGTCGAAGGCGATGCAAGCACGATGTCGGAGCGGCTTGCGCTGCTCGAACGTGTTGCGGATCTATGCGGTCCTGTCGGCGCGAGGGACGCAGCGCGGGACCATTATGGGCGGGCGCTGGCGATCTTCCGGGAAGCCGGCGAGAGGGCTGCTGCGGCCCGCGTGCTCCGCAAGCTCGGGCGTCTCAATCTGGATGCGGGCAAGAGGGATCTGGCGGACGCCGCCTATGCGGAGGCAGCGTCGATGCTGAGCGATGCCGACGCGCCCATCGAGCTTTCGCATCTTCTGCAGGAGCGCGGTCATCTCGCCTTTCGCATGGGCGATCATGTCGTGGCCGCCGGCTGGGCGGATGATGCGCTATCCTGCCTTGATGCGGCGGGCTGTGCGACGGCCGAGGCTGCCCAAGCGCGTGCGGAGTCCCTCAATACGAAAGGGGTCGCGCTGGCGCGGCTTGGGCGCCGCCGGGAGGCGGTGCAGGCAGTCGAACACAGTCTCAAGGTTGCCGAGGATGCCGAACTGCTGGGGGCAGCCTGCCGGGCCTATGCCAACCTGGGTGTCCTCTACACGATCGTGGACCCGGCACGCGCCATCGACGTCTGCCGACGTGGGCTCGATGTTGCCGAGCGGATGTCCGATCTCGGCTTCCAGGCGCGGCTTTACGCGAACCTTGCCGTCGCTTGCTGCACGTTCACAGACAACTGCGCCAGCGAGGGGGTCCCGGCTGCGGAGAAAGCGATTGAGATCGACCGTGCTCTCGATCAGCGCGACCACCTTGCCGTGCCCTTGATCGTGCTGGGGCAGATCCATCAGTGTCACGGACAACCGGGTCTTGCGCGTGGCTTCTATGAAGAGGCGTTGCGGCTTGCGCTCGAAATCGGCGAGCCGCAGCTCTTGTTTCCGTGCTATGATGGCTTGGCGACCCTGAATTTGGAAAAGGACGATATGGCGGAAGCTGAGCGGTATTTTACGCTGGCTCAGGACATTTGTACGAAGCACGGCCTGGACCCTGACGCCTTGGTGGTTTTGCCTTTTCTTGATTGAACGAGCGCCGTCTGAAGGTGAACACGCAACGCCGCGTGCAGGTTTTCCTCGTTCTACGCGGAACATGCCTGACGTACAGGCAAAGGAGGGTGTCATGCCGGAAATTCAACGCGACAAGCCGCTGCAACCGGGCGACCGTGCCCCAAATGTTGTTCTCGATGCGATCACGCGCCAGGGCAAGGTTTCCATCGACGATTTTCGCGGCCAGAAGCCTGTTCTCGTCGGGCTGTTTCGCGGGCTTCACTGTCCCTTCTGCCGACGCCAGATCGCGGCCATGGCCACTCTTGCCGGCGACCTGCAGGAGAAGGGGGTGGAAAGCCTGACGATTGTCAACACGCCGATCGAGCGGGCCCGCATGTATTTCCGTTATCACCCGTTGCCCAACCTGTTGGCGGCGTCCGATCCGGATCGCGTGTCGCATCGGGCATTCGGATTGCCGAATATCGAGTTCACGGAATCAGAGACACAGTGGCCTTACAAGGTCAGCCTGAGTGCGATGACCTCAATGAAGGTCGATATGCCGGAGCTGCCGGAGCCGATGAATTTCATGGCGGCCACGGAATATCTCGACAATGCCGACGGCTACGAATTCACCGATGAGGACAAGAGCATGATCGCGACGGGCGAGGGACAGCTTGTCGGCGAATTCCTGCTGGATCGCGACGGCTTTGTCAGGTGGTGCTTCACCGAAGTTGTCGATGATGGGCGCCGCCTGTTCGGTGTACCGGCGCCGCAGGAGGTGATGTCCGCGGCCTCAAATATCGCGGCCTAGCCATTCCTCAGCGGCACTGGCCGTTGCCGATGATGCTGAAGCCGCCGTTGCGGGCCTCGCAAGCGTTCGGGAATGTCCGCGTTTGGGGCCCGCGCTGTGCGCAGACAGGCCGGTATTCGCGGGTGCAAATCCCTGCTGGACGCTCCGGATGCGTGGGTTCTGGCCTACCCGGACGGGGCGGCTGGGGCTGAGGCCTATGCGGCGGCATTGGCGTGACCGGTGGCTGCCGGCGGCATTCTCCGTGGCCGATGATGGCAAAGCCATTGCTGCGCGCCTGGCAGCTGTTTGCGAATGTCTGTGTTCTTCCGCCACGCTGCCCGCAGACCGGTGCGTATTCCATGGTGCACATCTGCGTTTGCGGCGGACGCGGGCGTGGTGGTGGACGCGAGTAGCCGGGATCGACATCCACGGTGCACGCCGCCAGTATCGGCGCAAGAAGGAACAGCGACCATTTCTTCGGCGATATCAACCCGGCAAACATCGTCGTTCCTCCTTCAAACTTCGCGCAGAACGTAGCCGAAGTCGCATTGGGTGGAAAGCCCAAAGCTCTGCAATCGTTGCGATTTTGGCAATGCCTCAGTCGAACAGGCTGGAGACGGACTCTTCCTGGCTGGTACGGTTGATCGCTTCGCCGATCAGGTTTGCCGTCGTGACAACACGGATGTTGTGCGCGGACTGCACCGCGGTCGTCGGCTGGATCGAGTCCGTGATGACGAGTTCGCGAAGCTTGGAGGACGTCACGCGAGTGACGGCTCCGCCGGACAGGACGCCATGCGTGATGTACGCCGTGACGCTGGTGGCACCGTTCTTAAGCAGGGCTTCGGCAGCGTTGACCAGCGTGCCGCCGGAATCCACGATGTCGTCGACCAGAATGCAATCCTTGCCGGTCACGTCGCCGATGACGTTCATGACTTCGGATTCACCCGGGCGGTCGCGACGCTTGTCGACGATCGCCAGCAGACAGTCGAGCCGCTTTGCGACGGAGCGGGCGCGTACGACCCCGCCAACGTCGGGCGAAACGACCATGACGTTGCTGATATCGTAGTTCGCCTTGATGTCGCGCGTCAGGATCGGCACGGCATAGAGGTTGTCCGTCGGAATATCGAAGAAGCCCTGGATCTGACCGGCGTGCAGGTCGAGCGTCAGAACGCGATCGGCACCGGCTTCGGTAATCAGGTTCGCAACGAGCTTGGCGGAGATCGGCGTGCGCGGTCCGGGTTTCCGGTCCTGGCGAGCATAGCCGAAGTAGGGCAGGACGGCCGTGATGCGGCGTGCCGACGAACGACGCATGGCGTCGATCATGATCAGCAGTTCCATCAGGTGGTCGTTTGCCGGAAACGAGGTGGACTGCACTAGGAAAACGTCCTCGCCGCGGACATTTTCCTGGATTTCCACGAAGATTTCCTGGTCGGCAAATCTCCGGACGGTTGCTCTGCCCAAAGGCACATTGAGATAGTTGCAGATCGCTTCGGCGAGATGCCGGTTCGAATTGCCTGCGAAAACCTTCATCTTGGTCCGCCTGTTACCTGCTGATAGCCGCGCTTTTTAGCCAGCTTGTTCCCGAATGCAAGCGTAAAGGCGTCGAACGCCCCCATATTTCCAAAATGCTTGTGGCTTAACCGCCACGTGTTTCGCGCCAGGACGAAAACTCGCTGATCGTTCGCGACGCAATTTGCTGCATGACCGACGCCGGGACGGCGGCCCAGGGATCCTGCGCTGCCGACGGTACACTCTCCTGTCCCTGGATGCGGTGCAGGCGGGCGCCGCTGTTATCAAGCACATCCCAGACATAGACGACCGTGACCTTGCCGCTGTCGGAAAACGCGGAGAGATAGCCCTTCAGGATGTAGGAGCTGCTGTTGTCGTTGGAACTCTTGATCGAAAGTCCATGGGACCGGGCTTCGGTGCCGAGTTGCCGCGAAAGCGGCGTCACCGCCTGGACGGGAGCGCCGATGATCGGAAGGAAGCGCACGGTCGCGTCGCGGCTCGCGCCGGGGTTCACGGCCGCCGTGTGGGTTTGCGGCGGGGGCGCTGCTCGCGCCGGCTGCTCGATCATGTCCTGCTCTTCGGCTTCGGCATTGGACACCGGTTCCGACAGGGTCTGGGTCTGGATGCGCGCGGATGCAGGGGATACGGGCGCCTGGTTTTCCAGCGCGAGGGCTTGTTCGTCCATCGTCGTCTGCGGTGCGCCAGTGCCGGGCCGGTAATCGGGCTGCGCGTAACCGCCGCGTCGCGGCTCGGCGGCGAAAGCCTGCCTGCGCGGCGTGGTGCCCGCCATGCGTTCGACGTCGTTCTGGGTCACTGGAGACGAACGGACGCTGCCCGAGGTGTCGCCGATGTCGACCAATGGCGTCAGGGCATCCGTGGTATTGCAGGCAGACAACAGGGCAATACACGAAAAGAGCGCGGGCGCTGTCGCAAGTCGCGTCATCCCTCGTTTCGTCCTTCCATCATGCGTGTCAGCCCCGGCTGACTTTATGACGGTCGCGGCTGCCTTATGTCAATTGCGGATTGTTGCCGGTGTGGCGTCAGACGCCGATGAAGTCCAGCGGATGGCGGGAGAGGGCGCGTGGCTCGCCTTCGGTCGTCAGGTAAGTCTGGCCGAGCGTCATGGCTGTTCCCGTATCCGAATCCATGATGATCATGTGCACGAACAGCGACATGCCGGGCTCGATCGGCTGCGGGTTGCCGACATGGAACATCTGGTGCTCCATCCAGGACGGTGAAAAACGGGCGCCGAGTGAATAGCCGCAGGCGTTCAGTCGGTGACGGGCGAGCCCGCGCTCGTCCATGATCTTGGCGTGCATGTCGAAGACATCGCCAAAAACATGTCCCGGTTTCAAAACGGTTTCGATTGCCTGGATGGTTTCGAGGCAGGCATTGTAGAGTTCGCGGTGGCGATAGCTCGGCTCTCCGACGACGATCGTGCGCATCATCGCGGCGTGGTAGTGCGCATAGGCGCCCGCCCACTCCAATGTCAGCTGATCGTTATCGCCAAGCTTCCTGCGACCGGCTTTGTAGCGGCAGAGAAGCGCGTCTTCGGCCGAGCCGATGATAAACTCGTTGGCCGGGTAGTCGCCACCGCCAGCAAACACGGCGCCCTGCATGGCAGCAAGGATATCTGCCTCGTCGGCGCCGGGCTTGGTCAATGCAATCGCAGCATCGAGCGCGTCGTCGGCAAGGGCCGCCGCCCGCTCGACATAGACAATCTCGGCGGGGCTCTTGACCAGGCGCAGGCGGCTGACGAGGTACGAGGCATCGACGATCTGGCCGAAGGCCGTCAGCTGTGCGTCCAAGAGGTGGGCGATCCGCCCGGTCATGCCATGCGTGTCATATTCGACGCCGATGCGAGCGCCGAGCAGGTCCATCTCCACCAGCAGATTTTTCAAGTCCACCGTCGGATCGGCATTCACGCGGTCGACCCAGACGTGAACGTTCTCCAGGATAGACGTGTGCTTCGCCTGCCGGAGGTCGGCCGAGCGCGTGATCAGGGCCATCGTCCCGTCGGCCTTGACCACGAGCGTCTGGAAAAAGCAGTAGCCGAACGTATCGTAGCCGGTCAGCCAGTACATGCTTTCCTGAGCGAAGAGCAGAACGGCGTCCAGCTTCTCTTCCCGCATCTTGTCGGTCAGGCGGGCGAGGCGAACCGCAAATTCAGGCTTCTCGAAGTGTAGGGCCATGCGTTCAAATCTCCCTGATGGCGATCGCCGATATCTGTCGACCGTAGTCCGGCTCATTGTTGTGCGTCGTGCGACGGTAGGAAAAGAAGCGCTCGCTGTCCGGGTAGGTGCAGAGCCCCAGGCTTTCCGCGCGAACACCCGCAGCCCGCAGCCTGTCGACTGTCAGGGCGGGAAGATTGAACATCGAATGGCCCGGTTTCGACGACGCGACGAAATAGCGTTCGTATGACGGGTCTTGGTTCAGGAAGCGCTCGACAAACTCCGGGCCGACCTCGTAGCTGGCCTGGCTGATCGACGGGCCGAGGCAGGCCGTGATGGTTGCGCGGTTTGCGCCCAGCTTCTCCATGGCGTCGATGGTGTTTTCCAGCACGCCCGTAAGCGCACCCTTCCAGCCGGCATGGGCGGCGCCGACAACACGATGTTCCGGATCGGCAAACAGGATTGGTCCACAATCGGCGGCCAACACACCGAGCGCTATCCCTGGTGTAGCCGTAACCAAAGCATCGGCGGCCGGGCGTTTGCCATCATAGTCATCATCGACGACGACGACATCGGGCGAATGAACCTGGTGGACCGTTGCCAGCCGTTCGACAGGAAGGTCAAACCAGTTTGCGACGCGCCGACGGTTCTCGTTGACCTTCTCGCGTTCGTCGTTGGAGCCGAGGCCGACATTCAGGCCGCGGTAGATGCCATCGGACACCCCGCCGAGCCTGGTAAAATAGCCATGAAGGATCGCGTCACCGGTCGCGGCGTTCAGCAGCGCGCTTTGGATCGGTACCGGGAAGAGCGCATCTGTCATCTGTCATTCCAAGATTATTCTGCAAGTCTGCCGCGCCCGTGCGGCGAAGCAGGTTTCTGTCGGGCCGGATGTTGGCCCAGCGGCGCGCGCCCTGTCAATCCACAGCGCGGAACGGCATCAGGTCTACCGCGGGATGTGAAACGGCCATCACCTTGAAGAGTTCCCCCATCTTGCCTTCGCCTTCGCCGACAAGGCGGTCAACGGCGGTCTGGATGATCTGCTGGGTGCGGGGCTCGCGATCACGGCCAAGGGCCGCCGCCCGCTCGAGAATGCCGAGGCCAACCAGGAAATCGCCCTGGCGCAGCATTCCGTTCACATGCAAGCCGGCGGAAACGGCCGTTTCGGCAAGCGCCTGGAAATCGACATGGCTGGTCAGGTCGGCTTCGCCCGGGTGGGCGAGCGGCGGATCGAACTCATGCATGCGCACGGCCTGAAGGGTGTCGCCGAAGCCGGTGACGAGATGGCCGTAGTCGAGCGCGAGCGCGGTACCGCCGAGGCGCTTCAGCCTTTCGCTGATCGCCAGCATGACCGACTGGCGGGCCGGGGCGATCTCGAACATCGTTCCCACCGGCATCGACGATGCCTGTTCGGGGAGAAGGGCAGGGTCGATCCCGGCCACGCCGGCACCGAAGGACAGCTCGTCGTCCGCATCGATACCGACCATGCGCTCGCGAAAGCCTGTCGGCGTCTTCACGAACTGACGAAATGGTATGGCATCGAACAGCTCATTGGCCGCGATCAGCGTGAAGCCGGGGGGCACATCGTCGAAATCTTGGTGCCATTGGATATGGCCGGCGTAGGCTGCCAGGGTCTCCTGCTGCACATCGCTCAGGCGCTCGCTGGTTTCGACGAGATGGATCGTCATGTTCTCGAACAGCGGTGGCGCGAGGCGGGCGATGACGCGGAGCATGTCGGCCATCATCGTGCCGCGTCCGGGGCCGATTTCCACCAGCCTCACGCCGGTCGGCGCCCCGTGACGCTGCCATGCGTGCACGATAAAGACGCCGATCATCTCGCCAAAGAGCTGACTGACTTCAGGTGCCGTGACGAAATCCCCGGACCGTCCGAAGGGTTCGCGTGTCCTGTAGTATCCGTAGTCGGGATCAGCCAGGCAGAGCGAAAAGTAGTCCGTCACGCTGATTGGCCCATTGGCCTGGATGATCGCCTTGATCTTCTCACCGAGTGCGGTGGTCATGGTTCTCCTCCTCCGATAAACGCGATCAGAGCTGCGGAGCAGCCTGACGACGGGCACGGATCATCGCCCAGACACCCAGCAGGATCATGGGAGACGAGAGCACCATGCCCATCGTCAGCCAGTCCGTGCCGAGCAGGTAGCCGAGCTGAGCATCGGGTTCACGGAAGAATTCGACGAAGATGCGCGAGAGCGCATAGCCGCAGACGAATACACCGGTGATGAAGCCTGGCGCCTTCAGCGCGCGGAATGCGTAGATCAGCACTGTCAGGACGATCAAGAGCGTGATGCCCTCGAGGCCGGCTTCGTAGAGCTGGCTGGGATGGCGTGCAAACGGTCCGCCGCTCGGGAAAACGACGGCCCACGGCACATCCGTCAACCGACCCCAGAGCTCTCCATTGATGAAGTTTGCGATACGGCCGCAGAAGAGGCCGATCGGCACTACGGCTGCGACGATATCGAAAAGGCTCCAGAGCGGGATGCTGTTTCGGCGCGCGAAGATGATCATCGCGATCGTCGTGCCGGTCAGCCCGCCGTGGAAGGACATGCCGCCGTTCCAGATCTGGATGGCCCGGATCGGGCTCTCGATCACCGCAGGCATGTCGTAGAACAGAATGTAACCAATACGCCCGCCAAGGACGATGCCGAGCGCGACCCAGACGATGAAATCATCGAGTTGCGCCCTGGAAATCGGCGATACGTTGCCCGGCCATAGCTTATCGTTGCCGGCGAGCATACGCGCATAGTACCAGCCGAGCATGATGCCGGTGACGTAGGCCAAGCCGTACCAGTGAACGGCGATAGGTCCGATCGAGAAGGCGATCGGATCAATGTTCGGGAAAGGCATGATCGCCAGTAGATTCGCTGCTGTCGGCAAGGTGTTCCCATCCGTTGATGTGGGCGGAAGATGGCGCTGCCATAACAGGCGGTCAAGTCGATTGTTAGTGATGGATAATGAGAGGGGGCGCTTATCCAGAGCAAAGCGCTTGCATCCTTAACGGCGAAGCCCTACCTCATTTCACAGAGCCGCAAGCGGCCGCACGCTATAGATTAAAGGGAGTAAGCCGCCATGACGACTGGAGCAAACCGCATCATGGACGAGTTCGCCAAGCTGATGACCGATGCCGCCGGCGCGGCCCAGGGCGTCCGCAAGGAAATCGAAACTGCCTTCAGCGCACAGGCCGAACGCTGGCTGAACAGCATGGACATCGTGAAGCGCGAAGAATTCGAGGCTGTTCGCGAAATGGCGATCAAGGCGCGCGACGAAAACGATGCTCTTCTGGCTCGTATTGCCGCGCTGGAAGCAAAACTCGCCGCCAAAGGTAAGTAATCCCATTCTGAGACAGGCGGCGGTGTGGCCTTTAAGAGACACACCGCGGCTACAGCCGAAAATGCAGGTCGCGTTATCCACCTGTGGACACTGCCAAAAAAGCCAATGGGCAGAGTCGTTTAAACCCTCCTTCTGAATCCAATTCCCAACACCTTTCCACAGCGCCGTTCCCGAAAAGGGCCCTCTGGGGGCTGGCGTGCCGTCGAGCCCGTTATACACTGATTTTAAATGATGATTCGAAGCGCCTGGTAAGCTCCGGACAGGGTGACTGCGTTAGTCTGGCGTTGGTTCAACGATCATCTGGGTTGGTGGTTTCCGGTAGTTGCGTGTGTTCTTTCTTGTGTCCCCGTTGACGAAGTTGGATCGCATTCACTCCGGTCAAGAAGGTGCTGTATGAGCCTCATGGAATTGGAAGTCGAGCGTCAGTCAAACCCGGTCGATATGATCGAGTATGTCGCCGCGAACAACGACTGGGCTTTCGAACGGTCTGGCGATGATGAAATCGCGATGACAGTCGAAGGCAAGTGGACTGATTACCACGTCTCCTTTTCCTGGATGGAAGAGTTCGAAGCCCTGCATCTTGGCTGCGCATTCGACGTCAAGGTGCCGGATCAGCGGGTCAACGAAGTTACGAAGCTGCTCGCCGCGATCAACGGTCAGGTGCTGATGGGGCATTTCGACCTGTGGCGCCAGGAGGATGTCATCATCTTCCGCCAGTCGCTTCTGCTTGCCGGCGGCGCCGAGCCGACAAACCGCCAGGTCGAGGTCCTTCTCGCCAGCGCGCTGGACACCTGCGAGGCCTATTACCAGGCATTCCAGTTCGTGATCTGGTCCGGCATGGACGCGAACCGCGCCATGGAAGTCGTTTTGTTCGAAACCGTGGGTGAAGCGTAATATGTCGTCTGCTGTCGTCTCTGTCGGCCGAATTGTTCTCGTTGGTGCCGGCAATATGGGCGGGGCGATGCTCTCCGGCTGGCTCAAGAACGGTGTTCCGGGATCGTCCGTGGTCGTCATCGATCCGGGCCCTTCGGCTCCGATGATGGAGACCATTCGCGCTGCGGGTGCGACGCATCTGACGGCGGCTCCTGCTGACCTCAAGGCCGATGTGCTGTTTCTCGCTCTCAAACCGCAGGTGATGGACACGGTTTTGCCTTCGGTGAGGAGTACCGTGGTTTCAGGTACGGTCGTTGTCTCCGTCGCTGCTGGCAAGACGCTCGGTTTTCTTGAAAAGCACCTCGGCGAAGCTGCCATGGTTCGTGCCATGCCGAACACGCCGGCCATGGTTGGTCGCGGCGTTACCGGTGCTTTTGCGAATGCGCATGTGACTGAAGCGCAGCGCGAACAGGTTCATGCGTTGCTGCGCGTGTCGGGCCCCGTCGAGTGGGTGCCTGCTGAAACCGATATTGATGCTGTGACTGCTTTGTCGGGCAGTGGCCCGGCCTATGTGTTCTATCTCGTGGAGTGCATGGCAGAGGCAGGCCGCAAACTTGGTCTGCAGGCGGACCTTGCCATGCGTCTCGCGCGGGAAACTGTCGCGGGGGCTGGTGAGCTTTTGCATCAGTCCCCCGACGACGCTTCTCGGTTGCGCCAGAACGTGACCTCGCCGGGCGGCACCACTGCCGCCGCGCTTTCGGTGCTGATGGCGGACGACGCAATGCAGCCGCTGTTCGACAAGGCGCTTGCAGCCGCACGCAAGCGCGCTGAAGAGCTTGCTGGCTGAGGCGATACCATGGCT
Organism: Rhizobium sp. S96; assembly: GCF_030382195.1. Taxonomy (NCBI): domain Bacteria; kingdom Pseudomonadati; phylum Pseudomonadota; class Alphaproteobacteria; order Hyphomicrobiales; family Rhizobiaceae; genus Rhizobium; species Rhizobium sp. S96. Next base: position 130,953 of record NZ_JAUDRY010000012.1, read on the forward strand.
GAAGAGATCACCTATGCCGATTTCGAGCGTGTCGACATTCGCGTCGGCACGATCATCGAGGCGAGCCCGTTTCCGCAGGCGCGCAAGCCAGCGATCAAGTTGCTGATCGATTTCGGACCAGAGATCGGCGTCAAGAAATCGTCGGCCCAGATCACGGTTCACTACACGATTGAAAGCCTTGTCGGGAGACAGGTGCTCGGCGTCGTCAATTTCCCGCCACGCCAGATCGGGCCTTTTATCTCCGAGGTTCTGACGCTTGGCTTCGAGGACGAGGCAGGGGCGATCGTGCTTGCCGCGACAGACAAGCCGGTGCCGAACGGCAAGAAACTGATGTGATCGAAGCCCGCGCGCTGCGGCGAACAAAAGACCGGCCCGACCGACACGTTCCTGAATGCCGGATCGAACCAGGCAAGCCGAGCCATCCGCAATTCGTTCATGCCATCGGTTCGGTATTGCACGAAGAGCGCATCGCCGTTTCTCGTCGCTCTGACCGTTATCCTGTCGAAATCATGATCGAGGCGAAAGGCTGACCAATCCGAATTTCCGTTGGTGACAACGACACTGAAATGCCTTGCACCATCGGTGTATTCGATACCGCATTTCATCCAGTGGGTAGCGTCAGCGCGTACCATGAGACCGGCCTGGTCGTACAGGGCCTCATATCTGGCGGAAAAGGTGACCTCCGCGGTGAAATCACCGCTTCTTTCCTGGTGCAGGAAATGCCCGTCATCCCGATGGAAGCCGTAGTAGGTCCCTTGCCAGAAATCGGTCTTTTCGCCCGATCGGACGAGAAGGGCTCCATTCCGCTCTTCAGCGAAGGCCGGCGGATTGAACCATGTCATTGCCGTGGTATCGATGCCCATCCGCAACCTCAAGCCGGCAGGCGGATGGTTGCGCGCAGGCCACCCAGCGGGCTATCGCCGAGCGTCACGTTGCCGCCGTGACTGCGGGCAATATCGCGGGCGATAGCAAGGCCAAGTCCTGTTCCAGAGGCATCCAGATTGCGCGCCTCGTCGAGGCGAAAGAATGGCTTGAAGACGTCTTCGCGGTTGGCTTCCGGGATCCCGGGGCCATCATCGTCGAAGATGACGGTCAGCCATTTGGCGCTGTGCTTTGCTTCGATGTTGAGCGTCTTCGCATAGCGGCGGGCGTTGGAGGCGAGGTTCGTCACCAGTCGCGTAAAGGCATTCGGCCGGACGAGGATCTCGTCGTCGCCGTCGATCGTATAGGTCATCGTCTTGCCATTCAGGGCGAAATCGGGCGCGAGCTTTTCAAACAGCTCGCTCAGCTTCAACTGGCCAACATCTTCTTCGACCTCGCTACGGGCGAAGGCCATGTAGGCTTCCAGCATCGACTGCATATCGTTGATATCGTCGTTCAGCCCCTGCAGGTCGGCGTGATCGCCGGCGAGAGCGAGCTGAAGCTTGAAACGCGTCAGAATGGTTCGCAAGTCGTGACTGACGCCTGTCAGCATCGCGGTGCGCTGCTCGATCTGCCGCTCGATGCGTTCGCGCATCAGAATGAATGCGAGACCGGCACGGCGCACTTCGTCGGCGCCGCGCGGATAGAACGTCTCGTCCTTCTGCCCCTTGCCGAAGCTCTCGGCGGCGGCGGCCAGTGCCTGGATCGGGCGGATCTGGCCGCGCAGGAAGAGGATGGAGATCCCGATCAACACCAGCGACGCGGCCACCATCCAAACGATGAAGATATGCGTGTTCGACGCGTAAGTCTGGTTCCGCTTGGCAAGCACGCGCAAGATCTTGTCCTTCAACTTGATGCGAATCTCAACCAAGCTGGAATCGCCGACGGTATCGATCCAGAACGGGCGCTTGATCTGATCGCTGATCTCGTCGCTCAAGATCCCGTCGAGGATCGAGAAGAAAGGTTTGACGCGCGGTGGGGGCAGGTCGCCATCCGGTTCGACCGACACCTGCAAACCGAGCTGTTCGCGGGCGATGCGGGTCGCCGTGCTGTAGTCGCTATCCTGGGGATAGGTTTCGATCATCTGGATGATCGCCGCGATATCGCGGGTCACGCCCATCGAAAGGCGCTGGGTGACCATCTGCCAATGGCGTTCCATGAACAGCGCAGCGACGACCGACTGCAGCAGCACCATCGGGATGATGATGATGAGAAGCGAGCGGACGTAGAGGCCCGTCGGTAGCTGATGGCGGAACCAGCGGCTTAGCCATCGCCATCCGTGGGCGGGCGAGCGGTCCTCGCGGCGCAGGGAGTCGAACGTCACCATCTAAGTCGCAGGGTCCTGACGTTGGGGCTTCAATCGATGCTCAGCCGGTATCCTATACCACGAACCGTCTGGAGCCAGACCGGATTTGCGGGATCGTCTTCTATTTTGCGGCGGAGGCGGTTGATTTGCACGTCGATCGTGCGCTCACCGACATCGACATCGTTGCCGATGAGCTCGTGGCGCGGAATGGTGTCGCCGGCGCGCTTGGCAAACAGAAGCATGATTTCCTGCTCGCGATCCGTCAGGCGCACGATCTCGGAAGCCTTCTTGAGCTCCTTGCGCGTTAGCGAGAACGTGTACGGCCCGAACATCACCTGTTCGATCTTGGGTGCGTCGTTCGAGACGTTGCGCCGCAGGATGTTGTTGATGCGCAGAACGAGTTCGCGCGGATCGAAGGGCTTGGACAGGTAATCGTCGGCGCCGGCTTCGAGGCCGGCGATGCGGTTGCCGGATTCCGCCAGCGCCGTCAGCATGATGATTGGCACGTTCTTGATCGAGCGTAAGCCCTTGGTGACGTCTATGCCGGACTCGCCAGGCATCATCACGTCCATGACGATCAGATCGAAGTCGAGGCCCGTGAGTTTGCGGCGCGCTTCGGCGCCGTCCGCAGCCACCGTCACCCTGAAGCCGTTTTCGGTCAGATAGCGGTTGAGCAGCGCACGAATGCGCGTGTCGTCGTCCACAACCAGCAAATGCGCCGCATCATCTGATATAACTGTCTTGACCGCCATTCAGTCCGCTTTCGAGTTCTTTGTGTTCCGCATGCCACTCAGAAAGGCCTTCACACCTTCCCGTATCTCCGGAGAAGCTCCGTCGAATGCTCTTTCAATACGGCGCGATTGCGGCTCTGCCAGTGCAAAGGCAAGCTCGCGCCCTGTCTCTGTCGGATAAAGCTTCCGCTGCCGCCTGTCCTCTGGACCCGCGATCTGGCGAATATACCCCGAATCGATGAGTTGTTTGAGTACCCTTGCGAGACTCTGCTTGGTAATCTTCAACGTATCCAGCAGATCGGCAACGGTCATGCCGGGATTGCGGTTAACGAAATGTACAACGCGGTGATGCGCGCGCCCGAAGCCGCTTTCCGCCAGGATAGCATCCGGGTCGGAAACGAAGTCGCGATAGGAGAAGAACAGCAGCTCGATGATGTCGAAATCGATGGTATCGGTGTTTTCCATCGGCATCTTCAATGGCTCAGGCTTCGCGACTTTCGGGCTGCTCTGTCGTGCCAATTTGGCATTTCCTTTCGTTTTCGACGTTGTCCTGAACGATCCAAATCATGCCAGCAATATTGGCGCAATTTGCGAGATTGTTCACTCCTCCTGGCTTCGCGAAGCGAAAGAGATCGGGCTTCCACCGAAACTCAACCGCATTCGCGACGCCGCTGACGCAACGTGCGATTTCCCCTGTGTCCGTGGATAAGACGGAACCGGGATAACAATCAACAGTCCCGTGCAAGGGGCGGGGCGCGCATCGCGGTTTCGAGTTCCTTTTGGCGCCGGCGGCAGTAGGCGGCAATGGCCAGCGCTATCCCGACCGCGGCGAAGAGGCGATCGAGCGACTGGCCGCTAGCGAGATGCGAGGGCGTTTCGGGGCAGCCGAGCGAATCAGACTGGTGCGGGGCCAATATCTTCCTCAGCGACCCGAATCCCGTTCGGATCCTTCGCGGCTGCTGCCGGTGATGGAACAGAGAGCTTACGGCCAGTGCATCTTTGGATGGCCAGCCGTTTGCCTGAGCGCCTGTTATCTTGCCTTGGCGGCGACGGCGCCGACGATCGTCGACAGGATGCCGCCGCCGATCAAGCCACCGATGCCGTCGGCGATCAGCCCTGTCATCTGGGCCTCGCCACCGAACATGCTGAGCAGTATGCCGCCGCCGATCCCGCCGACGGCGCCAGCGATCGTTCTGGCAACGGCGTTGATCGCGACCTGCTTCAGCGCGGCGCTTGCGACATTGCCGCCGACCGCGCCGGCAATCACCTGGGTAATGAGTGGTATCAGAGCTTCCATGATTCCCTCCTTGCGTTTCCTCAAACGCATCGCCGGCTGCGCGATCTCGATGATCGCCAGCCATACAGGCGATCCGGCGTCCGATGGGAACAGGGATATCGTCTGAATATCAGTATTTTAGCATATGCGGGTGCAAAGTGAAATGGATGGCAACCCATACGTGAGAATTTTGTGTGATGCCGCTCACAGAAAAGGCGGCCATGTGGCCGCCTTGATAGGTCAGAGTTTCAGACCTTAATTGTAGACATACACGATCCGTCGTGTGCCTGGATCGACCAGGACCGGCCTGTTGTTGATGCGTGCATAACGGTACTGGTAGTCAGGGACTTCCTGGAACGTAACGCTTGCCGGCACCTGCGCTCCGACCACGACGTCACCACCAAGATCGATCGTCTGACCCGGATTGGTTTCGATGTAGGTCGTGACGTTTGCTGGCGGCTCTATCGTATCAACTGAGCCGACCGGGCCGAGCAACTCGTCGCCGGGTGCTGGTTCAGCCTGCGCCACATCGGTCTGGGCGACGCTTGCCGTCGATTCATAGGTCACGACAGGCACGCCGAGGTCCTGCTGGTGTTCTTCCACCACAACCGGGCTGCCGCCCTGATCGACTTCAAGATACTGGGCGTAAACCCAACCACGCATGCCGTTCACGTCCACGCGACACCATTTGCTACCCGCGACGCAGCCATCAAGGATCGTCTGGGAGCCGCGCGTCGCAACGCCGACGGCCGGGTATTGCGTGCCGGGACCAGAGCGGATTGTCATGTCATTGATGGCCGTCGCCGCCATTTCTTCCGCCCGGCCAAGCCCGGCGCTTGCCGCCAGAATCACGCCTGCCAGGAAAAGATTTCGCTTCAAGGTCATCTTGGTACTCCTTGTTTCCGATAGGTTGGTAACGCCCAAGGGAAGGGGAGGTTCCGCCCGTCCACGATGCCTGCCGCTGCGCGGGGCGGTGTCGCTTTACGCTGTGTTCGAAAAAATGCCGGCTGCGTACGCACGCGTTTCCGACTATACCGCGTCATCATAGATATGAAGCGAGGCACTCATGAGCATGCTCCAGGCTGGCATTATTCCGGTGACGGCATTTCAGCAGAACTGCACGATCCTGTTCGATCCCGAGACCAAGGAGGCCGTGGTCGTGGACCCGGGCGGCGACGTGCCAAATATCCTGCAGGCGGTGAAAGAGAACGGATTCGTCGTCAAGGAAATCTGGTTGACCCATGGCCATCTCGATCATGCCGGCGGGGCCAAAGAGCTCAAGGAAGCGCTCAGCGTCGATATCGTCGGGCCGCACGAGGATGACCTTCCGCTGCTGCAGCGGATCGAGACGCAGGCGCAGAAGTACGGCCTCACGGGCATGCAGAACGTCGTACCGGACCGCTGGCTGAAGGATGGCGACACCGTTTCGCTCGGAGAGCATGCGTTCGAGGTCTACCACACGCCGGGTCACGCACCTGGCCATGTGATCTACTTCAACCGGGCGCAGAATTTCGCGCATCTGGGCGACGTGCTGTTCAACGGCTCGATCGGCCGCACGGATCTGCCGGGAGGTAATCACGAGCAGCTGCTGGAATCGATTCGCGACAAGGTGCTTCCGCTGGGAGACGAAGTCGGCTTCATCTGCGGGCACGGCCCGGGCAGCCGAATTGGCGACGAACGGCGCAACAACCCGTTCCTGCGCGGTATCTGACCTCAAAACAAAAGCGCCGCTGAAAAGCGGCGCTTCGTCATTTGCCTGCCGGGTTATGGCATCAGCTGGCGACGCAGAAGTGGCTCATGCCGTCGTTGCCGATAAAGGTGCCGCTACGCGGATCGAACGAGCGGTAACGATAAGAGCAATAGCGTTCCCACTGCGGCGTCCACGGCTCAAGTTCTGCGCGGACAGGGACCGGACGGTAGTAGCGCGGCGGAGGTGCGGCGTAGACCGGCGCATCGTCGTATGCATATGGCGGATCGATGTAGCGCGGTTCGTCGTAACGTGGAGCAGCAATAGCCGAGCCGACGATCAATCCCGTAGCAAGGCCAACTGCGCCGCCGACGAGCGCATCGTTGCCGTGATTATAGTGGCGATGATGCCAGTCATCTGCCGATGCTGTCGCGATCGACGAGAATGTGATGGCAGCAGCTGTTGCCGTCAGAAAGAGAGTTTTGGCGATGCTGTTCATCGTGTCCTGTCCTGTTTCAACTGATTCCGGCTTGCACCTTGATGATGGCAAGGTAAGGGCCAGCTTGTGAATACAGGCTGAACGATAAAACCCGGCATTCCTGCCGGGCTTCAACTCGAAATCACAGCGTTGGCTAGGATATCAACCTGAGATCTGCAGGTTGACCGCCTTGGGGCCCTTGCCGCGGCGATCCGGCTCCGTGTCGAAGCTTACCTTCTGATTCTCCGTCAACCCGGCCAGGCCAGAAGCCTGAACCGCAGAAATGTGAACAAAGATGTCAGCGCCGCCCTTGTCCGGCTTGATGAAGCCGAAACCCTTGTCGGTATTGAAGAATTTTACAGTGCCAGTCTCGGCCATGCGTCAGGTCCTTTTATCTCTGCCCGCCATCCACACGGGCAGCATCACTGATATTGCCTCCTAGCGGAGACGTTAGCAGGCAATTATTGAATTGTGAGAAAAAGGTCCCCTCTAACTCAGCCGAGTTCACCGCGGGGCTGTCGCCCGCTTTATCGGAACCGACTGACCGGAATATTAGCGTCTCCGGCGCGCACATTCTTAAGGACTTCCCATGCTCGCAAAATGCCCGAACGCCGTGAGAGTGCTGCGATTATTGGTATTTGGCAAGCAAAAGTTTTTTAACCCCTTGATGCTCGCAAAGGCAATCTAACTGCCATTTGACGCCTCTGACGCAAAAAATCGCTCATCAAAAGCTGTTGATTAACGTTTTATATCGTCAGCAATATAATCTGTGAGCAGATTTTGCCAAAAATGCAACGCTAGGGCGACTGCGCTTTTTCTTCACTTTTTTCTAAAATTCGCCGATCAACCCAGATTTGGACTGGATTTTAGCCCCTGCAACGCCCTTCTGCGAGCTAGCTCAGGGACAATTTCAACTAGAAGCATCGCCAGGAACATCAGCGCGCAGCCGACATAACCAAGTGCCGGCATCGTCTCGTTGAGGAGGAGCGCGCCGAGCGACGCGCCGAAGAGCGCCTCGGATGACAGGAAGATCGCAGCCTGGGAGGGCGTGGTGTAGCGCTGCCCGATGATCTGCAGCGAGAAGGCGACGCCAGACGAGAAGAGACCGACGTAGAGGATCTCGGGTGCTGCGCCACGGATGGCTTCCCAGCTGATCGGCTCGGTCACGATAGCGACCGCCAGCGCGCAGGCACCGGTAATCGCAAACTGCGCCGTCGAGAGGGTCAGCGGTCGCCCGGTCTCCGAGACAGTTGTTCCTGCCAGCGTAATCTGTCCTGCCCAGAAGACGGCGCAGACGACCGTCAGCAGATCGCCGGTCGACAAGGCCGACAATTGGCCACCCGACAGAAGGTAGATACCGGATACGGCCATGATCGCGCCCGGCCAGATGATCCAATGCGGCGAGCGGCGCAGGAAGACTACGGCGATCAAAGGTACGAAGACCACGTAGAGCCCGGTAATGAAGCTCGAATTGGTCACCGTCGTCGTCTGCAAGCCGAGCTGCTGCGTGGCTGCGCCGCCAAAGAGCGCAAGACCCGTCAGCAGATAGAGCGTCAGATGGCGCGGCGACGTCTTCGCCGTGGCCTTTCGCGATTCCCGCAACATGAAGGGAAGGACCGCAACGGCTGCGATCAGGAAGCGCAGACCGATGAACCAGAACGGACCGATTGCTTTCATGGCCGTCGACTGCGCGACGAAACCGCCGCCCCAGATGGCAGCTGCAAGCAATAGAAGAAGGTTCGCCTGAATGCGCGTCATTTCATCCTCGATTTGGGGAAGAAGCCGAATGCGGCGACGGTTACCAGTTGCCTTCGATTTGAGCAAGGGTCGGTGCCTTGCAGCATTGCCGCGGCAGGTTTTTCCGGTTCAACCGTTGCCGCCCGGTCCGCGCGACACGCGTAGCAGCGCGCCGTTGTCTTCGTCCGTCACGATCAGCAGCGCTCCGTTAGGAGCGATGACGATATCGCGCATGCGGCCGTAGGAACCGTCGAACATCCGCTCCTCGGCGACAAATGCTCCAGTGTCATCGCGCTGCATCCGCGACAGCAGCTGGAATTTCAGCGCCGCAACGAGGAAGTCGCCGTTCCATTCGGGAAACATCTTGCCGTGATAGATTGCCAGCGCGCCCGGAGCGATCGATGGATCCCAGTAATAGAGGGGCTGCTCGAGCCCCTCCTTGGCGGTGCCTTCGCCGATCTCTGCGCCGGAATAGTCGCGGCCGTAGGTGATGATCGGCCAGCCGTAGTTTTTGCCGGGCTCTATGCCATTGATCTCGTCGCCGCCACGGGCGCCGTGTTCGACCGTGTAGAGCTTGTCATCGGCTGCATCGAAGGTGATGCCTTGCGGATTGCGATGGCCTTTCGACCAGATCTCCGGAAGCGCCTTTGCGCCGTCCTTGAACGGGTTGTCATTCGGTATGCTGCCATCGGCATTGATGTGAACGATCGAGCCGGCGTCGTCGTGCCAGTCCTGTGCCCGATCCCGGTCGCCGCGATCTCCGATGCTGATGAACAGCGAACCGTCCTTGGCGATAGCGATCCTGGAGCCGTATTGGATGTTGCCGCTCGTGAAGCGCTTCATGGTGAAGATGGCCTTGACGTTCTCAAGCGTCGTTTCATCCGGGGAGAGGGACGCGCTGAAGGCCTGGGTTCCGGAGCCCTCGGCATTCGTCGTGGCCGCCGTGAAGTAGATCGTCCGCGTTGTCGCAAAGTCGGGCGCAAGTTCAACGTCAAAAAGGCCGCCCTGGCCTCTGTCGCTGACCTTCGGGACGCCGGCGATCGGGGCGGAGAGCTTGCCGTCGCGGATGACGCGCATCCGGCCCGGGCGTTCGGTCACGAGGTATGCGCCGTCGGGCAGCACTGCAACGGCCCAGGGGTGCTCCAACCCATCGACTATGGTCTCGACCTGGACCTCGACCTTCTTCGTGTTGACGATGTCGGCCGCGAAGATCGGGGAGGCGAGGCTGCCTGCTACTATCAACGCTATTCCAAAACCAAGGTCTCGAAGTCTTTTCATGATCCACCCTGCCGCATGTCTGAAGAAACGTGGAGCGGCGAGGGCGGTCGTTCAACCCTCACCGGGGTCCCGATGACGGATTTGTGTTGGCCGGCGAAACGCTTCCGGTCGCCTGTGCGTCAACAAGTTCGGCTTCGACGATATAGCGCAGCGGCCCGCGCTCCGTTGCACCGAACGGCCAGCACGTCGCCAGCACAAGGCGACGGCCCGGCGCAGATGGATCGATGCCGCTCTCGTCCCAAGGCACCACGCGGCCTTCTCCCGCCTTGAAGGACAGGATCTTTCCGTCGCGGCGCGTCACCTCGATCTCATCGCCGGGCTGAACATCCTTCAGCCAGCGAAAATGGGTGTCACGATGCGCGGCGATCACCGAGGTTCCCTCATCGCCCGGCTGCGGCGTGTTGGTGAGCCATGCCGGGCCAAAGGCGAGGGCTTCACCTGATGCTCCCGACAGCACGATCGCATGCTTTCCAAGGCGTGGCGCGCTGACTTCGGCTTCGGTGGTGAAGTCGGCCCACGGCCACGGCTTGGCATCCTCGCCGCGGAGTTCGGCGGCAAAGGCGCGTTTCAGGAGAAGCTGCGATAGCTCCGCCTTTGCCTTGATATAGAGGCCATCGCCGATCAGGATCGCGCCATACAGCGCAAGGAGCGCGATGCAGGCAGCGATCGCCTTCTCGATTGCCGAGAGGCGAGGCAGGCGCAGTCGCCTGTCCCTGGGGTCGGCTACGTCGTAAGCGGTCGCCGCTGCGGTGGCCATTGCCAGCTCAAGGATGGTCGGAAGCGCGCCGAACTCGCTGACTTCCTCATTCAAGCTCTTGCCCAGTCTACCGGTCATGCGGCTTGGCTCCTGCGAAAATACCGCGCACCCTGCGCCGCCAGACGGCCAACCCGCTTGCCGCCGTCAAGGCCAGCAGCAGCATGGTCAAGCCGCGCATGATCTGCTCGTCGGCGCGGGTCGCCGTTTGCGGCAGCTTGACGGACGCCGAGCGCTGGGCAATCAACCCGGCCGCTTTCGCCGTCGGTGCCGCAGCCATCCGCGCCTCGGCCAGTTGCGCAAACTCCTGTTGCGGTGCCGCCATGGCGTGATCCGGCGTGCTGCTTGGCGAGATCGGCGCGGGTGCCGGCTCGCCGTACACCTTCTCGAAATCCCAGCCTTCGGGCAGGTTGAGCGGTACCTTCGCCGCGTTGACGGGCTCACCGGCTGGGCGCGACGGCGTGACGTCGACGGCAACGAGGCTGGTCATGCGAGAAACGAGGTGGTGTGCAAGCGCGACGCCTTCGACGTCCTTGTCGAGCGATGTGGGGTCTTGCCGCTCGTAGGAGCGGGCTTCGAGATCGTCGATCTTGCGGCGCGCCCAGAGCTTCGAAATCCCCTGGCCGTCGGCGGCATTGGCGATGTCCATGTCGACACGCCAGGGCTGTGCGCCCGTCTTTCCGATGATCTGGAGCTTGCCGGCAGGTTTCTCCTCCGGCAGCTCGGCAGTGAGCACCACCGGTTCGCCAGCGTAAAGATCAGCCATCGGGTTTGGCGTGATGTCTTCGGCCTTCACGCCATCGAATGTCGCGGCGATGTCTGTCATCGCGGGGTTCTGGAGCTTGGCGAAGAGCTCGCCCATCCGGCTCGCGACCTGATCGGATGAGCCGATCTGGGTAAACGTGCCGCGCCCCATCTCAGCGGCCTTCGTCATGAAATAGGAGTTCGGCGCCGAGCCGATGCCGACCGTGAAGACCCGGGCATCGCCACGGCTCTGCGCAATTTCCATGAAGAGTTGCTGCTCGTTGCCGATCGCGCCGTCTGTCAGGAATACGACCTGACGAAGCGCGCCGGCCGCGACCGGGCCCTGGTTGCGCAGGGCATCCTGCAGCGCCGGAAGCATTTCGGTGCCGCCGTCCGCGGTCAGGCCCCTGACAAAGGCGATCGCCTTTTCGCGATTGTCGGGGGAGGCTGCTACGAGGCCGTTGAAATAGTCCGTCATCGTGTCGTCGAAGCGGATGACATTGAACCGATCGTCGGGGTTCAGTTTGGCGATCGCGAGTGCGAGGCTTGCCTTTGCCTGTTCGATCGACGGGCCGGACATCGAGCCCGAGTTGTCGATGACGAAAACGACTTCACGCTTGGCGGGCGGGGCGGCGGTGTCCGGCGTTGCGGGCGGGGTGACGAAAGCGAGCAGGTAGGTCTTGCCGTTCAGGACTTCGCGGAAGAGACCGGCGCTTGGCGTCTTTCCGGCCGCGGCCTTCCAGGTCAGTTCGAAGTCCTTGTCGGCTGGAACGCTGTCACCCTTCAGCGAAATCGTACGGTTTTGGTCGCCGTCCTGGTTGATATCGACGTCATGGAACGAGGATTTGACGTCGCCGAGCGGAAAGCCTGCTTTCAAGTTCACGGTGAGAGCAACAGGGTTGATCTTGGCGTTTTCGCGCGGGTCGAGCACTGGTGCTTCGATCTTTTCGCGGTTTTCGACGGGATCAGTCGGCACCGCGAAGCCCGCGCCATTGTTGAACTCCACCGTCTGCACGATCGGGGCCGGATTGTAGCGAGGGGCCACGACCATCGGGAAGCGCAACGAGAATTCGCCGCCGCTCTGGTGGACGGCTTGCTGGTATTCGATCTGCACGACGATGGTTTCGCCGGGGCCGATATTGGCGACCTGATTGGTGAAGATGTTGGGGCGCTGTTGCTCGAGAAGCGCGGCCTTCTTGCCTTCCGCCTTTGCCTGCTCGTAAATTTCGCGGGCTTCCTGCCTCGGCTTGATCTGCCCCTCGATGAACCGTTCGCCGATCTGCATCTTGAGAACGTCCACGGCTGAGTTTTCGGGGAGAGGGAAGACGTAGGTGCCTTCCACCCAGCCCTTGCTGGGGTTCTGGAAACGTTGCGTGACCTTGATGCGCGCGACCGGGCCGGACACGTCCATCTGGACGTCGGTCTTTAGACGCGGCGCCTCGACGAAGAAGCCGGGTTCTTTTGCCGGGAAGAGCAGGGAGCCGCTGTTGACGTCGTTCGGGCGGACGAGGCCGGCGAGCTGTCCGCTCTTTGGCTGTCCGTCGTCGGCGTAGGCGACGGTCACCAGCCCGAACGTCATCAGGATCGAGGCGGCAAACGCCACGAGTGCAATCAGCAATGACATTGAAACGCGGCGGGCGCGCAGGCGCCCTATGACAACTTCGTCTTCCACAAACATGGCATGTCCCTCACGAACCAATAGCGGATGCATCAAAATGCTTCTCGGATCTCGGCGCGCTCGCGACCGAATTGCGGCATGCCGCGGCATTTGTTGCGGCCAATTCGTGGCAAAGGTCGATATTGGCGAAGTTTTTGATTTCAGGGCCTAAATCGGGCTCACTTGAGATATCGATTCAAGTGCTTCGCAAAATGATTCAGACCGACGGAGGCATCGAGCCGCGAATCAACGCGCACCGCGACCGATCGATCACGAAGAATCATTGGCCCCATCACGCCTTTGAGCTTGAAATGCCTGCTCACATTGGACATAGAGCTTAGCGCAGAATTCCGGTCCCGGGTTTCTGCCCAAATCAACCGTATAGGACCGATATCATGGCCTTTCTTGCCGATGCTCTTTCCCGTGTGAAGCCTTCAGCCACCATCGCCGTTTCCCAGAAAGCGCGCGAGCTGAAAGCCAAGGGGCGCGATGTGATCGGCCTTGGTGCCGGTGAACCCGACTTCGATACGCCTGACAATATCAAGAAGGCTGCCATCGACGCGATCAATCGCGGCGAGACGAAGTACACGCCGGTCTCCGGTATCCCGGAACTGCGCAAGGCGATTGCTGCGAAGTTCAAGCGCGAAAACGGTCTGGAATATTCCTGGGAGCAGACGATTGTCGGCACCGGCGGAAAGCAGATTCTTTTCAACGCCTTCATGGCGACGCTGAATCCGGGCGATGAAGTTGTCATTCCGGCGCCGTACTGGGTTTCCTACCCGGAAATGGTATCGCTGTGCGGCGGCACGCCAGTTGTCGTCTCCGCGACCCAGGAGAACAATTTCAAGCTTCAGGCTGCCGATCTCGACAAGGCAATCACGCCGAAGACGAAGTGGTTCATCTTCAACTCGCCGTCCAACCCGTCGGGTGCTGCCTATACCCATGACGAGTTGAAGGCGCTGACCGACGTCCTGCTCAAGCACCCGCATGTCTGGGTGCTGACCGACGACATGTACGAGCACCTGACCTACGGCGACTTCAAGTTCGTCACGCCCGTCGAAGTCGAGCCGAAGCTCTACGACCGCACGCTGACGATGAACGGCGTCTCCAAGGCCTACGCGATGACCGGATGGCGTATCGGCTACGCTGCCGGCCCGATCCAGCTCATCAAGGCGATGGACATGATCCAGGGTCAGCAGACCTCGGGCGCGACCTCGATTGCCCAGTGGGCCGCCGTCGAGGCGCTGAACGGGACGCAGGACTTCATTCCTGAAAACAAGAAGATCTTCGAAGGTCGCCGCGACCTCGTCGTATCGATGCTGAACCAGGCCAAGGGCATCACGTGCCCGTCGCCGGAAGGTGCGTTCTACGTCTATCCGTCCTGCGCCGGCCTGATCGGCAAGACGGCCCCGTCGGGCAAGGTCATCGAGACCGATGAAGACTTCGTTTCGGAACTGCTGGAGACCGAAGGCGTCGCAGTCGTTCATGGCTCGGCCTTCGGCCTTGGCCCGAACTTCCGCATCTCCTACGCGACCTCCGAGGCACTTCTCGAGGAAGCCTGCAAGCGCATCCAGCGTTTCTGCGGCGCCTGCAAGTAAGCCGTTTCAGAACATCCAATAGCAAAGCCCGCCTGGTTTCCTCCAGGCGGGCTTTTTGTTTTGGGTATTGTTTGCCGGGTCTAAAAGACGAACGGGATCAGGCGATATCGCGTCGACTTGGCGAAGTCGCGGTAGGCGGCATCCTCGCCAAGAATCCGTTCTTCCGCCAGGATCCGGAAGCACTGGGCGACAAGGCAGGTAGAATAGACGAGCAGGTTCCAGATGCTTGGATGAACCGTCAGGAAGGCGATGTGCGTCAGCAGGTAGCCTGCATACATTGGGTGACGCAGCAACTGGTAGGGTCCGCCGATCTTGACGCCGCGATTGGCGGGGGCGAGCCCGAAGCTGCGCCGCAGCGCCAGCTTTGCCGAGATCTGCAAAAAGAAGCCGGCGATCGTGAAGAAGAGCGCTACCGCGATCGGTGCAATCGGTTCGGCAGCACTCGGGGCGACGAGAAGCGGACAAAATGTGCCGATCGCCGTAAAGGCCCAGTCCCGGGGATTGCGGGAAAGCGTCTTGGTTGGACGCCGCAGAAGAATGAAGAGGACCGCAACGGCCTCCGATGTCAGCACCAGCGTATCGATGATTGCCGAGGCGCCGGCCATGTGCGGCACAACACGCCACCAGACGGCCACGCAGGCGATGAGCAGGAGGGACTTTTCTACGATGTCGACCACAAGTGGCAGGGACGGGGCCGACGTAATAGAATTGACCCGCATCGTTTAGCTCTCCACCTCGGTTCAAGTTTTCATCTTTTATCGGCGATAGCTTAAATAAGTATCAAGGAAACTTGCGAGTTGATGCACCCCATGTGGCGGCTGGATTGAGCGATGTGCGCCAAGGCGAGACGCGCTTGTTTGTCTCGGTCTATCGCTGCTTCACAGCCCCAATGCCGACAACATGAGGAAGGTTGCGAAGAGGATGAAGTGGGTCATCCCTTCGATCGCGTTCGTTTCCCCGTCGTTCAGGTTGATGGCCGCGGCGATGAGGGTGATGGCGACCATTACGGTTTGCACCGGGGTCATGGCCATCACGAAAGGCTGGCCGGTGTAAAGCGCGATGCCCTCCATGACCGGTACCGTCAGGATCACGGTCGAGAGGGACGCGCCCATGGCTATGTTGACGGTCGCCTGCATTCGGTTGCGTAGCGCAGCGCGCAATGCCGTCAGGATTTCGGGCGCCGCCGAGATCGCGGCGACAACGATGGCGGTGAGGGCGATCGGCGCGCCGGTGCCTCTCAGGCCCGATGTCATGAAGGTGGACATGAATTCCGCCAGCGCGCCGATGATGACGACGCCGACGAGAATGGTCACGATGGAGGCCGTTGCCGATTCCTCTTCATGATGGTCATCGGTGGCGTCTTTCTTTCGTTCGGCGCGCGGATAGCTGTAGCTGAAGAAATAGCTGTGCTGGCCGACCTGCATCCGCAGAAACAAGGCGTAGAGCGCAATCATGGCGACGATCGTGAAGGCCGAATAATAGTGCCATTTGTCATCGGGCACGAATTCCGGAACGATCATCGATATGCCCATCGCCGTCAGGATCATGACGCCGTAGGTCTTGCCGGAGTTGTCATTATAGGGCTGCTCGCCGTGCTTGAGGCCGCCGAGGAGGGCGGCCAGCCCCAGGATGCCGTTGATGTCGAGCATCAGGGCCGAATAAATCGTGTCGCGGACGAGGGTGGGAGAGCCTTCACCGCTCATCATGATGGCGAGGATGATAACCTCGACCGCCACGGCGGAGAGCGTCAGGATCATCGTGCCGTAGGGATCACCGACCTTGACCGCGAGGATTTCGGCATGGTGGGCGACGCGCATCGATGCCAGCACGATCGTGCCGACGAGGGCTGCTGCCGCGCCCAGCACCACGCCTTGCCCCATCTCGAGGACGGCATGTTCCGTGGTGAAGGCGATCACCCCGACGACGAGCGCCACGAGGAGATATCTTTCGTCTTTCAAGCGCGACGCAATCGCCAATGGACGGCTCCGATTTTGATTCACCTCTCAAGTCTAAGGCGATGATTTTACATATCAAGTGAGCGGGCTGATCCGCGTGGTTTGCAGTCTGGGCGATTTAATGGAATACTAACGCATCGGTCAGCCGGAAGCATATCGCGGCGCCCTTCGTTTTCTTGCCACGCGGCCCGCGGCGGAACTGGATTCAGTCCGGTCGGTGTTCGGGTGAGCAGAAAAGAAGAGGAGTGAAATGCATGGTCAAGGTGGTCTATGAAGTCGTCCCGCATGACGGGGGCTGGGCCTACCGGCTGGGAGATGTGTATTCCGAGGCATTCCCGACACATTCCGAAGCGCTTGAAGCTGCTCGCATCGTAGCGGCCGAACAGCAGGTCGGCGGCGATTCCGCCGAGATCAGCTGGCAAGACGACAAGGGAAAATGGCATGAAGAATATGCCGAAGGCGGTGACAGACCGGAGACCGAAGTGGTCGACGGAAACTGGAAGACCCGTTCGGCTGAAGCTTCTCCGGGTGCTTGACCACATGGCAATTCCTGTCTGAACAGTTGGTCAGGCGGGATTTCTGCGCCCTGTTTTCCTTACATAATCCGTCAAGCCTTCCACCAGCGCATCGAATGTGACGCGATAGCGTGGCGTCGTCCTGATGCTCTCGTGCATGACCACCCATGTTCCGAGCGGTATCTCGAAGACGTCAGCCAGGATGTGCTCTAGGTCGGGGTCTTGTGCCGCAAGCCCATTCTGGCAGATGCCGATCCCAAGGCCGGCACGGATGGCCGAAAGCTGCGCGAGCGGGCTATCGGCCTTGAAGGAAAAGTCGATGTCTTGGGGGATCCGGAATTGCTTGACGAGGCTGCGGATATAGGCGGTCTGGCGATCGAAGCCGATGAGGCGGTGGCCGGCAAGATCGTCGAGAGACTGCGGCCTTCCATATTTGTCGAGGTAACGACGGTGCGCGTGAAAGGCGAGCGGGATATCGCCGATGCGCTGCGCGACGAGCGCATCCTGGGCAGGGGCGGTCATACGGATCGCAATATCAGCCTCGCGGTTCAGCAGATCCTCAATGGCGTCCGACGCGGACAGTTCGATGTCTAGATCCGGATAGGCGTCCATGAGGGGGACGAGGATCCGCGGCAACACTTCCACGCCGATCACTTCGCTCGCGCTGATGCGAACCGTACCGCCAACACGACCGCGACTGCCGGATGCCGTGCGCAGCAGCGCCGCTGATGTTGCCGCCAGGGCCTCGGCATAAGGGCGCAGCTCCAGGGCTGCTTCGGTCGGCAGCAATCCGTTTGACGAGCGGACAAAGAGCTGGGCGCCGATGGTGTCTTCGAGCGCATCGATGTGACGGCCAATGGTCGGTTGCGTCAGCCCGAGTTCGCGGGCTGCGGCAGAAAGCGAACCGTGCTGGAGCACTGCCAGCAAGGTGCGGTAAAAATCCCAGTTCGGCTCCATGTCCATAAAAATATGTATAACGGCTGCACGATTTTCGTCAATTTTGTTTATGTTGATGTCGGCGCATAGTCGGCCCATCGAACGTGATGGAGGTTTGAATGACCGACGAAAGACAGAAGATTGCTCTTGTTCTCGGCGCGACTGGCGGGATTGGCGGCGAGGTTGCACGCAAGCTCATGAGCGCTGGTTGGCAGATCCGGGCAATGCATCGCAATCCGACCAAGGCCGGGGCCAACAAGACCGGCTTCGAATGGCTTCGCGGCGATGCGATGAAGTCCGGCGATGTCATGGAAGCGGCGAGGGGTGTCGATCTGATCGTGCATGCCGTCAATCCTCCCGGCTATCGGGACTGGGAAAAGCTGGTGCTTCCGATGCTCGACAACACGATTGCCGCTGCACGGGAATACGGCGCACTCATCCTTCTGCCGGGCACGATCTACAATTTCGGACCCGACTCGTTTCCGACGTTACGCGAAGACAGTCCTCAGCATCCGGTGACGAAGAAGGGTGCGATCCGCGTCGAAATGGAACGGCGCCTGCGCGTGGCGTCGCAGAATGGCGTCGGCGTGATTATCGTGCGTGCCGGCGACTTTTTCGGTGCCAATGCTGCAAACAGCTGGTTCTCGCAGGGCATGGTCGCGCCGGCAAAACCGGTTACCGCGATCAAGAACCCTGCAAGGCGCGGCGTCGGCCACCAGTGGGCCTATCTTCCCGATGTGGCGGAAACAATGGTCCGCCTTGTCGAGCGGTCGGCCACGCTGCCGGCATTTGCGGTCTATCACATGAACGGGTTCTGGGATGCGGACGGCAGCATGATGGCCGCCGCAATCAACCGGGCTGTCGGAGGAAAGGCGAAAGTCCGGGCGTTTCCCTGGTGGATCGTGCCGCTCGCCGCACCCTTCGTGACATTCATGCGCGAGCTGAAGGAGATGCGCTATCTCTGGCGCGAACCGCTGCGGATGGCGAATGACCGGCTCGTGGCGGAACTCGGCGAGGAACCGCATACACCGGTCGACGAGGCGGTGAGAGCGTCGCTAGCGGCATTGGGCTGTCTGCCGGAGATGCCGGTGGCCGGCGTTCAGCCCCGGCTCACGCGACAGCCGTCCTAACCTCGCTCCAATATGGCGATAGCAATGCGGGCGACGGTCAGCGGGCTTTCGGCCGCTTCGGTGGAGCCATCGCCGAGGAACCAGGCCGCCGATAGGCCCGCATAGGCGATGATCCAGCGCAGCGTGCGCATGGGGTCGAGGTCGGCCTCTGTGGTGACGATCGCGAGTTGCCGTTCCATTCGAGCGGGCTGGTTGGTGCTCGGCAGGTCGTGATTGGCAAAGATGTTGGCGAAGTCGAAGCCGCGCTCACCGATCAGGCCCTTGGGGTCGATCGCCAACCAGCCATGCTCCTCGAAGTCGAGAATATTGCTGTGGTGGATGTCGCCATGGAGAGCGACGGGATCACGAGGCTCGGCAAGAAGTGCCGTTGCTATCCTGCTCGAATGCGGGAGGACGCCGCCGTGTGTCCGCGCGGCCGGCTCAAGCTCTCGGAACCAATGGTGCAGCGGAATGAGTGCCGGGTGTGGTTTGGCGCGGGGAGCGTGCAGCTTTGCTGCCGTCTGGCAGATAAGCCTGCTTGCCTGATCGTCCTCGCCATTCATCGCCATCGTCAGCAGGGAGCGGCTGCCCGTGGCGCGCTCAAGCAATATTGCTTCCTTGCTATGGGCGTAGACCTTGGCGGCGCCTATACCATCCCACCACTGCATCAGCGCCCCGCCGGCTCGCTCGGCATCGTCATGGGCAATCTTCAGCATTGCCGGCTTGCCGTTCCAGCGCACGGGCAGCAAATGGCTGCAATGGGTAACGATGGGGTCGCCGTCCGCGATCAGCTGCCAACGCGCGAGAGAAGATTCGAACATGGCGTATGCTACCCGGCCCGCCTGAAAAAGAAATCCCGCCGTTGGGCGGGATTTCATCGTTCGGATCGCTGCTATCAGGCAGCCGTTTCCAATGCGGGATAATCAACATAGCCCTTCGAACCGCCGCCGTAGAGGGTTGCCTGATCGAGGCCGGCGAGGGGAAGGTTGTTCTTCAGACGCTGAACCAGATCCGGGTTGGCGATAAACGGCTTGCCGAAGGCGACAAGATCGGCACGTCCGCTCTCAACCGCATCGATCGCCAGTTCGCGGTCGTAGCCGTTGTTGACCATCCAGCTCGCCTTGCCACCGGCCTTTTCGTAGGCTGCGCGCAGCGCCTGGTAGTCAAAGGGCTTGTCGCCCTGTTGGAAGGCACGGTCGCCGCCGGTTGCGCCTTCGATGACGTGTACGTAGGCGAGATCATACTTGGCCAGTTTCTCGACCACGTATGTGAAGACCGGCTGCGGATTGGAGTCCGCGGCGTCGTTGGCGGGCGTTACAGGCGAGATGCGGATGCCGGTGCGGCGAGCGCCGATTTCCTTGGTGATCACATCGACAACCTCGAACAGGAAGCGAGCGCGGTTCTCGATCGAGCCGCCGTACTGGTCGGTGCGATCGTTGATGCCGTCGCGGAGGAACTGGTCGATAAGGTAGCCGTTTGCAGCGTGGATCTCGACGCCATCGAAACCGGCCTCGATCGCTGCGCGAGCTGCCTTGCGGTAATCTTCGACGATGCCGGAGAGTTCCGAGGCTTCCAGCGCACGCGGCTCGGAGGTCGGGGCAAAGCTGCCGGTGCCATCCGGGTTGACGAGGTACGTCTTCGACTTCGCGACCGTGTTGGTCGAGGAGACGGGCTTGCCGCCATTCGGCTGCAGCGTGGTGTGCGAGATACGGCCGACATGCCACATCTGCACGACGATCTTGCCGCCTTCCTCATGCACGGCCGACGTCACGCGCTTCCAGCCGTCGAGGGCTTCCTTGGTATAGAGGCCGGGGACGTCGGCGTAGCCTTGGCCCTGGTGCGTGATGGCGCTTGCTTCCGTGACGATGAGACCGGCGGTTGCGCGCTGGCGGTAGTATTCGACGTTCAGGTCGTTCGGAACTGCGCCCGGGGAGCGGTTGCGCGTCAGCGGAGCCATGACGATGCGGTTCTTGACGGCGATGTCGCCGACCTGTGTTGGTTCGAAAAGCTTGCTCATGGGAGTCCTTTCTTCGTTTACGGGAGGATCATTCGGCAAGGGCAGGCACTGCCCGGCCCTTGGCGGAAAGATAGGTGAATGCCGTGGCGACCAGTCCGATCAGTGCCAGCAGCGCGGCGATAAGCGGTACACGGGTGAGGTTGAAACCTGCGTCGATGACCAGCCCGCCAGCCCAGGCGCCGAGCGCGTTGCCGGTGTTGAAGGCGCCGATGTTGATCGTGGACACGAGGTTCGGCGCGTCCTTGCCGAAGCGCACGACGCCAACCTGAAGCGCCGGTACCGCGGCAAAGCTTGCCATTGCCCAGAGGAAGAGGGTGATCTCGGCTGGAACAAGGAAGGGGCTGGTGAAGCTGAAGGCGACCGAGGTGATGGCGATCAGGGCAAAGATGCCGGCGAGCGTTGCTCCAAGCTTCCAGTCCGCGGCCTTGCCGCCCAGGAGGTTGCCGATGGTCAGGCCGAGGCCGATCAGGAACAGCGTCCAGGTAACGCCTTCAGGCGAAAGGCCCGTAACGTCGCGCAGCAAAGGAGCGATGTATGTGAAAAGCGCAAACATCGAAGCGGCAAAGAAGACCGTGGTCGAGAGTGCCAGCCAGAGATGCCCGTTCTTCAGCGCGGCGATCTCGCGGAAGATGTTGCCCTGTTCCTCATCGCGATCTCTCGGCAGGATGGCGATCAGACCAGCAATGGTCACGATACCGATCGCGGTGACAACAGCGAAGGTCGACCGCCAGCCGTATGCCTGGCCGATGGCTGTGCCAAGCGGCACACCGAGGACGTTTGCAAGCGTGAGGCCGGTAAACATCAGCGCGACGGCACGAGCCTTGCGGTCCGGGGCGACGAGATTGGCGGCAACGACCGAACCGATCCCGAAGAATGCGCCGTGGCAAAGTGCCGTAACGATGCGCGCGATCATCAATACCCAGTAATTCGGGGAGAGGGCGCAGAGTAGGTTGCCGGCAATGAAGAACGCCATCAAGGCAATCAGCGCGGTGCGCCGTTTCAGGTGCGCGGTCGAAACAGCCATGATCGGGGCGCCAATGGCAACTGCCAGCGCGTAGCCGGTGACAAGCCACCCGGCCTGGGGAATCGTGACCGAGAGATCAGCGGCGACCTCGGGCAGGAGGCCCATGATGACGAATTCCGTCGTACCTATCGCAAAGGAGCTCAAGGCCAGCACAAGAAGGGCGAGGGGCATTATCACAAATCCTGAGTGAGCTGCTTCAAGAAGGCAGCAATGGTTTCTTCGTTGCGTTTGTAGAAAATCCATTGGCCGACGCGCCTCGTTGTAACGAGGCCGGCGCGGCTGAGCGTGCCCAGGTGCGCGGAGACGGTCGACTGCGACAGGCCGCAGCGCTCAAACTGGCTGGCGCAGACGCCCATCTCGAGCGGATGTTCCTGCGAGCTGAAATGATCTTGCGGGTTCTTCAGCCAGTTCAGGATCTCCAGCCGCGTCGGGTGGGAGAGGGCCTTGAGGATTTCGTCTTTGTCCATCGTCTTTCATCGAACCATATATCGCCTTCTGTCGATATATGGATTGGTGCTTTTCGATATTCAAGTCACGACACAGTGAGATGGCTGGGTTTTGCGTGGTTAAATTTTAAGCAAAAAAAGAGGGCCACCGAAATGTCGGGGCCCTTTAAGGTATGAAGGTCAATAAACCTCCAGAGGGGAACAGCTAACGCGGTGGCACTGGGAGAGAACCACCAAAGTGCATCAGCTGAGTGCGATATGATGCTTTCGCAGGCATATTTCAATGCCTGTTTGCGCATGCCTGCTATGCAATGCAGCATTTCGTTGTTGCGGTGCGGAAAAAGCGGGCAAAAAAAGAGGGCCACCGGAAAGCCGGGGCCCTTATAGGTGTGAAGGTAAAAACCTCCAGAGGGGAACAGCTAATGCGGTGGAACTGGGAGGAAAAGCCACCGTGTGCATCAGCTGAGTGCGATATGGTGCTTTAATGGGCAAACGGCAACCCCCGTTTATGCATGCCAGTCATGCGTAAGTTGCACAGCTTGCACTTTCAGGCGAGAAACAACTAGAAGTTCCAGTTTCTCGCCTTGCTGACGATGAAGTCGCGGAAGGCCTTGAGCTTCGCCGCATTCTTCATTTCATCGGGGTAGCAGAAGTAGGTGTCGAACGACGGCACGTCGGCGTTGATCGGCAACTGGATCAGGCCCGGATCGCGGCCGACGATGTAGTCGGGCATGCAGGCGACGCCCATGCCGAGCAGGCAGGCGCGCTTGATCGAGGTCTGGCTGTTGATCTGCAGATGCGGAATGCGCTTGTTGTCGGAGGAACGGCCGGCGACCTCCAGCCAGTTTACGTCGAGCAGATAGTTCGGTGCCGGTTCGCCGAAGGTGATGATGCGGTGATTGTCGAGATCCTCGACCGTCTGCGGTTCGCCATACCTGTTGATATAGGAGGGGGCCGCGTAGACGTGCATGTGCACGGTGAACAGCTTGCGCTGGATCAGGTCTGATTGGACCGGCTGGCGCAGGCGGATGGCGCAATCCGCATAGCGCATGTTCACATCCACTTCCTCGTTGTCGAGGATGAGCTGGATCTGGACATCAGGATAGAGCTGCATGAACTCCTGAATCTTGTCCGTCAGCCAGCCCTGGCCGAGGCCGACAGTCGTCGTGACGCGCAGCTTGCCGGTCGGCGTTTCCGTCGTTTCGGTGAGTTGCATCTTCACCGTTTCGAGCTTCAGCAGCACGTCGTGCGCAGTGCGGTAGAGCAGTTCACCCTGTTCGGTGAGAATCAGGCCGCGCGCATGGCGGTGGAAGAGCTTGGTCCCGACGTCCTGCTCCAGCGCGCTGACCTGCCGGCTGATTGCGGATTGGGACAGATGCAGCTTGTCGGCCGCATGCGTGAACGATCCGGCTTCGGCAGCTGCGTGAAAAATACGCAGCTTGTCCCAGTCCAATGGCATTCCCCCACCCCTCATGCCGATCTTACTCCGCGGCCACGGCGACAGGCATGTGGCCCGTCAGATAACGTTCGGCTTCGAGAGCGGCCATGCACCCCATGCCGGCAGCGGTGACCGCCTGGCGGAACGTGTCGTCCGTCACGTCGCCAGCGGCATAGACGCCTTCGACGTTGGTTGCCGTCGAGTCAGGAGCGGTCCAGATGTAGCCGTTGTCCTTCAGTTTGAGCTTGTCCTTGAAGAGCTCCGTTGCCGGCGCGTGCCCGATGGCAACGAAGACACCATCGATTGCCACGTCGCTGATCGCACCGGTGCGTGTATCGCGCAGGCGGGCGCCCGAGACGGACGGCGGCATCGGCGGCTTGGCGGGCGTGCCGGTGATTTCGGCGACTTCCGTGTTCCACAGCACCTTGATGTTTTCCTTGGCGAACAGGCGCTCCTGCAGGATCTTTTCCGAGCGGAAGCTGTCGCGACGGTGCACCACGGTGACCGACTTCGCGATGTTGGAGAGATAGAGGGCTTCCTCCACGGCGCTGTTGCCGCCGCCGACGACGATCACGTCCTTGTTGCGATAGAAGAAGCCATCGCAAGTGGCGCAGGCCGAAACGCCGAAGCCCTGGAAATGCTGTTCGCTCTCGATGCCGAGCCACTTGGCTTTGGCGCCGGTTGCGATGATCAATGTATCTGCCGTCCAGACCTGGCCGCTATCGGTGCGCGCCACGAAGGGACGCGTGTTCATCTCGACCTCGGTGACGATGTCGCTGACGATCTCCGCGCCGACGTGCTTGGCCTGCTGCAGCATCTGGTCCATCAGCCACGGACCCTGGATCGGATCGGCAAAGCCCGGATAGTTCTCGACATCCGTGGTGATCATCAGCTGTCCACCTTGCTCCATCCCGGCAATCAGGACCGGCTTCAGCATGGCGCGCGCTGCATAGACGGCAGCGGTATAGCCGGCAGGGCCGGATCCGATGATGAGGACCTTGGTGTGGCGGGCGGACATGTGTGTATTCCTTTCAACTGGCAGGACGCGGCGGCCAAAAGCGAAGGCGACCGTAGCGCGATCCATTCGCCATTTATGAACGACCAATGCTTTTATTCAAGGGCAGCCTTGCGTTACCAACAAGGCATTCCCGGCTGCTGTGCAAGATTCCGACGCGAGCGCGAAACAATCTTGCGTATTGCGTCGCTTTATATAGAAGCTGGCGCAGGGAAATTAAAGAAAGGCACAAGCGTGGTTCGCGCTGAACTCGATGCCATCGACATAAAGATCCTGCGCGAGCTGCAGGCAGACGGCCGGATGACCAACGTCGAGCTCGCCGACAGGGTCGGAATCTCGGCTCCGCCGTGCCTGCGACGCGTGCGCAAGCTCGAAGAATCCGGCATCATCGAAGGCTATCACGCGATGCTGAACAGCCCGAAGCTCGGCTTCGATCTGGTCGCCTTCTGCATGGTCGGCCTCAAGCACCAGTCGGAAGCCAACCTGAAGGCGTTTGCCGCTGCCACCGCACAATGGCCGCTGGTGCGTCAGGCATGGATGGTCTCGGGCGATAGCGACTTCCTGCTGCATTGCGTCGCCGAAAACCTGACGCGCTTCCAGGACTTCGTGATCGAAGTGCTGACCGCAAACGAGCACGTCGACACCGTGCGCACGATGCTGACGATCCGTCAGGTGAAGCGGCTGGGGCTAGTCGAGGTGTGATTGTGTTGGTAGGCCGCAAGCCTGCGCAATGCGGTCCTGAGGTGTAGGATGATGGTGGCGGGATCCGTCCACCATCACGCGCAAGACCAGATCTGTACTAGCTGCCCGTCACTTCGCTGTAGAGCGACGACTTCGTTCCGGCGACGTAGCCGATGCGTCCGGATATCCAGCCCATTGTTCGCGCGGCATCAAGCATAGTCTTGCCGCCGGTCAACGGGATGGCGATCAGCTGACCGAGCAGGATCACGGCTTTGAGCGGCACCGGCAGAACCCCGACGATCGCGGGGCGGCCGAGCGTCTGGCTCTTCCGCCGGATATGCGTGTTCGATTGATCTCGTGCGCGGCGATACTGATAGGCGAAGCTCAGGCGCTCTGGCGGGATCGTTTCATACACAAATGCATCCGAGACCCAGCCAGTGACAAGACCGGCACGGCGCACGTCGGCGTAAAGCTTGGAGTCCGTGCCGCCCGTGTAGCGCATCGCTTCGTCGAACCAGATGTTATGCGTCTTGAAGATCGAAAGCTCCGCCAGCCAGTTATTGGTGACGATCGTGACACGATCGGTCGAATTGAGGGTCGCGAGCTGCTTTGCGCGCGCCTCCTTCTGGGCGTAGCGGGCCTCGACGTTCTCGTACATTCGTTGCTGGATATAGGAGAGTTTGGCTTCGGGCGGACGCGAACGCAACGGTGCGCCGAGAAGGGCTGCATTGCTCCGGCGATAGCCGTCGATCATGCGGACCAGCCAGTCTTCCGCAACCTCCTCGTCGTCGTCGACGAACAGCAGGAGATCGGCGTCTGCGGCGATCGCTTCCTTGGCCGCGCGATTTCTGCCGAAAGGAATGCCGAGTTCCGTCTCCAGGACATAAAGGAGGTTAGAATTCGGGAAGTTCCCACGGTTGGCTTCCATAACGGCAGCGGCGGTCTGCTCCGTATCGTTTTCGACAATCAGAAACGTCACCGTGCAGTTGTCCGGAATAGTCATTCCTGCCCAGGAGCCGAGAAGCGCATTCAGCATCTCTGGCCGACGACGCGTCAGCGACGATACGAAAATCTTCAAGTGCTGTTCAGCTCTCGACATGGACCTATTGTTACCCGTTTGCACTATTGTTCATTCAAGCCGCCTTGTTTTTTAGGCGATCTCAGGAAACCCGTAAACATCGCGACGGCGCTATACAGACATATAGACCGCGTTCAGCCGCTGCGCTTCGCCCTCGATGCTGAATTTTTCCATCGCATGCGCGCGGGCTCTTGCCGACGCCGCATGTCGCCGGTCGGCCTCGTCCATGAAGCCTGCCGCGGTGTCGGCCATGGCTTGAAGGTTGTCGCGCGGTATGATGACGCCTGTCTCGTTTTCGCCGGTGACCAGCAGTTCCGGGAAGGCGCCAACATCCGTGGCGATCACGGGAACGGCAGTTGCCATGGCCTCGAGCGGGGTCAGGCCGAAGCCTTCCCAGCGCTGAGGCGCGATGAAAAGGTCGAGCGTACGGTACCAGTCGTTGATGTTGGTATGCTCGCCGACGAAGAGCATGCGGTCCGCCAATCCTGCGGCGGCGACGCGGTCCTTGAGGTCGTTCTCGAAGCTGATGTGCTGAGGCGTAGCACGCCCGGCAACGATGGCGATCCAGTCCGGCCGGGTGGGCAGCACGCGGATCATGCTGTCGACGAAAAGGTCGGTTCCCTTCTGGTGGCGGACGCGTCCGAAGCAACCAATGACATTCTTGCCGACGTCGAGCCCGCAGGCGCGCTTTGCCTCTGCCTTGTCTGCCGGGGGCGAAAATCGGGCGGTGTCGATGCCATGCATGACCACGCTGTTTGGCACTTCCAGATAGTCCGCGGTCCGGCCGCTGGTGGCGATGACGGCATCCATCCTGGAGACCAGCCATTTCGTCCAGCCGCTGTGGCGGCGCTGCGAAGCGGACGTGAATACGATCTTCAGCTTCATGCGCAGGATATCGCGCATGAAGATCGCCGGCAGCATCTCGATATTGCGGCGCGCATGCCAGATGCGGAAGCGCCGGCCGCGAGGTGCCGTCCAAAGTTGGAGGAGGTCTCTGAAACGGATGTGGGGCAGATCGACCGGCAAGCCGGGTCCCAGTGCCGCAACCCTCTGGCCGAGGGCGCGCTGCACTGGAATGAGCTGGATGATGGTCGACGTGACGCCGGAGAGCCGCTTCTTGAAGTTCGGCGCTATGATCTCGACGTCAGCAATATCGACAACAGCTGCTTGGCGGCGATCTGCCAATGTCCATCAGCCCCAGGTGATGGCGAGCACTTCGTAGGCCTTGGAGCCGCCCGGCGCGTTGACTTCGATCGAGTCGCCGACCTCCTTGCCGATCAGCGCGCGGGCGATCGGGGAGGAAATGGAGATGCGGCCCTGCTTCACGTCGGCTTCCTGGTCGCCGACGATCTGGTAGGTCTTTTCTTCCTCGGTGTCCTCGTCGACGAGCTTCACCTTGGCGCCGAACTTGATCGTGCTGCCGGACATCTTGGAAAGGTCGATGACTTCAGCGCGTGCGGTCAGATCCTCAAGCTCGCCGATGCGGCCTTCATTGTGGCTCTGCGCTTCCTTGGCAGCGTGATATTCGGCGTTTTCCGAAAGGTCGCCATGGGCACGGGCTTCTGCGATTGCCTCGATGATACGCGGGCGCTCTTCCTGCTGGCGCCAGCGCAGTTCTTCCTGCAGCTTGACAAACCCACCCTGCGTCATCGGTACCTTATCAACCATTTTCCTGTCCTTCAGTCCCTGTATCCGCTTAGGCGCAGACACAAAAGAAAACAGGTCCCGAAGTGGAACTTCGGAACCGTGCTACATCGTCATTGATTTGGGGTTATAGCAGATCGCCGCCGCGAATTTCCAGAAAATTCGATAACCTGACTTGCAACCTTCGGCGGCTATTCGCGCAAAACTTGAAAATCATCAATCGCAACGGCGTTTTCTTGACTGTTAGCGACGGAACATATAGTGAACATAGGCATGAAGAAGTCCCTTGAAGAGCGTTTGGCCATCCTTTCGGATGCGGCCAAGTATGATGCCTCCTGCGCTTCCAGCGGCACGACGAAGCGCGATTCCGGAACGACCGGCGGGCTCGGTTCGACGGAGGGTGCCGGCATCTGCCACGCCTATGCGCCGGATGGACGATGCATTTCGCTGTTGAAGATACTGCTGACCAACTTCTGCATCTACGACTGCGCGTACTGCATCAACCGCTCGTCCAGCAATGTGGAGCGGGCGCGGTTCACGCCGGAAGAGGTTATCTGGCTGACGCTGGAGTTCTATCGGCGCAACTATATCGAGGGGCTGTTCCTGTCCTCGGGGATCATCCGTTCCTCCGACCACACGATGGAGGAGATGGTACGGATCGTGCGCGAGCTGCGCACCACGCATAATTTCCGCGGTTACATCCATCTGAAATCCATTCCCGAGGCCTCGCCGCATCTAATCGAGGAGGCCGGGCTTTATGCCGACCGTCTGTCGCTCAACATCGAGCTCCCGACCGATCGCGGCATCGCCCAACTGGCGCCGGAAAAGAAGCCGGCCAGCATTCGTCGCTCGATGGGCGATCTCCGATTGAAGATCGAGGCGGCGTCCGAGCCGACATTGCAGACCAAGCGGCGCAAGCGTTTCGTGCCGGGCGGGCAGAGC
Organism: Rhizobium sp. S96; assembly: GCF_030382195.1. Lineage (NCBI taxonomy): Bacteria > Pseudomonadati > Pseudomonadota > Alphaproteobacteria > Hyphomicrobiales > Rhizobiaceae > Rhizobium > Rhizobium sp. S96. Next base: position 159,920 of record NZ_JAUDRY010000012.1, read on the forward strand.
ACGCAGATGATCGTTGGGGCCGACGGGGCCAATGACGCGACGATTCTCGGGACCAGCGCGCAGCTTTATGGAAGCTATGGGCTGAGGCGCGTTTACTACTCGGCTTTCAGCCCCATTCCCGACTCTTCGAAGAACCTGCCGTTGATCAAGCCGCCCTTAATGCGCGAGCACCGGCTTTATCAGGCGGACTGGCTCTATCGCTTCTATGGTTTCGGGATCGACGAGATCACGTCCTCGCAGGACGGCGGGATGCTCGACCTCAATCTGGACCCGAAGCTTGCCTGGGCGCTCGGCAACCGCAGCGATTTTCCGGTCGATATCAACAAGGCGCCGCGCGAGACCCTGCTTCGGGTGCCGGGGCTGGGGACGAGGACGGTGAAATCGATCCTCTCGGCGCGACGCTTCCGAAAGCTGCGGATAGAGGACCTGACGCGGCTCGGTGTGTCGATCAAGAAGGTGCAGGCGTTCATTTCAGCCGAGGGCTGGTCGCCGCGCCGGCTGATCGACCGGCCGGATCTGAGGGCGATGTTCGACCCGAAGCCGGAACAATTGTCGTTGCTGTGATGATTACCGTGTTGCTGGAGGGCCGGGGAGAATTGGCCGAGTGGCGCGACGCGGCGCGGCGGCTGGCTGCCTCGGGTGTCGCGCCCGAGGAGATCGAATGGCGGGAGCGGTATCGCGAGACGGATCTGTTTGCGGCGCCTGATACCGTACCGAAGCTGCCGGCGCTCGAAGCTTCCAAGCCACTGACGGTGCCGCCCGCCTTCATCGGGCTTGCGGAGGCGGTGATCTGCCATAGCGATCCGATGCGGTTTTATCTGCTCTACCGGCTGCTTTGGCGGCTGCAAAGTGATCGCTCTTTGCTCGACGTCGCCTCGGACGAGGACGTGGCGAGGGCACGCGCGATGGACAAGAGCGTGCGGCGTGACGCTCACAAGATGACGGCCTTCGTTCGGTTCAAGGAGGTGGGGTCGGGGATCTCGCTCAACGGGCGGCGGAAGTTTCTCGCCTGGTTCGAGCCTGATCATCACATCGTCGCCCGCAAGGCGCCGTTCTTCCACAAGCGGTTCAACGACATGGACTGGGTGATTGCGACGCCCAGGGGCTCGGCTGCCTGGGATGGCGAGAAGCTGACTGTCAGCCATGATCCGTGCGAGAAGCCCGATCTCACCGATCCGGCCGACCAGCTGTGGCGGACCTATTACGCCAACATTTTCAATCCGGCGCGCCTGAAGGTGAAGGCGATGCAAGCGGAGATGCCGAAGAAATACTGGAAGAACCTGCCCGAGGCCGATCTCATTCCGGGCATGATAGCCGACGCGGAAAGCAAGGTTCTGGCGATGGCGAAACGCCAGGCGAGCGAGCCGCTGCCGTTTCACGACCGGCTGCAGGAAGCCGCGCGCCGGGTGCCCGCAGCACCTAGGGCGCCGGTGGGCACGCTGGCGGCGCTTCGTGAGGAGGCGGCCGTCTGCACCCGCTGCCCGCTGCACGAGAAGGCGACGCAGACGGTGTTCGGCGAGGGACCCGAGAATGCAAACGTGATGTTCGTCGGTGAGCAGCCTGGAGATCAGGAGGATCTCGCCGGGCGGCCGTTTGTCGGGCCCGCGGGCAAGGTGTTCGATCAGGTGGCGGGCGAGGCGGGAATCGACCGGCGGTCGGTCTATGTGACCAATGCGGTGAAGCACTTCAAATACGAGCCGCGCGGCAAGCGCCGCATCCATCAGAGGCCGAATATGGGCGAGGTCACGCATTGCCGCTGGTGGCTCAATCTGGAGATCGAACTCGTCAAGCCGAAGCTGATCGTCGCCATGGGCGCCACCGCGCTGACGGCGCTGACGGATACGAAGCACAAGCTGTCGGATATCAGGGGGCAGCCGATCAGGATGGGGAAGGAACGAACACTGTTCGTCACCGTCCACCCGTCCTATCTGCTGCGCATTCCCGACGAGCGGCTGAAGGCGGAGGAGATGGCGCTGTTTCGGGCGGATATGGTGCGGGTGCGGGAGCTGATGGCGGGCATGGCGGCCTGACGATCGCTCGCCTTGCGAATTGCCATGGCGCTTCGGCGCGAATGTTGTAGCGTTGCCGGCAAAACAATCTGGAGACCGTTTATGTTCGATCATGTGTCGATTGGTGTGAAGAGCCTTGAGAAGTCGCAGGCGTTCTACGATGCCGCGCTGGCCCCGCTCGGCTATGAGCGGCTGACGAATTTCGGCAATGTCAGCGGCTATGGCGCCGATCGGGTGGGGCTATGGGTCGGCGAGGTGGCGCGGCCTGTGGTGCCTGACATGGAGTCGGGGCTGCATTTTTGCTTCGTCGCGCCGAGCGAGGAGTCCGTCGATGCATTTTACGCGGCAGGCCTTGCCAATGGCGGAACCGACAATGGTGCGCCGGGCGTGCGGCCGGATTACAGCCAGTTCTATTATGCCGCCTTCGTCATCGATCCTGATGGCTACCGGCTTGAGGCCTATTTCAAGCGGCCGGAGTGATCGGAACGACCTTAGAATCTTCTGATGGTGGCGGGCCGTCGTTGCTCCAGGGCTCCGTCTCGAAGCGTAGCGGCAGGTTCGGCGGCGCGTAGGGCGGTGCTGTCGTCGACGACAATCGGTCGATCACCGATTGGTGCAGTGAGGCGCCGTCGGGTATGAAGCGGCGGTCGGCCAGCGGCAGGTAGATGCGCGTCGTGTCGCCGCGCTTGCGCCAGGAGGTGATCGGCACACGCCTCGGCACATATTCGAGCAGCCTCCATGCCCAGTTCATGGAGTCGTGCAGCGGTGCCGTTGGGGCCGGCCGGACATAGCTCTTCGTCGGGTTGTCGCCATGGACGAGTTCGTTGACCGCGTCGTCGTTATAGGTGAGGCCGGTGCTTCGGGTCTCGGCGATCATCCAGGCGAGTGGTATCTTGATTGTCGCACTCTCCGCTTCCGGATAGCCGCCGCCGATATCGCCGTGGACGCCTGAGAACCAGACTTCCTTCACGTTCTGCGGGGGCGGTGTCGGTGGCTTGAAGGGGCCGCCCCAGTAGTCCTGTCCCGGCCGCCAGGGAAGCGGATTGAACATGGTTCGCCGCTCATCGATGGCGAGCGCGTGGCGGACCACTTCGACGCTCGGATTGCGATCGGTGAAGGGAAGCGTCAGGAGTTGCGGGCGCCATTTGCCCCAGACGATGACCGAGGACACGGTGTCGAAGAGGCCGAGCAGCTTGATCGGCGGGCGGTCGGTCTTCAGCGTGCGCTCGTAAAGGCGCATGGTCTTGAAGGCCGAGGGTGCGTCCCAATCGACATCGGCGGCATCCGCTCCGCCCTGTTGCTGCTCGCTTTCGGAGATGCCCTTGTAGGTGTTGTAGGCCTAGTCGATCAGATTGACGTGGTACTTGCTCATCAGCCCGAGCGAATGGACGAAACCTGCCAGCACCCGTGCCGTATAGGCGCCGCGGCTGAAACCGAAGATGTAGATGTTGTCGCGATCCCGGTATTCCTGATCGTCCCCCGGTTCGCCGGGCTCGTAGTTGTCGACGAGGAAGCGGTAGGCTTCCTTGACGTTCTGATCGAGGCCTCATCCTGTCGCCAGGCCCCAGAGCTCGACCGTCTTGCGGTAGGCGTTGGACCAGGCATTGGCGGCCCCGAAAGTGCCGACGCCGGGATCGTAATAGACGATCTGCTTGTCGCTGCGGTCGAGAACGCCGAACAGCCTCAGAACATTGGTGCGGTCAGCGGAGATTTCGTTCGACGTGCCATCGAACAGAATGACGATATTCTTGCCCATCGATGCCCCTCACGTGTGGGGATATCGTAACATGATCGCGAAGGGTTTGAAATCTCAGGTGGATTGTCGCGTTTTGCGACACTTCGGCGTGTCGCCGCGTTGGCCGTCGTGCGGCGGAAAAGCCGGCCGTGAAGGGTCACGGCCGGCCTTGATATCTTAGGCGAAGTAGCTCTGCAGCGGGCGAACTTCGAGGTTGCCGGCCTTGAGCGCCTTGATCGCCTGGGCGGCTGCCTCGGCGCCGGCCATGGTGGTGTAATAAGGCACCTTCTGCATCAGCGTCGCGCGGCGCAGCGACTTGGAGTCGGAGATCGCCTTGTTGCTATCGGTCGTGTTGATGACCAGCTGGACCTGACGGTTGCGGATCGCGTCCTCGATGTGCGGACGGCCCTCGAGCACCTTGTTGATCTTCACGGCCTCGATGCCGTTTTCGGCGAGGAAGCGGGCGGTGCCGCCGGTGGCCAGAACCTTGAAGCCCTGTTCGACCAGCATGCGGATCGCGGGAAGGACGCGCGGCTTGTCGTCGTCGCGTACCGATACGAAGACCGTTCCGTCACGCGGCAGTTCGACGCTGGCGCCGAGCTGCGACTTGGCGAAGGCCAGCGCGAAATCGGTGTCGAGGCCGATGACTTCGCCGGTCGAGCGCATTTCCGGGCCGAGCAGCGTGTCGACGCCGGGGAAGCGGGCGAACGGGAAGACGGCTTCCTTGACGGCGATGTGCTTCAGGTTGCGCGGATCCGGCTTCTCGCCATAGGCGGCAAACAGCGGATCGAGCTTTTCGCCGGCCATGGCGCGGGCGGCGATCTTTGCGATCGGGGCGCCGATGGCCTTGGCGACGAAGGGAACGGTACGCGAGGCGCGCGGATTGACTTCGAGCACGTAGACGGTGCCGTCCTTGATGGCGAACTGCACGTTCATCAGGCCGACGACGTTGAGTGCCTTGGCCATCGACTTCGCCTGGCGCTCGAGCTCGTCGATCATCTCGGGCGAGAGCGTGCGCGGAGGCAGCGAGCAAGCCGAGTCGCCGGAGTGAATGCCGGCTTCCTCGATATGCTCCATGATGCCGGCGATGAAAGCGTCCTTGCCGTCCGAGAGGCAGTCGACGTCGACTTCGATGGCGTTCGACAGGTAGCTGTCGAAGAGCAGCGGGTTCTTGCCGAGCAGCGTGTTGATCTGGCCGGTCTTGTCGTTCGGGTAGCGCTGCTTGATGTCTTCAGGCACCAGCTCCGGAACGGTGTCGAGCAGATAGGTCTGCAGCATGCTCTCGTTGTGGATGATCTGCATGGCGCGGCCACCCAGAACGTAGGACGGGCGAACGACCAGCGGGAAGCCGATCTCGGTGGCGACGAGGCGGGCCTGCTCGACCGAGTAGGCGATGCCATTGTTCGGCTGTGTCAGGTCGAGCTTGATCAGGAGCTTCTGGAAGCGGTCGCGGTCTTCGGCAAGGTCGATCATGTCAGGCGCGGTGCCGAGGATCGGGATGCCGTTCTTTTCCAGCGCTTCGGCGAGCTTCAGCGGGGTCTGGCCGCCGAACTGCACGATGACGCCGACGACTTCGCCCTTTTCCTGCTCAGCGCGCAGGATTTCGATCACGTCTTCGGCTGTCAGCGGCTCGAAGTAGAGGCGATCGGAGGTGTCGTAGTCGGTCGAGACGGTTTCCGGGTTGCAGTTGATCATGATGGCTTCATAGCCGGCGTCGCGCAGAGCGAACGCGGCATGGCAGCAGCAATAATCGAACTCGATGCCCTGGCCGATACGGTTCGGACCGCCGCCGAGGATGACGACCTTCTTGCGGTCGGAGATTTCGGCTTCCGAGCGGGCGGCGCCGACGAAGGGCGTCTCGTAGCTCGAATACATGTAGGCGGTCGGCGAGGCGAATTCGGCGGCGCAGGTGTCGATGCGCTTGAAGACCGGGCGGACGTTCAGCGAATTGCGCAGTTCCGCCACTTCCTTCGGGCGCTTGCCCGACAGGGTCGCGAGGCGCGCGTCGGAGAAGCCCATGGCCTTCAGCGTGCGCAGGTTGGCGGCATCGGTGGGCAGGCCGTGCTCGCGAACACGGGCTTCCATGTCGATGATCGCCTTGAACTGGGCGATGAACCACGGGTCGATCTTGCAGCCTTCGTGCACTTCTTCTGGGCTCATGCCCATGCGCAGTGCCTGTGCGACCATGCGCAGGCGATCAGGCGTCGGCGTGCCGATGGCGGCGCGGATGGCGTTCTGGCTGCCTTCGCCTTCCTCCACGCCGGGGATTTCGATTTCGTCGAGGCCGGTGAGGCCGGTTTCGAGACCACGCAGCGCCTTCTGCAGCGATTCGGCGAAGGTGCGGCCGATCGCCATGACTTCACCGACCGACTTCATGGCCGTGGTCAGAACCGGCGAGGCGCCCGGGAACTTCTCGAAGGCAAAGCGCGGGATCTTGGTGACGACGTAGTCGATCGACGGTTCGAACGAGGCCGGCGTCGCGCCGCCGGTGATGTCGTTGTCGAGTTCGTCGAGCGTGTAGCCGATGGCGAGCTTGGCTGCGACCTTGGCGATCGGGAAGCCGGTGGCCTTCGATGCCAGCGCCGACGAGCGCGAGACGCGCGGGTTCATCTCGATGACGACGAGGCGGCCGTCCTTCGGGTTGACGGCGAACTGAACGTTCGAGCCGCCGGTCTCGACGCCGATCTCGCGCAGAACCGCGATCGAGGCGTTGCGCATCATCTGGTATTCCTTGTCGGTCAGCGTCAGAGCCGGCGCGACAGTGATCGAGTCGCCCGTGTGGACGCCCATCGGGTCGATGTTTTCGATCGAGCAGATGATGATGCAGTTGTCCGCCTTGTCGCGGACGACTTCCATTTCATATTCCTTCCAGCCGAGAACCGATTCTTCGATCAGGACTTCCGTCGTCGGCGAGGCATCGAGGCCGCCGCCGATGATCTCGAAGAACTCCGAGCGGTTATAGGCAATGCCGCCGCCGGTGCCGCCCATGGTGAAGGAGGGGCGGATGATGGCGGGCAGGCCGACGACGTCGATTGCCTGGGCGGCAATCGCCATAGCGTGGCTTATGTAGCGCTGCTTGCGGTCGGTCTCGCCGAGGTTCCACTGGTTTTCCAGCGCGTCGAGCGCCTTGTCGAGTTCGGCGCCGGAAAGGCTTTCCTTGAGCTTGTTGCGCTCGGCCTCATGCGTCTTGCGGTCGGCGTCCTTGATGTCGGTGGCGTTGGCGAGCATCGAGCGCGGGGTCTCAAGGCCGATGCGCTCCATGGCTTCGCGGAACAGCGCGCGGTCTTCGGCCATGTCGATGGCGGCCGGCTTGGCGCCGATCATCTCGACATTGTAGCGATCGAGCACGCCCATGCGCTTCAGGGAGAGCGCGGTGTTGAGCGCCGTCTGGCCGCCCATGGTCGGCAGCAGCGCGTCGGGGCGCTCCTTGGCGATGATCTTGGCGACGACTTCGGGGGTGATCGGCTCGACGTAAGTGGCGTCGGCGAGACCCGGATCGGTCATGATCGTTGCCGGGTTGGAGTTGACGAGGATGACGCGGTAGCCTTCCTCCTTCAGCGCCTTGCAGGCCTGGGTGCCGGAGTAGTCGAATTCGCAAGCCTGGCCAATGACGATCGGTCCTGCGCCGATGATGAGGATCGATTTGATGTCTTGGCGCTTCGGCATGGGCTTTTTTCCGTTTCCTAGCTGCGCAGAAAGCCGGCCAGGGTGGGAGGCACCGGCCGGGTCGCGCATATGATGGTCTTTTCAGGCTAGAAGCGGCTTATAGGCAAATGTATTCGTGAACGGAACCCCATAAATTGCGGAATCGACAGGAATCGAAGGCTTTGCCTGTCGCTATTTCAAGGCCGGTACGACAAGGGCGCGGATCTCGCCACGCGTTGCCGGATTGCTGATCGCTTCCACCGCTTCGTCGAAGCCGATGCGACGCGAGATCAGGGGCTCGACCTTGATGGTCTGCGTGGCGATCAATTCGGCCGCGCGCCGGTGCGTGAAGGGATTGAGGAAGGAGTTGACCAGCTTGATCTCGCGAAAGAGCAGGTCGAATGGTTCGATCGCAACCTTTGTTCCCTGCGGCATGACACCGAGAATCACGACAGTGCCGCCGCGGCGGGCAAGGGCCGGGGCCTGCTCGATGGTTTCGCTGATGCCGGCGCACTCGATGACGATATCGGCGCCGCCGGGCAGAATACCGTTGCGGGCAATCAGCTGTTCGATGATATCGCCGGACGATGGATCCGCCGTTGCCGTTGCGCCCAGTTCCTCCGCTAGCTGGCGTTTTTCTGCGCTGCGCGTCACGAGAACAACGCTCGTTGCACCGGCAAGCCTTGCGAGCTGAACCACCAGCAGACCGATTACGCCGCCGCCAAGGACAATGACGGAAGATCCTGTCTTGATCTCGGCGAGGTCCACGCCGTGCAGGCAGCAGGCAAGCGGTTCGCAGAAGGCGCCATGCAAGGGCGGCAGATCCGCGGGGAGTTCGAAGGCCTGCTTCACCGGCACGATCACATATTCGGCGAAGCCGCCGTCGCGGTGGATGCCGATGGCCTGCAGATTCGTGCAAAGATTGATGCGGCCGCGCTGGCACTCGGCGCAGCGGCCGCAAGCAATGTTCGGATCGCCGGTGATGCGCATGCCTTTTCGGAAGCCGCTGACGTCGGCGCCGACTTCCTCGACGACGCCAACGAATTCATGGCCGAGCGTCACCGGCGGATGGGACGGAAACTCGCCGAGGAAAAGGTGGCGATCCGTGCCGCAGATGCCGCAAGCCTCTACCTTGACCAGCAGGTCGCTCGCTCCGGGAGACGGCTTTTCGATATCGCGCAGGCGTAGTTGTCCTGTTGATTCCAGGCGCACGGCTTTCATGTTGTCTTTCCTCCCGCAGTCTCCTCCGCCGAAGAAGAAGGTAAAAGACAGAGTCGGGTCAAGTGTTTGCGGCCACACGCTCATGCGTTGCCGAATGGTTGGCGCTGTTGCCGGCAGGTCCTTTTTGGCGACCGCCGTGGCGATCGTTACGCTCGAATCGTCTGGAATTTCCCGGAGGCCGGGATATATAGTTGGTCAAACAACGTCCTAAGGCTTGGTCGGGGAGATCGTCATGGAGTGGAAGGGCCGGCGTCAGTCCGACAATATCGAGGATCGGCGTGGCGATCCTTCCATGGGCGGGTTGGGTCAGGGTGGCGGCTTCAGCTTTCCATCCGGTGGCGGAATGGGGCGCCGCGGCGGTGGCCTCAGCATCGGCACGATCATCTTTCTCGTCGTGCTCTACCTTATATTCAAGGCGATGGGCATCGATCTGCTACAGATCATGGATGGCGGCTCGACGGGCGGCGGAGGCTACGAGCAAAGCCAATCTGGCGGCAGCAGCCAGGCGCCTGCGAACGACGAGATGACGGCCTTCGTGCGCACCGTGCTTGCGGAGACCGAGGATACGTGGACCGGCATCTTCAAATCCATGGGGCGCGACTATGAAGAGCCGCGGCTGGTTCTTTTCTCGGGACAGACGCAGTCCGCTTGCGGTTTTGCCTCGGCTGCGACCGGGCCGTTCTATTGCCCCAGCGACCATAAGGTCTATCTTGATACCGCCTTCTTCCAGCAGCTTAGCCGTCAGTTCGGCGCGTCGGGTGATTTCGCCGAGGCTTATGTCGTTGCCCATGAGGTCGGGCACCACGTGCAGAACCAGCTTGGCATCCTGCCGAAATTCAACGAAGCGCGGCAGCGCATGAGCGAGGCCGATGCCAACAAGATGTCGGTTCGCGTCGAGTTGCAGGCTGATTGTTTCGCCGGCATCTGGGGAAAGTTCACCGACCAGAAGGGCATTCTCGACGCGGGAGACCTTGAGGAGGCGCTGAATGCAGCCCAGCAGATCGGTGACGATACACTGCAGAAGCGGAGCCAGGGCTATGTCGTTCCGGAAAGCTTCAACCACGGCACCTCGGCGCAGCGCGTCAAGTGGTTCAAGCGTGGCTTCGACAGCGGCAAGTTGTCGGATTGCGATACGTTTTCCGGGCCGGTTTGATCGACGTCGGCTTCCTAGGGAGGAAGCCGATCACTTGTTAGTTGCCACTCACCTTTCGCTGTCCATGTGCTTGAGCATTGCCGTCGGGTAACGCGAGCCGGCCGCCGCGTCCTTCGGGACGGCATTTTCGATTGCTGCCATGTCGCTTGCGGTCAGTGTGACAGCGCGGGAACCAAGCGCTTCCGTCAACCGATCGCGACGGCGGGCGCCGATGAGCGGCACAATGTCGTGTCCTTGCGCGGCCACCCAGGCAATCGCGATCTGCGCGACGGAAACGCGCTTTGCCTCGGCGATCTTGCGAAGCTCCTCCACCAGCGCGAGGTTCTGATCGATATTGCCATCCAGAAAGCGCGGGCTCATGCCGCGGAAGTCGCCGGCGCTGGAGCCCTGGCCTTTCTGCCAATGGCCACTGATCAGGCCGCGAGACAGGACGCCGTAGGCGGTGACGGCGATGCCGAGCGCGCGGCAGGCTGGGAGAATGTTCCCTTCGATGCCACGGGAGATCAGGGAGTATTCGATCTGCAGGTCGCAGATGGGGTGAACGGCTGCGGCGCGTCTGATCGTTTCCGCGCCGACTTCGGAAAGCCCGATGTGGCGGATGTATCCCGCCTTGATCAGGTCGCCGATCGTGCCGACCGTTTCTTCGATCGGCACGGCGGGATCGAGGCGGGCAGGGCGGTAGATGTCGATATAATCGACGTCGAGGCGCTTCAACGTATAGGCTAGGAAGTTCTTGATTGCGGCAGGGCGGGAATCGTAGCCGTTCCAGCCGCCCGCGGGGTCACGCAGCGCCCCGAACTTGACGCTGAGCACGACTTTGTCACGGCTGCGCCCCTTCAGCGCTTCGCCGATCAGCATTTCATTGTGGCCCATCCCATAGAAGTCGCCGGTGTCGAGGAGGTTGATGCCGGCGTCAAGAGCGGCGTGGATCGTGGCGATGCTCTCGGCGCGGTCGGCCGGGCCGTACATCCCCGACATGCCCATGCAGCCGAGCCCGAGGACGGATACTTCGGGGCCGGTGTTTCCCAGGCGGTAAGTCTGCATGTCATTCTCCTTCTTGGCCGAACCGTTGCTGGCAGGTGTTTTATCGCCTGCAGTCTTGTGCGATAACTCGAGTAAATTTGCACGGGCTGTACGGAAAAACGAACAATGGATGATCTGCCTCTTGGTGATCTGGATGCCTTTGCCGCTATTGCAAGGGAGCGCAGCTTTCGCGCGGCGGCTCGCAAACGCGGTGTTTCCGCCTCATCCCTGAGCGAGTCGCTTCGCCGCCTCGAAGAGCGCCTGGGTGTACGTCTCCTCAACCGCACGACACGGAGCGTTACGCCGACAGAGGCAGGGCAGAGGCTCCTGGAACGTCTGGCGCCAGCGCTGGGGGAGGTGGCCTCGGCCCTCGGCCAGCTCGACAGTTTCAGGGACAGCCCATCTGGGACGCTGCGGCTGAATGTGCCGACGATCGCCGCTCGCTTGTTTCTCCCCGAAATGGCCAACCGGTTTCTGAACCTCTATCCCGGGATTACGCTGGAGATCGTGGGCGAGGATACGTTCATCGATGTTCTGGCCGCAGGCTACGACGCCGGCATTCGCTATGACGAGCGGCTGGAGCGGGACATGATCGCAGTGCCGATCGGACCGCGCCGGCAGCGCTACATCACGGCGGCGGCGCCTGACTATCTGGCTCGACGAGGAACGCCGCAGCACCCCGCCGAGCTGATCGATCACGACTGCATTCGGCATCGCTTCCTGAGCGGTGCGCCCTTGCCATGGGAATTCGAGCGGGACGGTGAAACGCTTCTTGTCACGCCGAGCGGCCCGGTGGTCTCGAATGTGATCGAAATGGAGGTTGGTGCGGCGACAGCGGGTCTCGGCGTCATCCGCACCTTCGAAGAGTTGCTGACACCGGCGATCAAGGCTGGTGCGCTGGTGCCGATTCTTGAGGATTGGGTCACTGAATTTTCCGGCCCATTCCTCTATTATGCCAGCCGCCGGCACATGCCCTCGACGCTGCGCGCCTTTGTCGACTTCGTGAAGGCGGAACAGCGCAAGGCAGGCTAGGTGCGCCTTTTGTTCCGCTTCTCCATCAACAGAACTGGTGAGCCTATCAAAACATTTGAAATGTTCACGTATTGTTTCGTTTCTGAGCCTGCGATATGTAACATCTCCGGCGACGAGATCGTCTTTCCAGAAACAACGCTGTAGAGATGTCTCATGCTCGATCCGAAATTTGTACGCCGTGGATTGTTTCTCGTCTTCATGATCCTGTTTCTGGATGTGATCGGGATCGCGATCATCATGCCCGTCCTGCCGGTCTATCTGGAGCAGCTGACAGGCGGCTCCGTCAGTGACGCCGCGCTCGACGGCGGCTGGCTGCTGGTCGTCTATGCGGGAATGCAGTTTCTGTTCGCGCCGTTTCTCGGCAATCTCAGCGACCGCTTCGGACGGCGGCCGATCCTGCTGCTGTCAGTGCTGACCTTCGCGATCGACAATCTCATCTGCGCTGTCGCCACCAGCTTCTGGATGCTGTTCATCGGCCGCATGCTGGCCGGCTTGAGCGGCGGCAGTTTTGCCACCTGTTCCGCCTATATCGCCGACATCAGCACGGAAGAAAACCGTGCCAAGAATTTCGGCCTCATCGGTATTGCATTCGGTGTCGGCTTTACGATCGGTCCCGTGATCGGCGGGGTCCTGGGTGAGTTCGGCCCGCGTGTGCCGTTCTACGGCGCTGCTGCCTTGTCCTTCGCCAATTTCGTGGCCGCCTGTTTCCTGTTGCCGGAAACGCTGGATGACAAGAACCGGCGCGCGTTCGAGTGGAAGCGTGCCAACCCGCTCGGCGCCCTGAGGCAGATGCGCAACTATGCCGGGATCGGCTGGATCTGCGTCGTCATGTTCCTGTTCTGGCTGGCGCATGCGGTCTATCCGGCCGTCTGGTCGTTCGTATCGACCTACCGGTATGGCTGGAGCGAAGGGCAGATCGGGCTTTCGCTTGGGATTTACGGCATCGGCGCGGCGTTCGTCATGGGCGTCGTGCTGCCGAAGATCGTACCAATCCTCGGAGAATGGAAGACGGCGGTCGTCGGCCTCTGTTTCTCCGTGGTGGGCCTGACCGGCTATGCCTTCGCGTGGGAAGGCTGGATGGTCTATGCCGTCATCGTCTTCACCGTCATGGAGAATGTCGCTGATCCGCCGCTTCGCAGCATTGCAGCTGGCAAGGTGCCGCCAACGGCGCAGGGTGAGCTGCAGGGGGCGTTGACGAGCCTCAGCAGCATCACGACGATTGTCGGGCCGCTGATCTTCACGCAGATGTTCGGCTATTTCACCAAGGCGGACGCGCCGATCACCTTCGCCGGCGCGCCATACCTGATGGCTGCCATCTTCATTCTGGTTGCGGCGCTGGTCTTTCTGCTCAGGGTGCGGGTCGCCAAGCCGGGATCGATGGTGGAACAACCCGCGGAATGAACCATCAGAATTGCTGATGCGATGATGAATTTTTCATCATTTGCATGTTTTCTGGTGTTTCTTTCCTTTTCTTTCAGCTAGACCACCGTTGGCCCTTGCTGCCTGTTGCAGCCGTGGGCGATTGAATCACAGGAACAGGTCATGGATACCCCGATCGACGCGCGAAAGCTCGCGCCGACAACCGATAACCGTTGGTCCGCGCATATCCGCGCCACGCTGGCGCTCGGGATCCCGCTGATCGGTGCGCAACTTGCTCAGCTCGGCATCAACACGACCGACGTGATGATCGTCGGCCGCCTCGGCCCGGAGCATCTGGGCGCGATGGTGCTTGCCGGCCAGTTCCTCTTCACCATCCTGGTCTTCGGCTCCGGCTTTTCGATTGCCGTCATCCCGATGGTGGCGCAGGCCTATGGTCGCGGCGACGTCGTCAGCGTGCGCCGCTCCTTGCGCATGGGGTTCTGGGTGGTTCTTGCCTTCTGGCTGCTGATGCTGCCTGCTTTTTTCAATTCCGAACGCATCCTGCTCGCCGCCGGCCAAAAGCCCGAGGTCGCGGCGTTGGCGCACAGCTATATCGTCATTGGCCAGTTTGCGGTGCTGCCGGCGCTTCTCTACAACGTCGTGCGGGCGCTGGTGAGCGCGATCGGCAAGGCGGCCGTGATCCTGAACGTGACGATCGCGATGCTGGTGCTGAATGCCATCTTTGCCTACATGCTGGTGCTCGGCCATTTCGGCCTGCCGGCGATGGGGTTGAGGGGGGCGGCCATCGTTTCCGTCGTCGTACAGACGGCGGGCTTCTTCTTCATCCTCGCCTATGTGCAGAGCCGGCCGGAAACGCGCCGCTATGAGCTTTTCGTGCGCTTCTGGCGGCCGGACTGGAAGGCCTTCTTGGAGGTCGTGCGTCTCGGAGTGCCGATCAGCGTCACCGTTCTTGCCGAGGTCAGCCTGTTCACCATGGCATCGTTGCTGATGGGGCGGATCGGCACGATCGAACTGGCGGCGCACGGGATTGCGCTGCAGTGGGCATCGATCGCCTTCATGATACCGCTTGGCCTTTCGCAGGCGGCGACCGTTCGTGTCGGCGTCGCGCACGGGCAGGGGGATCACATTGCCCTTGTCAGGGCCGCGGTGTCGGTGACCGCAATCGCCTGCACCATCTCGGCCATCGGCGGCCTGTTGTTTGCGATCATGCCGACGTTCTTTGCCAGCTGGTTTCTGGATACGCACTCGGCGCAGGCGCCTCAGGTGCTCGCCTATGCCGGACCGCTGATCGTCATTGCCGGATTGTTCCAGCTGGTCGATGGCCTGCAGGTGATCGCCAACGGTCTGCTGCGCGGTCTCAAGGACGCCAGCGTGCCGATGATCATGGCTCTGGTTGCCTACTGGCCGATCGGCTTCTTCCTTGCCTGGGCCTTTGCTTTTCCGCTTGGCTTCGGCGGAATTGGCATCTGGTTCGGCTTCCTGATCGGGCTGTTCACCGCAGCCGTTATGCTTTGCGGCCGCTTTTATCTTCTCATGCGCCGCCACGCCTAAGAGGACGGTGGCGTCTGATCGTCGACCGGACGCCCCTTCTGATATTGCGGCAGGTCATCGCCGATGACATCCCAACCAACTTTTTCCGACACCCAGACATGGGCCAGGGGGCGGTAAGCCTCAGGGTCATCGAGGCTTATCGTCATGATGTCGATGGTGTCGGGTTCCGTCGTGTTCTGGTAGGTCAGCGGCGATCCGCACGATCCGCAAAATGTCCTGATCACATTGGCCGACGACGCAAACCGCCTGGGCGTACCGCTCTCGAAGACGAAGGTGCGGGCGGGAAAGACCACTAGGGAAGCGTCATCGCCGAGGCAATTCTCCGGCAGGTTCTGCAGTGGCAGATGCCGCTATGCAGCGGCGCTTCGGCTACGCTGTAACGGACCTCTCCGCAGAGGCAGCCTCCCTTGTGGAGTTTGACGGGTTGCGACATCCGCTTTCCCTTCTATCCGGCGTCTCTCTAGGAACGCTGCGGCATGGCGCGCGTTCCACACCGCAAAAGAAAACCGCCTGCAACGGTCTGCTGCAAGCGGTTCCTCTATTTCTCAGCGTTATCAGGCCTAGCGTTCGGCCAGTGCCGCTTCGCCCTTCTTCTCGCGCACCATGTTGATGAAGCGGCGGAACAGATAGTGGCTGTCCTGCGGGCCGGGGGAGGCTTCCGGGTGGTGCTGGACGGAGAAGATCTGCCTGCCTGACACGCGCAGGCCGCAGTTGGTGCCGTCGAAGAGCGAAACGTGAGTCTCCTCAACGCCTTGCGGCAGCGACTTCGTGTCGACCGCGAAGCCGTGGTTCATCGAGACGATCTCGACCTTACCTGTCGTGTGGTCCTTGACCGGATGGTTGGCGCCGTGGTGGCCCTGGTGCATCTTTTCGGTCTTGGCGCCGAGCGCCAGGCCCAGCATCTGGTGGCCGAGGCAGATGCCGAAGAGCGGGATATCCGTCTTGATCAGCGACTGGATGACCGGAACGGCGTATTCACCTGTTGCGGCCGGGTCGCCCGGGCCGTTCGACAGGAAGATGCCGTCGGGCTGCATGGCGAGCACTTCCTCGGCGCTCGTCGTTGCAGGCATGACCGTTACCTTGCAGTCGAGACCGGCAAACAGGCGCAGGATGTTGCGCTTGACGCCGTAGTCGAGGCAGACGACGTGATACTTCGCGTCCTCGGCCTTCAGTTCGCCGTAGCCTTCGTTCCAGACCCAAGGGGTCTGCGACCACTGCGAGGACTGGCCGGAGGAGGCGATCTTGGCGAGGTCTAGACCTTCGAGGCCGCTCCAGGCCTTAGCTTCGGCCTTCAGCGTTTCGATGTCGAAGACGCCGTTCGGGTCATGGGCTATAACCGCGTTCGGTGCGCCGTTCTCACGGATCCAGGCGGTGAGCGCACGGGTATCGATGCCGCAGAGGCCGATGACGCCGCGCGCCTTCAGCCAGGCGTCGAGATGCTTGACGGCGCGGTAGTTGGACGGGTCGGTCATGTCGGCCTTGAAGATGACGCCGACCGCGCCGTGGCGTGCTGCCGGCGTCAGGTCTTCGATGTCTTCGTCGTTGGTGCCGATGTTGCCGATGTGCGGGAAGGTGAAGGTGACGATCTGGCCGAGGTAGGAGGGATCGGTCATGATCTCTTCGTAGCCGGTCAGCGCGGTGTTGAAGACGACTTCGGCCTGGACCTTGCCGGTCGCGCCGATGCCCTTGCCTTCGATCACTGTGCCGTCTGCCAGAACGAGCAGGGCGGTGGGCTTTTCGGTTGTCCAGGGTGCTGTCGCGGTCATCTTCATCCCGTTTCCGGCAGCCACGCGTCCTTGGGCTACGCTGGCCGGCCATTTGGTTCGCAAGCATATGCGCGCGGCAAGGCGCACGCTCTCAGGCCTGATCACGAATTTTGGTGCAGGTGGCGGTAAATAGCCACGCTATTTCCTGAGGTCAATCTTTGTACCCGACATAAAGGCGCTTTTCTTTCGCTTTCTGCGGGGTTTCTCGCAATTTATTTGATCGCAAGCATTCGTCTGGTTTATGAAGCGGCATTCAAACAGGAGTGATTATGATGTTGCGCGATCAACTCGCCGCCGCCCTCAAGGATGCGATGAAGTCCAAGAATGCCGAGCGTCTTTCGACCGTTCGCCTGATACAGGCGGCGATCAAGGACCGGGATATCGCCAATCGCGGCGCCGGCAAGGAAGAGGCCAGCGACGACGAAATCCTGCAGATCCTCGCCAAGATGGTGAAGCAGCGCGACGAATCGGCGAAGATCTACGACGAGAATTCCCGCCCGGAGCTCGCCGCCAAGGAACGCGCCGAAATCAAGGTGGTGCAGGATTTCATGCCGAAGCAGCTCTCCGATTCGGACGTGCGCGCAAACATCGCGGCGATCATAGCAGAGACGGGTGCTGCCGGTCCGAAGGACATGGGCAAGGTCATGGCGGTTCTGAAGGAGCGCTATGCCGGCCAGATGGACTTTTCGAAGGCCTCGGGCGCCGTCAAGGAACTGCTTAACTGATGCGTCTTGCGCCCGTCGTCAATGCGATGGCGGGCCCCAGTACGGCTTCGGTGGCTGCATCGATCACGGTGAACTTTGCCGCCTGATAGCGCCAGTACTCTAGGACGAAGCCGCCGGAGAGCCAGACATCTCCCTTGTATGACGGTCCGCTCCAGCCCATGCTTCCCATTTCAGCGGCCTGCGCCAGCAGCCGCTTCAGGTGCGTGTTCGATATCCTGAATTCGTCGCGGATCAGCTTGAGCGAAACAGGCCCGATCTCGATCCTCTTCTGCGAGCGATCAAAGGACGGCACGAGGCTCATCAGGTAGTCCATGACCAGTCCGCCCGATGTGGCCCAGTTGAACAGGTTGTAGGTCGGTCCGGGATCGCGCACGGCCTCGGTCTCGATGATGGCCTTTGCAATGAGCGGCTGGATGCGGGCGACAGTCGCGGGATTGGCCGTTACCTGGCCGAGCCGGTCGCCGCCGTCCAGATTGTCGAGAATATAAAGATGCGTGGCGATCCACTTGAAAAAGTGTTCTGACGCCGTCTCCGTCGGTTCCAGCAGCCGCGTGCGCTTGTCGGTCGCGCCTTCTATCGGGCGCAGAAAGCGATAGGCGAGCATCTCCTGGATGAACGCGGCCGCGGTGTTGCGGCTCGCAATGTCATGCTTGACGGCAAATGTAATGAAGCGGCCGGAATAAAGCGCGCTGCTTGGCTCGTCCGGATAGCCGTAATGAAGTGCAAAGCCGGCATGCGCAAGCAACCAACGCTGTTGCGAAGCAAATATCGAGGCGATCCGAGGGCTTTCCCTGTAAATCGTCAGCATTTCATGCGCGCAGCGCAAGACTGCCGAGAAGAAGGCGTCGCTCGCTAAAAATTCGTCAACTATGTGGGCCATGTGGTATTCCAGTGGTCCATCCTCATTGGACAGGCCAAAGGTAGCTGTCAATATTTCCTAAGGTCAAAAACGTCGGGAATCTGCGACTTGCTGAAAATTAAAGAAGGCAGGAGCTGGGGGAGCTCCTGCCTTCTTGCTCTTTGCTTCCGGCCAGCGACTCAGGGCGAAGCCCTCACCAGCGGGATAGTTGCAAAGGCACCCTTGCGAGGCGGCGCCGGGGGTAGGGATGGTGCCTCGCTCGGGGATCGCGTTGTTGAGTTGGAAGTTATTGCGGTGCGGAAAGTGTTTCAAATTACAAAAAAATAATAATTGGCCCAAATGGCTGCCTTAAGTGTGGCAGGGCTCTCCCTTCCGGCGGCGGCGGCATTCTACGTTTCGTCTTTAAGTCATTGTTCTAGAAAGATTTATGATTGATTCCTAAGTTCCTTTGTCGAGCGGTGACAAGGCGGTTAGGATGGCGAGCCGGTGCCACTGAAGACGATGTCGCACCCCCTGTCGCAGGGGCCGGTAACGCATTGTTGATGGGACAAAAATCGGCCCTGAAGAAGTGATGAGGCGCCCAGCCTGTGAATAGCGCGCCTTTCTGGCGGCAAAGTTCGTGGCATGCGGGGGTGAACTTGCTTATATGGAGGATAGCCAAGAGGTTTAGATGCGCTTTTCAAATTCCTTTCTCGACGAGATACGCGACCGCGTGCCGATTTCGGACGTGATCGGTCGACGTGTGAGTTGGGACAAGCGCAAGACCAATGTGCCGCGTGGCGACTATTGGGCATGCTGCCCGTTCCACGGCGAGAAGTCGCCGAGCTTCCATTGCGAGGATCGCAAGGGCCGATATCACTGCTTCGGTTGCGGGGTGACGGGGGACCATTTCCGGTTTCTCTCGGAACTCGAGGGCCTGAGCTTTCCCGAGGCCGTGCAGCAGATTGCTGACATGGCCGGGGTCGCCATGCCGATTGCCGATCCGATGATGGAGAAGCGCGAGAAGGAGAGAACCTCTCTTCTCGACGTCATGGAGCTTGCCACACAGTTCTTCCAGGATCAGCTGCAGACGGCCAATGGCGCGAGGGCGCGTGCCTACCTGCGCGATCGCGGGCTGACGGGGCGGACGATCGAAACCTTCCGGCTCGGTTTTGCGCCGGACAGCCGGAACGCACTCAAGGAATTCCTGGCCGGCAAGGGTGTGCAGAAGGAGCAGATCGAGGCCTGTGGCCTGGTCGTCCACGGTCCAGAGATACCGGTATCCTATGACCGGTTCCGTGATCGCATCATGTTCCCGATCCTGTCCTCGCGCGAGAAGGTCATCGCCTTTGGTGGTCGCGCGATGTCGCCCGACGCTCCAGCCAAATATCTGAACTCGAACGAGACCGAACTCTTCCACAAGGGCAACGTGCTCTACAATTTCGCCCGTGCCCGGCGCGCGACGCAGGGAGCGAACGGCGAGGGCACGATCATTGCGGTCGAAGGCTATATGGATGTCATCGCGCTGCACCAGGCAGGCGTCGAGAACGCGGTTGCGCCGCTTGGCACGGCACTGACCGAAAATCAGCTTGAACTGCTCTGGAAAATGACGCCGCAGCCGGTGCTCTGCTTTGACGGTGACGGTGCCGGTATCCGCGCGGCCAACCGTGCCGCGGATCTGGCGTTGCCGCAGATCAAGCCCGGTCGAACCGTGCGCTTCGCCCTGCTGCCCGACGGCAAGGATCCCGACGATCTCGTGCGCAACGAGGGCCGGGCGCCCTTCGACAAAGTGATGAGCCAAGCCAAGCCCCTGGCCGAAATGATCTGGAGCCGAGAGATCAGCACCGGAAATTTCGATACGCCGGAAGCCAAGGCGGAGCTCGAGGCTCGGCTGAAGCAGCTGGTGGCGGTGATTGCCGATGAGAACGTGCGCCGCCATTACCAGCAGGACATTCGCGATAGGCTGAACAGCTTCTTCCAACCGCAGTACCAGAACCGCGGCAACGAACGGCGCAGCTTCGAGCGCGGCGGTCAGTCCAAGGGCCGCGGCAACGAAGGCCCGCGCGGTGCCCGCGTCTCAGGCGGCATTTCCGAGCGGCTCGCGCGTTCCGGGCTTGTGCGCGGGCATCAGGAAGTGCCGGCGTTGCGCGAGAGCGTGCTGGCGCTGACGGTCATCAACCATCCGGCCCTGATGCAGGATGAATATGATGAGATTGCATCCATCGACTACGACAGCCGGGACCTCCAGCGGCTCTGGTCCGGGATGCTGGGCGCCGCTGCGGCGGTCGCCGGCCCGCATCTGACCCGGGAGTACCTGGTCGAACGGCTTGAGGAGCAGGGCTTCGCATCCTTGATGCAGGGGCTGGAGCAGCAGATTCGCAATGCGCGCCTCTGGATCGCCACCGAAGAGGCCGCGATGGAGGATGCGCGCGAGGGATATCGCCAGGCGCTCGCCTTCCACAAGCGCGCGAAGGCGCTCCGCTGGCAGAAGATCGAGCTTGAACGCGAGATCGCCGAGGCGACGGAGACCGGCAACGGCGAGATCATCGACCAGCTGATGCGTGCGCTGCAGGAGGTTCACTTCGAAGGGCTTCGCCTTGAAAACCAGGAGGCGATCGTCGACGGCTTCGGCGTTCTGTCTGGTCGGGTCAAGAAAGCGGCGGCGAGCCATTGATGGACAGGGGAGAGACCGCATTTTCCGCGGGAGATGCGCTGTTTGGTGCCGAGCGTTCTCCTCTTGGAATTCTCAACCGCGTCTATGGCTATCCGGCCTTTCGCGGTAAGCAGCAACAGGTCGTGGAACACGTCGTTGCCGGCGGTGACGCGGTCGTGCTTTTTCCGACAGGCGCCGGCAAGTCGCTCTGTTTTCAAATTCCAGCCCTTTGCCGGGATGGCGTCGGTATCGTCGTATCACCTTTGATCGCGCTGATGCGCGATCAGGTGGAGGCGATGAAGCAACTCGGCATTCGCGCGGCGGCGTTGAACTCCTCCCTGTCGCGCGAGGAGTTTATCGAGATTCGCCGGGCGCTTTCCGCCGGTGCGCTCGATCTTCTCTATGTGACGCCTGAGCGCATTCTGATGGATGGCTTTCGCGATACGATCGGCAATTCGAAGATCGCGCTGTTTGCCATCGACGAGGCTCACTGTGTGTCCCAATGGGGGCATGACTTCCGACCGGAGTACCGCGAACTCGGCAGGCTGGCGGAGCACTATCCTGATGTGCCGCGCATTGCGCTGACGGCGACCGCCGATCCGCACACTCGCGACGACATAGCGGAACGGCTTGGCCTGACGAATGCGAAGGTCTTTACCACCAGCTTCGATCGACCGAACATCTCCTATGAAATCGTCGAGCGTGACCAGCCGCGCCAGCAGTTGCTGCGGTTTCTTTCCAGTCACAAGGGCAATAGCGGCATCGTCTATTGCCTGTCGCGCGCCAAGGTCGAGGATACGGCGGAGTGGCTGAACGGGCAGGGCATTCGTGCGCTTCCCTATCATGCTGGCATGGATCGCGCGCTTCGCGATGCCAATCAGGATGCGTTTCTCAAAGAGGACGAACTCTGCCTCGTCGCAACCGTCGCCTTCGGCATGGGGATCGACAAGCCCAACGTGCGCTATGTCGCGCACCTCGATCTGCCGGGCTCTGTCGAGGCCTATTACCAGGAAACGGGACGCGCCGGCCGCGACGGGTTACCGTCTGAAGTCTGGATGGCCTACGGCATGGCCGACGTCATCCAGCGGCGGCGGATGATCGATGAGGGCGGTGCCGCCGACGAGATCAAGCGTGTGGAGCGCGCCAAACTCAATGCGCTGCTCGCCATCTGCGAAACGGCATCGTGCCGGCGCCAGGCAATTCTCGCGCACTTCGGCGAGGCACATGGCGGTAATTGCGGCGGCTGCGACACCTGCCTGAAGCCGGTCGAGACCTGGGACGGGACGGATGCCGCGATCATGGCACTCGCCGCCATATACCGTACGGGCGAGCGTTTCGGGACCGGGCACGTGGTTGATGTACTGCTCGGCAACGTCAACGAGAAGACGGAGCGGTTCGGCCACACGACCATGCCGGTCTTCGGCGCCGGGAAGGACATCGCGTCGCGAACCTGGCAATCGGTCTTCCGTCAGCTTCTGGCCATGGGGTTGGTCCGCGTTGATCACGATGCTTTCGGTGCGCTGAAGCTGGAACCCGAGGCGCGTACGGTATTCAAGCGCGAACGTGAGGTGTTTTTCCGAAAGGATCGCCCTGCATCCGAACGCCGGACCAAGAAGACGGCCCAGGCCGAACGGCGGTCGGTGCTGTCGGGCGCCGACGGCGTTCTGTTCGAAGCATTGCGAGCCGAGCGCACATCGATTGCAAGATCGCTGGGGGTTCCGCCTTATGTCGTCTTCCCCGACACGACACTGATCGCCTTTGCAACGGAGCGGCCGCGGACGCACAAGGAATTGCTCGGCATTTCAGGGGTCGGTCAGTCGAAGCTGGAGCGTTATGGCGACGCGTTTCTCGAGGTCATCCTGAACCACGACGACTAGGCTTCGCGATCGCCGTCGTGGCTGGAGAAGCTCTCCTCCGCCTCCATGTACCGTATATTCATTTGTTCTGATATTTTGCCTCATCGTTGGGGGATATGTCATGACGATTTTCAAGAAGCCGGTCGCGTCCCTGCCGGGGCAGGAAAGGATTGCTCGCCACCCGCATGGTGGACGCGTTTTCATTCATGCTACAGCAGAGGAAACAGCGGGCGCGTTCGGCGCCTGGGAGACTTTTTCAGCACCGGGCACCGGGCCAACCTCGCACACGCACACCCGCGAGACCGAAATGTTCAGGGTGATCGTCGGTACCTATCGCTTCTGGTGCGGGGACGAAGTGATCGATGCTCCTGAAGGCTCGACCATCGTGCTGCCGCCGCATGTCCCGCATCGCTGGAAAAACATCGGCGATTTGCCGGGACGCATGATGGGCATCGTCACGCCCGGCGGCTTCGAGCGCTTCTTCGATGAGCTCGAACGCAGCGGTGCCGATACGCCGGAAAAGATTCTTGCGATCCAGGAACAATTCGGCCTGATCGAAGGCTGAACGTACGAGAGATTTGCCGAATATTCGATGGACTTTAGGTGTTCCGCTCGCGCGGGGCGCGCAAGACAATCGCGTACCGATGTGCTAGTCCGGCGAGATAGGGAACAACAGAGAAGGGCCATCCAATGACCTCACAATTCCTCTCTCATCTCCGTACGGAACTTGCCGGGCTGAAGGACGCCGGACTTTACAAGTCCGAGCGCGTCATCACCTCGAAACAGGCCGGTGAAATTGCCGTCGTTTCCGGCGAGCGGGTGCTGAATTTCTGCGCCAACAACTATCTCGGCCTTGCCAACAACGAGGAGCTTGCGGAGGCCGGCAAGCAGGCGCTCGACCGCTATGGCTACGGTATGGCCTCGGTACGCTTCATCTGTGGCACGCAGGAGGAGCACAAGCAGCTTGAGGCCCGCATTTCAGCCTTTCTCGGCATGGAAGACACGATTCTCTATTCCTCCTGCTTCGATGCCAATGGCGGGCTGTTCGAAACGCTGCTCGGCGAGGAGGATGCGATCATCTCCGATGCATTGAACCATGCCTCGATCATCGATGGCGTGCGCCTCTCCAAGGCCAAGCGCTTCCGCTATGCCAACAATGATATGGCGGCGCTCGAGGAGGGGTTGAAGAAGGCCGAGGGCAGCCGCTTCAAGCTCATCGCCACCGATGGCGTGTTTTCGATGGACGGGATCATCGCCAATCTCCAGGGCGTTTGCGACCTCGCCGAGAAATATGGCGCCATGGTCATGGTGGACGATAGCCACGCGGTCGGCTTCGTCGGCAAGCATGGGCGCGGGTCGGCCGAACACTGCGGCGTCGAAGGTCGGATCGACATCATAACCGGCACGCTCGGCAAGGCGCTGGGCGGTGCTTCCGGCGGCTATACGTCCGCCAAGGCGGAAGTCGTCGACTGGCTGCGGCAGCGGTCGCGCCCGTATCTGTTTTCAAACACGCTGGCGCCGGTGATTGCGGCCGCATCGCTGAAGGTCTTCGATCTCATCGAGGGTGGCGATGCGCTGCGCGCTCGGCTGTCGGCCAATGCCGAGCTTTTCCGCTCGGAGATGACGAAGCTTGGCTTCACACTGGCGGGCGAGGGGCATCCGATCATTCCTGTCATGCTTGGCGATGCCAAGCTGGCGCAGGACATGGCGGCGCTGATGCTGAAGAAGGGCGTTTACGTCATCGGCTTCTCCTTTCCTGTCGTGCCCAAGGGGCAGGCGCGTATCCGCACGCAGATGTCGGCGGCGCATTCGCGCGCGGATGTCGAGCGCGCAATCGCGGCCTTTGCGGAGGCTGGCCGCGAACTCGGAGTCATTTAAAGGGTTTGGGAGAGTAGGATCATGTCGAACATGATGAAGGCGCTGGTCAAGGCAAAGCCGGAGGTCGGGCTTTGGATGGAGCAGGTGCCGGTGCCGGAGGTTGGCCCGAACGACGTGCTGATCAAGGTGAAGAAGTCCGCGATCTGCGGCACCGATGTCCATATCTGGAATTGGGACCAGTGGGCGCAGAAGACAATTCCGGTGCCGATGGTCGTTGGCCATGAGTTCTGCGGTGTCATCGCCGAAATCGGCTCTGCGGTCACCAAGTATCATGTCGGCGAGCGTGTGTCCGGCGAGGGGCACATCGTCTGCGGCAAATGCCGCAACTGTCGTGCCGGGCGCGGACATCTCTGCCGCAATACGCTGGGCGTCGGCGTCAATCGGCCGGGTTCTTTCGGTGAATTCGTCTGCATTCCGGAAGCCAATGTCGTGCCGATCCCTGATGATATTCCCGATGAGGTCGCCGCCATCTTCGACCCGTTCGGCAACGCCGTCCATACGGCGCTTTCCTTCGATCTGGTCGGTGAGGATGTGCTGGTGACCGGTGCGGGTCCGATCGGCATCATGGGCGCCATGGTTGCCAAGCGGTCTGGTGCGCGCAAGGTCGTGATCACCGATATCAATCCGCATCGGCTGGATCTCGCGCGCAAGCTCGGCATCGATCATGTCGTCGATGCCTCCAAGGAAAATCTTGCCGACGTGATGAAATCGATCGGCATGACCGAGGGCTTTGATGTCGGGCTTGAAATGTCCGGTGCCGCGCCCGCCTTCCGCGACATGATCGACAAGATGAACAATGGCGGCAAGATCGCCATTCTCGGCATTGCGCCGGCCGGCTTCGAGATCGACTGGAACAAGGTGATCTTCAAGATGCTCAACCTGAAGGGCATCTATGGCCGCGAGATGTTCGAGACCTGGTACAAGATGATCGCCTTCGTCCAGGGTGGGCTGGACCTGGCGCCTGTCATTACCCATCGCATCGGGATCGATGATTTCCGGGAAGGGTTCGAGGCGATGCGGTCGGGAAATTCCGGCAAGGTCGTGATGGATTGGTCGTGAGGAGGGGACAAGAATGATCTATGAGGGAAGCTGCCATTGCGGCAATGTCGCATTCGAGGTCGAGGGGGATTTCAAGCAGGTGATCGACTGCAACTGCTCGCTCTGTCGCCGGCGCGGCGGCCTGCTGGCATTCGTCGCGCGCGACAAGTTCAAGCTCACAACGCCTGAGGAAAACCTGTCGACCTATACATTCAACAGCCATGTCATCAAGCATCGGTTCTGTGGGAATTGCGGTATTGCCCCGTTCGGCGAAGGTGTTCTCCCGAATGGTGATGCCATGGCGTCGATCAATGTGCGCTGCATTCCGGCGATTGATCTTGGGACATTGGAGATCGCGCCCTATGATGGGCAGTCGCGATAGGTTTGCAGTAGTCGGGCCTTGGCACGACTTGACTTTGGTCAAGTCGAGACGAAGAGCCTTTTTGCCGTTGCCTGCAAGAATCCCGGATGCTCTTGTCTTCTCCTGGTGACATCCTATCTATGGATGGCAATCGCGTGAGCGGTGCGGAGCCTGTGGATAAGGCATTTTCCGAGTTTTCTGAGGCTTTTTTTCTGGAAAAGCTTGACGAGAACAAAAATTATGGGAATCACCGTTCGACTTGCAAAGCGGTGAACTGGGTCAAGGGCGGATCGCACAACCATGGCCGGACATTTGGTAACAACAAAGCTCTGTCGTCCGGCGCCGGCAATCGTGGTTAATCAGGCATTAAATCTCATCCCGTTAGGTGAGAGCATGTGATTCGAGACGGCCGCTTGCGGGGCTGGCTCCTAATACGGCCGTTCACCGCGGCGGATTTGAATAGCGTCAGGAAGGCGACGACATAAATGGCAACGAAGGTCAAAGAGAACGAAGAAGCGGAAGTCGAACGCGACGGCGGCACCGACGGCCCTCTTCTCGATCTTTCCGATGACGCGGTCAAGAAAATGATCAAGGCCGCGAAGAAGCGCGGCTATGTGACGATGGACGAGCTCAACGCCGTCCTGCCGTCCGAGGAAGTGACGTCCGAGCAGATCGAAGACACGATGGCGATGCTGTCCGACATGGGCATCAATGTCATCGAGGACGAGGAAGCCGAAGAAGCCAACGCCGGCGGCGGCGATGACGACGATTCCGGCTCCGACGACGACAACGAAGGCGGTGAGCTTGCTCCTTCCGGCGGTACCGCACTTGCGACCGCCAAGAAAAAAGAGCCGACTGACCGTACCGACGACCCGGTTCGCATGTACCTGCGCGAAATGGGCTCGGTCGAACTTCTGTCGCGCGAAGGCGAAATCGCGATTGCGAAGCGCATCGAGGCTGGCCGTGAGACCATGATCGGTGGTCTCTGCGAGAGCCCGCTGACGTTCCAGGCGATCATCATCTGGCGCGACGAACTCAACGAAGGCACGACGCTGCTGCGCGAGATCATCGATCTCGAAACGACCTACTCCGGTCCGGAAGCCAAGGCTGCCCCGCAGTTCCAGAGCCCCGAGAAGATCGAGGCTGACCGCAAGGCTGCCGAAGAAAAGGAAAAGACGCGCCGCACCCGTTCCGGCGACGACGACATCACCAATGTCGGCGGCGAGGGCCTGCCTCCGGAAGAGGAAGAAGAGGACGAGGACGAATCCAACCTGTCGCTGGCCGCCATGGAAGCGGAACTGCGTCCGCAGGTCATGGAAACGCTCGACATCATCGCCGAGACCTACAAGAAGCTGCGCAAGCTGCAGGACCAGCAGGTCGAGCAGCGCCTCGCTGCCACCGGCACGCTGTCATCCGCCCAGGAGCGCCGCTACAAGGAACTCAAGGATGAGCTCATCAAGGCCGTCAAGTCTCTGTCGCTGAACCAGAACCGCGTCGACGCCCTCGTCGAGCAGCTCTACGACATTTCCAAGCGACTGATGCAGAACGAAGGCCGCCTGCTGCGCCTGGCGGAATCCTATGGCGTCAAGCGCGACAGCTTCCTCGAGCAGTATCAGGGCGCCGAGCTCGATCCGAACTGGATGAAGTCGATCGGCAATCTGGCTGCGCGTGGCTGGAAGGAATTCGCCAAGAGCGAAAACACGACGATCCGCGACATCCGCCAGGAGATCCAGAACCTCGCAACGGAAACCGGCATCTCGATCGCCGAATTCCGTCGTATCGTGTCGATGGTGCAGAAGGGCGAGCGCGAGGCGCGTATCGCCAAGAAGGAAATGGTTGAAGCGAACCTTCGCCTCGTGATTTCCATCGCCAAGAAGTACACGAACCGCGGTCTGCAGTTCCTCGACCTCATTCAGGAAGGCAACATCGGCCTGATGAAGGCGGTCGACAAGTTCGAATACCGTCGTGGTTACAAGTTCTCGACCTATGCGACGTGGTGGATCCGTCAGGCGATCACCCGTTCGATCGCCGACCAGGCGCGCACGATCCGTATTCCGGTGCACATGATCGAAACGATCAACAAGATCGTTCGTACCTCGCGCCAGATGCTGCACGAAATTGGCCGCGAGCCGACGCCGGAAGAACTGGCTGAAAAGCTCGCCATGCCGCTCGAAAAGGTCCGCAAGGTCCTGAAGATCGCCAAGGAGCCGATCTCGCTGGAAACGCCCGTTGGTGACGAAGAAGATTCGCATCTCGGCGATTTCATCGAGGACAAGAATGCGCTTCTGCCGATCGACGCCGCCATCCAGGCGAACTTGCGCGAAACGACGACGCGTGTTCTGGCATCGCTCACGCCGCGCGAGGAGCGCGTGCTGCGCATGCGCTTCGGCATCGGCATGAACACCGACCACACGCTTGAGGAAGTCGGCCAGCAGTTCTCGGTTACCCGCGAACGTATCCGTCAGATCGAGGCGAAGGCGCTGCGCAAGCTGAAGCACCCGAGCCGCAGTCGCAAGCTGCGCTCGTTCCTGGACAGCTAGGATCGACACCGTATCACTAGAAAAAGCCGGGCTTCGTGCCCGGCTTTTTCTTTGGTTCGGGCGACTGGTGCGCGGCTGCTTTCGTTGTCTCCCTTTGGCGAGAGGAGTACAATGCCGGCCACGGGGGAAGGGACCGACCGCAGCGCTTGAGCGAAGGTCGCCAATTAGCCTGCGTGGACCAAGACCCTCCGTCGGGAGGTGTGCAATGACCACATATATCGTTCTCATCAATTGGACCGATCAGGGCATTCGCAATGTTCGCGATTCCGCCAAACGCCTCGACGCGGCCAAGAAGCTGCTCGGGGACATGGGCGGTTCCTTCCAACATTTCTTCTTGACGCTAGGCGACCATGATCTCGTTGCCATCTGCGAGGCACCGGATGATGCGGTCATCGCCCGTTTCGGTCTTTCGCTCGGCATGGCCGGCAATGTCCGTACCCGGACGCTGAAGGCGTTTCCTGAAGCGGCCTATCGGGAAATCATAGGCTCGCTCGGATAGCCGAACAAACCGGCCGGCGCCGCAATTTGCCCGGCATGCCATTTTTCTGCTTTTAAGGCTTGATGCTGCCTTTTTAAAAGGCCACATCGACTGCTGGTTTTTGATCAACGTACGTGGGCATGCCGAAGATTCTGGACAGACGCTGGGGAGTGTTCGGCTGGGGCGTTTTCGCCTCCGTGTTGTTGCACCTTTTCGTCGGCGCTATTTTCTTCCTGGAACTACCTCGCCCAACTCCGAAGCCGGAAGAGGAAACCGTCAGCGTCGACCTCGTGCCGCCCCCCGAGGAGAAGAAGCCGGAGGAGAAAAAGCCCGAAGAACAGGCGGCGCTGAAGGTGCCGGACGAGCCGAAGCCCGAGGAGAAGAAGCCCGAGCAGCCGCCGGCGGCTCAAAAGCCCGCCGACGAGCAGAAGCCGGAAGAAAAGAAGGCCGAGGAGAAACCGCCGGAGCCACCAAAGGAAGAGGCCAAGGCCGAGCCGCCACCGAAGCCGCTCGAGGAGAAGCCGCCGGAACCGCCCAAGCCGCCAGAAGAGAAACCGCCAGAGCAGAAGCCACCTGAAAAGCCGCCGGAAGCAAAGCCGGAGGAGAAGAAGGCGGAAGAGCCACCAAAGCCCGATCCCGCCGAACAGGCGAAGGCCGACGAGCAGCCTAAGGGCCAGGAAGGCAAGCCGCAGCCGATCCAGCCGTTGCGGCCCGTCTTTGAATTCGGAGACAAGGCGAGCGGGGAGAGAAAGGCTGAAGATGGCGACGCCTCGACCGAGACCGGCAAGCCTGCTGCGGCACCCGACGCTGAAAAGCCTGCAGACGATCCAGTATCGGCGGGCAAGCCGGATGCCGGAGACACGCCGCCAGCCAAGCCCATGCCTGACGACATCAACCTACCGCAGGTCGATGTCGCCGATGCGCACCAGGAGAACAACGGACCGCCTGCCGAAGCGACAGGGGTGGTGACGACCGAGATCACGCAGGCCAAGCCCACTGATGCCGCGAGACCGGATCCCACAGCCACGGCCAAGCCGGCTGCCGACCCGCTGACCAAGGCGAAGAAGCTCTACTCGCAGAACGACACGGGCGGCGCGGTGGCCAGGACGGCGATCGATGGCCTGCCGCGTGGCACGCGCGTCGCTCAGCTTTGCAGCACTGAACTGGGCGAGCAACTCAAGCATTCGCCGCAGGGATACCGGCCGGAGCTACTTCCGTCCTCCTCTCGGCTGTCGCAGGGAACGGTGCTGGAAATCAAGCGCGGTGCCTTCCGCGCCAGTGCACGCTGGTATGACGTGAGCTTTCGCTGCGAGGTCGATGCCGAAGGCACGAAGGTTGTGTCGTTTGCCTATGACGTCGGCTCTGCGATCCCGAAGTCGCAGTGGCGGAGCCGAGGATTCCCCGATTTCTGATCGCGACGCGCCGGAAGCCTGTCGTGGCCTCCGGCGACGCCCACCTGTTATTTCCCTGCGCCTGAGAGCATGGACGGCAGCTCGGAGAGAAGCGCATCGCGGGCGCGAACGCCTGCCGTGCCTTGGAGCTTTCTGTCATCCTGTATCAGGCGAGCGAAGACGACAGCGCGATCGCCCTTCTTCGCCCAGCCGACATACCAGCCCCAGGGATGCTGTTCGTCGAAGGTGTAGTCCGGGTTTCGCGGGTAGGCCATTCCGGTCTTGCCTTGAACGGTCCAGCCGCCTTGATCGGGCATGGTCTCGACCACCTTCAGCGTCATGTCCATTGCGTGGGCGCTGACCGGAAGGTCGCGGTTCACCAGCTTTCTCAGAAACGCGATCTGTTCCAGCGGCGATATCTTCAGCGACGAGGCGATCCACGCACGGTCGAGGCCGTTGTTCTTGCCGGCGTCGCCGGAGAAGTCGGCGTTGCCGTAGTTCAGCTTGGTCGCGTAGTCGTGCAGTGTCTTTTCGCCGAGCGCGTGCGTTATGCGCTGCGAGAACCAGACGACGGAGTATTTGAGCCAGCGGACTGCATCTGTCGGCTGCTTCCAGTTGTCGCCGCCCCAATCGACATCGCCCTTGCGGAAGGGAAGCGTCGGGTTGTGCTCGTCCTTGAGAAAGCCGGCGTCATAACCGATGACGCTGAGCGCGACCTTGAAGGTGGAGGCCGGTGTCACCCGACCGGTGCAGTCGCCTTCCTGGACGATCGTTTTGCCTGTCTTGGCATCCGCCACGACCGTACAAATTGTTTTGGCCTGAGCCACGGACGCAAGAAGTCCGGTGGCTGCGAAAGCAAGGATGGCGGCGCCGAATTTCATAATATATCCTTTGTATCTATCGTTTCTACGAAAGAGCTACCAGCGGTTTGACCCATAGACAAAGGATCAATATTGGGATTAGCCATTAGAAAAACTGGGGCGTCGCCATGGTTCGGCCATATCTTCCCTTGAACGCATTTCGGGCTTTCGAGGCCTCGGCCAGGCATCTCAGCTTCACCAAGGCTGCGATCGAGCTCAACGTCACGCAGGCGGCGGTCAGCCATCAGGTGAACGGTCTCGAGGCGCAGTTGGGCGTTACGCTGTTTCGGCGATTGCCGCGCGGGCTGATGATCACGACCGAGGGTGATAGCCTTCTGCCGGTGCTGCGCGACAGTTTCGACCGGATGGCCGGCGCCGTCGAACGGTTGCGCGACGGCCATGTTCGCGAGGTGCTTGCGGTGGGCGCGGTCGGAACCTTCGCCGTCGGTTGGCTCCTGCCTCGACTGGCCGCTTTTCGGGACCGTTACCCCTATGTCGACCTCCGGCTTTCCACCAACAACAATCGCGTCGATCTGGCGGCCGAAGGGCTCGACCTTGCCATTCGATTCGGCAGCGGTGCGTGGCATGCGACGGAGGCAACGCGGCTTTTCGAGGCGCCGCTATCGGTGCTGTGCACGCCCGAGATCGCCCGTGATCTGAGGGAGCCGGCAGATCTGCTCGAGAAGGTGCTGCTTCGCTCGTACCGGCCGGACGAATGGAAGCAGTGGTTCGAGGCAGCCGGAGTATCCAATCCCGGGCCGATGCAGAACAGCATCGTTTTCGACACATCGCTGGCAATGATGGAGGCCATTCAGCAGGGGGCGGGCGTTGGTCTCGCGCCGCCGAAGATGTTCGAGCGCTATCTTGCGATGGGTGCGATCGCACAACCGTTTGAAACCAGCGTGTCGATGGGCAGCTACTGGCTGACGCGCCTGCACTCGCGCCCGGTCACGCCCGCCATGACGGCTTTCGCCACGTGGCTTACGGAATTGATCGGGCAATCCGAGCGTTGAAAGGTGACGTCATCCCACTGAAGTTATGGAAATCACAGAAGTTTTGCTTAACGCTCTGGAAGCTTTCGTTAAATGCGCTAGGTTGGCTGTGTCGATCTGATACGGAAACGCCCGCGGCGCGCCGATCCAGTTCGACACAAGCATGACCGCTTAGCTTTGTCCCATCGCCGGATGTTAGCGGCACAAGAGGACAATGAAATGTCGTACGAGATCGAGCGTTTTTTCGAGTTGCAGGATGAGGCGACCAAGGTGGCCCTGATCGAGAGCAAAGGCGACGAACTCACGGACGTTCTGGTTGCCGCTCTGGAAGATGTGGCCGCGATCCTCGCAGGCGATGTGCGGCCTGAAACCCTGCACTAGGCAGCGGCTTCCCTCAGACTGATCTTCTAGCCACTAGGCAGTGCCGTTCCGATGTTGTCATTGCGTGCGGAAAAGGTTGCGGTATTCACGCGGAGCCATGCCCTTGAGGCTGCGAAACTGCCTGTTAAAGTTTGCCAGCGAAGCATATCCGATGACATCGGCGATGTAGCTGATTGGCTGCGCTGTGCCCGACAGACGGGCGCAGGCATCGCCGATCCTGATATGCGTGACGTAGTCCGAGATTGTCTTTCCTGTATGCCTGAGGAATAACCGGTGCAGCCCGGAAACGCTGAGGGCCGCGATGTCGGCCAGTTCAGGCAATTTGATCGACCGCGTGTAATTCGTGTGAATATGCGTCAGGACGCGGTCGATGCGGTCCCGGTTTTCGCCGGGAGCATCCTGCAGGGCAGGCGTGCTTGCGAGTGGCTGTGACGCATCGGTCGAAAGACGGTTGAGAACTGTCAGCAGTGTCAGCAGTCGTTCAGCCGGTGAGCACGAAAAGAGACTTTCGAACATGCTGCGGACCGCCGCGGCCGCCGTCGGCGTGAATTGCAGTCCGCGACTGGCGCGCGCAAGCATGGTTGAAAGCGGACGGAACTCGATGAAATCGTGCACTATCTGCTGCGCCCAATCGGGATGAAACCATATGACGAGCGCGATGTGCGGTTCGCCGGCCTCGATCTTTTCACGCGAAAACCAGGTGTGTGGCAGGTTGGGGCCAACCAGCACGAGATCGCCGTCGTGATATTCGCCGACATGGTCGCCAATGAAGCGCTGGCCGCGAGAGTTGAGCGTCAAGGTCAGTTCGAATTCGGGATGATGATGCCACTGGAAGGGGATCGCATCGTCCAGCCTCCGGTTCAGGCGGCTAAGCGAGCTGTCCGGCTCGAGCGTCAGTTTTTCGAGATAGGGTCTCATCCAGCATCTCAATCCTACAGGAAGCCAGAATAGTATCAGACGCGGCCATATGGCCACAACATTCTTCCTCGCGGACGGCTACGCTTCATCCATCGCCTGATCAGACAGGGATTGCGGAAATGGAGGGACTACATGCAACAGGCATTGAAGCGCGACGCTC
Organism: Rhizobium sp. S96; assembly: GCF_030382195.1. Lineage (NCBI taxonomy): Bacteria > Pseudomonadati > Pseudomonadota > Alphaproteobacteria > Hyphomicrobiales > Rhizobiaceae > Rhizobium > Rhizobium sp. S96. The sequence goes on from NZ_JAUDRY010000012.1 coordinate 193,504, forward strand.
ACCCGACGTCATCGACCACGACGCAGCTGAAGGACATCCAGAAGGCGATGCCGCTTCGAGTGCTGTCGGAAGCGGATTGGCAGCATTGGATTACCAAGGGCTATGTGATCGTGCGGCAGGCGGTGCCTGCGGAGAATGTCGAGCGACTTGCCGAGGTGCTCTGGCGCTTTGACGAGAAGGAGCCCAGCGACCAGTCTACATGGTACGCGCCGCAGCGGCGCGAACACAAGATGAAGGAGCTGAACAACACCGGGATGCTGGAGATCTATAATCACCAGGCCTTGTGGGACAATCGCATGCAGCCGCGGGTCTACGGCGCCTTCGTCGACATCTGGGATCGTGAGGATCTTTGGGTCACGATCGACCGCGCAAACCTCAACCCTCCGAAAAAGCTCAAGGGCAATCCGAACGGCTTTATCCATTGGGACGTCGATACATCGATCCGCCCCTTGCCGATCGGTGTTCAGGGCGTGCTCAGCCTGAAGAAGCAAGATGGCGATGTTGGCGGCTTCCAGTGCGTGCCCGAGCTGTTCGAGCATTTCGAGGAGTGGGTGAAGACGCAGCCGGACGATCGCGATCCGATGCATCCTGATACGACAGGCTTGTCGGTCGTCAATATCGACATGGAACCCGGCGATCTGATGATCTTCAACTCGCTGCTGGCACACGGGGTGCGTCCGAACCATTCGGACGATCGCGTGCGCATGGCGCAGTACATCTCGATGCATCCGGCCGAATATGACAACGTCGCGGAACGGGAAGAACGTATTCGCCTGTGGCGTGAACTCGATCATCCCAAGCGCGACGCTTTCCCGGGCGACCCGCGCGAATGGGAGAGACACAACGCGACGACAGCTGAGTTGTCGCCGCTGGGACGAAAGCTGCTCGGCCTCGACCGCTGGTGACTGATCCTTTGCGGGAGCGCCGACAGCTCCTGCAATTTCTTCGAGCTGCCCCTATATCCTTCCTGAGGGAAAAGAGGAGTAGCCGATGTCAGTCCAGTCGATGAAAATACCCGGCCCTGATCATCCGATTACGATCACGCGCAATTCGTCGCGCGTGATCGTCAAGCTCGGCGGACAGGTGATTGCAGATAGCCACAACACGCTGACGCTCAGGGAATCCACATACGCGCCGGTCATCTACATACCGCGCTCGGATGTGGACCTCAGCCTCGTCGAGAGAACGCACGATCACACCTACTGCCCCTACAAGGGCGAAGCATCGTACTACAGCATCCCCTTGGGCGGAGCGCGCGCCGAGAATGCAATCTGGACCTATGAAAATCCCTACGCTGCCGTCAGCGAGATCAAATCGCATTTCGCGTTCTATCCGGAGCGCGTGGATTCGATCGAAGAGTTGCCGGCCTAGAGAGCGCGGTAAGGAAGGTCCGGCAGGGAAACCGGACCATTCCCCGTAACTGATCGGAGGTCAATCGGATCAGAAAACGCAATACTGGAGGAGCCCCGGGCAAAGCCGGGGCACCGGAAGTTCAGATTAGAACGCGCGCTGCAGACGGAAGAAGCCCGACGTTACTTCGTTGGCGTCATCCGGATCCGTGTAGTTCACGGTTGCCTTTGCGTAGAGGTTGTCAACGATCTGGTAGTCGACCGTTACGCCAACTGCCCAAGCGTCGCCCAGGCCCTTGAAGGACGTCGGGGTAGCCGAGTCTGTGTCGGTTACGTAGTTGCCGAAGTACTGAGCAGCCGGGGTGATCGTCACCTTGTCAGTTGCCTTGAGGGCGTATTCAGCAGCGACGGTCCATTCGGACTGATCGTAGTAGCTGTTGCGACCGCTTGCCCAAGCAGCTGCGAGGCCGATGGTGCCCGGACCAACTTCAACGTAGCCGATACCACGAACGGCGCCTTCTTCGTTGTCGGTGTCGTAGGAACCGATCAACTGGTAGGAGAAGATGCCAGCCTTGCCGCCGAGACCAACAGCAACGCCAACGTTGTTCGCGTTTTCGCCGGGCTTGTAGTAGCCGTCTTCCAGCTCATCAACGCTGACGCCAGCGTAGAAGTCGCCGCTTTCGTACTGATAACGGATCGAGTTGTGCAGCGTCTGGTGGCTGGACAGAACGTCGGTTTCGCCGCTCAGATCGTCATCCCACCAGCTGTAGAACAGACCAGCGCGGATGCCGGCGACGTCGATGTAAGCCGAATCCAGCGTGGTTTCGGTCGAGGTGTTGTCGCCGTTGTTACGCAGAACGATGACGCCGGTGAGCGGGCCGTATTCCGTATCGCTCTTGGCGGTGAACTGTACCTGGGCGCGAGTACGAGCGTTCCAGTCGGAGGTACCCTTCTGATCCGGGCCGCCATAGACTTCGAAACGCAGGTAACCGCCGATCTTGAGGCAGGTTTCGGTGCCGGGGATGTAGAAATAGCCCGTGCCGTACGCGTCGCAGACGCGGACGTATTCTACCGGTTCCGGCTCGGCTGCTACGATTGCGTCAGCAGCGAAGACCGGGGAGGACAGAGCCGCGAGAGCTGCGGCCGAGGTCAACATAACCATCCGTATGTTCATTTGAAATCCATTTCCTTTTCGAAGGGACTGCCGCCGATAAAACAAAAATGATGGCGGCCGTTCCGGTAATTGCCTTTCGGCGCGCGGATCAGCGAACCGCTGACTTTTCATTTCATCCCAAAGTAAATCTATCAATTGAGCAGTGAACGAAATCGAACTTTAAACAGTTTATTTCAATTAAATTGTGGTTTTTAGGCAACAATTTCAATGACTTAGGCGCGCGTCAACGGGAGCGTCGCTGTTGGCGGCGCGTCGAAATCCTGAAGCTGTAGCGAATGCTCTCATGAGCGGTTGAACGACATCGCGGGGAGCGATGCCGACGTGGTTACAGGCGCGAGATAGTACCGCACCGCAGCAAATTGAAGTGCGTCGATTGGAACGCAATGTTCCAAATTTGGAACGACGCTTTGGTTCTTGGCATTATTGGCCAAGAAGCGTATTCGGGCGACGGGAGCCTGAATTGCATTATTGAAAGAGACGTACTGTGTCTGCCGCAGAACAGATTTTCCCCGACATGAACGATTTCGTCTATTTCGCAGCGGTCGTCCGCCACGGCGGTTTTTCTGCCGCGGGGCGCGTTCTGGGTCTGCCGAAATCCAAGCTCAGCCGGCATATCTCGTCATTGGAAGAGCGGCTTGGCGTCCGGTTGATCGAACGAACGGTGCATCGGTTTCGTGTGACGGATATCGGCCATTCGCTTTATCGCCATTGCGAAAACATGCTTCGCGAGGCCGAGCGCGCCGCCAAGACCATGAACGACGCAAACGGCGAGCCGCAAGGCGTTGTCCGTATCGGTGTGCCGACGGGCCTGCTCGAAGGTTCCTTCGGAACTATGCTGCCGCGGTTCCTTTTGATGTATCCGAAGATCCAGCTACAGGTGATCGCAACCGACCAGCGGGTCGATATCATCAACGAGCGAATGGATCTCGCCATTCGTGCGCAGCTGATCGATGAAACCGATTCAGAGCTGACGATGCGGGTGCTGAGCAAAGTGGATCTGATTCTGGTGGCGAACAAGGAACTCGCGAAGACACTGCCGCTGAATGGCGGCATCGAGTGTCTGGCCGATGTGCCGACGGTCTCCTTTACCGGCGCGATGGCGGAGTGGAGGGATGCCGACATCTGGGAGTTCAAGGGCCCCGATGGCGGGCTCCACAGGCATGAGCACAGACCGCGCATGAGCTGCCGGAGTGTCCATGCGGTTCTTGCCGCGATCGAATCGGGGGTCGGGGTGGGGCTGCTTCCGGATCACATTTGTGCTGACGGCATTCGCGATGGAAGCCTCGTGCACCTGCTGCCGGACTACCAGATGTCCCAGGCTACCATCTATCTCGTGTTTACCGCATCGCGTGGTCTGCCCACGGCCGTTCGGGCCCTTGTCGATTTCCTCGTCGATGAGTTCCGGACGTTCCGGGTGACGATGCAGACTGCGGATGCCTAGCTGCGGCGAATCTCAGCGCGCATAGGCTTTGTCCAGTGCTGAAATGTCGATCTTGACCATCTGCATCATGGCAGCCTGCACCCGCATGGCCTTCTCGCCATCGGAATCATTCAGATAGCGCATGAGCGCGTCGGGAATGATCTGCCATGATACGCCGAAGCGATCCTTGAGCCAGCCGCACTGCTGCGGCTTGCCGCCATCGAGCAGGTGTTCCCAGTAATAATCGACCTCGGCCTGATCACCGCAGCGCACGAAGAAAGAGATTGCTTCGGTGAACTTGAATTGCGGGCCGCCGTTCAATCCCATGAAGCGCTGCCCCTCAAGTTCGAAGGTCGCAGCAAATGCCCGCCCGTCCGGCCCCGCTTCACCTGAGCCTCGCCGGCGTTTCTGAATATTCCCGTGTAAAAGGCAATCGCTTCATCGAGCTGGCTGTCGAACCAGAGGCATGGGGTGATTTTCTGCATTGGCTTGTCCTCCTGCGCACTATCTGTGTCTGGGACGAACGAAGGGGAGGTGGAACGACGCTGATCCTCGCTTTTTCCAATCGGAAAGATCACGCGACCTTGCTCCTCTCGCGAGGCGCCTATTCTTAAGGGAGGTGTCGGATCCGCCCAACGTCGTTCGTCCTTGATCGTGGATGCAACAAACAAGGGAGTGAGAGCATGTCGTATGTCGATGGTTTCGTCGTCGCAGTGCCAAAGCAGAATATCGAAGCCTACAAGGCGTTCTCGGCGACAACAGGGGCGATCTGGAAAGGTTATGGCGCCAAGGAATATGTCGAATGCCTTGCCGACGATGTTCCCTATGGCGAAGTGACCTCCTTTCCGCGCGCCGTGCAGGCCAAGGACGACGAGATCGTTGTCTTCTCGTGGATCGTTTACGAATCGCGCGCGGCACGGGACGAGATCATGTCGAAGGTTATGGCCGATCCGCGGCTGCAGGGGGATGAATGGAAGGCGATCTTCGATGGCAAGCGGATGATCTTCGGTGGCTTCGCGCCCTTCCTGCGCCTCTGAAGGCGACGTGCCGGCATTGACACGAGGCGCCCTCGGGCGCCATTTCGGTCGGACGCAAGGTCCGCCGGAGTATTTGTCATGCCGCAGAAAATGATCGCTCTATCGACGCGCGGGCAGGGGCTTTACGAGTTCACCGACGCGGCGGCTTCATTCGTTCGCTCGCTCGACGCGGATGAAGGATTGCTGACCGTTTTTGTTCGGCACACTTCCTGCTCGCTGCTGATCCAGGAAAATGCCGATCCTGATGTTCGCACAGACCTCAACGCATTTTTCCGTCATCTTGTGCCACCGTCCTCTGACCCGTCAATGCGTTGGATCGTCCATACGATGGAGGGGCCCGACGATATGCCGGCGCATATCAAGGCAGCGCTGACCCAGGTTTCGATCGGTATTCCTGTTTCCGCAGGGCGCATGGTGCTTGGCACCTGGCAGGGAATTTATCTGTTCGAACATCGGGATCAGCCACATCGGCGCGAAGTGGTGCTGCATTTCAGCGGCTGAACGTGGGGTGAATGGCCGGTTCGAAGATCGTTCATTTTCAGATGGTTATGGTCAACACAATCCCGCAAGGGAGATTGATGAAACCGATTTGAAAGTGCCACCATGCGTTATTTGTTTGCCAGGGTTACCTTTGCGGCTCTTGTCGCGCTTGCCTCCATTCCCTCCACGGCTTCGACGGCAGCCGCTGCCTCTCCGGAGCGCGCGTCGGTCATCGGTATTCAGTATCGCCCGGTTCATGGCTGCTCTCCGGTGCAGGCCGTACAGAAGGCACGCTGGGCCGGCTTGCGCAATGCGCGGGTAACCAACATCACGCCTCGCCGGGTCGTCGTGTCCGGTCGCAGCTATCGCGCTTGGGAGCAGATGTCCTTCGCCAACGTTCGCGGGTGCCCGTTGCTTCGCCGCTGATCGGTCGTCCCCATGCTTCGCCTTAGCGACGCCATTTTCGGGCTGCTTTGTGCGAATCGCATATGAACATGCACATCCGGAAGACTGCTTCCGACCAATAAGAATGAATCGAATGCGTTGCGGCCCAGGTCGCGCGAACATGGAGACTTCGATGATGCAATTTCTGACCAAGGCGGGCTTTGCCTTGGTGCTCGCCGCCGGCACATTTGCCGGGGCAGTGGCACCGGCCTCCGCTCAGGTGGATGTCTATATTGGTGACGGTCGCCCGCCACCGCCTCGCGGCTACTATCGTCCACCACCGCCACCGCCGCCACCAGGCTACGGCTACGGTCGCCCGCGTGGGTGTGATCCGCGCATGGCTGAAGATATCGCTCGCGACTATGGCTTTCGCCGTGCCCGCGTCGTCGATGTCACGCCCCGCCGCGTGATCGTCCAGGGTTGGACGCGTCGCGGTGCTGACGAGATCAGCTTCGGCAATGTTCGCGGCTGCCCGGTCTGGCGCCGATAGTCGCCAGTTTCGATCTCAGATCGCTTGAAATGAAACACCCTGCCTGCGCTACCGCGCGGCAGGGTGTTTTCGTTTCAGGCAAGATAGCAAGCGAGATGCGATCAGGCCGTTTTTCTCTGTGCTTCGTCAGCGTCGATCGATGTGGCAAGGGGGGCCTGGCTGTCAGAGGACACAACGGCCCTCGGCAGCGGTGTCCCACGCTTGCGCTCGCGAGCCAGCGTCAGCAGTCCCGAGCAGATGATCAGCAGGATGCCGCCCGCCATCGGCAGATCGATCGCGTCGTCGAAGATCAGGTAGCCGAAGGCGATCGCCCAGAGCATCTGGCTGTATTGCGGTGGCGCGACAAGATTTGCGGGCGCGATGCGCGCGGCGGTCATCAGCAGGACGTTGCCCGCGGCGCCAAGCAGACCGTAGCTGGCGATAAACAGCCATTGGTACGGGGTGGGCATCGCAAATTGTGGGATCATCAGCACGCCGCTGACAATCAGCGTGCCCAGGAGCGCTGCGCCATAGAGCGAGAGGCGTTTTTCGGCCGGACCCATCTTGCGCAGAACGACGATCGAGATGGCCGCAGCCAGCCCACCGATGGCGGCCGCGAGATGGCCGATCGACAGTTCGCGAAAGCCGGGACGCAACACCACCAGAACGCCGGCGAAACCGACGGCGACCGCCGCCCAGCGCTGCCAGCGAACATCTTCCTTCAGGAAGATGACCGACAGGATGGTGACGAAGGAGGGGAGCAGGAACAGCAGGCAGAAGGCTTCAGCCATCGGCAGCTTGGTAAAGGTGATGATCGAGGCAATGGCGCCGACAGCACCACAGACAAAGCGCAGCAGCCAGAGCGGGCGGTTCGTCGTTCTCACGACATCGAACCAGGAATCACCCCTGGCCTTGATGAAGGGGAGAGCCGCGATGCCGAACACGGCGCCGATGAAGGCGATCTCGTAGGCGGGCACGCTGCCGTGCAGGATCTTGATCGACGCGTCGCTGAACGCAAACACGGCGTAGGCGGCAAACGCAATGAGAACACCGCGCACCGGCGAAGATATAGCTGTCATGAGGCCAGAATCATTTTGAGGGGAGCCAGAATCACCGTGGCGCGGTCTGTTCCGCAAAGCGAGCGCTGAATGGGAATAGCTGCCATGCACAATCGCAAGCCAGGCAGTGGCTCAGGCGGGAAATTGAGCCGTCAGCCGCCCGCCGATGATGCCGGGAAACGCTCTGCGAATGCGAGCAGGATAGGGCGCTGGCCGGGTAGAAGCTTCACGTCCGCTTCCGGCAGAGTAAACCATGCCGCCCGGTCGACCTCCGGAAACTCTCGCATGGCTCCCGAGCGAGGCGGCCATTCGATGGAGAAGGTGTTGCTCCTGATTGAGGACGCGTCGAGGTCCGCCCTAACCGCCCAGGCGATCACGATCTTGCCGCCCGGTTGTTTGAAACAGCCGAGATCGGTGAACGAGCCATCGATATCGACGCCGATCTCCTCTTTGGTCTCACGTCTTGCAGCCGCAAGATCGTCCTCACCCTCGTTCACGAGGCCCTTGGGAATGGACCAGCATCCCTCGTCCTTCTTCGCCCAGTAGGGGCCGCCGGGGTGAACGAGCAATACCTCGCGGCGATCCTCGTGCTGGCGGCAGATCAGCAAACCGGCACTTCGCTTTGTCACTGTGTCCTCGGTCGCTCGGTCAGTTGGTGCCGCGGCGCAGTGCTGCTCCGTAGTCACGATAGACGCTCAGGCAGTCGGTATAGCTCAGCGACTCGTTGGCGCCATAGATCACATGAGCGCTCGACGCATTGGTTGCGGCCTCCTCCGAGACGAAGAGGATCGCCTCACCGAGCGATTTTCCCGTGATCGGTGCATCCGTACCATCCTCGAGTGTGATCCCTTTGATGATGGCCGCGATCTGGCGGTGGCTGAAAACCGCCTGTCTGTCTTCCGGTGTCATTGTCCTTGCCTCGATCTGAAAATGAATGGTCATATTTGACGGTCGCTGCTCCCTGCGGTGCAACAATGGTTGCCGCTCCTGTCGGTTCGGTGCTTTGACGCGTCATTTAAAATCACTCAGGCGTCGCCGAAGGGGCACTTCCTTTGCCGTCGCCAGCCCTACCAGGCCAAGCCGGAGTTATAGGCTCCATGGCCGCTTGCAGCGGCCCTCGGAATTCGTGACCGCGCCAGAAATAGATATGGTGGGATTGCCGTCCGGCAAGGTCGTTGCGGTCGTAATCACGGTGAATTTAGCGCAAGTGAAGCGGTGCCAGAATGCGGCTCTTCCGATTGGCAAGGGATGCTTGGACCACTATATGGAAGCCATCCCGAAACAAGACGAGCGATGACAGATATGTTCCAGGCGGCAAAGATCGATCACAGCGACAAAATTGCGTTCTATCGGGAACTGAGCCAACAGCTTCAGGGCCTTTTGCAGGGGGAAAGTGACGTGATCGCCAATGCGGCGAACACCTCGGCCTTGATGTTCGAGGCGATGCCGGATCTGAACTGGGCCGGCTTCTATTTTCTGAAATCGCCGGATGAACTGGTACTCGGACCATTCCAGGGCCGAACCGCGTGCGTGCGCATTGCCGTCGGGCGCGGTGTCTGCGGAACCGCCGTCGAAAAGGGCGTTTCGATCCTGGTGGAAGACGTTCACGAATTTCCCGGCCACATCGCCTGCGACGCGGCCTCGCGGTCGGAGTTGGTTGTGCCACTCCATCACGAGGGCAAGATCCTCGGGGTCATCGATCTCGATAGCCCGACCGCCTCGCGCTTCGATACGGATGATCAGGCGGGCGTGGAAGTGCTGGCCAGGATTTTCGTCCAGGCCAGCTACTAGGCGCCATCCCGTTCAATGATATTTCTGCCGTTCGCGACCGAGGATCGCCGGGGCGTTGAGGCCGGCGATCGGTTGGGTGGCGTCGGTCGGGATATCCCCCGTCAGCTGCAGATCGAGATAGCGTGCGCAGCATACTCTGAGAAACGAAGTGAAGTTTCCGAGATCGTGGCCTGCATCGATCGACTCGTGGTGCAGGCGCGTGATCAGCTGCGTGACATTCATGCGGTCGCGCCGGGCAATTTCCTCAAGCTTTGACCAGAAGAAATTCTCTAGGCGAACGCTCGTCACCATGCCATCGATGCGAAGCGAACGCGTCGTGCTCTCCCAGAGCCTGGCGTCCGCCTTGATGAACAGTTCGCACATCCCGTCCTCCTGTCGCCACGCTCCTCAGGCGGCATTCGTTTGTAGCAGGGCTGCAGCGTCTAGCACAGCCATGAACTGTCGCAGCCACGAGGGGTGCGCCGGCCAGGCCGGTGCCGTGACGAGGTTGCCGTCGGATACGGCATCGCTGATCGCGATGTCGGCGTAGGTGCCACCCGCGAGTTCGACTTCGGGCCGGCAGGCAGGATAGGCCGAGCAGGTGCGTCCCTTGAGAACGCCCGCCGCCGCGAGCAACTGCGCGCCATGGCAGATTGCAGCCACCGGCTTTCCTGCCTCGAAGAAGTGCTGCACGGCCTTGATGACTTCAGGATTGAGACGCAGGTATTCCGGGGCGCGACCGCCTGGGATGACCAGAGCGTCGTAGTCTTCAGCGCGAATGCTGGAGAAGGTGGCATTCAACGCGAAGTTATGACCGCGCTTTTCGGAGTATGTCTGGTCGCCTTCGAAATCGTGAATGGCCGTTGCGACGGTTTCCCCGGCATTCTTGCCCGGGCACACGGCGTGCACCGTATAGCCGCAGGCGAGCAGCGTCTGGAACGGCACCATCGTTTCATAGTCCTCGGTGAAATCACCGGTGATCATCAGAATTTTAGAAGTTGGCATTTGTTTCCTCCCGAAACCAACGCGGGAAGAGTAGCAAAGCCGGAGAATGCGCGGGTACTAAGGGAATACTACAGGCGAATATTCTCGTCGGACGCAGAAAAAAGGATGCGCCCTGTGTGGGCGCATCCGATGTCTCGACGGAAAGAACGCAGTGCTACTGCTTCTTCTTCTTGGCCTCATCGTCCATCAGTTCGTACCACATGGCGTTGAGGACGGCGAAGGCGGCCGCGAGCGGCAAGCCAAGGATCCATGCGAAATACCACATCGTCTTTCTCCTTCAGTAAGCGTGGCCGCTCTTGTCGTTGACAGTTCGTTCGTCGACCTTGCCCCAGAGCACTTTGTAGACCCAGGCGGTATAGGCGAAGATGATCGGTAGGAAGATCACCGCGACCACGAGCATGGTGAACAGGGTCGAGTGGCTCGATGATGCATCCCATACCGTCAGGCTCGACTTCGGATCGAGCGACGACGGCAGGATGAACGGGAACATCGAGAGGCCGACGGTGGAAATGATGCCGAAGATCGACACCTTGCTGAAAAGCAGGGCCACGACTTCCCATCTCGCCCGCAGAGCTATGAAGGCTGCCGCCGCGCCGGCGAAGCCGAGGATTGGCGCAATCAGCGTCCACGGGTGCGCACTGTAGTTGGCGAGCCACGAGCCGTCGTGGGTGGCCGTCTTCAGAAGCGGGTTCGACGGGCCGATCGGGTTGATCTCGCTGGTGATGCTGTACCCATGCACCCCAATCGCCAGGAAGACCCCGCCAAGCGCGAAGAGGGCAAGCACGACCAGCGCAGCCAGGCTGCCATAGCTTCTCGCCCGTTCGGCAACCGGACCCGTTGCCTTGAGGATCAGCCAGGCGGCGCCGTGCAAGGTGAGCATGGCCACCGACAACAGCCCGCAGAGCAGGGCGTAGGGGTTCAGCAGGGCAAAGAACGATCCTTCGTAGAAGATGCGCATATCGGCCGGATCAAACCGGAACGGCACGCCCTGCAGCACGTTGCCGACTGCCACGCCGAAGATCAGCGACGGTACGAAACCACCGATGAACAAGGCCCAGTCCCAGTTGTTGCGCCAGCGTGGGCTCTCGCGCTTGGAGCGGTACTTGAAGCCGACCGGACGCAAGATGAGGGCGAGCAGGATCGCGAACATCGCCAGATAGAAGCCCGAGAACGACACAGCGTAGAGGGGTGGCCATGCGGCGAAGATGGCGCCGCCGCCGAGGATCAGCCAGACTTGGTTTCCTTCCCAGACCGGGCCGATCGTATTGATGGCGATGCGCCGCTCGGTATCCGTCTTGGCGACGAAAGGCAGCAGCGTACCGACGCCAAGGTCGAAGCCATCACTGGCGGCAAAGGCGATCAGGAGGACGCCGAGAAGCAGCCACCAGATCATGCGCAGGATGTCGTAGTCTATGAGTTCGTGCAGGATCATGGTGGATCACTCCGCAGCGGGAACGAGGGTTTCGGAAATGAGCTCGGCTTCCGGCTCGTCGTCCGGTTCCGGTCCCTTCTGAATGGCGCGGATCATCAAGGTCATCTCGACAACGATCAGCGCCGTGTAGAGGGCAGCAAAGCCGATGATGGTCAGCAGGACGGTGCTTGCACCGAGGCTCGACACCGCCATTGCCGTCGGCAGGACACCTTCGATCACCCATGGCTGGCGGCCGATTTCTGCCACGATCCAGCCTGCTTCGATGGCAATCCAGGGAAGCGGGATGGCGAAGACGGCAATCGTCAGCAGCAGCGGGTATTTATCGAGGTGCCGGCGTGCCGAGAGCCAGAAGAACGTGGCCGTCAGGACGATGAAGAACATGCCAAGCCCGACCATGATGCGGAACGACCAGAACAGCGTTGGCACGTGCGGGATGGTGTCGCGCGCGGCCTGCGTGATCTGTGCGTCGGTCGCCTGGCGCGGATCATCGACGTAGCGCTTCAGGAGAAGGGCATAGCCAAGCTCGTGTCCCAGTTCCTCGAAGGAGCTGCGGAGCTGAGGCGCGATCGCGTCCGGCGTTGCGGCTGCGCGGATCTGCATCAGCGCATCGTAGGCCTTGATACCGTCGCGGATACGGGCTTCGGCCTGCTGTTCGAGCTTATCGATGCCGGGGATCTCCGTCGTCAGCGAGCGCGTGCCGATCAGACCCATGACCCACGGGATATGGACGGCAAAGTGGGTTTCGCGCGCTTCCTGATCCGGGAAGCCGAAGGCGGTGAAGGCTGCGGGCGCCGGTTCCGTCTTCCACATGGCCTCGATGGCGGCGAGCTTCATCTTCTGGTTTTCGGTCGCGAGATAGCCGCTCTCGTCACCGAGGACGACGACCGAAAGCGCCGAGGCAAGGCCGAACGACGCCGCAACCGTCATCGACCGCTTGGCGAGCTCGATGTGGCGTCCCTTCAGGAGGTACCAGGCCGAAACGCCGAGCACGAAGATCGAGGCACAGACGTAGCCGGCCGAAACGGTATGGACGAACTTCGCCTGGGCAACAGGATTAAAGACCACGTCGAAGAAGCTTGTGACCTCCATGCGCATCGTCTGTGGGTTCAGCGCCGAGCCCACGGGGTTCTGCATCCAGCCGTTGGCGATGAGGATCCAGAGTGCCGAGAAGTTGGAGCCCAGTGCTACGCACCATGTCGCCACCAGGTGACCGACCTTCGAGAGCTTGTCCCATCCGAAGAAGAACAGCCCCACGAACGTCGCCTCGAGGAAGAAGGCCATCAGCCCCTCGATCGCCAGCGGCGCGCCGAAGATGTCGCCGACATAGTAGCTGTAGTAGCTCCAGTTCATGCCGAACTGGAATTCCATGACGATGCCGGTGGCAACGCCGATGGCAAAGTTGATGCCGAACAATACGCCCCAGAACTTCGTCATCTGTCGCCAGATCTGGCGACCGGTCATGACGTAGACCGTTTCCATGATCGCCAGCAGCACGGATAGCCCAAGCGTCAATGGCACGAACAAAAAGTGATAGAGCGCAGTGAGCGCAAATTGGAAGCGCGATAGCGCGACTATGTCTAGTTCCATTATCTTTCTCCCACGACCCCACAGGGTACGAAGAGTTTCCGCCGGGCCGGATTGCCAGGCGGTCATGCGGTTTGGCTCAGTCCGGCCTCAGCCGGTTCAAAGCCTTTTCGAACGCCGCCTCTCCACGGCGTGAAACTTCTGTGATGCGCCCATGATCGACGAGGGCGATCGCGTCGGCGATCTCGGCCTCGCGGCGGATGTGAGTTGCGATGACCAGCGAGCGGTCGCCAACCCGTTCCACCAGTCGACGCATGACGTCGCGGGCGGTCGGGCCATCCAGCCCCTCCGTCGGTTCGTCCAGCAGCCAGAGGGGCGTGTCGCGCAGGAACAGACGTGCAAGCGCCAGACGGCGTGATTGGCCGCCAGAAAGCCCGATTCCGCCTTCTCCGAGTGGTGTGTCCAACCCTTGCGGAAGGGCCGAAACATCGGCAAGCAGGCCGGCCGCGGTGAGTACCTCGCGAAGTTCGTCATCCCCGGCATCGGGCTTGGCGAGTTGGAGATTGCCACGCAGGGTGTCGCGGAAAAGCTCGGTTCGCTGCGTCAGGAGCGTTGCCTCGAGGCTTGCTACGGTTCCGCGATCGGCCTGCATTTCCGCTGCGAGAAGCGCAAGCAGCGTCGATTTTCCAGCTCCACTTGTCCCGATCAGCGCGAGCTTTTCGCCAGCTTTCAAATCCAGCGTGACGGTATCGAGCGCGGTTGCTTCGGTATCATAGCCTGCACTGGCAGCGGAGATGCTGAACGCCAGTCCTCCGGCAGGCGGGTTGTTTCGCTGCGTTGCCTCGGTTGTCGAAAGGCGGGGAGCAATGCGACGGGCGGCAAGGAGTGTGCGGCCTAGCTCCATCGCGCCGCGGCGAAGCGCTCCAAACGGCTCGACGGCGGCAAAGGCGATCAGCACGCCGAGTGCCGCAGTCGGGGCGGTGATCGAACCAGCGCCGGCTAGAGCCGCCACGGCCAGAAGGGAGCCGCTCAGGAGTATCGTCGAGGTCAGGCCGAAGCCGAAGACGACGCCGGCATCGATACGGTTGAGCCGTTCGTCGGCGTTGGCGGCATATCGGTCAGCCTCGGCAACGGCGGCGCACTGCGCATCAAGCCGTCCGGCCATGAGCAGATCGGTCTGGCCGGCGACAAGATCGATCGTGCGAACACGCATCGCCTCGATGCCGTAGGCGCGGCGGCGCGCATGGCGCGCGGCCCGACGTCCGGCGGCAAGCGGAAGGCCGAGACCGGCGGTGAGCAGCAGCAGACCTGCCAGCAATCCGAAAAGCGGATGCATCAGCCCGAGCGCGATACTGGCCACCACGCCTGCGATGATCGCGACACCCGCGGGGACCAGCACGCGCAGGTAAAGCGAATCCAAAGCGTCGATGTCGCCGGTGAGCCGGAAGAGCAGGCGGGCCGGACGACGCACCAGATCCTGCGCTGCGCGGGCCTCGGACCAGCCACGGAACAGTCGTTCGCGAAGTGCTGCCAGTACGCCGAGCGTCGCGTCGTGCGTGGTCAGGCGCTCGCCGTAGCGCGATGCCGTACGCCCGATCGCGAGCAGCCGGATCCCGGCCGATGGGGCGAAGACATCGAAGACGACGGCGGTTGTGGTCGAAAGCCCGGCGATCGCCGTCGCTGTGATGAACCAGCCCGATAGTCCCAGCAGTGCGATGCCGGCGGTCACCGTCGTGGCGGAAAGGGCCGCACCCACAAGCAGGCTGCGCCGCCGCTCTGCGAAGAACAGTGCGAGGATGGGCTTGAGATTGGAAAGCGAGGCGTTCATTCGGCGGCCTCCCGCGCAGGCTCGGCATCGATGATGATCGTGCGGCCCATGCGCGCGGCCAGGCGCGGGTCATGGGTTGCGACGACGAGCGTTCGGCCCTTGGCGAGCGCCAGCAGGCTTTCGATGACATCGTTGGCGGTTTCGGTGTCCAGGTGAGCGGTCGGTTCATCGGCCAGCAGGATGCGCGCATCGGGCTTGCTCGCAGCCCGCGCGATGGCAAGCCGCAACGCCTCTCCGCCGGAGAGGCCGCCACCGCCATCGCCCAGCTGCCGACGCCGATAAGCGGCAGCGAGCTTGCCGAGCTTGGCAAAATCGAGCGCTTCGGCAGCCTGCCGGGGCGACACGCCTGGCCTTCCGAGCGAGACGTTCTGCGTGATGGTGCCGGCAAATATATGCGGCTTCTGGCCTATCCAGGCGATGGTCTCCTGGGCGGTGGGACCGGTATCCTGGCCGTCGATGAGGACTCGGCCAGCCTCACAAGGCGCCAGACCGGCGATCAGGCTGAGCAGGGTCGACTTGCCCGAACCGCTGGCGCCGAGGAGAGCAACATGCTCGCCGGCCCTGATGTGCAGGTCGATGTCGTCGATGCTCCTCTCAGCATCGGGGCCGTAGCGAAAGCTCACGGTTTCCAGTCGGATATCGCCGGTGCGCGTCTCGAATGGGGCCGAGACGTCGGGCGTTTCCGCCAAGGTCAGGCCGTCGCCGTCCAGGCTTTCCAGTGCCCGGATTGCCGCTTCGCCCGAGGCGCGATCGTGCCACACGGCCGAAAGCTCGCGCATTGGTTCGAAAAAGGCGGGTGCAAGCAGCAATACGAAAAGGCCCGAGGTGAGGTCGAGGCCATGTGTCCATGCGCCAAAACCGATTTGCCCGAGCAAGGAGAAGCCGACATAGACTGCGACCATCGCCACGCCGAGTGCCGCAAACAGTTCGAGAACCGCCGACGACAGGAATGCGATCTTCAGAACGGCTATGGTCCGGTCTTTCAAGGACTCGGCGTCCGCTCGCAGCTTCAGCGCGGTCACGTCGACGGCATTCAACGAACGGATGGTGGCCAGGCCGCGCAGCCGGTCGAGCAGAAAGCCGTTGAGGCCGCCGGTTGCTGCGAGCTGTTTCTCGCTCGCTGCCTGCGCGCGCCAGCCGATCAGCGCCATGAAGACCGGGATAAGCGGCATGGCGACCAACAGCACGAGGGCGGCGATCCACGACTGAGGGAAAACGAAGGCGAGTATGACCAGGGGCACTGCGCTTGCCTTGAAGCGAGCAGGCAGATAGCGCGAGAGGTAAGGGACGATCAGCTCGGCCTGTTCACCTATGATGCTTGCGGCTTCGCCGGAGCTCTGCCGTGTACCGTCGATCGGCGAGCGCCGTGCGAGCGCGGCAACCGCGCGCTCACGCCGCGCCGTCAACTCGGCACGTGCGGCGCGGAAGGCGAGGCGGCCGCCAGCCGCGTCGAGACAGCTTTTCAAGATGCCGAGAACGGCAATGATGGCGGCTGGCCAGAGAGCGTCATGGACGCCTGCGCCGTTTGCAATATGGCCTATGGCGGTGGAAAGGGCTGCCGCCTGCGGAATCCACAACAGTGCCGCAACCGTCTGGATCACGGCGGCCTTCTTGAGGCCCGGATGCCTCGGCACGGATTTTCCCGGCCCGCCCGAAGCCTGCTTTTCACTTGCGTTGAAGTAAGCACTCCCCATGGCGCTAACTCTTATTCGCAGGATTGGGCCGGCGGCTGCGGCCGAGCGAAACGACTCGGTCCTTGGCCTCCAACAGCTTCGTCACTTTCGCACCCAGGGAGAGTAACGTTGCAAGCCGCTCTGTTTCAAGTTGTTTTACGTCTTCATACCAATGCGTTAGTTGCTCGATGAGGGCGTGCATTTCGCCCATGCGCTCCTGTGCGTGTCGCTCGGCGTCACTGGCTGGTCTTTGCATCAGGATTTCACGGAGTACGGACAGCGTTGGATCGACTTCGCGCTTCTTGCGCTCTTCGGCGAGCGTACGCAGGATCAGCCACACGTCATCAGGCGTGGTGAAGAAATCGCGCCGGTCGTCCGGCTTGTGCTTGAGCAGCACGAGGTTCCACGTCTGCAGTTCCCTCAGGCTCATCGAGACATTCGACCGCGAGATGCCCAGGGCATCCGCAATCTCCTCGGCGCAAAGCGGCGAGGGCGATACGTAGAGCAGTGCATATATCTGGCCGACGGTGCGGTTGATGCCCCACCGCGACCCCATTTCCCCGAAGTGCAGAACAAAGGATTGAACGAGCGGCGGAAGATTCATGTTCGGTTTCCGTTATGTCTGTGATTTCAGAAATTTCTGAAATCACTATAACTGCGTGGGTGGTCGCGGCAACGGCAAAGGGGACGCTGCGGCAATTTGGTGTCGCGATGAGTGATAGGGAGATTTTAGGACGCGTTACTTGATTTGGATCAAACGGCCAGTGAATGTTTGGCGCGCCCAAGTGTCAGATATCGATCGAATTTCGAGGCAATTACGCGAACGAACGGGCGTCCTTCCGGCGTGACCGTAAAGGTGTCACCGTCGAAGCTGGTGAAGCCGTCTTCGTCGAGGAGATGCGCGCGCACAGCGTCGCTGCAGACATCGTCCGCTGCCCGCCCGTAGCGGCTGCGTAGCTCCGCCAGAGAAACGTCGTAGCTGCACATCAGGCTCTCGATCGCCGCCCCTGCCGCCCGGTCGTTTGCCGACAGGGCGATGCCGCGCGCAACGGGAAGCTCGCCTTCGGAGACGGCACGGCAGTATTGTCCGGTTGCGACAATATTCTGAACGTAGCCCTGTTGAAGCCGGCCGATCGAGGATGCCCCGAAGCCGATCAGGGTTTGCGCGTCATCGGTCGTGTAGCCTTGAAAGTTCCGCCTCAGGGCGCCGCTGGAAAGCTTCTGCGCCATGCTGTCGTCCGGCTTGGCGAAGTGATCGATACCGACGGGCGTGTAGCCCGCATCAAGGATCGCTCGTGCGCCTATGCTGGCCATTTCAAAGCGCTCGACCGGCGACGCAAGCGTGGCCGTGTCGATCATCTGCTGGTGCTTCTTTGCCCAGGGCACATGCGCATAGCCGAACATCGCCAATCGGTCAGGAGACATGGATAAAGCGAGATCGATGGTTTGCAGCAGCATCTGACAATTCTGGTGCGGTAGTCCGTAGACGATGTCGAGATTGATCGAACCGACACCGAGTTCGCGCAGCGTGTCGACGACGGCCTTGGTCTGCTCGTAGCTCTGCGGGCGATTGATCGCGGTCTGGACAACTGGGGCAAAATCCTGAACGCCGACACTTGCACGGGTCATGCCGAATGACTTCCATGCATTCAGTCGTTCGGCATCGACGTGTGTTGGGTCAATTTCGACGCTGATCTCGCAGTCCGGCAGGATATCGAAATACTGGTCCAGAGTGTCCCGCATCTGTTGAAGATCGCCCGGGCTCACGATCGTCGGCGAGCCGCCGCCGAAGTGGATGGCTGCCACCTTTCTACGGTCGGGCAGGCAGGCCGCGACGAGCGCGACCTCCTTGTTCAAGGCATCCATGTAAGCCGCGATCGGTTCATAGCGGCGAACCTGCTTGGTATGGCAGCCACAATAGAAACAGAGGCGATCGCAGAACGGGATATGAAAATAGAGGGACAAGGGACCGGGCGCGGGCTCGCCGAGCCATTGACGGTAGGTGGCCTCACCGATGCCTTCGTGGAAGTGCGGCGCTGTCGGATAGCTGGTGTAACGGGGAACGGGGGCGGCGTAGCGGGCGATGATGTCGGCGTTCATGGCAATTCCTTTTGGGGAAGGAATAGCCGGGCGCCGTCATATCTACTTTGATCTCGATCAAGAAAAAGCTGTTCTCAAGGCATGGTCGCAGTCTATGCTCTGCGCGGAGCTGATTTGATGCGCAAAGACATACATAATTCAAACATACCAGTACGTTGTCTCAGTTGTGAGGTTCGCCATAAGGGCATGTGCGGCGCGCTCAGCGAAAGCGAGCTGGTGTCGCTGTCGGCGCATACGCGGTTGACCAACTACGATGCCGGTGAAGAGCTGGCTGGCGAGAAGATGCCGGCCGAGTCCTACGCCACGGTGATCCGCGGCGTCGTGAAGCTGACGAAAACCCTCGAGGACGGTCGCCAGCAGATCGTGGGCCTGCAGTTTGCGCCTGATTTTCTCGGACGGCTGAATGCCGATGAGAACGCGGTTTCGGTGGAGGCTGCGTCCGACGTCAATCTCTGTCGCATTCCGAAGGCGACGCTTGAGCGCATGGTCAAGACCAATCCATCGCTCGCCGACCGGTTGATGGCGCAAACCTTGCGCGAACTGGACGAGGCGCGGGACTGGATGGTGACGCTCGGCCGCAAGACGGCTGCCGAGAAGGTTGCCAGCTTCCTGCTGCTGATCGCCACGCACCTCGACCCTGAGGCCAAGGGAGAGAGCCGCCGGTTCGACCTTCCGCTGTCGCGCGCCGACATCGCGGACTTTCTGGGCCTGACGATCGAGACGGTGTCGCGGCAAATGTCGAAGCTCAAGGCCGACGGCGTGATCTCCATTGCCGCCAACAGGCATATCGAAGTGCCGAAGCTCTCCAAGCTCAAGGCCTGCTGCGGTTCCTGACCGAACGCGCCGGGGCATGGCGCGAATGCGTGTTGCCGTCGCCTGCGATTTTGTGCAGGACTGCTGGCTGCATTATCCAGCGTCCACAAGAGAGCATTCATGCATCCTGCCGAAGCCAATCCGCTTGTTTCCCGACTGTCGCCGCCGCCGATCCCTTCGGTTCTGGCCTGGGCGCGTGAGTACAAGGGCGGCAGGGGGCCGCTGGTCGACCTCTCGCAGGCGGTGCCCGGCTATCCCGCACATCCGGAAATGCTTCGGCTGCTTGGTGAGGCAGCGGCGTCACCCACGACGACCGGCTACGGACCGATCGAGGGCGAGGGTGTTTTGCGCGAGGCCTATGCGCAAAACATGTCGGTGGTCTACGGCGCTCCTGTCTCTGCCGGGCATGTTCACATCACGGCGGGCTGCAATCAGGCCTTCATGGCCGCTGCGATTGCGCTTGCCGGGTCGGGCGACACGGTGGCCCTGACCAATCCCTTCTATTTCAACCAGGAGACAACGCTTTCGATGCTGGGCATCAAGCGGGTGCTGGTCGAATGCGATCCTGAGAACGGCTTCCTGCCGAAGGTATCGTCGGCCGAGAGCGCCTTGGCCGGCGGTGCGAAAGTGCTCGCGATCGTGACGCCGAACAACCCGACGGGAGCGATCTACCCGCCGGCATTGCTGCACGAGCTGTTTACCCTCTGCCGCAAATATGGCGCATGGCTCATCGTCGATGAAACGTATCGGGACTTTCTACCGGAGGGATATGGCGCGCCGCATCCGTTGCTGACGATCCCCGGCTGGGAAGACTCGCTCGTTCTGCTCTACAGCTTCTCGAAGTCGTTCTGCATTCCCGGTCACCGGCTCGGCGCGATTACAGCTGGCGTCGGCGTCATCGCCGAGATCACCAAGGTGATGGATAACATGCAGATCTGCGCACCACGGGCGGCGCAGGTCGCTGTTGCCGCGGCAATGCCGATCCTTGCTGACTGGCGCGCCGGCAACCGCCTGGAGATCGCGCGGCGTGCGGATGCCCTGCGAGCGGTGATGGCACAACTGCCGGGCTGGGAAATCGGCGCGCTCGGCGCCTACTTCGCTTTCATCCGGCATCCGTTTGAAGGGCTGACTTCGGCGGCTGTTGCCGAGCGGCTGGCGAAGGAGGCCGGTGTGGTCTGCCTGCCCGGGAGCTATTTCGGGGAAGGGCAGGAGCGCTTTCTCCGGCTCGCGTTTGCAAATGCCGATGCGGCTTCCATCGGCTTGCTGGCCGATCGGCTCGCCTGACATTCCGCAGTGAAGACAAAGGCCCGCGCGAGCGGGCCTTTGGTGTTTCTGGGATAGCGACGATCAGACGACCACTGTCAGCGGTGGGATGCGCTTGTCCGGAGCGCTTTCCTGCTCCTCGGCGGCGAGCAGGTTGAGTTCACGCCGCTCCTTCTCCGACACGATCGCAAGGTCTAGGACCTTCTGCAGGTTTGCGGCGTGGCGGAAGGTCGGGTCGTCCTGCTTTCCGGTTCTGACGGCTTCTGCAAAGCGCTGATAGTTCGTCAGCACAGCCGGGACCTCGATGTCGCGCCAGGTGGCGGTCTCGATGTCTTCGCCGAAGCAACCGCGCAGTTCGGAACCATCCGGGCGATGGATGACCTCGAGGCTGCCCTTTTCGCCATAGATGCGAAGCTTCAGCTCATTGAGGTGGCCGGTTGCCCAGCGGGTCGCATGGATGACGCCGAGCGCACCGTTGGTGAAATCGACCGACATCGTGAAGCTGTCGTTGGCATCCAGCAGATATTCGCCGATCTGACCGCCGGGAGCCTTGTTGAAGGTCTTCAGGCGGGCAAAGACGTGGTCGATATCGGTCGCCGCGCCATAGGCGGCGAAGTCGAGGATGTGGATGCCGACGTCGCCGAGCACGCCGTTGGAACCGTGACCGGTCGACAGGCGCCACAGCCAGCGCGATTCCGTGCGCCAGTCACCCCAGGCACGCGAGACCAGCCAGCTTTGCAGGTAGGAGGCCTCAACGTGTCTGATGGTGCCGAGCTCACCGGCCAACACCATCTCGCGGGCGCGCTGCAGGGGCGCGACGTTGCGATAGGTGAGGTTGACCATGTTGATGACGCCGGCAGCTTCAGCGGCTTCCGTCATCTCCAGCGCGTGGTCGTAATGCTCCGCCAGCGGCTTTTCGCAGAAGACATGCTTGCCGGCGGCGATCAGCGCTAGGCTGGTCGCGTGGTGGATGCGATCCGGCGTGACATTCGTCGCCGCGTCGAATTCACCCCATGCGATCGCTTCTTCGAGGGAGAGGAAGCGATTCTGGATATGGAAGTGATCGGCAAATTCGGCGAGGCGCGCCGGATCGGTATCGACGGCGCCGACAACTTCCACGCCATCGATGGCGAGGAAGTTGGCAACCTGGTTTCTGGCCATCGAGCCCGTGCCAAGAACGAGTAGTCGCATGTGTGTGCTCCTCAGCGGTAACCGGCTTCGCCGGCCTGATGCAGTCGTGGGCCGCGTTCGACGATCGGCTCGAGAGCCTTTTCGACCGGCACATTCGGGGCATCGGTGATGCTCTTCAGATCGCCCTGCGGGTTATAGGCCCATTTCACGCCGTTGATGAGTACCTTCTGGACGTTGGCATCATGATAGGTCGGATAGGTTTCGTGGCCAGGGCGGAAGTAGAAGATGTTGCCGGCGCCGCGGCGCCAGGTGAGGCCCGAACGGAAGACTTCGCCACCCTGGAACCAGGAGATGAAGACCGTTTCCAGCGGCTCTGGCACGGAGAACTGCTCGCCGTACATTTCCTCGTTTTCGAGAACGAAGTTTTCATCGAGACCGGCGGCGATCGGATGGCGCGGGTTGATCGTCCACAGACGCTCGCGCTCGCCGGCTTCGCGCCACTTCAGCGCGCAGGGGGTGCCCATCAGGCGCTTGAAGATCTTCGAGAAGTGGCCGGAGTGCAGGACCAGCAGGCCCATGCCTTCCCAGACGCGCTTGGCGACACGCTCGACAACGACGTCGGAGACCGCGCCGTGGTCCTTGTGGCCCCACCAGGTGAGGACATCGGTTTCGGCGAGGCGGGCTTCGGTCAGGCCATGCTCGGGCTCCTGCAGCGTGGCCGTCGTCGCCTGGATCGCCGGATCGGTGTTCAGCGCGTTGGCGATGGTGGTGTGCATGCCTTCGGGATAGATGCCCCGAACGATGGCATTGGTGGTTTCGTGGATGTTTTCACCCCAGACAATGGTGCGAATAGCCAAGTGATTGCTCCTTCATGCGGATGGTGGATCGACCTCGATGGGAGGCGAGGCGGATCCTGTGGTTTTGGATAGATGTCAGGCCGCGCCCTTGAGGGGTACTCTTTCGAGCGCGCGTCCGGATTGGTCGAAACGGTGGACCGAGCCCTGAACCGGGGCAACGCCCAGTTTCTGGCCGGGTTGATGGCTCGATACGCCGGTCTCGCGAACGACGAGCGGCTCCGATGTGCCGATGTCGAGATAGACGAAACTGTCCGAGCCGAGAATTTCGGAATGAATGACGGTGCCGCTCCAGGCGGCGTCCTGTTGAACGATCTCCATGTGTTCGGCGCGCACGCCGATGGTGTGGGCATTGTAGGGTGCGGAGAATTCGCCGCTCAGGAAGTTCATTTTCGGCGAGCCGATGAAGCCGGCGACGAAGACGGAATTCGGTGTCTCGTAGAGTTCGAGCGGCGTGCCGACCTGCTCCACGACGCCATCCCGCAGCACGCAGATGCGGTCGGCCAGCGTCATCGCCTCGACCTGGTCATGGGTGACGTAGATCATCGTCGTGCCGTGCATGCTGCGATGAAGCTTGGCGATCTCCAGACGCGTTGCGACGCGCAGCGCCGCGTCAAGGTTCGACAGAGGCTCGTCGAACAGGAACACCTTGGGATCGCGGACGATGGCGCGGCCGATCGCGACGCGCTGGCGCTGGCCGCCCGACAGCTGGCGCGGCAGGCGTTCAAGATAGGGCGAAAGCTGCAGCATGCCGGCCGCCTGCTCGACGCGGGCCTTGCACTCTTCCTTGGTGCGTCCTGACAGTTTCATCCCGAAGGCCATGTTTTCGAACACGGTCATATGCGGGTAGAGCGCATAGGATTGGAACACCATCGCAATGCCGCGCTTCGATGGTGCGTAGCGGTTGACGGCCTCGCCATCGAAGGAAAGCGTGCCCGAGCTGATATCTTCCAGCCCGGAGATCAGCCGCAGCAGCGTGGACTTGCCGCAGCCGGACGGGCCGACGAAGACCATGAACTCGCCCTTGCGGATATCGAGCGAGACGCCCTTGATGACTTCAAGCGCACCGAAGCTTTTACGGATATTGTCGAGTCGAATCTGTGCCATATCGTGCTTTCTTCAACCTTTGACGCCGCCGGCGGTCAGACCGGAAATGATGCGCCGCTGGAATATCAGGACCAGGACAACGACAGGGACCGTAACGATGACGGATGCTGCCATGATGTTGCCCCACGGGATTTCGAACTGGCTGCCGCCCGAAAGCAGGGCGATGGCAACCGGCACCGTTCGCTGAGCGTCAGATGAGGTAAATGTTAGGGCGAAGAGGAATTCGTTCCAGGCCGTAATGAAGGCAAGCAGGCCTGTGGTGACCAGTGCCGGCCACATCAGCGGCATGAAAACCTGGGTGATGATGACCCACGGCGAGGCGCCGTCAACGATCGCCGCTTCCTCGATTTCGATAGGCAGATCGCGCATGAAGGTGGTCAGAACCCAGACCGTGAAGGGTAGGGTAAAGATCATGTAGGAGAAGATCAGCGCGAAGGGCGTGTTGAAGATACCGATCCAGCGGATCAGTTCGAACAGGCCGGCGAGCACGGCGATCTGCGGGAACATCGAGACCGACAGGATAGTCAGCATCAGCAGCGCGCGGCCGCGGAAATTGACGCGGGCAAGCGCATAGGATGCGGTGACGGCGAGTAGCAGCGAGGCGGCGACCACGAGGAGGGCGACGAGCAGGGAGTTGCCGAGGCTGCGGATGAAGCTGCCTGTCGTCAGGACGTTGGTGTAGTTGGTGAGCGAGATCGAGGTCGGCCAATAGTTGACCTCGAAAAGGGCGGTACCGGCTTTGAAGCTCGTCAGGATCGCATAGTAGAATGGGAATACCGCGATGATGACGATGACGGCGACGAGCAGGTAGAAGAGGGTGTTCTTCGTGGCGGTAAGCAGCATCAGCGTTCACTCCCGCCAAGCTTGACCCGACCGAGCCACATGTAGAGCACGGTAATCGTCGCGATGATCAGGAAGAGCACCGTCGAGGCTGTTGCTCCATAGGCGAACTTGTCAAAGTCGAAGAGGTTTTCGCGCGCCATGACCGACATGGTCTTGGTCTGCGCATTGTTCGGCGTGAGCACGTAGATCAGGTCGAAGATGCGCATGGCGTCGAGCATGCGGAAGATCACGGCAACCATGATTGCGGGGCGCACCAGTGGCAGGGTCAGGCGCCAGAAGACCTTGATCGGGTTGATGCCGTCGATCTTGGCGGCTTCATAGATATCGGCCGGGACCATCTGCAGGCCGGCAAGAATAAGCAGCGCCATGAAGGGCGTTGTCTTCCAGACGTCGACGATCAGCACCGCGATCATCGCCGTGTCGGGATTTGCGGTCCAGGCGATCTTCTGGGTGATCAGGCCCGCGCCGAGCAGGATATCATTGAGGATGCCGAACTGGTCGTTGAGCATCCATGCCCACATCTTGGCAGAGACGATCGTGGGGATCGCCCACGGAATGAGAATGGCGGCGCGCACGATGCCGCGGCCGACGAACTGCGCGTTAAGGACCAGGGCGACGATGAGGCCCAGGGCTGTTTCGATCAGCACGGAAAGTACGGTGAATTTCATCGTATTCCATACGGCGCCCCACCAGGCGGGGTCGGCGAGAAGTCCCTTGTAGACCGTGCGGCCGCTCTTCAGCGTGATCCAGGAGAGATAGTTGCTGAACCCGACGAACTGCGCGTCGCCGAGGCTCGTCAGGGATGCATTGGTGAAGCTGAAATAGATGGTCCTGAACAGGGGCCATCCCGCAACGACGGCGAGGATGAACAGGGTCGGTGCCAGAAACATCCAGGCGGAGCGGACGCGCTCGGAGCGCAAATCCGACGAGGCGCTCTTGGCACGTGCGCCGGACCTCACGTTTTGAGAAACTGCAACTTCACTCATGAATTAGCGACCCGCTTCTTGAGACGATTGACGATGGCTCGTTCGGGGACGGTAGCGGCGGAAAGCCCGCCGCTACCGGTTCGATCGATTACCAGTTGTCGCCCTTGAGCGAGGTCAGGTCGGCTTCGAGAAGCTCGAGGTTTTCCGCGGCAGTGCCGCTGCCGGAGAGCGTGTTGTGAACGGCGGTCCAGAACTTCGAGGAGACCTCGTTGTACTTGACCTTGGCCGAAGCAGACGGACGCGGAACGGCGTTCTGGAAGATCGGCTTCCAGTTCGGCATGAACGGCTGTGCGGCAGCAACGTCCTTGTCGTCGTAGAGCGCCGTCAATGTTGGCAGGTTGGAGAGTTCGATCGCGCGCTGCTTCTGGCTCTCCTTGGAGGTCAGGAACTTGGCGAGTGCGATCGCGGCATCGGGGTTCTGCGAGTACTTGGAGACGGCGAGGTTCCAGCCGCCGAGCGTGGACGAGGGCGTGTCGCCTTCCTTGGCAACCGGAAGCGTCGTCACGTCGAACTTGCCCTTGACGGCGCTGTCGGCACCGTTGCCGAGCGCGTATGCATAGGGCCAGTTGCGCATGAAGACGGCGTTGCCCGTCTGCCAGACGCCGCGGGATTCTTCTTCCTGGTAGGCCAGGACACCGCTCGGCGAGATGCTGCCGACCCAGCTCTTGGCGCGATCAAGCGCTGCAGCGGCTTTTTCGTTGTTGATGGAGATCGAACCATCCGTCTCGATGATCTGGCCGCCGCCGGATGATTTGACCCATTCGAGCGCGTTGCAGGTCAGGCCTTCGTAGGCGTTGCCCTGGAAGACGTAGCCCCAGAGGTCCTTTTGGCCGGCTGCGCGCTCCTTGTCCTGGATCTCCTTGGCGGTTGCCGCCATTTCATCCCAGGTCTTCGGCGGCTGCTTGCCGTACTTGTCGAGCAGGTCCTTGCGGTAGAACAGCGCCGGGGCGTCGGTATAGAGCGGCAACGCGACGAGGCGGCCGTTGACGGTCTGCGATGCGATGATCGACGGGAAAAAGTCGCCGACGACATCCTTGGCGGCGTCCTTCAGGTCGACGAACTGCTCGGCGAGCTGCGGCGCCCAGATAACGTCCGTCTGATAGACGTCGACGTCCTTGTTGCCGGCGGCGAGCCAGAGGCGGTACTGCGAAAACTGTTCGGTCGACGAGGACGGCATGGTCACGATGCTGACCTTGTTGCCCGTTGCCTTCTCGAATTCGTCGAGCTGCTTGCGCAGCAGATCGAGGTTCTTGCCGGTCGAGCTTGCCGAAATGCTGATATTGGCGGCGAGCGAGGGCAATGCCGTGCCAATGAGTGCGGCTGCGATGACGGCCGCCGTAAGACGAAACTTCATAATCTTCCTCCCAAAAAGAACCAAACGATCTAAAATTGAAAACGGTTTGGTTGCGAAAAATTGTCAGAAGGGTGATATCGTGTCAAGCGGCGAGTTTTAGCGAGAATGCTGCGCTGCGTAAAATCGATCATTGTTTATTGAAAACAAATAGATGCAATGATTTCCGTCTGTGGAGATTCAATCGGGCGCTCCATTTCGGGAATATTTGCAATTGAAATCGATTTGGCTGTTTCCAGTCGCGGTGAGTTAAGACATAAGGAAATCAGCGGTTTCGATGTATAGATGCTTGAAAAAGCTGGTGATGAAAGAACGTGTCGGAGCATGAAGCTTAAAGAGTTCGCAAAGCAATTGGGACTGTCTCCGACGACGGTCAGCCGTGCCTTGAGCGGCTATCCTGAAGTAAGCGAGGTCACTCGTGCCCGCGTTGCGGAAGAGGCCGTGCGGCTCGGCTATCGCCCGAATGTGAACGCGGTTCGGCTGAAAACCGGGCGGGCAGGCGCCATCGGCGTGGTGATGGGGCGGGCCGGCGAGTTTCACTTTGCCGAATTCATGGCCGGTATGGCCGAACGGCTTGTGACCGAAGATACCGACATCCTGGTCATTCCGATGGCCGATCCCGACCACAATGACGAGATGCAGCTCTATCGGCGACTGGTGGAAAGCCAGCGGGTCGACGCTATCATCGTGCACTCGCCGCGACCGAACGACGAGCGCATCGCGCTGCTGCACAAGCTTGGAATGCCGTTTCTCGTGCACGGCCGGTCGGATATCGACGTTCCCCATGCCTGGCTCGACATCGACAATGAGGGGGCGGTGCGACGGGCGACTTCGCATCTGATCGACCTCGGCCATCGCAGGATCGCCATGATCAACGGGCGACAGGGCGCGACCTATGCGCTGCATCGCGACAACGGCTATCGCCGTGCTCTCCAGAGCCATGGCATCGAGCCGGATCCGCAGCTGATGGCCAACGGTAACTTTACCGACGAGCTCGGTTTTCGCTTTGCCCGCTCGTTTCTCGAGCAACCGAATCCGCCGACCGCCTTCGTTGCCGGCTCGATGATGACGGCGCTCGGGGTTTATCGTGCCGTGCGTTCGCTCGGGCTGCAGGTCGGGCGGGATGTTTCCCTGATCGCGCATGACGACGTTTTTCCCTATCTGACCGCCGACAACATGGTGCCTTCGCTTTCGGCCACCCGGTCATCGATGCGTGCGGCCGGAACGCGATGTGCGGATCTGGTCTTGCAGCTCATCTCGGGACGATCGCCGCTGGAGATCCACGAGCTGTGGCCAGTCGAGCTTATCCTGCGGGAATCGACAGGACCGGTGCGTCAGCCCCAGATTTGAGACCGGTGCTCGGCGATGGCCGTACGGCGGTAGAATATCGCGCGTTTCCGGCAGGTCGTGGAAATTAGATTTCGATGTGGTCGGCAATTCAGCCATCAGTTGGTTGAAGCAAGAGGCTGCGACCTTCATATTACAGACAGTTGCTCATGCAGTCGGCTAGTCCTCCCGGCCGATGATGCAACTGTTCCCCTCTGGAGGTTTTGACCTTCATGACTTCAGCCACCGTCAACAGCGGTGGCTATTTTTTTGTCCGTGCAGAGGAACAGCGCGACAGGAACTTTGTTGGCGCGCGGTCGTTTTGAGACTGATGTTCCAAAGGAGAATTCCAATGCATGTCGTCGGTACGCAAGTCATTCCGGAACAAGGTGGAAAGCGGGGTTTCACCGTCGAATTCGTCGGTCAGGGCGGTGAAGTCGTGTCGGTGCAGTTGCGCAACGATTCCGACAGAACGCTGACCTCCCATAACGCAATCGAGCGCGCAAAGACGCTGATGGGCGAACTCGCTTCGTTCGATGAGACGAAGGCAACCGACAAGCCGGCAGAGCCGCTGTTGAGCGCTCGGATGTCGGGCGATGTCGAGGAAATGGAAGAGCAGCTGGACCAGGGACTGGAAGACTCCTTTCCTGCCAGCGATCCGGTGTCGGTGACCTCGTCAGCGATTCCAACGGGGAAGGTGCGCAAGCACTGATCGGACTTCAAGTCGTCGAGCGCACCGTTGCGGGGATGGGGCAGGCCTCATCGCCGCCGAACATGCGCGAGCGCGTGAGAAAGCGCTTCTCACGGCCGTTGTCGAGCGAGAACATGCCGCCGCGGCCGGGGACCACATCGATGATGAGTTGGGTATGTTTCCACGCTTCGAACTGACTGGCGCTGATATAAACGGGAACGCCGGCGATCTCGCCGAGCTTTACGTCATTGTCGCCGACCATGAAGTCGTCGGCGGGGTAGCACATGGGCGACGAGCCGTCGCAACAGCCGCCTGACTGGTGGAACAGAATGTCGGGGTGGTCGCGCCGGATTTCGTCGATCAGGTCGATCGCAGCGTTCGTTGCCAGCACGCGCGGTTCACCGTTGACCAGTTGCTCCATGTTTCGCTCCTCCCAGGCGTAGCCCGCTCTCCCGATGAGAGAGCGGGACGGTTTTAAGACCTAGATGCTTGGCTCTCAGAAAAAGCCGAGCGCCTTCGGGCTGTAGCTCACCAGCATGTTCTTGGTCTGCTGGTAATGGTCGAGCATCATCTTGTGCGTCTCGCGGCCGATGCCCGATTGCTTGTAGCCGCCGAAGGCCGCATGCGCGGGGTAGGCGTGGTAGCAATTGGTCCAGACGCGTCCGGCCTGGATTTCGCGGCCGAAGCGATAGCAACGGTTGGCATCGCGGCTCCATACGCCGGCGCCAAGGCCGTAGAGCGTATCGTTGGCGATTTCGAGCGCTTCCTTCTCGTCCTTGAAGGTCGTCACCGAGACCACCGGCCCGAAGATTTCCTCCTGGAAGATGCGCATCTTGTTGTGACCCTTGAAGATCGTCGGCTTGACGTAGTAGCCGCCCGCGAGCTCGCCGCCCAGATCGTTGCGCGAACCGCCGGCCAGCACTTCGGCGCCTTCCTGCTTGCCGATGTTGAGGTAGGCGAGGATCTTTTCGAGCTGTTCATTGGAAGCCTGGGCGCCGATCATCGTCGCGCTGTCCAGCGGATTGCCCTGCTTGATGGCTTCGACGCGTTTGACGGCCTTTTCCATGAAGCGCTCGTAGATCGATTCCTGAACGAGCGCGCGGCTGGGGCATGTGCAGACTTCGCCCTGGTTCAGCGCGAACATCGCAAAGCCTTCGAGTGCCTTGTCGAGGAAATCATCGTCTTCGGCCATGACGTCGGCGAAGAAGATGTTCGGCGACTTGCCACCGAGTTCCAACGTTACCGGGATCAGGTTCTGGCTGGCATACTGCATGATCAGCCGTCCTGTTGTCGTTTCGCCGGTAAAGGCAATCTTGGCGATCCGCGGACTGGTGGCGAGAGGCTTGCCGGCTTCGAGGCCAAAGCCGTTGACGATGTTGAGCACGCCGGGCGGCAAAAGGTCGCCGATGAGCTCTGCCCAGACAAGCAGCGAGGCAGGGGTCTGCTCGGCCGGCTTGATGACGACGCAGTTGCCGGCTGCGAGCGCCGGTGCAAGCTTCCAGGCGGCCATCAGGATCGGGAAATTCCACGGGATGATCTGGCCGACGACGCCGAGCGGCTCATGGAAGTGATAGGCGACCGTGTCGTGATCGATCTCGCCGATCGAGCCTTCCTGAGCACGGATGCAGGACGCGAAGTAGCGGAAGTGATCGATCGCGAGCGGAATATCGGCAGCCATGGTTTCGCGGATCGGCTTGCCATTGTCCCAGGTCTCGGCCTGAGCCAGCAGTTCGAGCTTGTCTTCCATCCGCTGGGCGATCTTCATCAGGATGTTGGAGCGCTCGGCGGCGGATGTCCGCCCCCACTTGTCCTTGGCGGCATGGGCGGCATCAAGCGCGGCGTTGATGTCCTTTTCGGTGGAGCGGGGAATCTCGCAGAGCTTGCCGCCGGTGACCGGGGTGATGTTGTCGAAGTACTTGCCTTCGATCGGCTCGCGCCATTCGCCACCGATGAAGTTTCCGTATTTCAGCTTGAACGGAGACTCGACGATTTTCTGATGCAGCATGTCATCCTCCCTTGAGATGAGCCAGGTTCGGACGTGAACCCGTGAGAGGAAATCTGCGCGTCTATTGCCCGGAGAAACAGGCCCGCTGCCCCATACCGCACTGCACACTGTCGCATGGCTGCGACAGGCAGCGGTCCATCCGGGCGTCAGTGAAGGTTGAGGCGTTTCATCTTCCGATGAAGCGTTGCGCGGCTCATGCCGAGCGCAGCCGCGGCCTGAGAGACGTTGCCGCCAGCGCGCGAAAGGGCGCGAAGCAAAGCCGCGCGCTCGGCGTCGATCAGATCCTCGTCGTCGGAAAGGCGGGTCTCGTGCAGTGCGTCGGCTGCGGGAATTCCGGCGGCAATGCGCCGGTCATCAAGCTTCAGTGCCAGGCGCGCTGCCCTTGTGGCACCCAGGACCAGATCGTGCCGATCGACAGCGAGAAGGGCCGCAGCAGGGTTCGGGCCACCCTGCGGCACCATCAGGAAACGTGCTCCGGCAAAGGCGCTGCGGAAGAGATTGATCTCGATGCGCATGGCGGCATCCCTGACCATCTGGGTCAGCATCGCCAGTGTCATTTCGTTGACGTCGTCGCGGCAGGTCGAGATGTCGAGCGCCGCCGCCAGCTGGCCGCGATGGTCGCGGATCGGTGCCGTCGTGCAGCTCAGGCTGATGTTCGAAGAGAAGAAATGCTGATCGCGGAAAATCGAGAGGGCGCGTTCGTCCGCGATCGCGGTGCCGATGCCGTTGGTGCCGATGCTCGCTTCGGTCCAGATCGAGCCGGTCCACAGTCCGAGTTCGTGGAAGTGCTTGTCGTCGCCTGCTGCGCCGCGCCGTTCGAGCGCGATGCCGTTGCGGTCGGTGAGCAGCAGGCAGCAGCCCGTCTTGCCGACGGTGGTGAACAGTCGGTCGAGTTCGTCGGAGGCGTTGACGATCAGTTGTTCGGATTCCGCCCTGGCGGTCCTGAATTCGCTTTCGGTCAGGCGAAGTGGTTCGCGCGCGTCTTCGGGCGCGAGCTGGTGCATGGCAATGCAACGGCGCCACGATGCAACGATCGAAGAACTCGCGGCAGCCGAATCCCGCTGTGTGCACGTGTAGACATGCTCCGCATGAGCAGAGTGTTCGTGCATTGGTTCCTCCCACCAAATATTAGGTCAGTCTGACGTAAAGGACGGGCTATTGCAATTCGTTGCAACAGCGTACTGCCAGACGGATATCTCCTTGTCGTCCGGGAACTGTCGCAGAATTGCGACACCGGGGGAATGTAGCTTCACATCTTTCGCTTCCGCCTATCGCCCTGGCCTTTTTGCATCTCGCCGCAAAACCAGCGCCATGATGGTGATCTCGCGGAACTTTTTCCGATCTGATCAGTTGATTCGGCTGGCTCCTGTCATCGGGGCGACGGTGGAGGGATGCCATGGCAGCACGGGCAATCTGGAAAGGCCATCTGAAGGTCGCGGATCTCACCTGCGCCGTGGGACTTTACACCGCCGTCTCTTCTTCCGATCGTATCTCCTTCAACATCGTCAACCGCAAGACCGGTCATCGCGTGGAACGACAATTCGTCGACAGCGAGACCGGCAAACCGGTGGAGCGTGAGGATCAGGTCAAGGGATACCGCCTCGACAGCGGCGACTACATCACCATCGAAGGCGACGAACTCGCGGGCCTTGCGCCAGAGAGCGACAAGTTGCTGAACGTCCAGAGCTTTGTTCCCTTTGACGGGATCAACAAGCTCTACTTCGACAAGTCCTACCATCTTGCGCCTGTCAGCGACGACGACGAGGACGCGCTTGCCTTGATTGCAAGGGCGATGCGCGATCAGAAAGTCGCGGCGATCGGGGAGGCGGTGCTATTTCGCAAGAACCGGACCGTGCTGATCCGGCCGCAAGACGACCATGTGATCGCGACGATGTTGAACTACGACTATGAAGTCCGGAACGCGGAGACCGTGTTCAAGGACATCCCCGAGATAAAGTTCGACAAGGAAATGCTCGAACTCGCGGGCCATATCATCGGAACGAAGAAAGGCGCCTTCAATCCGCAGGAGTACGAGGATCGCTACGAGGTGGCGCTGTCGGAACTCGTCAAGGCGAAGATCGAGGGTCGACCGCTGCCGCAGAAGCAGCCCAAGCCGGAAGGCAAGGTCATCAATCTCATGGAAGCCCTGCGCCAGAGTGCAAAGGTCAGCGCCAAGCCGGCCGCCGGCAAGGCACGCAAGAACGCTGCTAGCGATCAGCCAAAGGCAAGCTGACGATGGGGCTCGAGACCTACCAGGCCAAGCGCAACTTCAAGGTCACCTCCGAGCCCCGCGGCGACAAGCGCCCTGCAAGGACAGCCGGCAGCAATGCGCTGAGTTTCGTCATTCAGAAACATGATGCGACACGGCTGCACTATGATTTTCGCCTCGAGCTCGACGGTGTGCTGAAAAGCTGGGCCGTCACGCGCGGGCCGAGCCTCAATCCTGACGAAAAGCGGCTTGCGGTGCATGTCGAGGATCATCCGCTTGCCTATGGGGACTTCGAGGGAATTATCCCGAAGGGTCAATATGGTGGCGGCACGGTGATCGTTTGGGATCGTGGCACGTGGAGCCCGCATGGCGATGCGCATAAGGCCTACAAGAAGGGGCACATGGAATTCGACCTCGACGGCGAGAAGCTGAAGGGGCGCTGGCACCTTGTTCGGATGCACGGGAAGCCGGGTGAAAAGCAGGAGAACTGGCTGCTGATCAAGGCGGAAGACGAGGAGGCGCGGCAGAAGGGTGACATTCTCAAGCAGCGCCCGGAATCTGCAAAGACCGGTCGAAAGATCGAGGATGTGGCGCGGCATCCGGATGCGACCTGGAACTCGCGGCCACGCGGGAATGCCAAGGCTGAAACGCTCAAGGCTCAGCGATCTACCCGGCCGGTGCGTCATGCGTGGCCGAAGGGTGCCGAGAAGGCGGCGATGCCGGTGTTCATCGAACCACAGCTCGCCAAACTGAAACCCAAACCGCCCGCCGGCGACGAGTGGATCCACGAGATCAAGTTCGATGGATACCGGCTGCAGGTTCGGATCGAAGGCGGCAAGGTTGCGTTGCTGACGCGAACCGGCTTGGACTGGACGGAGCGTTTCGGCCAGGAAATAGCCACGGTTTTTGAAGGACTTCCTATCCGTTCGGCGGTGATCGATGGTGAGATCGTCGTCGAACGCGAGACTGGCGCTTCCGATTTTTCAGCACTCCAGAGCGACCTTAGCGAGGGGAGACAGGATCGCTTCGCGTTCTATGCGTTCGATCTTCTCTACCTCGACGGCTACGATCTCAGAAAGTCGAAGCTCACCGACCGCAAGGCGCTGCTCGAGACCATCCTCTCGGACGCAGACCCGCGACTTCGCTTCAGTGTCCATTTCACCGAGAAGGGCGGGCTCGTGCTGGAGCACGCCCGCCTGCTCGGGCTGGAGGGCATAATCTCCAAACTGGGAGACAGCGAATATACGTCTGGCCGCAGCGGCGATTGGGTCAAGTCAAAATGCTCGAAACGGCAGGAGTTCGTCATTGGTGGCTATGTGCCGTCGACGGCGATGAAGCATGCCATCGGGTCGCTGGCCATGGGGCACTACAAGAACGGGGTGTTCAAATATGCCGGCAGGGTGGGGACCGGTTACACCGTGACCGTCGCACAATCGCTCTATGAACAACTGTCGGCCCTGGAGCGCAACGACAGTCCCTTCGGCGAGCCGCTGACGGCGGAAGAGCGGCGCAATCTGGTCTATGTTGAACCACGGCTTGTCGCCGAGGTCGAATTCCAGGCATGGTCACGCGACGAAAACCTGCGCCATGCGGCGTTTCGCGGTTTGCGCGAGGACAAACCCGCCGAGGATGTGATGAAGGAAACAGGAAAGACGATCACGGTGGACCTGCCGCATTCAGGTGTCACGCTGACCCATCCAGACCGCATCTATTGGCCGGAACAAGGTGTCACCAAGCAGGGACTTGCCGATTACTATGCCAGGGTCTGGCGGTTTATCCAGCCCTTCGTGGTCAATCGTCCCCTGTCTCTCTTGCGGTGCCCCGACGGCGTCGCGGGCCATCAGCGGTTCTTCCAGAAACACGCCTGGAAGGGGATGAACCCCCATATCGAGCAGGTTGCCGACCCGAAGGACAAGGGTGGCGACAAACTACTCCGCATCAGCGACTTCGACGGCATGATCGCGCTCGTACAATCGGCCGTGCTGGAGGTGCATCCGTGGGGCGCGACGACGGGAAGCTGGGAAAAGCCGGACATGGTCACCATGGATCTCGACCCTGCCGATGACGTCTCGTGGCAGGAGGTGATGGTGGCGGCGAGGGAGCTTAAAGACCGTATCGAAGCGATGGGTCTTGCGGCTTTCGTCAAGACCTCTGGAGGCAAGGGTCTCCATGTGGTGACACCATTGAAGCCCAAGGCTGGCTGGGGCGAAGTGAAAGCGTTTGCCAAGGCGCTGGCTGACGGAATGTCGAGCGATCAGCCGGACAAATATCTGGCGACCGCAACCAAGGCGAAACGCGACGGCAAGATCTTCATCGACTATTTGCGAAACGGACGTGGCAATACGGCGGTGGCAGCCTATTCGACGCGTGCGCGTCCTGGCGCCGCGGTATCGATGCCGCTTGGCTGGGACGAGCTGACTGAAGAGATTGGTCCTGCCTACTTCACGATCGACAATGCGCCGATCCGTCTCGATGCCTTGCGTCACGATCCCTGGGCGGATTTCTTCGCGGCGGCAGTGCCGCTGGCGAAGCGAAAATAGCAGCTTGGCCGGTCAATGCTTTGGCCGGCTTGTTTCCTTGGCGAGGCTTTTTTTCAGCGCGTCCATCATGTTGACGATGTTGCCGGTCGGTTTCACGGTCGGCCGCTTTGAACCCGCGGCCGTCTTGACCAGCGACTTCTGCTTGGCGCGGATCATTGCTTTCAGGCGCTTTTGCACCGGGTCCTGCACCATCGAAGGCTTCCAGTCCTCGGTCCTGTCTTGGACGAGCTTGTTCATGAGGGAAAGCACGGTGCCGTCGACCTTCTCTTCGCTGTCCAGGGGAGCGATGGGCGCTCGCACCTCGTCGCCGAAGTGAAGTGTCCAGAGGATAATTCCCTTGCCCTGTGGTTCGAGCAGGACCGCGCGCTCGCGCCGATAGAGAACGAGGCGGGCGATGCCGACGACGCCATTTGCCTGCATCGCTTCGCGGATCACGCAGAACGCTTCCGTCCCAACCTTGTCTTCGGGCACGAGAAAATGCGGCTTGTCGTACCAGATCCAGTCGATCGAACCGCGCGGCACGAACGTGTCGATATCGATCGTGCGCGTGCTTTCCAGGCCGACTTCGTTGATCTCGGCGTCTTCGAGAATGACATAGTCGTCCTCGCCGCGCGGGTATCCTTTGACCTGGTCCTTGTCGGAGATCGGCTTATGAGTGACGCTGTCCACATACCGGCTCTCAACGCGGTTGTTCGTCTTCCTGTTCAGAACATGGAAGCGCAGCTGGTTGCTGTCGGTGGTCGCCGGTGTCAGCGACACCGAGGCGGTGACCAGCGAGAGCTTGAGGTATCCTTTCCAGTACGTCTGACGTGCCATTTGCGCCCTGGCGCGGTGCGCGCCATCTCCCAAGCCGTAGTCCGGCGATTTCGCATTAACGACGCTGCACGCGAATTGGTTCCCGAAGGGCTGCAAGAAGGCGGAAATGGGCGACCGTTGACGCCCTAGGTCTCGCCCGTGTCGCTCTGATAGCGCGCACGCCGCTCGCGTAGCCGTTCACGATATCGTTCCTGACTCAAAGACAGGTGGGTGCGCATGGCATCGCGCGCCGCCTCCGGGTCGCCGGCGGAGATCGCGTTCAGGATCGCGAGATGCTCCTTCTGCAGCCCTGCCTGATAGCTGAAGGAAAGCACCTCTTCGGTGGAATGGGGAGACGTGACGTCGCAGGGGATCGTGCGTGTGCCGAGCGCATCCAGAACCTCGACGTAGAAGGGATTATTCGTCGCCTCCGCGATCGACCGGTGGAACGAAAAGTCCGCCGTTCCGGTCGGCTGGCCAAGTTTCAGGAGGCGATCGAACTCGAAGAAGCTCTCCTGGATCCGCGCTTCCTGCGACGAGCTTCGACGGGCCGCGGCGAGGGCGGCACTCTCCATCTCAAGGGCAATGCGCACTTCCAGCACGTTCAGTGCGTGAGAGATATTGCTCGAGGTGTCCTGCTTGATCAGCGGGGGCGCTGCCGCCGCCCGCTGCAGGTGCTCTATCACGAAGATGCCTGCGCCCTGACGCGTTTCCACCAGCCCGTCCGAGACCAATGCTGCAACGGCTTCGCGAATGACGGTGCGGCTGACGTCGAAGGTTTCGGCGAGTTGCGTTTCGGTCGGCAGCTTCTTGCCGATCGAGACTTGCCCGGAAAGGAAATCCTGCCGCAGCGACATGCCAATTCGCTCCGACAGCTTTTGTCGTCGGGACGTATTGAGATCGGGTGCTGGAGGCACGGTGTTCAGGGCGTCACTTCCTTCTTGGTTGCTGATTATGAGAGCATCCGCTCGCGCAGTTGTCTCGATATGGGTAATGGATGGTGGGCTATTCTGTCAATAAATATACAAATCTCATCTTTATTCCAAAGGTGCGTTTCTCTCTCAAAGGGAAAGAGAAAAAGTGTTTAAATATAATAACTTGATCTGATATATGTCGGCGCTTTCGGGCGCCTTGTGGAAAACGTTCGGGCGATATGTTGTCTAACATGCATCGATATGTATGATGAGTTCAATAACAAATTATGGGAGGTGTCATGAGCCACACCGATTACACCAATCGCTTCGCGATCGATCCGAAAACCGCCGCTCGTTTCGGCACGCAGGAGCTTCGCGACAATTTTCTGCTGCCGCCGCTGTTCGTGCCGGGGCGCATCCAGCTTCATTATACGAACTATGACCGCATGATCGTCGGTGGCGCCATGCCGACATCCAGCCCGCTGGCGTTGGAAACGATCAAGCCCGCGGGAACAGACACGCTGCTGGGGCGGCGCGAACTGATCGCGGTGAATATCGGCGGTGCCGGCATCGTCGCCGTCGACGGCGAGCGGTTTTCGGCCGGGACGCGTGACATGGTCTATGCCGGGCTCGGCTCGTCCGTGACGTTCGAGTCGGTCTCTTCCGAGCAGCCAGCGAAGTTCTATTTGTTGAGCGCGCCTGCGCATTCGCGCTACCCGGCAAAGCATATCGGCATCAACGATGCCCGGCGTCTTGACGTGGGATCGCAGGCCACCAGCAACGAGCGCTCCATATTCCAGTTCATTCACCCGGATGGCGCAAGGACCTGCCAGCTCGTCGTCGGCATGACGACGCTCGCGGAGGGCTCCGTCTGGAACACGATGCCTTGCCATGTTCACGACCGGCGAATGGAGGCCTATCTCTATTTCGACCTGCCGGAGAACGCGCGCGTCATCCACCTGATGGGCGAGCCGAACGAGACGCGGCATCTCATCGTCAAGAATGAGGAAGCCATCCTCTCACCGGGATGGTCGATTCACTCCGGCGCCGGCACGTCCAGCTATACGTTCATCTGGGCGATGGCCGGCGACAATGTCGACTATACCGACGTCGATCTCGTCGCGATTGAAGATTTGAAGTGAGGATAAACGACATGCCATCAAGCGATCTTTTCGTCTCTGCCAATGCCGCAGGGTGGACCAGCCCCGAGCCAGGCGTAACCCGTCGCATCATGACTTATCTGCCCGAGATGATGATGGTCGACGTCGTCTTCGAAAAGGGCGCCATCGGTGCTCCGCATTCGCACCCGCATATCCAGGCAAGCTATGTTGCCGAGGGACGTTTCGAGGTGACAATCGACGGCAGGACGGAAACGCTGGAGCAGGGCGGAAGCTTCATCGTGCCGCCGGACCTTGTTCATGGTGTCAAGGCGCTGGAAAAGGGCAGGCTGATCGACACGTTCACGCCGCATCGGGCCGAATTCCTGAGGTGAGCCACAAATGACCCTCTTCGATCTTTCCGGCCGCGTTGCCGTCGTCACGGGAGCCAATACCGGCATCGGCCAGGCGATTGCGATCGCGTTGGCGACGGCCGGCGCCTCGATCGTCGCTGTCGGGCGCTCCTCGATGGAGGAGACGCAGTCGGCTGTTCGCGCGGCGGGCGCGGGCTTTCATGTCATCAAGGCTGATCTCGGCACGATCGAACCTGTCAAAGCCATCGTCGCGGAGACAATCGCGATGTTCGGCGCGCTCGATATCCTGGTCAACAATGCCGGGATCATCCGC
Organism: Rhizobium sp. S96; assembly: GCF_030382195.1. Classification (NCBI taxonomy): domain Bacteria; kingdom Pseudomonadati; phylum Pseudomonadota; class Alphaproteobacteria; order Hyphomicrobiales; family Rhizobiaceae; genus Rhizobium; species Rhizobium sp. S96. Next base: position 232,879 of record NZ_JAUDRY010000012.1, read on the forward strand.
CGTGCTGACGCGATCGACTTTACCGAAGCCGATTGGGATGCCGTGATGGATGTCAACCTGAAGACGGCGTTCTTCCTGTCGCAGGCGGCCGCCCGGCACATGCTCACGCGCGGCAGCGGCAAGATCATCAACATCGCGTCGCTTCTCTCGTTTCAGGGCGGTATCCGCATCCCGTCCTATACCGCGTCGAAGAGCGGACTTGCCGGACTGACTCGGCTTCTGGCTTGCAAGTGGGCCGGCAAGGGGGTCAACGTCAACGCTATCGCGCCGGGCTATTTTGTCACCAACAACACGGCTGCCCTGCGCGAGGATCCCGAACGAAGCGCCGGTATTCTCGCGCGCATTCCAGCCGGGCGATGGGGAAAGCCCTCGGAACTTGGTGGTGCCGCCGTTTTCCTGGCATCCCATGCATCAGACTATGTTCATGGGACGGTTCTGCCGGTGGATGGCGGCTGGCTGGCGCGTTGACCTAGTCGCAGTTTATAGGCTTGGTCGCAGCGCGGCCATGAACCTGAAAGCCCTCATATGCGTGTCTAAAGCCAGCGGAATGATGCGTTGCCGCGCTTATCGACCTGCTGCAGTTCGATGGATGCGGACCTGCCGCTCGCGGCATCCGAAAGCCGCAGGCGCGACTTGCCGGCAACCAGGGCAAGGAAGCGCGGACAGCCGCGAATTTTCCCGCCGCCTTCTTCCTCAGTGAATATGCAGGTCCCCGAAAGGGCCGTTCCGTATACTGCTACTCGTCCAGTCTTAGGCATGTGTGGTTCCCGTCACTTCATGCTTCCCGAGGGGATCATTGCGTGTCTGGACCGGGATGACAACCCCCAAAAGGCGTATCTGGGCGACAATCGGCTATTGGACGGCTGGAGCTAGCGGCACGCCGATACTGGAGCGGCGTGTATCGCCTAGCTCCATTTCTCACGTTTTTCCATCGGCGCGAGCGATCAGGGGGTGTCGGGTTGGGTGGCGGCCTTCAGATCCGCCAGGCCTCGATAGCCGCCCTTGTCGCCGGTGGCGGCCGCAGCGGTGAAGACCCGGTCCGCATCGCTGAACATCTCGAGCTTGAGGTAGCAATACCCGCGCAGGACCAGCAGGTCGGTGCGCTCCTGCTGCAACTGAGCCCGCTGATCGAGGTAAACAAGGGTTTCCCGGTAGCGCTTGGCGTCGAAAGCGGCGAGCGCGCGATCGGCCAATATCGCGACCTGCAACTCGGCGGCGCGCTGGCGGGGCTGCGGCGCCCTTGTCGCTGCTACCGCGGCGTTGTTGGAAAGGCCGGCGCGAAGGTAGGCGAGGCTCTGCCCGTAGGCGGCATCTTCCCGGACCTTGCGTGTCGGACTGTTCAGCGCCGCTTCGAAGGCCTCGACTGCCTCCATGGGCCGGTTGAGGTCCATCAGGCACCAGCCGCGCGTCAGCGCATCCGTCGGGTTGAGGAGCTGCGCGTTGATCGTTGTCGAGCAACCGCGTGTCTGGCGCGCGGTGCGCGGAGCTGTCGCGACTTGTGCTGACGGTGCACGTCGATCATCGATGGTCGCTTGAGCGCGTGCCGGGGCAGAGGTTTCCAGCGTTGTGACAGGTGCGGAACCGGCTGCCGGAGACGATGCCGCTGGTTGTTGGGGCACGAGCGCGCCGGGGGCGGGAAGCGGGGATGCCGCCGTTGCCCTGAGTGCGGCGGTCTCGCCCATGGTGGCGATCCGGGCAGAACGACCTGCCCAGAGACGCTGCACCTCGGCAACGCCCTTGCGGTCGTTCAGCTGTTCGCGCGTGATTGCCAGGCCATAGGCGGATGGTTCGTCGTCCGGCTTCCAGCGCAGTGCCGTTTCGAACCAGCGTGCAGCGGTCTGCGGCTGGTTGAGAGAGCGGGCATACCAGCCGAACTGCTGGGCCGTCGGCACGTATTTCTGCGCGATGGTCTCTGCGGCCACGCGTGCGAGGACGTCTTCGCCGATATTGGCAGGCGGCTGCATGGCCATCAGGTTGGCAGTTGCCGCGAGGTAGGTGGCTGTCGCATCCGCAGAGGTATTGCGCCATTTGTACATGACGTCTTCCGCTTCCGGAAACTTCTTCTCCGCAACCAGCGTCAGCGCCAGTCCCTGCGAGGCGCTCGCGGAATCCTCCTTAGCGCGGGCTGCGCGGAACCATTTATCCGCTTCCGCGTAGTTTTCGCGGCGGAGCTGATACCAGCCGAGAAGCAGACTATCCGATGCGAGCCCCTGCGTTTCCGCGAGACGCTGGACCTGGGAGAGATAGTCGGGCGCAACCGCGAGGTTTGCGTCATCATTGCCAGCGGCGATGAAGCGGCGGGCAAGATCGTTGCGGATGCTGTCGAACTCGCGGCCGCCGTTTCCGTCCGGCCGTTCGAGCGCCAGCAGTTCCTGCATCGGCGCGTAGGCGAGCAGGCCCGATGCCTTCTGTATCGTCGCCAGGCGTTCCTGCGGATTGGTGCAGTTCTTCAGGATGTAAGCGTAGGCGTCCTGCCCCCGCTGGGTGTGATCGGTCTTGACGAAGGCTTCCGCGACACGCCAGAGCACGTCGATATCGCTGCAGGTCAGCAAGCTGGGTGTGTCGGCGCCGACCTGGACGACGGTGGCGTATTGCTTGAGGTCCGAGGCGTTGACGAGCCGGGCACGCGCTTCGGCGACGTCGAGGCGATCAAGCAGATCCGCGGGAGGCTGCCAGCCGGAGGCCTGCCGGTCCGCGATCTGCTTTCGCAGTTCCGCGTAGCGCCCCTCGGAATAGAGCTGCCACATGGCTTCCAGCTGTTTGTCTCCGCCCTGTGGGATCGCAAGGGGATCCACCGGTGGGACCCAGTTCGGATAGAGCGCCTGCAGTCGTGATATTTCTGCCTGCAGTCGCGCCTTGTCGCCGCGGCTTGCGAAGTAGCGCAGCGCGCTTTCATCGACCTTTTGCTGCTGTTGCTGCGCCGCCTGAGAAGCCTGCGGCGTGGGCGCCGGTTGCTGCGCCTGAGCGACAACAGGAGCCGGAGAGGCTTCCTGCGCGGGTGGGGTCTGCGTTTCCGGCAACAGTGATGCCGGGGCGGCGGCCTGGATGCGGTCGGAGACGGACTGGACGTCGATCCGAGGTTTCTCGGCAGGTCCATCGGGTCCGCTGATGCGGCCCATGAGCATCAATTGGGGGATCGGTCGGTTGGACGCAGCGAGACCCAGCGCTTCCTGGAGAGCCGCGCGATCCTTGATCGCGGCGACAACGCCTGCCACCACGACTGCAACTGAGACTGCAACGAGCGAGGATTTCACAGACACTCCGGATGTTTCTCCCCGACGAAGGCCAACCCAAGCAGTTGCAGGGTGGACGGATAGTAGAATAACGGCGCGAACTGTCGGGACGACGCGGGAAGCTTCGTTCCGTCAGTCACACAGGCCACAACATCGTTAACAATTTGATAACCGGGATCGGGAAGCTCGTGCTTCGGCTTTCCAGTCGTCAAGTCGATCGTGGCCGGCGTATTGCCGTCGGCGGTCATTCCTGTTCGAAACCGTAGCAGCAGTGCCTTGTCCGAAACTCCCGCGCGGGCAAGATAAAGCGGAATGCGGATGGCGTTGTAGCCGAACTCGGCATCGAAACCGTCGGCCGGCCGTGGCTGCCGGTTCAGGCTGACCCAATCGGCGGGAAGCTTGCGCGGTCCGAACTGCATGGAGTGAAGCAGAGAAAGGCCATCCTGAGACAGCTTCTGCCACGCCTTGGAAGGGGCCAGCAGTTCCATGACCGGCAGCGCTTCATAGATCCAGTAGGACGGGTTGATAACGGGCCCGTCTTTCCTCTCCGGCGCGTTGAAGCCATCCACACCAGGCAAGAGAATCGTACGGCCGCCGGAGCTTATGATTGCGTGCGACAACAGGGCTTGAGCGATGGCCGCCGCGGACTCGACATAGTCGCTCTTGTTCCAGGCTGAACCTGCCAGAGCCAGCGCGTAAGCGATCAGCAGATCGCCATCGGACGCATTGTTGGTATCGGTAACGTGAGGGGTGACGGCGGGGTCCCATTTCCAGACCGCGAGGCCATCGTTTCGCAGTAGCAATTCGGTTCGGGTGAAGTACCAGATCTGCTCGAAATCGGCGGGGTTGTTGGCCAGATAGGCCAGCAGGAGTCCGTAGCCTTGCCCCTCGCTGTGACTGATGCCGCCGTTGCCGTTATCGATGATGCGGCCGTTGGCATCCAGGAACTTCGCCTTGTAGGCGCTCCAGGCTTCGGACGGAACAGCTGCACGCTGCGCCGCCGCCGGTTGGCACGCCGCAAGTAGCGCAAAGCCACCGGCCAGAAGGAGTTTGCGCCAATGTCTCATTCGCGCCTGCCGAGTCTTGCGAGCATGGCCGAGGTCGTGACGCCGATCAGCAGCGCGAGCACCACCAACAAGACCGCATAGGAGAGAATGTTGGTCGAGAGCCAGTTCGCGGCGATCAGGCGGTAGTTGGAGATCGACCAAGGTTGCGAGGACACGAAGTCAAAACGGCTGACGGGCACCGTTTCGATCTTGCCGGTCTTGCTGGAGTAGGTGGTGATGTGGCCAGTGATCTGCGGCCAGTTCTCCTGCGCGGTAAGGGCTTCCGCGCCCTCGCGAAGATCCTTGGAGGAAGGCGCGGTGACGACCGTCCACGACGCGTCGCCCGCAGCACTCGTCCCCTGCGCGATCATGAAGCTGTCGACGTTTGAGGGCGTGAAGATCTCTTCGGCACCGGGGACGAACTGCAGCGAGCTCAATGAGATGTCGAAGTTGCGCCGCAGCCATTCCTGGAACGATGTGATCTGTCCGCGCCATACACCGCCGCTTACCTTGGAGCGCCATTCGTCGAAGGTCACAGACGATTCCGGTTGGCTGGCCTGCGCGGCCGTTGCCGTCCGCCACGATGCCTGGCTGGCTGTCGAGATGTTCAACTGCGAAAGGACGGCGGGAGGCATCTGGGAGATAGAGCCGACGAAGATCGCGTCACGCGCACCGACGGCGGCCGGCGATGCGGCCGGCTCAACCGGAAGCGGGCGCCCCGCGACGACGGCCATCTGGCCGAGGACGGTTGCCGTTGCCGACAGCGTATCGGGATCGACGCGGTCCAGGAACAACGGGATCGGGTCGGCGCTGCGACCAAAGGGGTAGCCGGTGCCCGCAAGCGCGCCGAGGTTGGGGCGCTGCCCGACACGGGCAAAATCCGGCATATGGAATTCGCTGGTATCGAAGAGTGCGAAACGGGGGCCGGCTCCTGCCGTCGTCCCGGGCACGCAGATCTCGTCCTCCTTGGTCATCATGATCACTTCGAGCGAAAGCGTATTCAGGCCCGGCTTGAAGTGCCGCATCGTGACGCGGATCGGCAGGTGGCGGAAGATGCCGCCGCCGGTCGACGTGATAGGCACGGTGGAAGCGATATTGCCGTTCACGTAGATGTCGACATGGCTGCCGGGCAGCACATCCTGCGTGTAGGCGGCGTCGAGCAACACCATCGCCTCGCCGTAGGCATCGGCATAGAAATCCGCCGGTACCGCGACGTTGAAGTTCGTACGGAAGCGGCGACCCGAGAACTCGGTCGTCTTCACCCCGAGCTGCGAGAGGGAAAGCCTGCTGTCTCCGAAGAGCAGCGGTGCGTCCGGCGCTACCCAACGCTGCGTCGCGAGCGTATCGCGCCGGACGTTGGGATCGCGGTCCGTCGTGGAAACGATCGTGTCGATCGCCGAGGAAATCGCGGGCCACGAGGGGCCGCTTACCAGAAGCACGGGCGACCCGGAGCGCGGATCGCTGACGAAGGCTGCCAGGGGAGCTGTTTGTGCCGCCGAAGGGGCTGCAAAGACCGGCTGCAGTTCCGCCGGCGTGCCGACGATGACAGCCATCTTGCCCGGACCGGACGGCGGCAGCGAGTCGGCCGAGAATGAAAACGTCTCGTTGGGCATACCGCTCAGGACCGCGAGCCCCTGTGCAAGCCTCAGAAGCGGCTTTGTGGTGCCTGGCTGTTCCAATGCCGGAACGACGAAATTGAACTGCGTCTTGCCTGCGCCGTCGACGCCGATCGCGCGGATGGCGTCGGTGCTGGACAGCTTGGCGGCGTCTTTTCCGGAAAATTCCAGGAAGGTCTGTTCGGGATCGATATCGGACCAGAGCTCGTAGGTCGATTGAACGGTGCAGTCGGTGCGGTGGCGATGGCTTGCTTCGAATGTCAGCAGGTTGGCGCCGGGCTGCAGCAGCCCCGGGGGGACGTCGAAGGAGACTTGGGTTGCGCCCTCCGATGAGCCGATCTGCTGCTGGCCGATCATTCTGTTGTTGATCAGGATTGTCAGCTGCGAGGCTTCGGGGGCAACGACGACGGCGTTCTGATAGGAAAAATGGAACTTGGCGGGCGAGGCGGCCTGCTCGGGCGTCAGGTAGAGCGACCAAGACTTGCGGTCATATTCGCCGTCGAGACCGAACTTTGCGAAGGGCACGACATAGCGGTGAACCTCGCCGGAGGCGGGTTGGGTCACTGCCTGACGCGTTGTCGCCGGCGGCGGGGGCGCAGCGGCGGGTGCTGTTGGGATGGGGGCAGCGGGTGTCGTGACGATAGGGTTCGCAGGCAGAAGGACAACAGGCGGTGCTTGCACCGGTGCGGGTGCTGCCGGTTCCGCGGTCGCGGCCGGCTGCAGCGAGAGCGGCGGTACCGGCGCTGCTACAGGCGGTGATGGCTGTGACGCAGGTGGCGTCTGCGGTGCAGGCTGAGCCTGGGGTGTCGTTGGTGTGGCTGGCAGGGTCAGCCGTGGCATGACCTGCTGGCCGCCTTGCGAGCGTTCGCCCGACATGTCGAACGGCGCCGTCTGGGCGTAGGCGATTGCCGAAGCGCCGACGAGAAGGAACGAAGCGTAGAGAACCTTCTTCATCAGCCGTTCGCCTTTGCCGCCTGCTGCTGCTGTTGCCGGTCACGCTCCGGCCGCATGCTGCGGAAGAAATAGACCAGCCCGCGGCTCGTCTGATAAAGCGACAGTCCCAGGAACCAGATCGTTCCGCGGATAAGGCCGGGGTTGCGGCGACGTCCCTGCTGGAATTGCGTCCATTGGTTGGAGTTGGCGAACATCAGGTCGGCGATCAGTCGGTGATCGAGCGCGCTCTTGGGAATGTACTGGCAACCCACCGCGAGGATTTCGCCCGACGGCTGGATATTGCGGACGATCAGCGGCAGTGTTTCCATCTCGGCGCCGCTATAGGGCTGGAAGCGGATTTCGCCCTCGGCACCGATGACCATCGGATCAAGCATCTTGTTGAAGACGTGCAAGCGGGCACCGTGAACCGAAACGTCCTCGATGGAGGCGGTGTACCACTTGCCGTTGACGCCAAACTCGCACCGGCGGTTGACGCGGACGCGGCGCGACGAGGCGCGTTCGCCGCGCTCGGAGACGACGCCGAGCGCACAGCCTGCCATGATCAGGTTGATCACGTTCCAGCCGCCCACGACGAGGGTAACGTCGGCCTTGTAGGGTTCGGCATAGATGCGGAAGATCGTCACTGCGAGTGCCACCAGCTGGACGGCGAAGATGACGAAGAACGGCCGGCTGATTTCCGACAGGCGGCTGACTGCGATCGACTCGTCCTTGGCTGTCACCTTGAAGGTCGGCTTTCGCGGATTGAGCATGACCGAGACGACAGCGGGCAGGAGGTGCACCGTCTGCACATACTCGTAGAGCTCCGAGATCCAAGGCCAACGGAAGGAACCGTAAAGGTAATTCTGCATCATCAGGTTCACGAGCATGTAGGCGAGCGTGTAGGCCAGGAACTCGCCGCCGGAGGCCGTGAAGATTTCCAGATCGAAGAAGAGATAGAAGAGCGGCGCAAACAGAAAGATCGTGCGCGGAAACGGGAAGAGCCAGAAGAGCGTGGACGACATGTAGCAGAGGCGCTGCGGGATCGTCAGGCCGCGCTTCAGAAGCGGGAAGCGGAAACGCAGGATCTGCATCATGCCCTGGGCCCAGCGGCTACGCTGGCCGATGAAGCTGGCGAAGGTTGCGGGCTGCAGGCCGGCGATCAGCGGCTTGTCGACATAGATGCTGTTCCAGCCGCTGCCATGCAGGGCAAGGGCGGTTTCGCAGTCCTCGGTGATGCTGATGCCGCTGAAGCCGTTTTGCGATTCCAGCGCCCGGCGGCTGAGCACGGCGGCCGAGCCGCAGAAGAACGCTGCGTTCCACTTGTCGAGACCGCGCTGGATGATCCCGTAGAACATCTCGTTCTCGCTCGGCATGTTGTCGAAGGTGCGGAGGTTTCGTTCCAGCGGATCGGGATTGATGAAGAAGTGCGGCGTCTGGACGAGGAAAAGCTTCGGATCGTCATCGAAATAGCCGACCGTTTCGAGCAGGAAGTCCCGGGCCGGCGCATGGTCGGCATCGAAGACGGCAATGAGCTCACCGGAGGAGTGTTGCATGCCGTTGTTGAGATTGCCGGCCTTGGCATGCTCGTTGCGGTCACGCGTCAGATATTTGACGTCGAGATCTTCGCATAGCTTCTTGAGTTCGTTGTGGCGGGCAACGGCGGCCTGTGCCTCAAGGAGCTTGTTGGAATTGCGCTTCTGGAGCGTGCCGCCGTCATCGAGAAGCCAGACGTGAAGCTTTTCGGCGGGGTAATCCATTGCCTTTGCCGCAGCCAGGGTGTTGGCGAGCAGATGGGAGTCCTCGTTATAGGACGGAACGAAGACGTCGACATGCGGAAAACGATCTTCGCTGGCCGCTCGCGAGGGGCGGGACGGCAGAGGCGTTGCCACGATGAACAGGCTGAGCGCCAGCATGGCGACGCTGTACATTTCCGCGAGGTAGAGCAGCAGGCCGGGAATGAAGTTTTCCGGCTGGTTGACCGGGGGCAGGGTGTTCGTCGTGCGCCAATAGACATAGCGCAGGACGATGGCGGTGCCGAAGGCCAGCGCGACGAGCCGCCATGTGCCTTCCGCCTTCAATCCCTTGATGATCGCCATGACCGCGACGACGGTTATGCTCGCGATCAGCTGCGTCTGCAGGTTGACCGGCAAGGTGATCAGTACGATCACGCAGAGCGAAACCACGGCCCATATGATGATGCTTAGGGCTTTATGCATCGGCGTCCCTTCGAAAGCAACAAATCGGGCGCATGGCGCACCGGTTGAATCAAACTATCTCCGGCAAGCGGCCGTCATGGCCGCGTCGCCTATGCAATCCGGCGACGGCACGGTCACACCGCTCGCCGTCACCGTCTGTTGTTCTGTCTGTGTGGCGACCGGTGCGACCGGCGCCTCTATGCTCGCCTGTGGTGCGCCGCCCGGCATGTCAGGAAGCGGCACGCGTGGCCCGACCGCCGCGGGGAGTGCGGCGGGGGCTGCCGGAGTTGTGGCAGCGGCGCGTCGCGTGACGGCTGAGCGAGTGGGCTCCGGCGCAGGCTCGTATCCGAATGACATCGGCACGCCGCGGTAACCGCCAGCGTCAGGATAAATCGGACTGCCGGTGCCTCCGATCGTCGGATCGGCACCCCGGGGGGCGCCGTAGGGATTCCAGATCTCACCGTCGAACGAGCCAACGATGGTGTAGCCATAGACGATGCCGAGCAGCTGGCGTTCGGTTGCGCGCGCGTCGCAGAGGCGAAGCCGCACCTGGATCATCCCGAAGTTGCGGGCCTGCGTCATCGCGTTGCGGCTGGAGCTGATCTGTTGCCAGGCGTAGACGCAGGTGTCGCCTGACCGGCTTTGGCCAGACGCGTAGCCGAACGGGCCATAACTGTTCTGCAGGAAGGTCGGCGAGGTCACCATCGGCACGCCGGGCGCCGCCGCAAAAGCCTCGCGAGAAACCTGGCTCCCTGAGATTGTCCTGTGGGATGCGTTGCCGGTTCCCTGGTTGACGCCGTTTGCGCCGATGAATTGCACCTTGAGAAAGTTCTGGCCGGGTACGGACGAAGAGGTGAAAAGCGAGATCGTCTGCTCGGCGCCGTTGCCATGCTTGCGCTCGACGACACTCACGATGGACGGACCGCCAGGCGGCGGCAGGGCAAGCGCTTTTTCGCTTGCTACGGTTTCCGCAACGTTTGGTTGTCTTACGCCTCCGGTGGAGGTGCAGCCGGCAGCAAGCCCGGCTAACGCCGTCAGCGATACCACTCTCAGCAAACGCATGTGTCTGGCCGCAGTAATCGTCTTTCCTCTCATCCGTTCGCAAATCTCGCGTAGGACTTTCGAATCAACGACTCTCAAGGTCGTCACCGATGGTAAACGATGTTTATGGTTAACCTAAAGTTAATATTCGCACCCCGAACTTTCGGGCGGCTGCCGATTTGGATGATTTTTAATCGAGGGTTAGCGGCTTCGTTGAAGGGGGTTCGTTGCCACACGCAAAGGTGGCTGAAATTGTCGTGCCGGTGATCGAGTATTAGAAAAAAATGTACAATGGAAACAATGGCCGCGGCGACAGCGCCAAGGAGTTCGCCGCGACAATCAACTCAACCTGTCGTGGCGGGCAGGAGGCATTCTCCATCTGTCTGTACCGATATGCCGGGTCAGTGCGCCCGGAAGGGTCGAGATAGCGATTTAGGGCGATGGTGCCCTGATTTCTGCAATCCCTGCCTGCGGTTCCACCAGCCGCTCAGGCGGCCTTCGGCGCGTTCGAGCGATTGCTTGAAACCGGGACACGAAAGGGCTACTGCTCGTTTCGTTGTTTTCCTTTATGTTGACGGAGTCACGCGCGGATAGCGCGCCATGTCCAAGGCTGTTTCCATGACTACGAATCCAGAACTGCCGGAGATCCAGATCGATTTCCACACCTCACCCGTTTCCGACGCAGATAGAGCTCAAGCCCTTGAGACGCCCGGCTTCGGCAAGATTTTCACCGACCATATGGTGCTCGCACGCTGGACGCCCGACAAGGGTTGGCACGATGCGAAGGTGACGCCGCGGCGGCCGCTGTCGATCGATCCGGCGAGCGCGGTGCTCCACTACGCGCAGGAAATCTTCGAAGGCATGAAGGCCTACAAGACGGCGGACGGGCGCGTCCTGCTGTTCCGGCCGGAAGAGAATGCGCGGCGGTTTGCACAGTCGGCGCTGCGTATGGCGATGCCGCCGGTTCCGGAAGAGCTCTTCATCAAGGCGGTCGAAGCGCTGGTGCGCGTTGACAAGGCCTGGATCCCGTCGGGTGATGCCAGCCTCTACCTCCGCCCCTTCATGTTTGCGAACGAGGCGTTCCTCGGCGTGCGGCCGGCGCAGGAATATGTGTTCTGCATCATCGCATCGCCTGCCGGTTCCTATTTCAAGGGTGGCAGCAAGGCAGTCTCCGTCTGGGTCGAAACGGAATTCACCCGCGCCGCCAGCGGCGGAACAGGCGCTGCGAAGTGCGGCGGCAATTATGCCGCCAGCCTCGTTGCCCAGTCGGAAGCCGCAAAGCGCGAATGCGACCAGGTCGTGTTTCTTGACGCGGCCGAGCATCGTTGGGTCGAAGAACTCGGCGGTATGAACGTATTCTTCGTCATGCAGGACGGCTCGATGGTCACGCCTCCGCTCGGCGGCACCATTCTGCCGGGCATCACCCGCGCATCGGTGATCGCGCTTGCCGAAGAGCGGGGCATCCGCGTCGAGCAGCGCCTCTACTCGTTCGACGAGTGGAAGGCCGATGCCGCCAGCGGCAAGCTCAAGGAAGCGTTCGCCTGCGGCACTGCCGCCGTGTTGGCCGGTATCGGCCTCGTGCGTCACGCGGGTGGCGAGTTCAAGATCGGCGACGGACAGACCGGTGCGCTGACCGCCGAGTTACGCAAGCAACTGGTCGGCCTGCAGCAGGGCGCCTCGAACGATCAACACGGCTGGACGCATTCGATAGCCGTCTGATCCAGTCATAGCTTGCGTAGTCAGGCAACCCGCCTCGCAGTGAACCTCGAGGCGGGTTTTTATATTGGCGGCCACAATATTGTTCTGGCCGAGCCGGGGTCGCGCCTGAGACGAAAAAGTCGGCCGCCTAGCACTACTGTCAAATGAAGATAAAGGCCGAGAAAACGGCTTGATTGGAAGGAAGCACCATGAACGTTCGCGCGACCAGCGCCGTGGGCAATGCCGTGCTTGCCGGGGTGCTCCTGATGCTCCTTGGCGATGTGCTGTTCTCGTTGAATGATGCGATGGGCAAGTGGCTGGTTGCGAGCTTTTCCGTCGGCCAGGTGCTGGTGCTGCGCTCGCTGGGCTCCTTTGCCATGCTGGCGCCGATGATTGTCCGGCAGGGCTCTGCTGCGCTGGTCCAGCTGGAACGCCCGTCTCTGCATATCCTCCGTATGGTCCTTGCAACGGGCGATGTCGCGCTGTTTTATGCGGCTGTTGCCTACCTCCCGCTTGCCGATGTCATGACATTCTACATGGCCGGTCCCATCTACGTGGCGGCGTTCTCGCATTTCTTCCTAGGCGAGACGATCGGCTGGCGCCGCTGGCTCGCCGTCTTCATCGGTTTCATCGGGGTTGTCATCGCGCTGCGGCCGTCGTCCGCCATGCTGTCCTGGCCATCGATCTTCGGCCTTGTCGGCAGCCTGTCTTTTGCGTTGACGCTTGTTCTCAGCCGTCGCCTACGGCAGACGAGCGATGTGACACTGGTGACCTGGCAGACCATTGCGGCCTTCGTCGTCGGCCTGTTCCTGAGCATCGGGAACTGGGGTCCGATGACGGCCGTTGATGTCGCCGCCATGCTGGCGCTCGGCATCGTTGCCGGCAGTGCGCACATGATGATCACACGAGCGCTGAAACTGGCTCCGGCGTCGCTTCTGGCACCACTGCAGTACAGCCTACTGATATGGGCGATTGTCCTGGGCTATCTGTTCTTCGGCGACCTGCCAGATAGCCAGATCCTTATGGGATCCGGCGTGATCGTGCTTGCCGGACTTTTCATCTTCCATCGGAAGAATCTGGTCGGGGACACCCCCAAGGCAGACGTCCCGCCCGACGGGCACTGATACGGCTTTGCAGCGCGCGGGGCCTTCAGATCTTGAAGGCTACTTCCACGCTCTGCCGATCCTGCGCGATCACCTGGCACAGCGTTTCGAAGCCTTCACCCTTGATGGCCAGAACAAACTCGGGAGGAATGCCCGCCGAGCTGGAAACCGACAGGCCTGCGCTATCGATGCCGAGGGTCTTGATGGTGCAATCGATCGTCGAACGCCGATCATTGAACAGGATGGCACCGGCCTTCAGGACACGCCGGCGGGAGCCCATGGCACGCTCTGCGCCGATCGATGCCCATGAAACGCATCGATTTCGGCCGCTGTGCTTGGCGTGATACATCGCGGCATCCGCTTGCGCCAGGAGCGTGTCGATGTCCTTGGTGACGATGGAGAGCGACGAGACGCCAAAGCTCGCGGTGACGCTCAGTGAACCGAAGTCCCCCTGGATGGGCTGAGACGAAATCGCGGCCCTGACTTTCTCGGCAACGGCAATCGCGCCTTCGCGGTCGATGTGCGGGAGCACGATGCAGAATTCTTCGCCGCCGAGACGACCAAGGAGGTCGCCGGCTCTGAGGTTTGCCCTGCAGGTTGCCGCAACGGCCCGGAGAACCTCGTCGCCTGCTGCATGACCATAGGTGTCGTTGACGCTCTTGAAATGGTCGACGTCCAGCATGACGCAGGAGAGATTGTGCTGGTGGCGCAGGGCCAGTGAAATCAGCTGGTCAGTCTCCTGCTTGAAAGCGCGGCGCGTCAATGTTTCGGTCAGGCTGTCGGTTGCCGCCGACTGCAGCAGCTCTATCCGGTCCATTGCTGCCCCGGCCAGTTCCTGCAGGATCGCGAGGTCCTTGGCGCCGAACGATCTCGGCTTTCGGTCGATCGCGCAGACGGTGCCAATGATATGACCTTCCCTGGTGCGCAACGGAACGCCTGCATAAAAGCGGATGTGGGTGTCGCCGGTCACGGCGGGATGTTGGGCAAAACGAGGATCTCTGGTGGCGTCCTGTACAATGACTGGTTCTTCGTAGTCGACGACGTATCGGCAGAACGTGTCTTCGCGCGGAACCTCATCGGCCGAAAGGCCCGAGCAGGCCTTGTACCATTGGCGGTGCGCATCGATGAGGGTGACGAGCCCGATATCGATCGTGAAGATCTCCTTGATCAGTCGCACGATTCGATCAAAGCCATCGTCTCGGGGCGTGTCGAGGAGATCCAGCTGCTCAAGGGCTGCCAGGCGCTCCATTTCCCGCTTTTTTGCATCCGCGGAAGACTTCCCGAATGCCCTTGCAACCACCATTGCCGCATCCCCCTCAATCAAACCGACATACCGATGGGTCTCATAGATTGGTGAAGAAATTAAATACGTCCGGTGCCTTCCACGTACGGGTTACAACTGTCAGTACGATTGCGACAATCGGCGCGTGCCTTGGTGACCAATATATGTCTTCTTTCGTCGCCGCTTCGGATAAATAAATTCAATCCGCCGGATTCGAGAAGGTATCGTTCATGAGACAGGTTCCTGCTGCCAACTGGGCAGAGAGTTTTCACTACAGCTTTCGCGACTGCGTCTATCCGTCTTCGGTCGAGGACGTTTGCGATATCGTGGCGCGCTCTCAGACGATAAAGGCGCTTGGGTCACGACACTCGTTCAACGCTATCGCCGATGGGCAAGTCGCCATGTCGCTGTCCGAGATGCCGACGAACGCAGTAATCGAAGGGGATGGAACGCAGGTCTCCGTTGGCGGTCACTGCACCTATGGCGAGCTTGCGCTTTTTCTGCACGATCATCGTCTCGCCCTTCACAATCTGGCATCGCTGCCTCACATCTCGATCGCCGGCGCCATCGCCACCGCGACCCATGGGTCCGGAAATCTCAATGGAAATCTGGCGACGGCGGTTTCAGGACTGGAGTTCGTGGCAGGTGACGGTAGCCTCGTGACGGTGAAGCGCGGCGATGCGGATTTCGCCGGAATGGTCGTGCATCTCGGCGCGCTCGGCATCGTCACGCGTGTGACGCTCGATGTTCAGCCGGAGTTTCAGGTCGCGCAGTGCGTCTATGACGGTCTCACATGGGACAAGCTGGTCGAGAACCTCGATGAGATCACGGGTGCTGCCTACAGCGTGAGCGTGTTCACGCAATGGAGGGAGCAGGCAGGTTCGATCTGGCTGAAGCGGGTCGGGGCAGGCGACGATTGGCCGGCGGCCATTCATGGTGCGGTCCGGGCGCAGGTCAAGAGACATCCGATCAGTGGATTGGATGCGCGGAACGCGACCGACCAGCTTGGCGAATACGGCCGGTGGTCGGACAGGTTGCCTCACTTCAAGATGGGCTTTCTCCCGAGCAGCGGCGAAGAGATACAATCGGAATATCACGTTCCCAAGGAGTACGGCGCCGCCGCGGTCGAGGCTCTGCTATCGGTCCGCAACAGGTTTGCGCATCTGGTCCAGGCAGGTGAAATCAGGACTGTCGCCGCCGATCAGCTGTGGCTCAGCCCGCAATATCAACGCGACACCGTATCGTTCCATTTCACCTGGGTTCGCGATCAGGATGCGGTCAGCGCCGCGGTCCGCCATATCGAAGATGTGCTCGCACCGCTTCAGGCGTTGCCGCACTGGGGCAAGGTCTTTAGCCGCCGCCACGTCGGCGCCAGCTATGAGCGCCTTGCGGATTTCGCGCGCATCCGCAATCGCATGGATCCGGAACGGAAGTTCTCGAACCCGTGGCTTGAAGACGTCGTCTTCGGCTCGGCGGGAGCCTAGTTCTGGACGCTCATCAACTGCGCTTCCAGTGGCGCAGTTGATGATGTCTCTCAATTGCCGTCCATCGTCTTACGGGCGCCTAGTCAGGTGAGTTTCGCGATTTTCCGCAGGTTCTCGGCGGTCGTCGTCGGGAAGTCGAAGAATTCCAGGTAGGCCGGGATCTGTTCGAACAGCATGTCCGTGCCGACCTGGAATGCACAGCCCCTTGCGCGGGCGGCCTGAAGGAAGGGGGTGATCTCTTCCTTCATCACCACTTCGCCGACGAAGGTCGACGGCGCGATGCGGGAGACGTCCATCGGCAAGGGGTCGCCCTTTTTCATGCCGAGTGGCGTCGCGTTCACCACGATGTCGTGACCGGACGGATCGGCGGAGCCGACGGCTATCTCGACGTTCGGGTAGTATTGCCGCAAGCGATCCCGCAGGCCGGTCATGGTGGCGTCATCGGGATCGAAGATCGAAAGGCGTCGGACGCCTGCCTTTGCCAACGAGGCAGCAATCGCCGAGCCGACGCCACCAGCACCGACGATCAGAACGCTCGCGCCGGCGACCTCTCGTCCGTTGCGCAGAACGCCACGCACAAATCCTTCGCCATCGAACATGTCGCCGATCAGGCGACCGTTATGATCGAGGCGGACGGCGTTGCATGAGCCCGCCACCTTCGCGCTGGTCGATGCCTCGTCGAGCAGGCTCATCGTCGCGATCTTGTGCGGCATTGTAATAAGGGCGCCGTGAATATTGGAGAGGCGAAAGACCAGTTTGAGAAACGATGGGTAGTCCTGCGGCTTGCAGCCCATGGGCACGACGACTGCATCGATCCCGTTTGCGTCGAAATAGGGATTGTAGATCAGCGGCGCCTTGAAGGACTCGGTCGGATAGCCGAGGTGCGCGATGAGTTTGGTGGTCCCGGTAATCATTCTATTGGACCCTTGGTGTCGTGATGGTGTCCAGCCCGACCATCTGCCCGGAAAGAGCAGAGGTTCGGATTGCCTCGATGACCCTGAGGGTCGCCAGTCCCTCCCGTCCGCTGACGATCGGTTCGGCGTCGCCCCGTATGACGTCGCAAAAATGGCTGAGTTGGGCTTTGAGCGGATCGGTCGGGACAAAGGAAATTCGTTCGCGGGCGAGGGGCGCCAGCCAGTCCGGTCGCGCGGCATTCGTCCATAGATCAAGATGTGGAATGCTCAGCGAACCGTCCGTGCCGCCGATCTGGTAGCAAAATTGGTCCTGCTGGGGAAAGGAAGGGTTCTCGCCTGTCGTCATCTCCCAGCTCCACGGGGAGGCGACGGCATCGCTTGCGCTCAGCGTCGCCAGGATGCCGTTCGCAAAGCGCATCGAGACGACGGCCGTGTCTTCGACCGCATGGCCTCGGACCGCGCTCGACTGCATGGCGTGGACGGCGTCGACCTCGCCAAAGAGATAGCGGAAGAGATCGACGTCGTGGATAAGGTTGACGAAGATCGGGCCTGCACCCGGTTCGCGCCGCCAGGCGACGTCGAAATAGTCGTCAGGCTTTGCGACCCAGAAGGTCCCGTGTACCGCGATGATCCGACCGAGCCTGCCGCTTTCGAGGATCTCTCTGGCCTTCAGGATCATCGGGTTGTAGCGGCGGTGATGACCAACCAGGATCGGCAGCCGATCTCGTTCGCCCGCGGCAACGAGTGCCGCCGCTTCATCGACATCGTCCGCGATAGGCTTTTCCACGAGCACGGGAATACGCGCTTCGATGACTTCCAGCGCATTCTCGACGTGAAGCCGGTTCGGCGTGGCGACGATGACACCGTCGGGGCGATCGTCCCGCGCTATCTCTGCGAAGCTCGGGGACCAGCCCACGCCGATCTCCTCCGCGAAAGCCCGTCCGTCGCTCGACGGGTCGATGATCGATGACAGGATGGTATCGGGTTGCGCCAGGACATGCTGTGCGTGGCGCTTGCCGATCAGCCCGGCGCCCATTACCGCGATCTTCAACAGCTTCATCGGTGGCTCCCTGCGTTGCGACGTTGAGCGGTCATCAGTTGCGCAGAATCTCGCCGAGGAATTTTCGGGTTCGCTCATGCCGGGGATTGGTGAAGAACTCCGATGGCGGCGCTTCCTCGACGACGGCACCGCTCGCCATGAAGATCACCCGATCGGCGACCTGACGGGCGAAGCCCATTTCATGGGTCACGCAGATCATCGTCATGCCTTCGTCGGCGAGCCCGATCATCGTGTCGAGCACTTCCTTGACCATCTCCGGATCGAGGGCCGAAGTCGGTTCGTCGAAGAGCATCACCTTCGGCCGCATGCAGAGCGCGCGGGCAATGGCTACTCGCTGCTGCTGGCCCCCTGAGAGTTGCAGCGGATATTTCTCGGCCTGCTCGAGGATCTTGACGCGGTCGAGAAGGGTGCGGGCGCGTTCTTCGGCTTCCGCCTTGCTGACGCCAAGCGCGCGCATTGGTGCCAGCATGCAGTTCTGCAGCACGGTCAGGTGCGGAAACAGGTTGAATTGCTGAAACACCATGCCCACTTCGCGGCGAACCGCGTCGATCGCCTTCGCCTGGTTTCCGAGCAAAATGCCACCGACCCGGATTTTGCCCTTCTCGTAGGCTTCGAGGTGGTTGATGCACCGGATCAGGGTCGACTTGCCGCTGCCAGAAGGACCGCACAGCACGATCCTTTCGCCCTTGCGAACCGACAGGTTGATATCGTGCAGGGCTTGAAACGCGCCGTACCACTTTTCGACCCGTTCCATGGTGATAATGGTTTCTGCGGCTTGGGACTGGGCAGCATTGGTCATCGGTAGTCTCCACGTGCTTGTGTCAGGGTCGAGCGGGATCGGAGGCGATCAGCGCGCCGACGCGGCAAACCGTCGTTCCAGGCGTGCGCCGAGGATCGTCAGCGGGCAGCACATCAGGAAGTAAAGCGCGCCGACCACGCCGAAGACGGTCAAGGGTTGAAAGATCTGGTTGGAGATGATGTTGCCGGCGCGCGTTAGCTCGGTGAAGCCGACGATCGATGCGAGCGACGTGCCCTTGATCAACTGAACCAGGAAGCCGATCGTGGCCGGCAGCGAAATGCGGAGCGCCTGTGGAAGAATGATATCCTTCATGCGCGAGACATACTTGAGGCTGAGCGCCTTGGCGGCTTCCGTCTGTCCTCGCGGGACTGCCTCGATCGATCCGCGCCAGATCTCGCCGAGATAGGCGCTGGCGTGAAGGGTGAGGCCGATGGCGACGGCGAGCCAGGCATCGAGCTTCAGGCCGATCAGCGCAAGTCCGTAATAGACCACGAATAGCTGCATCAGCAGGGGCGTCCCCTGGAAGACGGCAATATAACCGGACGTGATGCGCTCCAGCAGCGGGCTACCCGAGGTCCGGGCAAGTGCCACGCCCAGGCCGGCGATGCATCCGCAGACGAAGCCGATTGCCGACAGGACGACTGTCCATTTCAAACCGATCAGCAGGAAAACGAGTTCTTCATTGCCCATGGAAATCGCTCCCTACTTGACGGGGTAGGTGAAGTAACGCGCCGAGAAGAACGAGAAGAGGCGCATCATCAGCCAGGAGATCACGAGGTAGAAGATCGTGACGGTGAAATAGACTTCGAAGCTTCGGAAGCTGTCGGATTCAATGCGCTGGGCAACCGATGTCAGCTCGTAGGCAGAAATTGCCGAGGCGATGCTCGTCGAGAGTGTCAGAAGGACGAACTGGCTCGTCAGCGAGGGGTAGATCGCCCGCAATGCCGGTTTCAGGATGATCAGCCGGAAGACCTGCGCCTTATGCAGACCGAGCGCCAGGCCGGCCTCCATCTGTCCCTTCGGGATCGACTGGACGCCGCCACGAATGATCTCGATGGCGTAGGCGCCGCCATTGATGCCGAGTGCGATGATTGCCGTCGGCGTCGGATCCAACCTGATGCCGGCGAGGGGCAGGGCGAAGTAGATGAAGAAGATCTGCACCAGAAACGGCGTGTTGCGGATCAGTTCGACAAATCCGATGACCAGCCAGCGCATCCACTTGATGTGGGAGTCGCGCAGGGCAACGCCGCCGATGCCGATGATGATCGCGAGCAGCATTCCCGAGATCGCCAGCAGGAAGGTGCCGAGACAGCCCATCAGCAGGGTCGGCAGACCATCGATGACAGGCGTGAAGTCCAATTTATAGTCCATGCGGATTTCTCCGGCTCAAGTTCGTCTTCAATGCGCCGCGCGCGTGACCATTCCGGCCATGGCCTGGATCGCCAATTCGTATCCGTCGGCACCGAAGCCGATCATGATCGAGGTTGCGATGCGTGAGATCAGCGAGTTGTGGTAGATGCTCTCGCGGGCATGCACGTTCGAGATATGCAGCTCGATCTTCGGCGGGGCGAATGTCTTCAGCGCATCCAGCAGCGCAATGGATGTGAAGGTGTAGGCAGCGGGATTGATAACGATGCCGCACGCCTCGTTGCGCGCCTGATGAACGCTTTCGACCAGTTCGCCTTCGAAGTTCGTCTGTCGGAAGTCGACGTCGAAGCCAAGTGACCGAGCCTTGGCGATGCATCGCTCGCGAATGTCATGAAGCGTCGTGGTGCCGTAGATCGCCGGCTCGCGTTGACCGAGCAGGTTCAGGTTCGGGCCGTTGAGTACAAAGATCGTCTTGCTCATCATCACGCTCCTCGCCGCAAGCCGAGGCTCGTCCGGCGGCATGGTATCAGCGTTGGCGGGCATCGTTGATGCCCGCCTCGGCGGTCCGTAGTGTCAGGGTAGAAAGGCTCAGTTCACGGTGAACGGAATGCCGTCCAGGGTCGCGGGGAACTCAGGAACCGGAACCTTCATCCACTTGTCGTAGACCTTCTTCAGCTCGCCGTTTGCCTTGATCTTGTCGATGAAGGTGTTGAGCGCCGCGTTGATTTCCTTTTCACCCAGGCGCGTGCAGGCGCCGTTGTAGAGTTTCTGGAACTCGAGCTTGTTTTCGAACTCGCCCGGGCGGGCCTTTTCGACACGATCCATGTAGAAGATGTTGCCACCGAGGGTATCGACCTGGCCGGAGGCAAGTGCTTGCACGCTGGCGGCATCACCGTCGTAGCGGCGGATCGTCGTGTTCGCAGGCGCGTTCTTGGTGACCTGCGTATCCTGGGCAGCGCCCTTGGCAACGCCGACAGTGAATTTGGCCATGTCAGCGTTCGTCTTGATCTCGGCCGACTTCGGCCCGATCAGCACGATCGCGTTGGCCACATAAGGCTTGCTGAACTGGACGGCCTTTGCGCGATCCGGAAGCATGGCCATGGTTGCGAAGAGAACGTCAACGCGGCCCGTCGTCAGCGCGGGAATGCGGTTGTTCACTTCAAGCGGGACGAATTCGACCGGAACGCCGAGCTCCTTGCCGAACAGCGTCGCGATGTCGGCATCAAGACCATCCTGCTTCCCAGCGCTGGTCACGAAACCCCACGGCGGGTTGTCGCCCTGGATCCCGACCACAAGCTTGCCTTTGGCCTTGATCTCGTCGGGCGTGATTGCGCTCGCCGGCTGAGCCATGGCGACAGCGGCGACGACCGCGGCAGCGCCAAGCATGGCATTTCGGCGCGTCAGCATTGATTTGAACATTTATTCCTCCTCCGTTTGACGGTCCTTCGACCGGACAGCCATCCCTCACCAAATTGACTGTTGTTAATAATTGGCAGACCGGGACCGATAAATCAACATAGTTTTTCGAAATCATATGAGAATCCAATTTTCACCAACCGAATTGAAATATTCACGACATTCGTCATAATGACTGCAGGAGGATTTTGGCGGCGGCACCCAATCGTGCCGCCGGCCTTTCTCCTCATCACGCTGAAACGGGAAGGGCTGTGGCCATGAAGACCTCCATTGCGACGGTAACCATTAGCGGCGAACTGCCGGAGAAGCTTGAGGCGATCGCGCGCGCCGGATTTAAGGGCGTCGAGATATTCGAGAACGATTTTCTGGCGTTCGATGGCAGCCCGGCCGACGTCGGCAAGATGGCGAGGGCCCAGGGGCTCGAGATCACGCTGTTCCAACCTTTCCGAGACTTCGAGGGCATGCCGGAGCCGCTGCGGAGCCGGACCTTCGATCGCGCCGAGCGCAAGTTCGATGTGATGCAGGAGCTCGGCACCGACCTGGTGCTCGTATGCTCCAATGTTTCGCCAGCCTCTGTTGGCGGCATCGACCGCGCTGCCGCAGACTTCCGTGAACTGGGTGAGCGGGCCGCCAAACGCGGGCTGAGGGTCGGCTACGAGGCGCTTGCCTGGGGTCGCCATATCAACGATCACCGGGATGCCTGGGAGATCGTTCGGCGCGTAGACCACCCGAATGTCGGGCTCATTCTCGACAGCTTTCATTCTCTGTCGCGCAAGATCGACATCAACTCCATCCGATCAATCCCGAAGGAGAAGATCTTCATCGTCCAGCTCGCCGATGCTCCGCTGATCGATATGGATCTGCTCTATTGGAGCCGCCACTTCCGCAATATGCCTGGTGAGGGCGACCTGCCGGTTACGGCCTTCGCCGAAGCGGTCGCCTCAACCGGATATGATGGCTACTTCTCGTTGGAGATTTTCAACGACCAGTTTCGCGGAGGCTCCACGCGGGCGATCGCAGCCGACGGCCATCGCTCGCTGATCTACCTCGGAGATCAGGTGCGGCGCAGTTTGGGCGAGAACAGCCCGGTCGGTATTGCCATGCCGGAACGAGCCAAGGTCGAAGGGGTCGGGTTCGTCGAATTCGCGACCGACGAGGATGAGGCCGTCGGATTGGTTGGCCTGCTGGAAGCGCTTGGTTTTCGCAAAACGGCGGTCCACAAGACGAAGAAGGTCACGCTGTTCGAGCAGGGCGAGATACGGATACTGATCAACGTTGATCAGGCCGGGTTTGCCAACGCCGCCTATGCTGTTCACGGGACATTTGCCTACGCGCTTGCACTTGTGGTCGACGATGCAGCGAAGGCCTACGAGCGCGCGCTGGCGCTCGATGCTGAGCCATTTCGCCAGCCTGTGGTTGACGGCGAGCTTGAGCTTCCCGCGATCCGGGGCGTCGGCGGCGGTCTTATCTATCTGATCGACGACAACAGTGCGCTTGGCCGCTTCTCCGAGATCGACTTCGAGCCGGTTGCCAAGGACGGGGAGGCGCGGACCGCCGGGCTCATCCGCGTCGATCATATCGCGCAGACGGTCGCTTATGACGAGATGCTGACCTGGTTGCTCTTCTATACGTCGATCTTCGAGGCGACCAAGACGCCGATGGTCGATATCATCGATCCGAGCGGCGTGGTGCGTAGTCAGGTCGTCGAGAACACGAGTGGCGCACTGCGGATTACGATGAACGGTGCCGAGAATCGCCGAACCCTGGCCGGGCATTTCATTGCCGAGAAGTTCGGATCGGGCATCCAGCACCTGGCCTTCTCAACGGATGATATCTTTGTCACCGCAGAGGCCCTTCGGCGGCATGGTTTCAAGCCGCTGCACATCTCTCCCAACTACTACGACGATATCGAGGCTCGGTTTGGCCTTGATCCGGAGCTCACGGAGCGATTGAAGGCCGAAAATATCCTCTACGATCGTGACGAGCACGGCGAGTATTTCCAGCTCTACAGCGGGACCTATGGGGAGGGCTTCTTCTTCGAGATCGTCGAGCGCCGCGGCTATCGCGGATATGGTGCGCCGAATGCGATTTTCCGGATCGCCGCTCTGAAAAAGCAGATGCGGCCGGAAGGCGTACCGAAAGACGCCGCGTAGGAGGACGAGCGCCGGGTGGGTCTCAGGGGATGCGGCCGCTTTTCAGCACGTGTTCCACGCCGCTTTGCACGTGTCGCCGCACGACCTCTCTTGCGCCTTCAACATCCCGTTTGATGGCAAGTTCGAACAGGAGCTTGTGATCGTCGACGACAGCCTTGCCTCGGAAGCTCTGGGCGAGCATGTGATAGCGGAGAAAGCGGTCGAAGACGGACGATAGCGTCGTCATCAGCGTTGCCGAGTTGCAGGCGGAGACGATGGCCTGGTGGAACTCCCAGTCGTATCGGACCCAATCGATGGTCCGGGAGGCATCGCCAGCCAGCAGGTTCTTTTCAGCTGCCGCGAGCTTGTGATGGGCGGCCACGATCTGGCCTTCCCACTCGAGATTGCCGGCAGCAAAGGCAAGACCGATCGCATGCGTTTCCAGCACGATCCTGAGGTCGGCAAGCTCGATCAGTTCTTTCCGTGAGGCCGGGCTGACCTCGAAGCCGCGCTGGCCTTCCGCAATCACCAGATTTTCGTTCGTCAGGCGACTGAGGATTTCGCGCAGGGACGAGACGCTGATGGAATAGCGCTCCTTCGCCTGCTCAAGCTTTATCTTGGCGCCCGGCGGCAACGCGCCCGAGATGATGTCCTGCCGGATCTGCCGGAAAACGACATCACCGACCGTCTCGGTCGATTCCACTACACGCTTGAGCATGGCCCCTCCTGGTTCGCTACACAATACAACGGCGGAACCGAAAATGTACAACAGGATGCACTTGATATGATGATTTCGCCATTGGCGTCAGGTCATGCGCTACGAAAGCGAGCCCTTTGCCAAGGCGTGTTCGACGCCGCCTTGAATATGCAAGGCGAGAACCCGCTTGGCCGTATCGCCATCGCGCTTCAAGGCCGCGTCCAGCAGTTGCTGATGCTCGTTGGCGGCGACATCGCCGCGATAGGAGAGGGCTACCATCTGGTATCGCAGATACTTGTCGAAGACGGCAGAGTGGGTCTCCATCAATAGTTTCGAACCGCAGGCCGAAATCAATGCCTGGTGAAACTCCCAGTCATAGCGTTTCCAGTCCTCGGCTTTCGTGGTGTCGCCCGACGCCATCACCTTCTCCATGCGGGCCAGCTTGTAGTGCGCCGACACGAGGCGCGCTTCCCATTCGACCTCGCCATAGGCAAAGGATTGCTCCAGCGCATGGGTTTCCAGAAGCAGACGAAGTGCCGCGATCTCCTTGAGATCGGCGACCGACATCGGAGAGACCTCGAAGCCACGCTGACCTTCGGCAACGACAAGGCCTTCCGAAGACAGACGGTTGAGGATTTCGCGCAGGGTGCTGATGCTCGTCTCGTAGGATTCTTTCAGGCTTTCCAGCTTCAGCTTCTGCCCGGGAGCCAGCCTGCCGAAAATGATATCGGCCCTAATGCGGCGGTAGCCGCTCTCGGCAATGGTCTCGTTCGTGATTTCCTGCAGCACCGGCGCGTCTCTCTGAGATTTTTACGATCGTCCTATATAGCGCCAGAATGCTGCGTCATTCAATTGCGGCGATCATGAAGGAGCAAGCCGATTTTCTCACACAAATGGTGCGAGCGTCGGGTTCATTCGTTGAGATACGCGAGGGGACCGAGATGATCAAAGGGACGGTCACGTGATCTCGTGGCAGCAACTTGACGTCAATCCGTCGCCCGACCCCATGCTAAAGTTCATGGCAGTCGCGTCCTAGCGTGGTGTCTACAGCAACGCGGCCATCAATCAAGGTCTGTGTCGACCGCGCTCAGACCTTTTCCGTCTTCTTGACCTTCACCTTGGGTTCGACAGGAGCATCAGGCGTGGGGTTCAGCAGCTTGCGCAGAGACGAGATCTTGTCTTTGACGAGCGGGCGGAAACGTGTCGCGCGAAACGGCATGTCGGCGGCGCCATATCCTTCCGGCCCGTCATCGTTGCCGCGATGCAGCTCTTCCAGCTTCACACCGAAGAAGGTGCCGTCGATGTAATGCGTGTATTCGCCGACCCAGCGCAGCGTATAGATCTCGCCCTTGCGGATGCCCTGGTCGATGCTGACGTGCTTGAACGTATCGTCGATACAAACGACCTTCTGGCCAACGTGAAAATCGTAGCTCATCGTCTCTCTTCCCTTTCGGCGACGCTATCAGGCACGTCTTTGCAGCAATCGCGTCGGCGCGGCAATCATCTGATCTCGAATTGAGACGAGAGCAGGGCGCCCGCGGCATCAAGCAGACGAGCGCATCTCGCAATCCCACGGATAGGCTCATCGCTCCACGAGGCCCAAGATAGGGCCGAAACCGCCATGCAGGGACATGTCGTTGCGCTCCAATGCAGGAGCGTAAATGCCCACGCCGCCGCCGCCGTCGAGAAACAGGGCATTGGTACATTTCAGCTGGTCGCGAAACAGTCGCGCGAAATCATGAAAATTCACAGCGTCTTCGCTGATTGCGAAGCGAACCGTGCCCCCGCACTCACCTACGCCGCTGCGGCGGGTTCTGTCTGATGAGCCCGGGATAAAGATCGGGTTTAACCTATTCTCGATGACAAGAAGCGGGCCGGACTGGGTGGCGAAACGCACATCGAGCCCACGCTTCAGATAATCATCGGTAGGGAGTATCCCAGCACCTTGCTCCTGAACAAAGAACACGCCGTTGGGCTTCCTGTAGAAGTTCGGCACGACGGAGCCCGTCATTTGTGCCGTATTGGCGGGTCGCAGCTCATGGCCATTTTCGATGTAGAGACCCAGCGGCGAGAAGTCGGGAAGGTACATGCCGGCATTGACCGCAAAGGTCAGTGTCCGCCCTTCTGCGCGAACGGCATCGGCAACATTTGAAAAATAGCGGTAGGGCTCATCCTCGCCATTCTTCCAAAACAATCGCAGCTCGGCCTTTCCCGGTTCCCACGTACAGACGATGAAGCGGGTCTCCTCAAAGGTCTGCGGTTCGCATGGTTGGGCAAGAGCTGAAGACAGGGACACCACCGGCGCCGCAAGCAGCATGGCCGCGATGAAAAAGCCTAGCCCGGCAAGGCCCATCGGAGCTCCCCTCGTTCTCGGTGCAGACGCGTCTTCGTTTCCGTCGTCAGCGCGTCGCATCGACCGCAGATGATCCGATTTTGGCGAGGTCACCGCAAAACAGACAATGTTCGTTTTGCAGTGACCTCTTGATGATTAGGCAAAGTAATCATCCGCAAACATCGTAGCCGTTGCAGGAGATTCGGAAATTTCCCAATTGCAGCAATCCACACATTCTTTGGAGGTAATGCAGCATCAGCATACACTCCAAAGTGTCAGAGGCGCCATCACAAAGAGCTTCGGTCGCTTGAGCGAGGATCTCTGCGCTTTCGACGAAAGGGTGTCTTTCCGCTTGATACGAACGACGCGGCTATCCGAACTTGGGCGGCTTGATGCCGGCCGCGCGATACGCAGCCGTGACTGTGTTGGCCATCAGCATCGCTATGGTCATCGGCCCGACACCGCCCGGAACGGGCGTCACGGCCCGGCGACGGCCCGGCTTTCTTCGAAGGCAACGTCGCCCACGAGGCGTGTCTTGCCGTCAGATTCTCCGGGCACAAGGACACGATTGATGCCGACGTCCACGACCGTCGCGCCCGCCTTGATCCAATCCGCCGTGACCATATGGGGACGCCCAACCGCGGCGACGAGAATATCGGCGCTCCGGCGGATGGCGGGCAGATCCCTGGTCCGGGAGTGAGCGGTCGTTACCGTCGCATTCGCCGCCAGAAGAAGTGCGGACATCGGCTTGCCGAAGAGGTTCGAGCGCCCGACTACAACGGCGTTCAGGCCCGAGAGATCGCTTCCGTGAACGCTGCGCACGAGCACCATCGCCCCGGCGGGCGTACAGGAGACGAACCCGCTGTCGAGATCACCGGTGGCAACCTTGCCTGCGTTGACGACATGCAAGCCATCGACATCCTTGGCGGGACTGACGGACTGCGTAATCTGCTCGCCATCGAGATGTGCCGGCAGCGGCAGCTGAACCAGAACGCCATGAACTGCGTCATCGGCGTTCAGGCGCGCAACAAGCGCTTCGAGTTCGTCCTGGGGCGTCGTGGCCGGGAGAGTGTGTTGCGTCGATGCGAAGCCGCATTCCTTCGCCATCGCATTCATCATCTCCGTTCTCAACAACGGCCTCAGGATCATGGGTGTCGCCCAGGAATGGCAGATCGTCGTCACCGGAATCATCATCATCGTCGCCGTCTTCGTCGACATGGTTCTTCGCAAGCAAAGGTGAGTGGGGAGGGCAATTCCACAGAAACACACGCATGAAGGCGAATTCCGCCTCCGAAGAGCGGCATCAACAAAACCCACTGGAGGAGAAGACATGAAGAAGACCACATTGATTTCGGCACTCGCTCTCGGCCTTGCGGCGAGTGCTTCGGCGCCAGGCTTCGCAGCGGAGCCCTATTTCGCGATCATCTCGAAGGGCTTTCAGCACCAGTTCTGGCAGGCCGTGAAGGCCGGCGCGGAAGAGGCCGCCAAGAAGAACGGCGTGACCATCACCTTCGAAGCCCCTGAGACCGAGACGATGATCGACAAGCAGATCGACATGCTAAACGCTGCGATCGCCAAGAAACCGCAAGGACTTGGCTTCGCAGCACTCGACTCCCAGGCCGAAGTGCCGCTGCTGAAAAAGGCGCACGAAGCCGGGATCCCGATCGTCGCCTTCGACTCTGGCGTCGACAGCGACCTGCCTCTCGCCACCTGCTCGACGGATAAACCTGAAGGCGGCCGCAGCAGCCGGCGAAAAGATGGCCGAGGCTATCGGTAAGAAGGGCGAGATCGGCATGCTCGTCCACGACCAGACGAGCCAGACCGGCATCCAGCGCCGTGACGGCTTCAAGAACGAGATCGAGAGCAAGTCTCCCGACATCAAGATCGTCGACATCCAGTATGGCGGCGACCCGCTCGTCGCGACGGAAAGCGCCAAGGCTATGCTTGCCGCCCACCCTGACATCAAGGGGATCTTTGCTTCCAACGAGGGGTCCGCGATCGGCCTGCTGCAGGCGGCACGCGAAGCAAAGTCCAAGATCATCGTGATCGGCTTTGATTCCGGTAAGCAGCAGAAGGCGGCGATCGTCGACGGCTCGGAGTATGGCGCGATCACCCAGAACCCGGTCGGCATCGGCCAGTGCGTCGTGGATTCGCTTGCCAAAGTAAGCAAGGGCGAGAAGCTGGAAAAAGTGATCGACACCGGATTCTACTGGTACGACAAAAGCAATCTGGCCGACGCCAAGGTGGCGGCGGTGCTCTACGATTGATGAATGCGTCCCGCCGCGCGCGGCGGGACCTTACTCTCCAGCGGCACCTCCAACCCGCTGACCTGGGACGGCGCACGGATCAAGGAGTTCTCCGATCCGATGCGCCGTCTCATGGGGATCGAACAGGGGCGGCGTTCGGAACGCGTCGACGCGTTTTGTTTGGTGCAGCTACTGCTGCCCGCTAACGAGGACGATCCCCCGCAATCACGCCGGAAGCTCCGGCAGTGAAGGCGATCGCTCAAGGGCTCATCCAGAATGAGTACCCCGAAAATTACACCACTTGGGAGGCGATATACCGATTGAGCAGCCAAAGCCATATGAGGAACCTGATTGCCGGTGGTTCTGAGACAGGCCGTGGATCGTTTTCAATGACTTCTGCCGGGATGGACGCAATGCTGACTTTGGTCGCGGCGAAACCGCCCGGGTTGGGTCCCGTGCTTCAGCGCCCTTTGGGGCCATGGCGGTCTGCCGATCCATCCTGGCAGGAAAGGCGGCGCGCGCACCAATCTAAGTGGCCAAGTATTAAGGAAGGCAGACAAGCTGTCAATCGGCACCCAAAACTGACCCCATATCGGCGTCCAATTTTGACCCCCTTGCTCTGTAGATCAGCGCTTGGCCTGCCCGGCGCTGGCCGGGGTTGCAGAG
>NZ_JAUDRY010000013.1:0-180344 GCF_030382195.1 Rhizobium sp. S96
GACGATCATCCTATTGCGCCCCTCCCTTCCATGGTCGCAGCGCGCGGCTGACGCTTTTTCATTGCTCATTGTGCCGGCAGTGCCACCGGATCAGCCCCGCTTACGCGCTAGGAGCCCTTGGCACGGAACTATCTGAGACTCTAAAATATTGAATTTATAGTAAACAATCCATTATTAAGAATCGAAACTGCCAATAGCTTCCGCTGCTGCCCACGATTCAGGGTTGGTGTTTAAACCATCGATAATTATAGGTTATCGATGGTAGTTGATCTCGAGTCGCAAATCAGCGAAAGTCAGGGCCAAGCACGGCCGCGACGGCCACAAAACCGCTGTTTTGGACGCAGGAACGAAGATGGATGTGACGCTTCACCGTACAAGCTATCCCGGTCTCGATGATCGCATCACCGTCCTGCGGGCAGCCGACGAGGTCGATGCCGTCTTCGTCCGCACCGAACGGTTCAACGTGCTGGTCGATACCCTGGCCACACCCGCGCTGTGCCGGCAGGCTCTCGATCTGCTCGCCGGAGAGATGGCGCGCCGCCCCTTGCTGGTGATCAACTCGCATCTGGACTGGGATCACTTCTGGGGCAATGCCGCCCTCGACCGCCAGGTGCCGATTATCGCCCATAGCAAGGCCATCGATCGGCTTCGCGATCCAGCGGCCCAGAGGATCCTGACCGAGAAACAACAGGAGCCGCGGTTTCACGCGGCCGAACTGATTGCCCCCAGCATCACCTTCGACGGCGAGACCATGGCTCTGCATGGCGGCGATCTAACCCTCGAGCTCATTCATACCCCTGGACATACCCCGGACCACATTGCCGTCTGGATCCCGGAAATCCGTACCTGCCTGGCGGTCGATGCCGTCGAGCATCCGATCCCGGAAGTCTGGAGCAGCGACCCTAACGATCTCAGCGCCCTCATCGCATCCCTGAAACGGATTCGAGCCCTGCAGGCCGACTACGTCGTCCTCGCCCATGGCCAGACGGCTGACCCGGCGATCGTCGATGCCAACCTCGACTATTTTGCCACCTTGCACGACCGCACAGCCGGTCTCACAAACACGGAACTGAACGACGCCGGTCTTGCCGACCGAGACGGCCTGCGATTGCAGGACCTGGTGACCGTGCCGAAAGAAATGTACGCCGAGACGCGCGCCTTCTACGGACGGTGTCATCAATCAAACCTTGCCGCGATGCTCGCCGCACGCGACGCCGGGATCGATCCGTTCCGCGAGCCTACCAATGACTAGGAGACCGAACGGGGTTGAGGCCCGCGCCGAGCAGCTTGACACCATTGCCGCCGTACTGCCGATCGAGCGCCGCGATGAGCTCGCCGAGCTGCTGACCGACCACGATATCGAGACGCTGCGCCATCTCGTCAACGAAGGAATGGGCGACAACACGCTGCGCGCCATCACCTCGGATCTCGCCTATCTCGAAGCCTGGGGTCTGGCGGCGACCGGCACTGCCCTCCCCTGGCCGGCGCCGGAAGCACTGCTCTTAAAATTCGTCGCCCATCACCTCTGGGACCCGCAGCGACGGACGTCCGATCCCGATCATGGCATGCCGGCCGATGTCGATCACAGCCTTCGAAGCCAAGGCTTTCTCAAGGCCGTCGGTCCGCACGCCCCGGCAACCGTGCGCCGGCGGCTGGCCAGCTGGTCGACATTGACCCACTGGCGTGGCCTGGACGGCGCCTTCACCTCCCCTCCCCTGAAGGCGGCCATTCGCCTGGCGGTGCGGGCAGCACCGCGGCAACGACGTCGCAAGAGCGCCAAGGCGGTCACCGGGGATGTACTCGCCAAGCTGCTGGCGACCTGCGAGAGCGACAGTCTGCGCGATCGGCGCGACCGGGCCATCCTGATGGTGGCCTTCGCTTCGGGCGGCCGCCGGCGCAGCGAGATTGCCGCTCTTCGTGTCGAGCAGCTGACGATGGAGGCGCCGATCGAGCAGAAGGACGGCCCTCCACTCCCCTCGCTGGCCATTCATCTCGGCCGTACGAAGACGACCTCTGGCGAGCAGGACGACGTCGTCTATCTCACCGGCCGGCCAGTGGAGGCGCTACATGCCTGGATGACAGCGGCCAAAATCGACAAAGGCAGCGTCTTCAGGGGGATCGGACGCTGGGAAACGCTGTCGCGACGTCCGCTCGACCCGCAATCGATCAACGCCATCATCAAGCACCGCGCCGCTATGGCCGGATTGGACCCCGTAGAGTTCTCTGCGCACGGACTGCGATCCGGCTATTTGACGGAGGCCGCCAATCGTCGCATTCCCCTCGTCGAAGCAATGGAGCAATCGCGCCACCGGTCGGTGCAGCAGGCGTCGAGCTACTATAACGACGCCACCCGACGCACCGGCAATGCCGCGCGAATGCTATGAGACGATTCTGGGGCGGCTTCACGACTGGAGGGCGTAACTCGGTATCTCTCGTTGCGGGGATGAGCCGGCGTTGAAAAGCTGCCTTCGCTTTGGCACCGAGGTCGTATTCTCCGTAGAAAACAAGCGTCGCATTGCGCCAATGCAAGCTAACTCATTCGAAAGCTTAAAAATCCCACGGATTCACGAGGGCGAGACCTGTCGTTTCGAAATCCCTGATATTGCGCGTGGCCAAGCGGCCGCCGTTCACCCGCGCTATTGCAGCGATCATTGCATCGGGTACTGACATCGCCTGTCCCTGACGAACCGCCTGCCCCATGATTTCGCCGTAGGCGAGCGCGGCTTCTTCTGTCAGACCAAACATCCGATCGGCAAACCGGCGACGCCATTCCGTCAGCCCTTGCTCCAAACGCTCGGCCCGCTGGTCTGGTCTGATCTTCTGAATGCCGAAAGCAATCTCGGCGACTGTCACCGTCGGCAATGCCAATTCCGCGTCGAACCGAACCAGCCAGGCCATAACAGCCTCGTTAGAGTCCTTCCGCAGTGTCTCCGAGACGACGTTCGTATCCAGAAATATCAAAGCTCGATACCCTGGTGAGGACGACGGCTTTCGCGGATGATGGAATCCAGATCGATATCTGTAGCAGCTTGAGCGTTGACGCGCCGGTAGAAGCTTGCAGCTGGTTCGCGGCCCGCCTCGCGTGTCTCGTAGGCCTCAAGCGCACGTTCGACCACCTCCGCAATCGAACGATTCTCACGTCGAGCGAGCCGGTGAGCCAGATCCCTTGCCTTGGAGCTTCGGACAGAAAGTTGTGGTGCGGCCATTGCGAGATCTCCTTCGCAGCAGATATAGGCTTATAATGGTTTGCCATCAAGATGGCAGCGGCCATCTTGCTATCTCGGTCACGTGCGGTCTGGGCGCGCTAGCTCGAGACCGACCGAATTGGCTGGACGATTGTGAGAACGCCTGCCAACGCAAGCTCGCTAGGCCGGGCCGTCGCCATTCTTTCCGAGGCAAGTTGCGAGAAGAACTACATGTTTCGCGAAAAGGGTCATC
Organism: Rhizobium sp. S96; assembly: GCF_030382195.1. Classification (NCBI taxonomy): domain Bacteria; kingdom Pseudomonadati; phylum Pseudomonadota; class Alphaproteobacteria; order Hyphomicrobiales; family Rhizobiaceae; genus Rhizobium; species Rhizobium sp. S96. The sequence goes on from NZ_JAUDRY010000013.1 coordinate 3,439, forward strand.
GTCGCTCCGCTGAGCAATCCCGAGACCGGCCGGTGCAGCAGGCGACGAGCTACTATAACTACGCTACCCGACGGACCGGCAATGCCGCATGCTCGGCACAACGAATGGCGGCAAGGATGGAGATCGAAAGTGACAAGTCGCTCGGCTTGCTGTAGCACGGTGTCATGTCGATCGTTTGCGCCTACGTTTCCCGATTTTATTATTTCCGTGCCTCGGTGCGGAAGCGGGAAAGTGCGTAACTAAGAAAGACGCAATTTATCCCAACAACCGCTAGTCTACCTGGCGGTTTTTTGCGCGCCCGGTATGACCTCCTGGAGACCAATACCGTGACCAACCCGACTGACGATCTGCGCATCACCAATATCGTCGAACTCTCCTCGCCTGCACGCATCATCGACGAGCTGCCGCGTGACGAGACTGTGAGTAAGACGGTGATCGGCGCTCGCAGCGCCATCCATGACATTTTGACCAAGAAAGACGACAGGCTTCTCGTCGTTGTCGGCCCCTGCTCCATCCATGATCCGGTCGCCGCGATCGACTATGCCAAGCGGCTCAAGGAACAGCGCGACCGGCTGCAGGGCGACCTTGAAATCGTCATGCGCGTCTACTTCGAAAAGCCGCGGACGACCGTCGGTTGGAAGGGCCTGATCAACGATCCCGGCCTCGATGGCAGCTTCCGGATCGAGGATGGCCTGCGCATCGCCCGCAAGCTGCTGCTCGATGTGAACGACTTCGCGCTGCCGGCGGGCTGCGAATTCCTCGACACGATCACACCGCAATACATCGCCGACCTCGTCAGCTGGGGTGCCATCGGTGCGCGCACGACCGAAAGTCAGGTCCACAGGGAACTCGCTTCCGGCCTCTCCTCTGCGATCGGCTTCAAGAACGGCACCACCGGCGATGTGCGTATCGCCCTCGACGCCATCATGGCCGCCTCGCAGCCGCATCATTTTCCGGCGGTGACGAAGGACGGACGCGCGGCGGTCGCGTCGACAAGCGGTAACGAGGATTGCCACATCATTCTGCGCGGCGGCAAACAGCCGAACTATGATCGCGAAAGCGTTGCGGCAGCGATGGCCGCCGCTCGCGACGCGAAGCTCGACCCGCGCATCATGATCGACGCCAGCCATGCCAACAGCCGCAAGAACCCGGAGAACCAGCCCGCCGTCCTGCAGGACGTCGCGCAGCAGCTCGCCGACGGCAACGATGCGATCATCGGGGCGATGGTCGAGAGCAATATTGTCGGCGGCCGGCAAGACCTGATCCCCGGAAAGCCGCTGGTTTACGGCCAGAGCGTCACCGACGGCTGTATCGACTGGCCGACGACCGTTCGGACCCTGGAGACACTGGCATCGGGTGTGAAAGCACGCCGCGCGGCCAACAGGGCAAAGGTCTGAACGAACGGCGGAGCGTAGATCGATACGCTCCGCCTGCCGATCCCGGACTGCGACCTGACGGATGCCGCCAATCGCAGCAAGCGCCTTCTCAACGGACGGCAAAACGACGGCTTTCAAAACGCCGTCGGCGATCGCGTTGATGTGAGGTCATCGCCCGCCCTCACCCATTCGAGAGAAACGCATGCAGAGCGGCGCGCACGCGCTCCTATCGAAATACAATATTAACCACGTCGATCGCCTCGCTGCACGATCCGTCAGTAGAGCAACCGCGTTCTGATCGTGCCCGGTATCGCGCGCAGCGCCTGCAAGATTTCATCGGCCGTCTCCGACACGCCTTCGACCTCGATCACCACATAGCCCGTGTCGCCGTGAGTCTGCAGGAACTCGGCGACGATATTGAGCCCGCGCGAGGAGAAGATCTCGTTGAGCTTGATGAGCGTGCCGGGGCGGTTTTCGTGAACGTGAATAAAACGCGTTCCGTTCGGGCGCTCCGGCAATTGGACCTGGGGGAAGTTGACCGCGCCCATCGTCGAGCCGATATCGGAGTATTCCACCAGCTTCCTTGAGACTTCCCCGCCAATGCGCTCCTGAGCCTCCTCGGTGGAGCCACCGATGTGGGGTGTCAAAATGACGTTGCTCACGCCCTGTAGCGGCGTTTCAAAACGATCCTTGTTCGATGCGGGCTCCACAGGGAACACGTCAACGGCGGCTCCGGCGAGATGGCCTTCCTTCAGCACCTTCGCGAGCGCGTCGAGATCGACGACGGTCCCGCGGGAATTGTTGATGAAGATGGCGCCCTTCTTCATGCGCCGCAGTTCGGTCTCTGTGATCATGTTGTAGGTCGACGCCGTCTCGGGAACGTGCATCGTCACATAATCCGAAATTTCGAGGAGCTCACCGAGCGAAGCCATCGATTCCGAATTTCCCCGGCGCAGCCGGTCGGAAAGATCGAAATAGCGCACCACCATCCCCATGCTTTCCCCAAGAGCACTCAGCTGCGAGCCGATATTGCCGTAGCCGACGATTCCAAGCGTCTTTCCGCGCACTTCGCGGCTGCCAACAGCAGACTTCTCCCATCCGCCTAGATGCGCGGACGCCGATCGCGGGAAAATCTGTCGAGTGAGCATGATGATCTCGCCGATCACAAGCTCGGCCACCGAGCGCGTGTTCGAATAAGGGGCGTTGAAGACCGGAATGCCGCGACGGCGCGCGGCATCCAGATCGACTTGGTTCGTGCCGACAGAGAAACAGCCAACAGAAATCAACTTCTTGGCAGATTCGAGAATCTCTTCCGTCAGCTGCGTTCGGGATCGAATGCCGATGATGTGCGCATCGGCGATATGGCTTTTCAGATCCTTATCATCGAGCGCTTTCGGAAGATGAACGAGATTGGTGTATCCGCATGCCGCAAAGTAATCCACGGCACTCTGGCTGATACCTTCGAGCAGAAGGACCGAAATCCGGTCGCGGGAGAGGGAAAGCTGGCGAGTCATGACGAGACCTTCAGTTTCGATTGAAATTGGCCAAAATCGCTTCGGGGCCATCGCGGCACTTTACAACACGGCTTTGCGACCATCCGACAAACAGTGCAAGCGCAAAGACGATAATTCTCAGCTCCCCTAAGACCTCCCTCCCCGATGCTGATCAACTCCCGCGCAACCTTACGATTGCATCGGAACAAGGGCACCCATGCCTTTGACCTTACCTCCTCACCGACATTTGTTGCGTGTTGCCCGTGACATTAAATTGTCTTCGTGCTGTTACTCCCGGGATCGGAGCAAGGCGAAGTAATCGATGGCGAGACCCTGGACATCCAGTCGCGGGCCAATCGTGGCAAACGAAACGGATCTTTTGAAAGCGAAAGCGATCAATGCCCTTTTGTTGCAGCCGATCGATATCCTTCCCTCCACAATCGGTGATCCAATCAAGCCATTTGCTCTGGGACTTTGGAACGAAATCCGTCCGCTTCTCAGGGCTGATGCGAACGTGACCGCGCTGCGCCGAGCGACCGGGGCCTATCTGCATTCCAAACGCTACTACCTCGCTACCGCACAACCGGAATCGATGCGCTTCGATCTTCAGGGCCGCGCGACGGAGCCGGTCTCTGCCGCCGATCGCCTGGCCGCCCAGCAGCGCTACGAAAGCCTCTTACGAAGCAACGAGACCCTACCCCCTCCGCCAGAAGCACCCGCTGCCCCGGTCGGTCTCACCAAGAGCGAGCAAATTCGAGCCGCATTGCTAAGCCGCCGACCAACGGAAAGTGCCCGCCCGCGCGCTGATCACCCCGTTCGCGCCGCTGCCGCTCCGTTTGCGCGTAGCAGCGCCATCAGCATCGGGCCAAGCGAGAATTCACCCCGCTCCGTACGTCGCGTCAAATCACGCAGATAGCCGCCGGCCGAATTGATGTGGCCGCCCCGCTCCAGGATCGAGGCTATCGCTATCGCAGCGTTTTCAGACCCCATAACATCGCAGGCATCCTGATACGCCGACGGGCTGACCCCCAACATTGATCGGACGACCACACCTGCTGCCATCAGATCGCGCCAGCTGGAAATAGCTCCACCGGGTCCGTAAGCGGCAATATCCGGGCACGCCTTCAGCACCATGCCTAATGGGAAGGCACCCGTCCCCTCGTGCTTCGGTTGGGTCTTCTCACTCGGCGTCGCGCCCCGCTCGTTTTCGGAGCGAGGTTCAAGTTCATTGATGGATTCGGTATTTGAATTCTGGATGTGACGCTCATTGTGAGCGGCATTGGCGTTATTATTTTCATCTTTCTGCTGTGTTTCCAGCGCGTTGAGGATCTCGTCGCGAAGGAGCTCCATTTCCTCCAGGATCGCAGTGACCTCGGCAATGGTCGGCGTGCGGGTGATACGGGCGACGAGGCGGATATAAACATCTTCCATCATCGTCCAGTTGCCAGATGCACCCTCCTCGACGGCTGCTGAAATCAGCTTGCGGACATCGCGCCGACAGATCGTGAGGTTCTCTTTTGCGCGACGAAACGCTGCTCGTTCGGCTGCGACCTGCCGGGCCATAGCAGCAAGCTCCTCGGAGCGCATCAACAGCGGCGAGATATCGAATCCGAACGCATTCTCGATCTCTCCCGCCTTACCCTTTCGCGCGTAGCGCTTGCCGTTGGCGCTGTCCTTGCGCACGATCAGGCCTGCCTCAACCAGAAGCGCCAGATGTCTGCGCAGCGTCGCCCCGGCGATCCCATGAGCACGAAGCGTCAATTGGACGTTCGAAGGGAAAACGATCAGTTGCGCGTCCTGGCGCAGCTCGTTGTCCGAATAAAAACTCAACAGCGCATCCAAGACCGCCAGGCTGCGATCCTGCAAGCCGAGCAATTCGCGCGCTTCAGCCGCGTCTCGAAAGATCTTCCATTTGTCCGCCGACTTCCCTGGCCTGATCTCTGCCACGGCCATTTGCCGTTTAACGAGGGCAAGCGTCATCGGCCGCCGCCCAAAAGGCGTCGTCACATGTCCACCTTGCATTTTTCCTTCACCTTCCAGAAGGCAAAAGAAACCTGCTCACCAAAAACGGTGCCAAAGACTCTTGACTGTAATTCGGGGAAATGCGATTCTCAGGCTGCTTAGACCTTTGAGAGAGGCTTCCACGACGGCAACGTTTGGGGCCTTTTTCTTTTGCGGTTCAGTCTCCTTTAGATACCTCATCGAGGAACTGCGCATAGAGCGCGTCCCAATTCCTGGACAGAAAATCGCCAAAGCGCATGGCGTTCTTTGATTTCATAGAGATCGCGTAGCTCTTGCCGGAACTCTTCATCTCGACGAGAACGCCCTTGTCTCTTGGCTCCCATTTGTCTGTCGTTGTGGCCGGCTCCTTCTTCTTCACAGAGCGAGCCGATCTGTTCAGCGCAGCGTAGAGCGCCAGAAAGCGATCATCGGATGGGAGCACGTTGAACTGCACGTCGCTCACAATCTCGCGGACCTTTTCGCTGTTCGCGGACTTACCGACCAACAAGGAAAGTTCGACCCAGCGCTCGCGTCCAATTCCAGGCGCGTCGCCGATAGTTCGGATAACATCGGCAGGGATGCGCTCGCCCACCGACAACATTTTCGATACGGAGGCCGCGTTGGAAGCCAGCGCGGCGGAGATTACCTCGCGATCATAGCCCAGATCCTCCAGCCGCTTTGCAAACAATGCGCGTTCGATGAAAGTCAAGTTGGCGCGTGCCGAGTTCTCCTGACCCTGCGCTATGACGTGGGTACGGTCATCCAGAGATTTGACGACAGCCTTGACCTTGCGACCCAACTCACGCGCCGCGCGCAGGCGGCGGTGACCGAAGACGACCTGGAATCGTCCTTCCACGCTCGCGTTGGGTCGAACCAGAATCGGGGTGTCTTGTCCGCGGGTCCGAATTGCTTCGACAAGTTCGCGGAAGTCGTCATTGTCCTGCGCCAGCCTGTCCTGGACGAAGGATGCGTCAACGACATCAGGATCGATTTCGACCACGACCTCGCCTTCGAGATACTTGTCTGCCTGCTTTGCAAGCTCATCCAGTGAGCGGACGAGGGACTTTCCAGCTCCCCGCATAGGATATGAAACTACGCTCGGCTGATCGTCCTGGACGTCAGCCAATCCTTCGAGCAGGTTCTTTCTAGCCATTTTAGTCGCTCCGATATGCTCTAAAGATTTGAAAAATCGTCACAAAATGGCGATTTTGTCAGCCGACAACTTTTAACCTTGCCATGAACGGTGAATCAGCTCTGCGATTTCACTGTTCACGGCGTCCAGAGATTCCAATGCGCGGTCATAGGTTGCCCTGTTCATCGACGACCGATCGACTTCATAGAGCGTCTGTTTCGTGATGCCCGCATCAGACACGGCCGTCGATTTGAGCATCTGGTTCTTCAACATGAACTCGTGGAACATCGTCGACATGAACCCGACCATCTGCGCCTGCGGAACGTCCGTCGGCTCGTAACGCGTAATGAGATAGCGATACCAAGACAGATTGACTTCGGCCCCGGCGGCGCGAATTGGCTTGAGGATACCGCCCAGCATCAACAGGAATTGCCCCATCGACATGACGTCGAGCATCTGGGGATGAATCGTGATGAGAACACTCGTCGCCGCCGTCAACGCGGTCAGCGTCAGGTATCCAAGCTGCGGCGGGCAGTCGATCACGACAACGTCGTACCTGTCTTCCACCTGCGAGAGTGCGCGTGAAATTCGGGTGAAAAACGTCTTGCCCTCGTTCGACGACTTGTCGGACATGGCAAGCGGCGTGTCGTATTCGTACTCCTGCAGATCGAGGTTCGCCGGCACGATATCCAGCCCGGGAAAATTTGTCGGCCGGATGATGTCGGCAAGATCTTTCTTCTCGCCATCATATCGGATGGCATCATAGATCGAGGCCACCTGATCCACTTCAGGCTGGAACCCGTGAAGCGATGACAGTGATGCCTGAGGGTCGAGGTCAACGGCAAGGACGCGATGACCCGTCAGCGCCAGGTATTGCGCAAGGTGAGCTGCGGTGGTGGTCTTGCCCGAGCCCCCTTTGAAATTGACGACTGCTAGCACATGCAGTTTCTCCCCGGGGCGGCGGTGGGGAACATACATGCGGCTGTCCGAGCGGCCGTGCTGATCCAGGTACTGGCGAAGCTCAAGCATTTGATCTGCGGTGTACGATCGGCGGCCGGACGAAGATGTCTGAGGGGAGGGGCCCTTACCTTCAAGGTGAAGCTTCTTCAGCGTGCTCTGCGAGACACCGACATAGTTCGCCACTTCCGCCAGGCTAAAGGTCCTGAGGGTCTTTCTTGCATTCGGCGGGAATCGCTGCACGCTGAGCAAATGGAGTCTCTTTGAGATGAGATCCCCTTGCTCGAGGATCTGATCCTCAAAGTGGACGGCAGCGGGTCTTTGCGACAAGGCCGATTTAGCGTTCATAGTCGAGATGCTTTCAGATAACGATTTTCGGCCAAAAACGGCCTCTTAACCGTTATTATCTGCGATTCGAGAGATCCAACAAGTGCTTTAAGGTTAACAGCGGCTTAGCCACGGGGCCGGGCCACCCGAAAACAGTGTCCGCGATTTCTCGATTCCGTCAGTCAATTCAGATAGTTATGGCGAAATTACCTGCCATCTCGTTCGAGTTCCGTTCTGGGGTGAATCCTACAAAACCAAGTGGTGCGGAACCGGCCCGTCATAGCGCAGCTTTCTTTTTGATGCCGACTCACCAGGAAGGGCATTTGTAGGATCCTACAATTGCGGCCCGATTCGCAATCGTGCTGACTAGTCGTTGCCCCAACAACGACGGAGACGTTCATGCCAGTCATCGCGATCTCGAGGCCCGCAGCACAGCCAGATATGCGAGCCGCCAGGCGCGCCGCACCGCTTCTCCAGCGCTGGTCGCTAAGGAGAAGCATGTGACCCATCTTCGCTCTCATCCCCGGCTTGTTCGAAAGCTTCGGGAGGCACTTGGCGATCAGATTTGCGCAGCCCTTGAAGACAGCAATGTTGTCGAGGTCATGCTCAATCCCGACGGAAGGCTCTTTATCGAGCGCCTCGGCCACGGTATCGCGCCTGCCGGCGAGATGTCGTATGCGGCCGCGGAAGTGATCATCGGCACGGTCGCACATGCACTTCAATCCGAGGTCGATGCAGATCGACCGATCGTCTCGGGCGAGTTGCCGATCGGCGGTCACCGCTTCGAAGGCCTGCTTCCGCCCGTTGTCGCCGGGCCTGCCTTCACGATCCGGCGGCGTGCGTCGCGTCTTATCCCGCTCGACGAGTATGTCCGAAATGGCGCCATGACAGCCGGCCAGGCCGGCACCATCAGAAGCGCGATCGATTCACGGCTCAACATCATCATCTCCGGCGGAACCGGATCGGGAAAGACAACACTCGCCAACGCGGTCATCGACGAGATCGTCAAAACTGCGCCGGAGGATCGATTGGTGGTCCTTGAAGATACGGCCGAGATTCAGTGTGCAGGCGTGAACGCGATCCTTCTCCACACCAGCGACGCAGTCAATATGGCGCGCCTGCTTAAAAGCACCATGCGGTTGCGCCCTGATCGCATTGTCGTGGGAGAGGTCCGTGATGGTGCGGCTTTAACCCTGCTGAAGGCATGGAATACCGGCCATCCAGGAGGTGTGGCGACGATCCACTCAAACACCGCAACGTCGGCATTGAGACGTCTCGAGCAACTCACCGCCGAGGCTAGCTTGCACCCGATGCATGAGGTGATCGGCGAAGCTGTCGATCTGATCGTTTCCATCGAGCGCACACCGCATGGCCGTCGGGTGCGCGACGTCATCCACGTCGAATGCTTCTCGAATGGTCGGTACGAACTTCAATCCGATGGTCCCACCGAAGAACAGGAGGCACACGATGTCGCGTAAGTGCTATCTTCTCGCCACTGCCATCGTCGCAGGCTTCAGTCTTATCTCCATTTCGCCTGCGGTTGCGAGCTCCGGCGGCAGTCTGCCATGGGAAGGTCCACTTGAGCAGATTCAACAATCGATAACGGGTCCTGTCGCCGGCTATATCGCACTGGCCGCCGTGGCGATCGCCGGCGGCATGCTGATCTTCGGCGGCGAGCTCAACGATTTCGCGCGGCGGTTAATGTACGTCGTCCTTGTTGCCGGCATTCTGCTCGGAGCGACGACAATCGTCGGGCTTTTTGGTGCAACCGGAGCAACGGTCGGCATTTCGCAGGACTTCAGCTCTTCCCGCCAATTGAACGGGGCAGGGGAGGGGGCAAATGACTAACCCTCTATCCGGGCTGCAGCGGAGCCGGATCCATCGCGCACTGTCCCGGCCAAGCCTTCTCATTGGTGCCGACCGAGAGCTGGTACTCATAACGGGACTGGCGGCAGTCATTTTGATCTTCGTCGTCCTGACCGCTTACTCTGCGGTTTTCGGCGTCCTCATCTGGATTTTCGTTGTCGGTGTGCTCCGCGTAATGGCAAAGGCCGATCCGATGATGCGTCAGGTTTATATCCGGCATGTCTTCTACAGGGCCTACTACCAGCCGACCACTTCGCCATGGCGAAGGTTCTGAGGAGGAGGCGATGGCATCTCTCAAAAACTTTCGCAATGCCGGGCCGTCGTTCGCGGACCTAGTTCCCTACGCCGGCCTCGTCGACAACGGCGTCCTGCTTCTGAAAGACGGAAGCCTGATGGCAGGGTGGTACTTTGCAGGTCCTGATACGGAAAGTGCGACCGATGGTGAACGCAATGACCTCTCCCGACAAATAAATGCGATCCTTTCGCGACTTGGTAGCGGCTGGATGATCCAGGTCGAGGCTATCAGGGTGCCAACGACCGATTATCCCGGTGAGGATCGCTGCCACTTTCCGGATCCTGTGACCCGCGCGATCGATGCCGAGCGGCGTGCGCATTTCGCCCGTACGCAGGGACATTTCGAAAGCAAGCACGCCCTCATTTTAACTCACCGGCCTTTGGAATCCAAAAAGACCGCGCTCAGCAAGTACATGTACTCCGACCAAGAAAGCCGCAAGAAATCCTATGCCGACACAGCCCTGCTCATGTTCCAAAATGCCATCCGCGAAATCGAGCAATATCTCGCGAACACACTCACGATCGTTCGAATGGAAACGTGTGATGTCTCGGAAAGGGGAGGGGCAAGAACGGCTCGCTATGACGAGCTCCTCCAGTTCGTTCGCTTCTGTATCACCGGCGAGAGTCATCCAGTCCGGTTGCCGGACGTGCCTATGTACCTCGACTGGATTGCGACGGCCGAACTCGAACATGGTCTGACGCCAAAGGTTGAAAGCCGTTTTCTCGGCGTGGTCGCGATCGATGGATTGCCGGCCGAAAGCTGGCCCGGCATCTTGAATAGCCTTGACGTGATGCCGCTCACCTATCGGTGGTCGTCGCGCTTCATCTTCATGGATGCAGAGGAGGCCCGACGGAAGCTGGAGCGCACGCGCAAGAAATGGCAGCAAAAGGTTCGTCCGTTCTTCGACCAACTGTTCCAGACACAGAGCCGATCGGTCGATCAGGACGCCATGACGATGGTCGCCGAGGCCGAGGATGCGATCGCACAGGCGTCCTCGCAACTGGTAGCCTACGGCTATTACACGCCGGTGGTCATCCTTTTCGACGAAGATCGCGACGCCTTACAGGAGAAAGCTGAAGCAATCCGGCGCCTGGTTCAGGCTGAAGGCTTCGGCGCCAGGATTGAAACGCTGAACGCGACGGATGCGTTTCTCGGCAGCCTGCCTGGAAACTGGTACGCGAATATCCGCGAGCCACTGATCAATACGAACAACCTGTCCGATCTCATCCCGCTCAACTCGGTCTGGTCCGGCAATCCGATTGCTCCTTGCCCATTCTATCCGGCCAACTCTCCGCCACTGATGCAGGTTGCCAGTGGTTCCACGCCGTTTTGTCTGAACCTTCATGTCGACGACGTCGGGCATACGTTGATCTTCGGTCCCACCGGATCGGGAAAGTCGACGCTGCTGGCGCTGATCGCAGCGCAATTCAGGCGCTACGAATTCGCGCAGATCTTCGCCTTCGACAAAGGAAACTCGCTGCTACCGCTGACGTTGGCATCTGGCGGCGATCACTACGAAATCGGCGCTGACCACGAGGACGAGGGGAGGGCGCTATCATTCTGCCCGCTGTTCGACCTTTCAAGCGATGGCGACCGGGCATGGGCGAGCGAGTGGCTCGAAATGGTAGTCGCGCTGCAGGGCGTAACGATCACGCCCGACCATCGAAACGCCATTTCCCGTCAGATCGGTCTGATGGCAACAGCGCCTGGCCGGTCGCTGTCCGATTTCGTCAGCGGCGTGCAAATGCGGGAGATCAAGGACGCCCTGCATCATTACACCGTCGACGGACCAATGGGACAGTTACTCGACGCAGAAGAGGATGGCCTGACGCTCCGCGCATTTCAGTGCTTCGAGATTGAGCATCTTATGAACCTTGGTGAGCGCAGTCTGGTGCCGATACTGACCTATCTGTTCCGCCGGATCGAAAAGCGGCTCGACGGGTCTCCCAGCCTGATCCTTCTCGACGAGGCGTGGTTGATGCTCGGGCACCCTGTGTTTCGGAGCAAGATCCGCGAATGGCTTAAGGTCTTGCGTAAGGCAAACTGCGCCGTCGTGCTGGCGACCCAATCGATTTCAGACGCCGAGCGGTCAGGTATCATCGATGTTCTGAAGGAATCGTGCCCGACGAAGATCTGTCTGCCGAATGGTGCCGCGCATGAGACCGGAACTCGGGAGTTCTATGAGCGGATCGGATTCAACGAACGCCAGATCGAAATCGTCTCAAACGCCATCCCGAAGCGGGAGTACTACGTTGCAACCCCGGATGGCCGTCGCTTGTTCGACATGTCGCTCGGACCACTTGCGCTGAGCTTCGTTGGTGCGTCGGGGAAGGAAGATCTGAAACGCGTTCGAGCGCTGAAGGCGGAGCACGGTCATGAATGGCCGATCAGATGGCTTGAAACGAGAGGAGTTCCTGATGCCCGATCACTCAAGGATTTCGTCTAGGCTTGTCCTCGCTCTGATGGTGAGCGCAACGGCGGTGGCACCACCAACGCACGGTAGGGCTGGGGCGGCGACGGGGGCGGCAACCGAGTGGACGCAACTCGCCAACAACGCGCAGCTCATCGACCTCCTGAAGAGCTCAGGCCTCCAGGTCGACAATCAGCTAACGCAAATCAGCCAGCTCGCCGAGCAGATCGAAAACCAGCTGAGGATTTACGAGAACATGCTGCAGAACACGGCGCAGCTTCCCGATCACATCTGGGGGCAGGTTGAAGGTGACCTCAATCGCCTTCGTGACATCGTTGCTCAAGGTAAGAGCATTTCTTTCTCCATGGGAAATGCCGATGACATCCTGCAGCAGCGATTCAAGAGCTACGCCGATCTGGAGACCAAGCTTCCGAACGCCGAGAGCTACGCGTCGAGCTACCAGAACTGGTCAGACACGAACCGTGACACCATTGCCGGCACGCTAAGGGCCGCAAGCCTGACCGCCGATCAATTCGACAGCGAGGAAACGACCATGAGTTCCTTGCGAAGCATGTCGGAAACGTCGGACGGCCAGATGAAGGCACTGCAGGTCGGTCACGAGATCGCTGCCCAGCAAGTAGCCCAAATGCAGAAGCTGCGCGGGCTCGTGTCGCAGCAAATGACGATGGTGGGTACCTGGCTGCAATCGGAACAAACGGACAAGGATCTGGCGCAAAGACGGCGCGAAGAGTTCTTCAAGGCAACCGCCCCGTCGACCTCTGGCGGTGACAAGATGAAGGTCGAGTGGTGAGCTGGATGATACCACACCGCCCAACTCTGCAAACGCTTGCGGCGCTTACGGCCATTGTTGCCGTTGCGGCCCGGCCGGCCCTCGCCCAAGAGGGCTCAATACTGACCTCTCTACAAACTCAGATAACAAACACGGCGAAAGGGTGGGAAGAGACTGTCATGGACGCAGCGAAATCGCTGTTCTGGATCCTGGCGACGATCGAGATCGGCATTGCAGCAGTCTGGCTTGCCCTACAGGCTGCGTCTCTGGAAAGCTGGTTTTCGGAGCTGGTCAGGCGGATCATGTTCGTCGGCTTTTTTGCCTTCGTCCTGACGACGGGGCCCGCCTTCGCCAAGTCCGTTGTAGACAGCCTATTTGAGATCGGCGCAGGCGGCGGCACGGCGTCACCCGCGGACGTGTTCAACGCCGGGCTCGCAGTTGCAACGAAGATGTCCGAAAAGGTGAAGTTCGGCTTGTTCGAGGACAACGCGCTGGCCATATCGGCGGCCTTCGCGATGGTCGTGACCGTTATTGCTTTCTCCCTCGTCGCCGCAATCTTTGTATCGGTAATGGTTGAAATGTACCTGGGCTTGCTTGCCGGGATGATCATGCTCGGACTGGGCGGCTCGTCATTCACCAAGGATTTCGCAATCAGATATCTGGTCTACGCTTTTTCCGTGGGCATGAAACTCATGGCCCTCGTCATGATTTCCCGTATCGGCTCCGAGGTGTTGATCGGATTGGCCAATCAGCCCGATATCGGGGAGCAGTTTCAGACGGCGCTCGCAATTGCCGGCATAGCCGTCGTCGTATTCATCATTGCCATGTACGTCCCCAATATCATCCAGGGTGTCGTCCAGGGCGCGTCGGTCACCGGCGGCATGGAAACGATCCGCCATGCCTCACAAGCGGCGTCGTTTGCCGCGGGCGGCGCTGCGCTCTCAGTCGGCGCCGCTGGCGCCGGGGCAACAACTGCCCAGTCGGCTCGGGCCGGCGGTTCCTCCCCAGTCGGCGCCATGCTCCGCGGACTTGGAACGGCGGTTGGAAAAACAGCGGCGGCGGCGGGCTCGGCCGCCAAGGAAAAGGCGATTGGTTCGCCGGGCGCCTATTCCGGATCGCTTCTTGGCCTGGCCAACGCAAAGCTGGACGAAGCCCACGGGCGCGGGACTGCAAAAGCACCGCCTCCCGAACGCAATGACAATATCTAATGAGGGGAAAATCGAATGGCAGCCAATCGCGTGCCTGAAAATCCATACCTTGCCGCGCGCCAGGAATGGACCGAGAGATACGGCTCATATGTCCAGGCCGCTCGAGCATGGCGCATTGTCGGGATCATGGGTCTCGCCATGGCCGTCATCGGCTTCAGCTATGCCTTGTACGTGAGCACGCAGGTAAAGCTCGTACCCTATATCGTCGAGGTCGATAAGCTGGGCAGCTCTGTGACGGCAGGTTTCCCGCAGCGGATCGAGTATGCCGATCCACGAGTAATCAGGGCGACACTTGGCAACTTCGTCACGAGTTTCCGTTCGATCACCCCGGATGCGGTGGTCCAGAAGCAATACATCGATCGAACCTACGCTCTGCTTCGTAACTCCGATCCATCGACACAGAAGATCAATTCCTGGTTTCGCGCAAACTCCCCCTTCGAAAAGGCGAAGTCTTCCACGGTCGCCGTCGAGGTCAACAACATCGTGGCACTCTCCAACCAGACCTATCAGCTCGACTGGACGGAGTTCGAGCGTGATCGCAAAGGAAAGGAAACGGCAACACGCCGGTACCGGGGTATCGCGACAGTGGCGCTCATCGCTCCACAGGATGAGGCGACCATCCGCGTTAATCCTATCGGTCTCTACATCCAGGACCTCGATTGGACCGCACAGCTTTAACGGCAGGGGAGTTTACATGCACAGACTTGCATTCATCGCGGCCGCCGGCTGCCTAGGCGGACTCATGCTCGCAGATGTCGCGAGAGCGCAGACCATGACGGCAAACGAGGCAAAAGGGACCAGCATCTCGAGGAAATGGCGAGGCGCGGCTGGATTGGTGACAACCGGTTCCGACGGAAGAGTCATTTTTCTGTTCGGAGAAACACAGCCGTCCGTTGTTTGCTCACCGCTGCAAGTCTGCGATATCGAGCTCCAGGGCGGAGAGATCGTGCGTGACGTGCTGGTCGGCGATACCGTGAGGTGGAAGGTCGAACCCGCGACGTCCGGCGCCACCGCTGGCCAAGCGATCCATCTTGTTGTCAAACCTTCCGAAGCTGGCCTCGTGACCTCGATGGTCGTGACGACGTCGCGTCGTACCTATCACATCCAGCTTAAATCGCACCCAAGCCAATACATGGCGCGGGTGGGCTTCGAGTACCCAGAGGAAACGTCGGCTAAGCTTGCCGACATCAACGCGCGGCTAGAGACCGGCGGGATTCCCGGAAGCTCCCCCGACAAGCTCGACTTTTCGTACACCATGACCGGCAGCGCGCGCTGGAGGCCCAAGCGGGTCTACTCAGACGGGACCAAGACCTACATCCAGTTCGCGAGATCGATAGCCAGCCAGGACGCGCCAGTGCTCTTCGTCGTTAGCGGCGGACAGAACCGCATTGTCAATTATCGAATGAAGAACGACACGATGATCGTCGACTACGCCGTCGACAAAGCGATCCTGGTATCGGGGGTCGGCTGGCGCCAGCAGAAGATTACAATCCGACGGGGAGGGTGATCGATGCTCAAGATAATTGCCTTTGGTTTCATTTTAACACTGGTAGGCGCCTGTCAGAGCAGAGAGGACACGGTGACCGCGGTCTTGACGCCAGCCGCCGTGACCAAACCCACCGCCAGCGCTATTGCGGGCGACATGGCAGCCCGCCTTGCCGAAACGATCGGGCCGGCAGGAACCACGTTCATCCAGATGCAACGGGAAAAAACCGACTATTCGACGGCCCTTGAAGCTGCATTGAAGGGATGGGGCTACGAGGTCATGGCCGACGGGAAGCCTGCAGGAAAACAGAGGCCAGTCGAGCTCTCCTATTCCCTGGATAGTCTCGACGGCCAACTTCTGGCCCAGGTCGCAACACCATCAATCGCTCTCGCGCGCACATATGTGAGCACGAACACGGGCGCCACCGCGTCCAGCCCCCTTTCAATCATGCAGCGAAATTGAGGGTAACAAGAGATGACCCAATCGCTCCAACTCGGTGGCCCTCCCAACGCGGATAGCCGGCCGGGAATGCGCCGCTTGAACCGCCTGCCGATCATCATTGCGATCAGCATCGTCATTGTTTTCCTCGCCATCGTCGTGGTCGGTCTCTCCTGGCGTGGGTTGTCCTTCAATCGCGCCGATGATTTCGAGGGTGTGCCAGGCAAGTCGGCGGCGACCTTTGCAGACCAGCTCAAACGGGGTGTCACTGACGGAATCATCGGAGAGCCCGAAAAGCAGGATATTTTCCAGCCCACTCCAATCATTGTCCATCAGAACGAAAAGCGCGAGCCAGAAATTAGCCGCCAAGACACGCGACAGGATAGCCGCCCCAAGCTTGAGCCTGAGGACGCATGGAGAGCCAGACTGAAGCGAGAACAGGAAGAACAATATATCCGCGAAGCGCAGCGCCAGAGAATGGCGCGGCTGCAAGCTCGTTCGACTGCTTTGGACTCGCCATTGAAGGTTGATGTTTCCGAAGTCGCGGTATCGACGAAGGCCACGGGAAGTGCGCAACAACCTAACACCACGCCAAACAGCACCTCCGATCTTTATGCCGCTGCGATCAAGTCTGGCCTTGCAGGTGATCCGAACGGCCAGTCTTCAAAGGAAGATTTCTTCAATCAGGACATCAAGGATCTCGGCTATCTGCCCAATCGCGTCGTATCACAACTATCACCATTCGAGCTGAAACGTGGTTCTGTCATATCAGCGACCCTGATCACCGGCCTGAATTCCGATCTGCCGGGCAGAATAACCGCGCAGATCAGCCAGAACGTTTACGACAGCGCGACGGGACACCGCCTTCTGGTGCCGCAGGGCGCGAAGTTGTTCGGGCGCTACGATTCCAAGGTCTCGTTCGGCCAAGACCGTGTCCTCGTGGTATGGACCGACTTGATTTTCCCAAACGGTTCGACGCTGCAAATCGGCGGCATGGCAGGTTCCGACGCGCAGGGGTATGGGGGCTTTAAAGACAGGGTCGACCGCCATCTTTGGCGGACATTCGGCTCAGCAGCACTTGTCGCAGTGATCGGCACGGGGATCGATATGTCCATGCCGGAGAGTTCCACGCTCGCCACACAAGACACCGCATCCGATGCAGCGCGGCGAAACTTCGCGGAATCATTCGGTCGCGTTGCCGAACAGACGATCTCCAAAAACCTCCAGGTTCAGCCTACGATCAAGATCCGGCCCGGCTACAATTTCAACGTTCTTGTCGATCAGGATATCATTTTCCCTGCTGAATATCGTTGACCCCATTGCGCACAAGCGCGCGCTCCCTACTCACGACCTTTCCGGAACTCGCATCGAGCCCCCCGAACGCACACGGATCGAGAGATTAGTGCAATCGATATGTTACTTAAGGTTGATATTATTTCGATAGCCTGCTAATCAAGTAGCTATCCTGACAAATGGACAGGAAACGAGGTTCCTAAGTCAAGAATTAGGGGAATTGGCCATGGATGCAGACCTCCGCTCTCTCATAGATGCATTGGAAGCCGCTCAAAACGAACACTCGATCAAAACGGCGCTTCGAAGCTTTGCGGAAGCTTGGGGATATGATCGTTTTGCCTATGTGCAGACACAAGGTCTCGACATCAGGACGTTCAATTCATACCCCCAATCCTGGGAGCTTGCCTATCTCCGTCACCAATACTCTTGCATCGATCCTGTCATAACAGAGGCGAAGCGTAGAGGGGAGATGTTCTCCTGGAATGCGGACGACTGGTCGGCTCGTGGTTCTTCCCCGCTCCGGCGCTTCCGGGATGAGGCGATCGGCCACGGAATTCGCTGTGGCACTACAATCCCGGTGGCAGGCAGTTTTGACACGACGATGATGCTGACCTTTGCATCGCCTGAGAGAAAGCTCGGCAATTCAGGTGCGCTGGAGATTGCGAAAGCACTGCAAATCGTGCTGGCGGTGCACTATCGGCTGAAGATGATTTCCGCACCAACTGCGGTGACGCCGAGCCAGGCGCTTTCCCCTCGCGAAATGATATGCCTGATGTGGGCGATCAAGGGCAAGACGGCCGCCGAGACTTCGATGCTCACCGGCATCAATGCCCGAACGGTGCAGCACTATCTTGATAGCGCCAGGCGAAAGCTCAACGCCCGAACGATCCCGCAACTCGTGGCCATCGCCAAGGACGGTGGCCTGGTCTAGTCGTCGCGGTCCACTGCTGGGATGAAGCCCAGTGCATCCACTATGTCCGAAAGCGTTTGTTGTTGAAGAGCGGATTTCGCCTGCCGCGCCATGTACTCGTTCTTTAGCGCCTGTCGGATTGAGCCGGATACAAACGGATCGCTTTCCGCACGGGTCCACTCCTCGTAAACGAGCTGATCCGCTGCCAGGAGCTGCCGGTGCTCGAGGAGCGCTGACACAGCCATCGCCTCGAGCTCTGACCTGTCCATCGTCTCGAAGCGAGCGCTCGTCTCACTGCGGTTTTGCTCGGATCCCGAATCCGCGATCAATTTTTGCTCCGCTTCATTCATTGCCCCACCGACAGGGATCGTTCGCACACCCAGTGCGCGCATATCACAAGGCAGGTGGAATCAGTACTCGCATTTATCAAAGGATTATTCTTGACGGCCTATCAAATCCATTCTTGGCCGCTTCGTCTCGTCTCGCGCGCCGGCCAAGGTTCACCCATTGGCCACCCCACGTTAGCCGCCGAACGACTCGCAGATCTGCGGGTAGACCCCTGTCGGCGTGCCATGCAGGGTCTTGGCGACATTGATCCGCGAGAAGGGATTGAACCATGCAGGTGATTGCCATTCGCAGGCCCAGTACTTCCGGCGGCCTTCGTCTCCTCGAACAAATGCATCGCCTGCGTGCGCGCATCTTCGCGGGACGCCTCGGCTGGGCCGTGGATTGCACGGATGGCGAGGAACGCGACGAGTTTGACCAGCTGGAACCCACATACATTCTTGCGCTCGACGCTAACGGCGATGTCGTGGGGTGCGCGCGCCTTTTGCCTGCGACGGGCCCCACCATGCTTCAAAGCGTATTCCCACAATTGCTTCATGAAAGCCCGCTACGATCTCATTCGCACATGATCGAGAGTTCCCGCTTTTGTGTAGACACAGCAGCCAATCCAGAGCGTCGAGGGCGCCTGGTTCACGAGGCAACGCTCACGTTGTTCGCCGGGATTATCGAATGGTGTATTGTCAATCGATATACTGAAATCGCAACGGCAACGGACATCCGGCTCGAACGGCTCCTCAATCGCTCGGGCTGGCCATTCCGCCGGCTTGGCACCCCCGTCCTCATCAACGAGACACTCAGTGTAGGAGGTTTACTGGCGGCCGACCCATCGGTACTGGAGCGATTACGCTCGCCCGGATACATATCAGACTTCTATTGCAGCACGACACGCGCAGGGTGACCAGCCGCGCACCTTCGGGTATCTTACAGCTACGCGCACTACCAGCCTCAAGGCGAGCCATTCGAGGTCACGCGCGCCCCTCTGACTGCAAACCCGCGTCATATCAAACGCAGTTCCACGGCAAGGGCAAGTGCCTGCTTGATATTGCATACGTTCAGCTTGGCGCGTACGTTATCGAGGTCCCAACGGACCGTGTGGTATGTCAACCCTGCAATCTGCGCGACGTCGCGCATCGACTTTCCGGCCGCGATCCAGCGGAGACAAAGTACTTCCCGATCGGTGAGGCCAGGGCGCCTGCGCGTCGCTACCGATCCGCCTGCGGTGCCAAGGCGTGTGTGGAGGTAAGCAACCGCTGTCACGGCAATAGCGCATTCGCAATCTCGCAAGGCATTGGGACGCAAATTGTGTTCGGATGCAAAGGTCAACATCGCCACTTGCCCGCATGAGCCCCACACGGGGACAGTCAGGCCGGCCCTGATGCCAAAGGCGGACGCGGCATCCCAGAAGCCGCGTTCACTCGCCGTGCTGCGTCGCCTCTGCTCCTCTACGCTCCATTGGAATGACCGCATGACCCGCTTGGCCATGGTAACCACAGGATCAACTACCATGTAGGAACGACCGAAATATATGGACTGCCATTCGGCCGGATAGTTGGAAACTGCAAACGTCCTGGCGCTACTGCCGTCCAGACTTAAGTAGGCAAAGTGGTCGAATTCGTGCCTCGTGCCGGCGTCTGCAAGCGCATGCGTCAGCGTGTCTTCTGTGGAGATGGAAAGCGCCAAGTCAATGATTTCACCAAACAGGGTTCGTAAATGCATCAGCGCGTGCTCCCCCAAGCAAGTTCCACAGCTGTCCGGCAGCCATGGCGGCCTTTCGCGATTGGTTCGTCCTTGGCGATCGCCCTCGCAATCAAAGCTCGCAACCCGGCGGCGAGAACCAAAACCACTTAAGTATTCTAGGTTGGCGACATTCACGCCGCAATTGAAAGGGTGCGCCAGCAACAAAACTTAACAATGCCGAGCTCTGTCTAATCGACTAGGGTGCCGTCATGCCAAGGCGGGGACGGAATTCAGCGTGTGGTGACTTTTGCGGTCAACAGATATCCGCCGAGCCTTACGGTCTTGAGCAGCTTTGGCCGTTGCGGATCAATCTCGATTTTTCGACGAAGACGACTGATGTGGACGTCGATGCTTCGGGCGACTGGCCCCGCAACACCGACGTAGGTTGACGCCAGCAATTCATCTCGGCGCATGAGACGCCCGGGGTTGCGACAAAATGTAAGCATAAGATCAAACTCTGCAGCAGTGAGATTGATGATCTGGCCGTCGGGCCCCCGTAGCACGCGCTCGCCAGGATTGAGACGAAAACCCGAAAATCCAATCTCGGTGACCTGCTGAAGCAGCGCGTTGGCATATCCACTGCGCCGCAACAGGCTTTTTATCCGGGCTATGAACTCAGGAAGGGACACGGGTGCAGGCATGCAATCATCTGCGCCGACACTGAGGGCAGAGACCACGAGGTCGGGGCGATTTGGTGGAAGAAGCAGTAGTATCGGAACTGTTTCGGTGCTGCGGACCTGGCCGCAAAAACAGATGGCGTCTTCGGACGACAGAACGGCATCGACAACCAGGAGATTGTAACGTTGCCGGTAGAGCCGTCGGCGCAGCTGGAGCCGCGAGCTTGCAATCGTTGCGCTCATTCCTGCCTGCACTATGGCCTCGTGCAAAGCAAGCACATCGACACCACGCAGATCTGCTATGATCACTCGAGGACGAAAGACATCTTCTCTTCTATCAGGCAGCAAATCTGAATCGGACATTTAGTTAGCACGCTACTCATATTGGCAACCCATCTATAGTTGCAACGAATATGCTTCGTGCCAACTGTCATATCTGTTGGTTGGCCCACTATTCTGCCCTTCATCAATCAAACCGCGAGTTGGCAGAGATTTCCACTGGGGCCCCGTGTGCCCTTGACTGCCTACTGCGTTGTCCCTGGCTCGAGAAGCAACGTGCAAAATCGCAAGTCGCTCCCTCTGTTCGATTAGAACCCCGCCTGAGACGTCTCATTCGCGGATAGCTTTGTATCCTCGACGCCGACGTCCCCCGCCAGACGACGCGGGCAGGAGACACTACGGCATCTTAGGCAAACCGAGGGGATTGATGCCGCGTCGGCCGCGCCGTTGCGGGTCGCCGGGGCGACAGCCAGCGGGTTCGATGTTGTGAATTCTTGTGGCTTCGCGCACATGACGATCTCCAGATGGTGGACGGCTCGTCTGATGATTGCTGGAGGCGTAAGCGAATTGCCAATCCCATGACGGGTCCATTCATTCACGGTCGATATCAATGGACCGCCCCCGCGATGTCATCTCAATCATCGCCGGCGGTGTCGATCGCCGATGAAACATTTCTTAACCGTAGTACGCGATCGATCGCTTGATACGACGCGTTATGCGTGTAAGTGTAAGATCGAAAACACAACAAGAGCGGCATTTTCAACCATGAGACCGACGATCGTTATCGGATGCGGGGACGCGGACCTGTGCTTTATCTCGCGTCATATTGTTGAACACGCGGGATTCTCGGCAAGCCTGCAAGTACAACCCGATGACATTGTTTCCGGCTGCCGCGCGGAAGATGTCTGTGCCTTGCTGATCGACGGCAGAACACCCGCAGCACTTGCAATATGCGAACAGATCAATGGATTCCGATCGCACCGCGAAATTCGGATCGTCGCGTTGGTGGATGCGAAGGCTCACCGCCAGGCGCTGGCGCTTCTCAACGCCGGAGCCGATGAGGTCCTGATCCGGCCCGTGCCGCCCGTTCTCTTGCTGCATGCCTTGACATTTACAGGGGCCGCGGAGCGGCTCGTGCATGGAGACATCGAAATGGACGTGTCGGCGCGGCGCGTCTGGCGGGCCGGTTGCCCGATTTATCTTCCAAGGATTGAATTCGCGATCCTTCAGCAGCTCCTGTCAAACGTGGACAGGGTGTTCGGCCGTCGCGACATCATCAAGTGCTCTTGGCCCGCGGGCGTCTTCGTGGACATCAAGACAGTCAACGTCCATGTTGGACGACTACGACGGTTCCTTGCCATGGATGGAGCTACCGATCCCATCCGATGCGTTCGCGGCATCGGTTATGGCTTGCGCTCCGAAGATGAGCGGGAACCTGAAAATAGAACGCCATGAATCCGGACATTCTGATCACCAATGGACGCGTCGTGCCCGGCGACGGCGCGACCGTCCTTGACCCCGGCAGTGTGAGGATCCGTGGCGATCAGATCATCGAAGTCGGGGAAGGGCGCACGGAAAGCAGGGCCGAGACTTTCGTCATCGATGCGGCGGGGCACACTGTCATCCCAGGTATCATCAACGCGCATGCCCATGGTTGCGTCTTCGGTCCAAGCATGCCGAGCGGATCACCTCCGTTTACCGCCAATGATATTGAGTATTTTCGTAACCGCCATCTCATTTCCGGCACCACAACACTTCTGAACGTGTGCGGACTGGCTCTTCCTGCCGAGATCGATCGAAACCCGCCGGTCGGACATCCACTCGATATCCATGTCACGACCGCGCACACGCCGAGCAACATACAGGCGGCATTGGCGATTGACGGTAAAGGGTTGAGACAAAAGCACCGCTCCGCGGCGATGGAGACGATGATCGATCGCGGCGCCAAGGCACTCGGCGAGGCCGGTGGTGGTCAGACCCTTGGCGGAGGTGCCCAGGATTATCGTTTCATCCCGGAGGCCGTGTTTGCAGCGACCGGTACCAATCTCCCACCGAAATATGCTCGCGCGCTGAAAGAAGCCATCCTCGGAAGATCATTGACCGGAGAGGGGGCTAGACCCGACGACATACCCGCTTTGCTGGCCGATTGTGGACTGGCGGCAAGCATCCGCCCAGAAGAGATCATGCACCTGATTAAGAGGACGGTCATGCCGCCCGTCAAGTTGTCCTTGCAAGGTTTGGAGGAAATTGCCGCAGCCAGCGAGCGATATGACTTGCCTGGGATATTTCATCATGCGCTGCCGACTGCTCAGACCCTGATACGGTTGGCCGAAACCTATCCCAGAGCACGGATGGTGGCCGCGCATGCCAACCACCCGTCATTCGAACCAGAGGAGTGCGCTTCTTATGCCCGTCAACTGCGCGAGCACGGCACATTCATCGATGTCTCGACACTGGACTGCATTTCGACGCGTTGGCGCAACGACCCGACAAACTTCGATCGCCTGATCGAGGAAGGACTTGTTGACACGCTCTCGACAGACTTCGCCGGCGGTGACTGGGACAGCATCCTGGATGCGATCCAACGCATCGTGAAACGGCGAATGCTGGTACTCCCGCAGGCAATCGCGCTCGCAACGGGCAATGTTGCGCGAGTCTTTCCAGAACTCGCAGGCGATCGAGGGCGGTTAGAAAACGGGAAGCGAGCCGACCTTGCCATTGTCGAGAACCACAATCTGGCGCGAGTTCGGCACGTACTCATCCGAGGGCGGGTCGTCGTATTCAATGGTGCTAGAATAGGATCTTCGCACTTATCTGATTGTTCACAGACGGGTTGCGCCAACTAGATCTAAGCAGTGTGTTGGCCGCACCGAAACGGCGAAGCTCCGTTCAGCTATTGGCCCATCTCCGTTGCCGGGCACCCGACCAACTAGGTCGACGCGCCGTTGCGTTCGTCATACCACGCGGATAAAGTACTTTCGTAACACCAAGAGCGGGTATGCCATGACCGAGAAGAACATGTTTTGGGAACAGGATGGTATCGACCGTGGCTGGTACTATGCAAGGAACATCGGTTCCGTCCGCAGCGCTGTGAGCTGGAAACCCGGTGGGTGGTGGTTCCTCGCGGAATGGCTGCCCGACACCGAGGAACACGACATCGGGCCATTCAAGACAAAAGCTGCCGCGATGGCTGAAGCAGAACGCCTTGCTGCCCAGCACTGAGCAATGAAACCCTTCAAGCGCTGACAGCCGTAGAGTCAAAACGCCGCTAACAACTAGACTGAACCACCGGTATGCTTTGCCTGTTGTTGGCAAGTTCGCAAAAGAGGGGCTTCTCGTCTCCGGCTGCCAGCGTCAGGATGGCATCAAGCCACGCCTGTTGGTCGGAAACCGTCATTGTGGTTCTCGTCAGGCGCCGAAACTTGGCTTCGAGCCCATGCCAAAGTAACGGCATTCTGGGATCCCCGAGGGCACCACCCAAGTCGGACACGAGCGTGGTCTTTCTGGTTTCAATGACCACACGCGCTAGCGTCTCGGAGGGGAAGAGGTGATCAGCGTCACCGTGGACCGACAGCCTCACCTTAGCTGCGAGGTCAATCAGATCTGGTCGACGCAGGCAAGCGGTGGTTATCGGCAACAGCGCGTCGGCGCCATCAACGATGGCGATCGCGACGCAATAGGGAAGGCTATATTGGACCTCCACCAGGTTTTCGGGTTCAAGCCGATTTCCCAATCTCAGGGCCCACCCGAAGGTTTGAATGTCGATCGAGACAATATGACCAGGTTTGACGTGATGCCGTTCGACCAATTCCAGCAGGCGGTCGAGGGCGGGGTGAATATAACGGCAGCACGCGTAAGGCTTGAAGTAGGTTTCCGAGATTTCCCATCGCTGCCCCAGTCCAGCGAGGATACGATGAGGATCGTAGAAACCTGAATGGTCGAGCAGGTCCAGCGGCCCGGTATGACCGTACCGCGCGAGCTCGATTGCCATCACTCCGGCTGCGCTGCTCCAGGCAATGCCTTCCTTGACGTCGTTGCCGGTGAGCGTCGAATAGCCGGAACTACCATTTGCCTGTTGGTTGGGTGCAAGGACACCGGCGATCGAGAGTGCCTCTGCCACGGCAGGCGGCTCCAATTTGAAGAGGGCAGCCGCCGTCGCCGCCGTCGCCATTGATATCCAACGGCCTGACTGCCGTGTTGGAATGCCTGACGGATTTTGAGCTGCGGCCACTCGGACGCCGACGTCATAGCCGGCGACGATCGCCGCAATGACGTCATCGGCGCCAGAACCACTCGCAGCACCAAGGGTAAGTGCCGTCGTCACCACACCGGAACCTGGATGACCGCGGGCGGCGCGGTGCCCGTCGTCGATGTCGAGAGCGCAGGCTGCAGCCGCATTGCAGAAGATCGCGCCCGCCGACGTGGATGTCTGCCCGGCAAGCCAGATCGGTGCGCGTCCACTTCCGAATATTTTCGGGGCTGCCTGGCGCGCCGCCGCCGGTCCATTCGATCTGTGTCCGGCGAGCGCAGCACCGATTAGATCGAGAATACAGCGCATAACGACATCGCGAACCTCCGGGGGAGGCTTGCGCCCGGCAATGGTCGCAATGTGTTCCGCTAGAACCTCGGTGAGATACATTGAACTTCCCTCAGGCAGATCCAGAGCCGTGAGCTTGTTGCCGAGTGACCTCGGTACACCTGATGTACTTTTCATAAGACGCCTGAGCCACATAAAGGTCGAGCATTGGCAGGCCGACGCATGTCACGCAGGTAGGATGATCTTTGGCAGCATCCCAGCTTCCAGGTGACGAGAGCTCGCGGATACCGACAAGCCGTCCAATCTGCTCAAGTGACAGGCCCTGCCTGGAAAAGTGCAAGGCGATGCTCTGCGAGTTTCGGCGAGAAACGGTTCCCACATCATCGCAAACGACCAGACCTGTCCGCAGCACACGCTGCAGATAAGGCGCCGGCGCCTCGTCGCCGCCCAGGTGCAGTGTCAATGCATGCGGATCAAGTTCGCGGTCCTCGAACAGCGGTTGTCTTGCATTGGTAGCCGTAATGACGAACCGGCATGAACTCAAAGCCGTGTTGTCGTAAACAGGCCTCAGCGGGACAGCGACATGATCCGCCAACTCTTCGAGAATCCGGTCGACACCTTCGTTCGACCGGCCGCGGATGACGATCTCCTCGATCCTGTCCCTGAAACGAAAATCGAGGCATTGGATGATGCTCCGGGCAATCGGACCGGTGCCAAACAGAAAGACGGATAGCCTGTCGGTTTCGCGAGTGAATTCGCCCATGACGGTTGTCGCGTAACTACCTGTACGGCGTGCTGACAGGAGCGTCCCGTCTAGCACGCTCAAGAGACGCAGGGTTCGCTTCTCCAGAAGCAGGATCGTCGAAGTCGACCTTGGGAGGCCCAGGTTGCGATTGAAAGCATTGGCACCAATGACTTTTACCCCGCCGTAGCGATCGTTGACACTATAGAGGCAGGAGAGCTTCCAACCGAGCCGTTCGCTTTCGAACTGTCGTCTGAAAGGCGCAACGCTTTCGGTTTCCCAGAAGCTCTGCTCCGGCAACGACAGGACTGATTTCCCCCCGAATGCGGCTCCTTTGCGGATATCATGCCAGGCCGCGTCCGTTGCACCCAGCAATTCCTCCATGGTGAGATCCGCCCCTGCAGCGGTGATCTCCTCGAGACTGAGAAATCTCACATCGTCAGTCGTCCACACAGCAACGTCGGGCATTTGCCAATCCTCCTCCTGCTCACCGAGGAGTCTATCGGCTTGCTGGGAACGGAGGGGTGAAGCTTTGATAAAACTTTGGCCAAGTGATGCCGCGCCTAAAGGCGGGCCAACTTTATGTGGAGCGCCTTGTCATCCAGAGATCGGCGATGCTCTGACATCGGAATGAGACGCCTGACTTCGTTCAGCCGATGTGGGTTGATATGTGCATGCAAGACTGTCGGATATTGCCCGGCCCTCGCGATGACCGTACCCCATGGATCGCAGACAAGCGATCTGCCAAATGTTTCACGACGAGGACCGTTGGGCATCTTGTAGCTGCCGCATTGCCCGCACGCCAGAAAGTAGACCTGATATTCGATCGCTCGTGCCCTGCACAGAACTTCCCAATGCGCGCGACCTGTCTGCCGGGTAAAGGCCGCGGGAAGGACGAAGAGATCGACTTGTTCATCCGACAGTCGATCGAAGAGTCGCGAGAAGCGAAGATCGTAGCATATAGCGCACGCAATCCTGTAGCCGTTCAGCTCGTAGATCAGCAGATCGTCACCCGGTGTTACGATCGCGGATTCCGCGTAAACCGCTCCGTTGGGCGCCGTGATGTCGAAGAGATGAATCTTGCGATAGAGCCCGACATGTTCGCCGCGAGAATTGAAAACGACCGTTGTGTTGTACACCGTGCCGTCGGCCCTGCTTCGCTCCATGAGGCTGCCAGCATGCACCCAGACACCGTGGTCCCGAGAGAACCGCTGGACCATCCGATAAGCGTCCCCGCCCGGAACGAAATCCGCGGCGCGGCGTTTGTCGTCCGGCGTGCCACCCATCCAGTCAAAATGCTCGGGTAGGATGATGAGGTCGGGCGCACCGGCCATGGCCTCGCCCATCAAGCGCTCCGCCTGGCGAAGGTTCTGCTCGCGGTCGGGCTGCGAGTTCATCTGAATTAGCGAGACCTTCAAGACATGCTCTCCTGACGAAAATCAAAGATGGATCGGCCCGCCGCCAGATGCAGGCGAACGGCGTTTGAACGATCCTGCCGGACGCGCGCGGCGTCCGCGATGGTAGACATGCGGTGCGTCTCGGCGACAAAGACGCCTTCACTGTCGGCAAGCACGGCATATCCAGGCAGAACGGCAGCACGACCGCAGGCGATGGGAACATTCAGCGAGCCGCCAATGCAAAACTGTCGGTTCGTTGTTGTGGCGGAAACGCCGCGGCACCAGACTGGCAGGCCGATGCCCACGATCTCATGGACATCGGTACAGGGACCGTCGATCACGATGCCCGCCGCCCCCTTCGCCTTGGCCGCAGTGGCGACGCCACCCCCGACGCAGGCGATGTCATCACCATCGACGCGAGAAATCACCAGCACGTCGCCGGACATCAATTGATCAATCGCCTTGTAGATAATCACGCCGTCGCGACTGGGCGCCGCAACGGTCACGGCGACCCCGGCCACGCGAGCGGGGAAAAGCGGAAGGATATTGTTTCCGACAAATCCAAGATGCTCGACATGGCCGATGGTCGCCGTTTCTACCGATGACAGGCGTTCGACAAGATCTGGATGCAGGGGTGGATGGCGCTCCATCACGTGGTAGGACGTTGTCATCAGATAGCTCTTCATTGGTTTGTGCTTCAGACCGGCCGTTCGCCCGATGTTGTCGTTCGATGCATGATGCGCACGTAAGCCGGGTCGAAGGAGTCGCGCCGGTGCATGGTGCAACGATTGTCCCACATCATGATATCGCCTTCGTCCCACTGCTGCACGAAGACATGCTTGGTGTTGGTGGTGTGATCCCACAGCTCGGACAGAAGCGCATCGCTCTCGTCTCGGCTCATTCCGACGATCCAGGCGCCCTCAATGGTGCCGCCAAGATAGAGCGCCTTGCGGCCCGTCTCGCCATGACTGCGAACGAGCGGATGTACGATCCCGCTCCATTCGCGGAAGTCCTGGCTCTTCGGCGCGGTCTTGCCGAGGCGCAACTTTCCGGTCTTGTCATAGACATTCTGGAAGAAGATCTGTCGTCCCTCGACGGCGGTTTTCAATACCGCGGGAAGCGTTTCATAGGCTATGTAGGTCGACAGGAAATATGTGTCGCCACCGGATGGCGGGATCTTCACGGCGCGCAGAATCGCGCCGGCCGGCGGCTTTTCGTAGAACCAGGTGTCGGTGTGCCAGGTGGCCTCGCTGTTGCCCATCGCACCGCTTGGCTTGCCGTCCTTCATCGCATTGCTGATCACGAGGATCTCGGGATGCAAGGGATGGCCACCCTCCTGAAGTTGTTTCGGGTGAATGACAAACTCTCCGAAATGGCGGGAGAACTTGACCTGCTGCTCGTCGGTAATGTGGGTCTGTTTGAAGCGGATGACGCCGTACTGGAGCCAGTACTTTCGGATATCGTCGATGTCCCGGCTGTCGTACTGATCGAAGTCAAACCCTTCAATGTCCGCGCAAACATTGCTCGCATGCTGGATGGCCTTAAGCCGTTCTTTCATAAGCATTTTCAATCTCCTGTCATGACCTCGTCCTCGAGGTCATGATCACGGTAGCTGGGCAGGGCTGGACGACTCCAATATCAATTCAGCGACATTGATAGGCGCGCCCTATCGATCCCCGTTTAGTCGGAAAGGAGCTTCACTGATTGTGGTGCAATGGCAAAGCTTGCGACGTCGCCAACGCTCGGCAGCGCGTCCGCATTCGCCGAACCGACCAGGACCGTTAGAACCGAGCTTGGACCAACCGCGACGTGAGCCTCCAACGAGGCCCCGAGATTGACGATCCGTCTCAAGGTGCCGGATATCACATTTGACCCTGCGGGAGCCGAAGCGTCCCCCGACAGCAGCAGGATGTCCTCCGGTCGGACAACACAGTAGCGCGCAATGTCGCCGTCGCATTCTCGAGCGGCACGCAAAGTGACACTACCGCCAGCAACCACGACCTCCGACCAGGCGCTGCATCTAGTCGATTTCTCGATTTGCAGGATGTTCGACTTGCCGATGAAATCAGCAACGAATGTCGATGCCGGATCGTGGTAAATCCTTGCCGGGTCGCCTTGCTGGGCGATGGCACCCTTCCACATGACGACGATACGATCAGACATAGCCATCGCCTCCTCCTGGTCATGGGTAACATAGACAAAGGTCATGCCGAGCTGCTGCTGGATATCCTTGAGCTCAGCGCGCATTGCCTCACGCAGCTTGAGATCGAGGTTCGACAACGGTTCGTCCAACAGCAGAACGGAAGGCCTTGGCGCCAGAGCGCGAGCCAGCGCAACACGTTGCTGCTGACCGCCGGAAAGCGCCTTGGGGTAACGGTCCGCAAGCGCCTCTAGATGAACGCTTTGCAGGGCGGACGTCACGATCGGCGCAAAATCGGCTTTCGCCATGCCTTTCATCTTGAGGCCAAAGGCAACGTTCTCCGCCACCGTCATGTGCGGGAAGAGGGCGTAGTTTTGAAACACGAGTCCGAGGTCTCGTCTTTCAGGCGGGACATGCACCTGGCTTCGCCCGCGGATCCTGATGTCGCCGTGGGATGGCCGGTTGAAACCCGCCATCATATTGAGCGTCGTCGTCTTTCCGCATCCGGAAGGTCCAAGGATGCTGACAAACTCACCCTTGGGAATTTGCAGATCGATATCCTTGACGACTGAGACAGGGCCGAAGGATTTGCTGACGGAGAGTAGTTCCACGTCGAAATTGGTCATTTGCTGCCACCATGCAGTTGGGCGGAAAAACCACCTAGTTTTTCGAATGTGAGGATCACGGCCAGAATGAAGGCCATCGATGCGACGTTCACCGCCGCCATGACGGGATCCAGGCTGTACTCGAGATAGTTGATGACCGTAATCGGAAGGGTCGTATCGACTGGTCTCACCAGAAAGACGGAGAGCGGGATATTGTTGAACGAGATGATGAAGGCGAACGTCATGCCGGACAGGAGGCCAGGTTTCACTGCCGGCAGCAGGATGAAACGGGCGCATTGCCATCGGTTCGCGCCGAGGATCTGGCCGGCGCGATAGAGATTGCCGTCGAAATTGGCAATCGACGTTGCAACCATGCGAACGACGAAGGGCAGCGCCAGGACCGAGTGGGCAGCGATCAGCGCTTGTGTGCCCAGCACCGATTGCAGGCCGATCATCGAGATGAAGAGCACGATCGCCACGCCCTTGACGATCTGCGGGACTGACAGCGGCGAGAGGATCGCCGCCATCAACGCATCGCTGCCTGGTATCTTCTCATAAACAACGAAATAGGCGGCAAGCATGCCGATAACGCCGCTGATGGCCGAAACCGCAAGGGCAATTCTGACGCTCAGCCAGAATGGCTGCAGCCAGCGCTGAGCGACAATCTCGCCATACCACTTGGCGGTCCATTCCCATGGCAGGAAGGTTATGTCGGCTGTCGGACTGAGAGATGCGGCAACGACCACAAGCAGTGGCAGTGTTATGAACGCTAGCACCGTAGCCAGGGCGACCCAATAGGATGCAGAGATCAATCTGTTCATGGCTGCGCTCCCGTTTGCCCATTGCGCCTGGCGCGTTGGGCCGCCTCGAAACGAATGCCCGCGTAGGAGATGCCAAGCATGAGGATCAGGAGCGCATTCGCCATGACGGCCGCGAATGGCCAGTCGATATAGAACAGCACCTGCTCCGAGATCATTGTTGCAAGGACCTTGAAGCCTGCACCGCCGAGCAAGGCAGGAGTGGCGTAGGCGCTTGCCGCCATGGTGAAAGACAAGAGAAACGAGCTGACGAGACCTGGCACCGATAGCGGGAGCAGGATGTAGCGCAGCACGGCATGCCGAGGCGCCCCAAGCATCTGCGCGGCACGCTCGAGATTGTCATCGATACCCTGGATGCTTGTTGTGAGGGACAGGATGGCGAAGGGCAGCACGACGTGAGTCAGACCGACGACGACGGCGAACAGGTTCTTCGACAGCGGCAATGGCGACGAAATCAATCCGAGCTGGATGAGCGTATCGTTGATAAACCCCCGATCCTCGAGAATGATGAGCCATCCGTAGGTCCTGAGCACGACGCCGGCGAGCTCCGGGGCAAGCGCCAGGGCGAAGATCATCGAACGCCACCGACTTGTGGAGCGTGCCAGATAATAGGCCACCGGATATGCAAGCAAAGTCGCCGACAGCGCGACCAAGCCAGACATCAGGGCCGTTCGCCAGAAGCCTCGCAACGACAGTCCGTCGGTCAGAAATCGTGCGTAGTTGTGCAGCCCAACGCCACCAGTCTCCGTGTCGTGGAAACTGATTGCGATCATCATTCCCATCGGCAGCGCAAAGAAGATGACCAGCAGGCACATCGCCGGCGACAAGCCGAGGATTGCCGTGAAATTTCTGCGGTGGGCCGTCGGCGAAAGAGAAAGATCCAATGAAACGGTGCTCATGTTCCCCCCTCAGTCCGCATGCGCGACGACATCGCGCTCCCACTGATCTGCCCACTTGGGCAGACGCTTCGTGACGACCGACAGGTCAGGCAACATCAGGGATGCGAGATCGGCCTCCGATGTGATCTGGCGGGCCCTGATGTCCGCGGGGACATCTATGTCTGTGCGAGCACTGCCCACCTTGTATCCGCGCACCCACGCTTCCTGGCTCGTCTTCTCGAGGAAAAAATCGATGAACTTTTCGGCCGCTTCCTTGTGGTCCGCCCCGGCTGGGATGTTCAGCGTCGCGACGAGGGGGATCGTGCCCTCCTTCGGTTTCACGTAGTCGACCGGGAGACCACTATCGACGAGCAGTTGCGCGCGGCCATTCCAGAACGGCATGGCCCAGACGGTTCCATCCTTGATGTAACTCTCGAGGATGGCCGAGCTCTGCTCGAAGCCTATCGACTGCTTGGCAACCCCGGACATTGCCTTGAAGCCGGGATCGAGATTGTCGACGAGATCGCCGCCATTCATCACCGAGAAAACTTCCACCAGGTACAGCGCCATGATGTTTTGGAAGTTCGGAAGCACGATCTTGCCCTTGAGCTCGGGAGACGCCAGTGCTGACCATGAGACTGGTGCTGCCGGCATTTTGTCCTTTCGATAGAGAAGCGACATGTACTGAACTTCGTGCACGGCACCGCATGGTCCCGCCGTGGCTGAAATCCGTGGCGACAGATGCGTGAGGTTTGGAATGGTCTCGGTGTCGAGCTTTGCAAGGACACCATCCTGACAGCCCTGGAGGGATTGCGATGCCGTCATCACCACGACGTCGAAACCAGGGTGGCCTTTCGTCGCCTTGATCTTGGCATAATCTTGGGAAGCGGAGCCTACCGCATCGTAGACCACCGTGATCCCGGTCTTTGCCTCGAAAGGTTCAATGATCGCCTTGCGGATGATGTCCTCGTAAGGCCCGCCGTAGCTGTTGACTACCAGTGTCTCGGCGCGCAGTGGACCGGCAAGAGCGGAGAGGGCGAAAGCTGACGACAGCGCAAGAAGGCGGCTGGTTTTTCCCATGAGTGAAATCTCGCTGTTGGTGTTGTTCCCTCCAGCATGGTCCTTCGGGCGGCGAAGGATGGTCCAATATCGAATTGCAAGGATTCATGCCTGCTGCCTATCAATCGGCGGGCCAAGCAGGATCCGATGACACTCCCGGTCATCGTGATGCGCGTGTCGATCCCCACGGGGCCCGCGCGTAACGCTCATTCAGTTTCCTTATAAATGCTCGTAAAATCGAATTGGTAAGCGGCCTCGTTCCGTAACAGACAATTCCCGTCGCTTGGGGAACATGCCGATCAAAGGCCACGACTGGTACTGACAGAACGCGTTCGCCTTGGAGGAAGGCGACGGACAGGGCATACCGCTTCGCGACCGGGCACTCCCGAATCTTCACAAAACAGGCACGCGTCGCCGGCTTCCGGCCACGAGAACTCGTGCCCTCTCGAACCAGTTGGATAACAAGAATGAAATCAGCACTATTGATAATGGGGATCAGCGCGTTGCTGGGAACGGCCAGCGGCGCGGTGGCTGCCGATGCGATATTGGCAGCCGAACCAGAGGGCGTCGAATACGTCCGGGTCTGCGACGCCTTTGGAACCGGATATTTCTACATCCCGGGAACCGAGACCTGCCTTTCCGTTGGGGGCTATATTCGAACCGAGGCCCGGTTCGGTCGCAATCGATCGGGGACATCCGACTACTCGCTCTGGACCCGCGCTCAGACGACATTTTCAGCAAAGAGCGACACGGAATTCGGCCCGCTGACCGGTGTCATCACGCTGAGAGCCAATGCCGAGAATGCCACGTCGAATGTTACCCTTCTCCAGGAAGGCTTCATCGACATCGCAGGCCTACGGGCGGGAATGCAATATTCCTTCTGGGACGACAGTCCCTCCGGTGATACAGATGTGGTTTCCTCCAACAGTACGATCCACAACTCGCTGCGTTACCTCTTCACTGGCATCGGCGTCAGTGCAGGGATATCGCTCGATGAGCTGGAAGAGCGATATGACACGAAGCCAGGCGAGGGGCCGAACAACCTCGGGGTGACGGCCCAGCTCTTTGCAGAATCCGGCCCCGTCAGCGGCTATCTGCTGGCCGGCTACGATACGGACACGCAAGAGGCTGCGATCAGAGCCTTCGCCTATGCCGATATCGGCCCAGGAGAGATTGGCATATATGGCGTATGGGCAAGCGGAGCCAATTACTACTACGAAGAGTCCGCATGGACCGTTGGTGCACAGTACGCGGTCAAGGTAACGGACAAGCTTTCACTGACACCCGGCTATCAGTATTTCAGGAAGACAGAGATGGACAGCAGCGGGTCATTCGGCGGTGCCAACGCTTGGAAAGCCGGTCTCACGACAGACTACAAGATCGCGACAAACCTCGCCACCAAGCTGTCTGTTCAGTACTACGATGTTGATGACGCAGACGGCCAGGTGCTTGGTTTCCTGCGTTTGCAGCGAACGTTCTGAACCTTCATCGGTTGCGGGAATACGGCTTGTCTCCTTTGCGAGATTTGTGCATTCGAGAGGCCGGCTCCAAGACCATCGCGAGCCGGCCTTTCTGCGAGAAGATCGCACATCCAGTCCGGACCAACGAGTGTCCATTTGCTGCACCTAAGACCTAAGTCCGTGTCGGAAGCCTGTGACTTGTGATTGAGTGTATGAGGTTGATCACGAGGAAGTCGGATGTCGTTAGAGATGATCGTTCAGCTTCAAGAGGCACGCCTGGCATTGCCATTGCTTGATCGGGAGCAGCGGAAGGTGCTTATGTCGCGGGTAGTTTGCGAACTGGATGCCTTGCGAGAAGATGTGCTGTGGAAGGTCAAGCCCGGCAAGTGCTTTTGGCTAGACAATCTGGTCGCCATCGTATCCGCGTCAACCCACGAGATTGCTTCAATGAGTGACGGTGAGTTCCAGCACCTGCTGACGGAGCTTGAGAAGCTGGTTGCAACGCTGGATGGCCTGGGGCCGAAACCCAAGCTTACAACGCAAACCTTTCACTAGGAGCTGCCATGCGTGTCCTCATTGTGGAAAATGAACCAGCTCTCGCGCAATTGGTCGAAGACGTCGCGCTGGCAGAAGGATTCGAGATTGCCGGCATCGCAAGGAATGCCACAGAGGCGTTGGAGTTGGCGCCGGAGACTGACATTGCCATTCTGGATGTGTCTCCGGCCGACCAACTGACAGGGCGAGAGCTTGCCAGGGAACTAGTCAACAGATTTGAGATCGGTGTCATTCAGCTGGCCGGCGACTCTCACAGTATTGCGAACCAAACGGCGGCCGATGAAGCCAAGGGGCCACCAAATGCCCAAAAGATCGTGGAAGGTCTGAGGCTGGCAGCAATGTGGCGGCGCAAGATCCGCTCGCACCCTCGTCCAGACAAGGCACGGGATAAATACTCAGGAAACCTGCAGTGACAGCGGAAATGCCACGCTGGGCCTTTATGTCAAGCTTCGGTTCCCGACGCTTTGCTGCAAAGCCCGCGTATCTGCCTGAGCCGATCCTCGGCTTCAATCAGCCGTCGAAGAATGTCGGCATCGCCGGCTCCATCATCGTTCTCGAAGAACTGACCGAGCAGGGTCATTGGACTGACTTTCAGCTCCTTGCAGATCAGGACCAGAACGGACGCCGACATGCGGTTACTGCCACGCTCGTATTTCTGGATCTGTTGAAACGAAACGCCAAGACTGTCCCCAAGCTCTGCTTGAGAGATGCCACGCGCCAGTCGAATGTTCAGAAGTCTGTCGCCAATCTCTTCGTCTATCTCAGCCGTGCTGTCTGTGTTGATCCGAGGCATCGATGCTCCGTTCAATCGAGGGTCAATGAATCGTCGATGAGCCACAAACGTCATATCAGCAGCCGATCTGAAGTCGAGGCTTTATGCCGTCGGCCCGGCGAACCAGCTTCAATGTGCATGGAGATCTCAAGCCGCCTGCTGTACAATTGTGACCTGCCAGAATTAGGATTCGAGCAATGGACCTCTCAAAGCGAAACCTCGTGAAAACGATCGTTGTCGGCACTTTCGCTGCCGCGCTCTTTCCTGTTGGCCTGCTCGATGCTCTTGCCAATAGCGGAAATGGGAATGGGAATGGCAATGGCAATGGTGGCGGGAACGGCAACGGGAACGGGAACGGGAACGGGAACGGGAACGGGAACGGGAACGGGAACGGGAGTAGCAACGGGAATGGCAATGGCAATGGGAATGGGAATGGGAACGGAAATAACGGCAACGGCCAGGGAAATGGCGGATCGGCCGGGTCTGCTGCGACGACCTCCGCCCAGCCTGATGATGCCTCGACCACTTCATCTCGTTCGGTAGCCGAGGCGACCAGAAGTGCTGACGGATCGATACGCGTGCGGCACCGCAATGGCATAACCGAGTCCATCGTCAACGGCCGCTACACGATAAAGGATCAAAAGGGGCGAACAATAAACGATCGGCTAGCCACAAAAGCGGATGCCAGCCGTCTCAGCAGATATTTGCGCTAGGCTCGCTTGCTCCACCTGATTGCCGCTTCCGTCCTGTTGGTTACATCCAGTTTCAGAAAAATTTGAGTCAGGTGATGCTTCACGGTCTTTTCCTGAAGATCGAGGCGCCGGGCAATATGCTTGTTTGACAGTCCTTCGGCCACAAGATCCATAAC
The DNA here is from genome assembly GCF_030382195.1 of Rhizobium sp. S96. Lineage (NCBI taxonomy): Bacteria > Pseudomonadati > Pseudomonadota > Alphaproteobacteria > Hyphomicrobiales > Rhizobiaceae > Rhizobium > Rhizobium sp. S96. The sequence goes on from NZ_JAUDRY010000013.1 coordinate 40,230, forward strand.
CTCCCGTTCACGCGGTGTCAGTTTACCCTGCAACGCCCCCTCGAGCGTGTTTTCATGAACCTTGGCAGACATGGAAGGGGAGACAACCTTGGACCCTGAGTATACCTTCCGGATGGCGTCGGCCAATCCTCGCGACCCGACTCCCTTCAAAACATAACCGACAGCGCCACGCTGCAGCGCTGACGCGAGTGTGTCGACTTCCTCATCGGCGGTTAGCATAATGATGCGGGTAGATGGGCTAAGAGCGAGAATCTCGCTGATTGCGTTGAGGCCGCCCCCGGGCATCGAAACGTCCACCAGAAGAATGTCGGGACGATCAGAAAGCGCCAACTTAGCGGCGTCCTGCGCGGTCGAACCCTCGCCGATGATGATGAAGCCCTCAACTTCCGAGAGGCTGCGCACGACACCTTCGCGAAAAAGCGGGTGATCGTCGATGACGCCGACGGTAATCGCATTCATAGTTGCTCCACATCAGTTGCCTGAAGCGACATGGACACGGTCGTCCCGCCGTGGCCCGTATTTATTTCGAAAACGCCCCCGAGGCTGTCTATGCGTTCTCGTAATCCAGCGAGACCTATGCTGGTGGGCCTGACCGTGTCCTGATCGAAACCCTCCCCTTGATCGCGGACCTCGATATGAACCATTCCCTCACACAGCCTGGCAGTCACAGACTGACGCACTCCGCCCCCATGGCGATAGGCGTTGTTGAGCGCTTCCTGCGTGAAGCGGTAAACACATATCTTTATTGCCGCCGCAAGACTTGATCCATCGTCTTCGACGTTCACCTGGACCGTACTCGATGTCCTGGTGGCATGGGCATCGACGACGCGCTTGAGGATTTCACTGTACGAGGCGTTTTCGATTTGTGGAAGCACCAGGCCACGACAGATGGCGCGGATTTCCGCCATCGCTTCCGCAAGGCTCGATCGTATCCAGGACAGTTCCTTTTCGCGCGTTTCCGTGCTCGTTCGGGGATGTGTCAGCAGTTCGCTGTCGAGCCTCATTGAAGCGTAAGCGATATGTTGCGCAGGGCCGTCATGCAAGTCTGCCCCGACGCTGCGAAGATACCGTTCATTAAGCTCTGCAGCGCGCTGCGATGCGCGTTTAAGGCGCCGCTGGAGTGCCTGGTTTTCCGAAAGCAGCGCCGACAATTCCGAGATCTTGCTCCTGAGCTCCGTCCGCTGTTTCTCAATCAGATTGCTGCCCCGGAATACGATGGCTGACAAAGCGAGGAAAAAAACTGCTGTGAGCCCAGCTACCGAAGCCCACGTCGAGACGCGAGCACTGAGGAGACTGTCGCTGAGACCTTCAGCGGTCTCGTAGAATTCAAGCACTGCGACCGGCTGCCCAGACCAGGGCTGCAGGACTGGGTTGTAAATTTCCATGAGCGGCTTTCCAAGCCTTCGTTCCTCCTGGCTTTCCGGATCTTCCGCGACCTCGTAATGCGCGACAAGCGCTCCCTCGAAGGCTTGGCCCAGTTTTTCGTTGACCGGGAAGCGCCGCCCCACGAGATTTTTGTCATTTGAATAGAGTACCGTTCCATCGCCGCGCCACAACTTGAACGAAACGAGACGCTTTCCAAGTGCTCCCTGCATAAGCGCTTCATCTAGGGCTTGTGCGCTGCCTTCGTCCAGGACCCTTTCCGTCTGCATGTCGGGAAGGATGGGAGCGACGACACTATCCACAAAGAGTGCCGTCGTCGCACCCGTGTGTCGGATGACAGCTGCTTCGATGACGTGCGTCAGAATGGTCCCGATGACAAACATTGTCACGATCGAGACCACACCTCCGGTAACAAAGAACTGTGTCGCAAGGGAATAGGGGCGTCGGCTTAACCGGGGCATCTGCTTCTTGTGGGACTGATACCCGACAGACATGGCACTACCTCGGAAAAAGTCCACAAGAAGCGGTTATATGATCAGTCATCAAAGTCATGGGCCGACCATCGGGACGCGCAGCCGCTCGTCGGTGGAAATGAAGGGGCGAGGAGCGTCTTTGCTCGGGCGGGGACACCATTCCTTCGTAACGAGCTACGTGCAATGTCGTTCCGTTTCATCGCTCCGAGGCCCGACCAGAACAAACAGCGCGGCGTTGAGCTGCCTACAAGGCGATAGTCGCAGGTATCGGCGATTTGGGACTTCAGTCGGATACCATGGCGAGATTGTTCCGTTATTTTAGCACTGGACCTTGCACGGAAAACTCCGGTGACCGTCGAGGTCGGAGGGTTCGCATGTATCGAGTAGCGAGCCCTCCTGTCACTGGGAATGATCAGACTTCCACATCCGATCTCCTAGGTCATCTCGAACTTTTCGTAACGGCAAAGGCCGCGACAACTCTGCCAGCCGGTAAACCCCGATTACGGTGCTGTTGCTTTGTTTAAGCCCATGCGAGCGGCCACCGCACCTCGTTTATTTATTGAGGGAATCCTTGAGCGCCTTGGCAGGGGCGAAAGCGAGTTTTTTTGCGGCCGCAACCTTGATGGCCGCACCGGTGGCCGGGTTACGCGCTTCTCTTTCAGGCGTTGCCTTAACCTTGAACTTCCCAAATCCCGGGATCGAACTTTCCGCACCCGAGAGAGCCGCTGCCGTAATAGCTGCAAATACTCCTTCGACAACGGCTTTGCCTTGCGCCTTCGTCAGGCCATGTTCGGCAGCGATTTTGTCGGCGATTTCGTTTGTGGTCGTCATAGTTCAGCTCCTGTTGCCGCTAGATTGATGTCTTGAGATTCCAGCCTTGTCACTCAGCGTTGCGTTGCCTGGTCCCGTTTCGCCGCCTTTTCCACAATTTCCGCCGACAAGCGACCTCTCAGTCGCAAGATACGCGTGTGTCCGGAGAGCGGGATCGGCGCGCTTATTGACTCCTTCCGCTGCACGTCCGAAAAGAAATGCTGACCACAGAGGGAGATACACAATGGCCGATGAAAATAACGCAAGCCCGGCTGAGGATGAGCAGGTGAGCGGACCGGTTGAGACGCCGACCTTGAAGAAGCAGCGAGCGCCACGTCGGCCTCGGACGGCCACTGCCGGAGCGGACTCGGCCCCGGTTGTTGCTGCAGCGCCCGTCAAGGGCAAGCGCGGAAGGCGTAGCAAACAGCTTGACGGCGCATCAATATCTTCCGCAGAGGCGCATCCAGCCAGCAAAATCAAGGCGAAAACGGCCGCGAAAGCTCCCAAAACGGTGAAATCGACTGAGCTATCGGCAAAGCAGTTTGCTTCTAGTCCGGTTCGTGATGAGATCGCCGATCTCATTCAGCTCGAGGAAGAAAATCAACGGCTGCGCAAGTTGTTGGCAGAGAAGTTGCGGGCGGAGAACGCAGATCTGCGTAAACGACTTGGGCTGGATCGATAAAAGATCGGTCAGAGATCGGTTTACCTGCGGCATTCCCATTGAAGGATATCATCGGGTTCTTGTCGCGAGCCCCGAGACACCGCGTCCCCACATTCGGTGACGCTTGCCGGAGGTAAGAGCGCTATGAAGTCACCCTGGAAATTCCTTGCTGAGTTGACGTCCCGCAAAAAGAGGGCCGACGACCTTCGGGAGGATAACGCGGATGACGGCACGGCCGATCGGGAACCTGTTCCAGCTGACGCGGTCCACGCGGCGAAAGCGTCCGACGATATCCCCGAGCCTGGTCGCATAGACCGCGTCAGTCCCCCCGCCGGGGAGATGGCGCATGGCGGCGTTCGCGAGGATTCTGGTCGGAAAGCGATCCCGCCGTCTGAGCAGATCGTGACAGGGCAAGCTGCGGAGCAATGGGCCGTGAGCAAGCTGCCGACCACCGATCGCGCAGCGGCACAGCCAGCGCAACGAGCACGCATTCGGCAAGGCCACAAGGCGAAGACCCTCAGATCGCGAGAAACCGTCAAAGGCGCTGTTCCAATCAGTGAGGGTGAACAGCCGCAAACGCCAACAAGAAACCGGAGCTTCGTCCAGGAAATGGCGGAGCTGGACCAAGAAATCATGGACTTGCGGCGCCAGTTGTCCCAGAAGCTGCATAAACAGAATGCCGAGCTTAGAGCGATGCTCGATCGCTTCAACCAATCGTGAGTCAAACTCGTAGCCGTAGAGATCCGTTTTTATGAAGAAACCAGTTCGACCATTCGTCGTCGAGATCAAGTCCGGTCGCCGGCGCACGAACGCCACACAGAATGCGGTTTGGGGAACAACTGATTTCAAGGCGATGCTGAAGGAGGCGGCGGCTGATGCGCCACATCTGTTTACGCCCATTGATGGGCCAGAGATAATTAGCGTCAAGGAAAAACAGTCGCTGGAGATTGCGACCGGTGCGACGACTGAAGAGCTATCTGCCGCGACCATCGGTCCAACTGAAAAGGCCGAACGGGTGCCTCCCTCAAATGCGCAACAAACCGTTGGCCGCCAGCACTCCGAGGGAGCGATCCTGCGCAAGAAAACCCCCAGGAACCAGAGGCGCGCCGAGAGCGGATCATCTCGAGACGACCATCCGTCGCAAAGCAGCGATCAAAACGATCTCTTCATTCTTGAAGAAGAAAATCGACGTCTAAAATGGCTTTTGGCAAACCACCTTCGTCAGCAAAACTCGCAGCTAAGGGCAATGCTCGAACGATTTCGCGATGGTTGACGCAGGCCACGAACAAGCCCGCAGCGCTGGGAGAATGTTTCATAGTTGTTGTAGGCTGAAGCGTTTCAAATGAACTGCCCCGCGTCACCATTACATGGGATCTGAGTACTCGCGCAGACCTTGCGCCGGACGCCTGTACGCTATCGTACCGCATCCATCCGTCCTCTCGCGCGTTTTAAGGGAGGGAGGAATTTCATATGATGAACGACAATGTCCCGGCAAGGGATTCACGTAATGCCGCCAAGAGGGAACTTGATTTCGAGCGCACCAGTCAAACGGCAAGAGAAGTGACTGACGCAGAGCGGCGACATCGTGCGGCGAAGACGGAACGCCTCCGGGTGGCGCGGATGCAAGCGGAGGAACAGGGTCGGCAGCTTTGACCGAGGCCCACTGGGAGCGCTACCGACCGCCACGGCATTTCAGCGCAGGAGACCGTCGCTACCGAACTCTTCCCATCCGCTCAACCCGGTCATGAGTTCGTCGGCGTTCTGTTCAGTCCGTTTGGACTTCTCTTTCTTCTTCAGTGATTGCGTCAGCTTTGCTTGATACGCAGCGCGCCTTCGGTTTTCTGCTTTCGCTGCCGCGTCATGCTCCCGCCACGAGTGGCAGCTGCGCGTCGGAGCAAGACATTGCCAAGCTTGTGAAGCGGCCTATTTTGATCGCGACTATCCTTGATACGGGATCTCGGCAGGGCGGCTTCTGTTCGGCCGCCCTATTTTGGCGAGTGGTGGGACCGGGGTGGCGCCGATGCTGCTGGAAGATTTGTATCGCCTGATGAAAACTGGGCCTGTGCAAGCTCAGAGTGTGGTGGACACCATGACCCAGCCGGTTGTCGTCCTAGATCAGCACTATTGCGTCACCACAGCGAACAACGCGTTCATCAACGCCTTCGAAGTCGATCGGGAGGACATCCTCTCACAGAATTTCTTCGGGCTTGGAAACGGGCAATGGGATATTCCCGAGCTACGACAGCTCATATCTTTCGTCATACCGCGAGCAGCCGCAGTCATCGGCCTTTGAAGTGAAGCACGATTTCCCGACGACCGCCGTCGCTCTGGAACTACAACGATTGAACGTCCCGTTCGTGCTTACGACTGCATTTTCCGGCCATGAACTGGCGTCAAATCCAGTCCTCTGCGACGCGATCAACCTGGGAAGCCGACAAATTCGGGCCACCTCATAGAGACCGTGCGGAAGCTGGCTATCTAGCATCTTCCCTGCTGATGCCAACTCGCTGTTGTGAATACGGATTTTGGAAAGTCGTCTCCCTTCCGTAACGTACGGTTGGCGCGGCAGCACATGTCACGCTTGGCGTCCGGTTTCGATCGCCCCCGCCAGTGTGGTCGCGAGATTGCGACTCGCCATCAAGAGCTTGCCAAATTTTGGGGGACCCAGACTCGCGTGGATGTCGCGTGACCAGTCGTAAATATCAGACTGCAGACAATAGAGCGGGATTGTTTTAAGTCCGTTCATATCCAGCCTCGCTGAAGTAGTTTTGACACTCCTGCGGGGTGACTGTTTGGAGGATGATTGCGAGTGCGTCGGAGACGGCGTTTCTGGTTCTGGCCTGCGCCTGGCGGAGCCTGTGCTTGATCTTGGCGAAGAGCATTTCGATGGGATTGAGATCGGGAGAATACTGCGGCAGGAAGAACAGTCGGGCGCCGGCTTTGCGGATGGCTGCCCGGATCGCTCCAGCTTTGTGTGAGCCGAGATTGTCCATCACCACGATGTCGCCGGGCCTGAGCTCGGGCACCAGCACCTTTTCGACATAGATCAGGAAGCTTTCCCCATTGATCGGGCCGTCGATGATCCATGGGGCGCTGACACGGTCGACGCGCAAGGCGGCGACAAAGGTCATGGTGTTCCAGTGACCGAAGGGGGCCCGACCGAGCAGTCGTTCGCCGCGCGGTGCCCAGCCTCTGAGCGGGGCCATATTCGTCTTCGTCCAGGTTTCGTCGATGAAGACGAGACGGGCAGGATCGATGCGATGGCGATGCTTCAGCCAGCGCGTTCGTCGCGCGACGACATCGGGCCGCTCGCGTTCGCTGGCGACCAACGTCTTTTTTTATAACTCAGCCCCTCCTCATGCACGAAGGTCCGGACGGCGCTGTAGTCGACTTTTAGGCCTCGCTCCGCCAGTTCTGCAACCAGCCCACGCAAGGTGAAAGCCTGCGCGCGGCAGCGCTCGATCAGCCAGACCCGCTGTTCCCCGCAAATCGTCCGTCGTTTGTGCCCGCCCATCTGGCCGGAGGCTGGGCTGCCTGTCTCGCGCAACCGCCGCACCCAGTCGATCGCCGTGCTGACGCCAATGCCGAAACGCTTTGCCGCGGCGCGGCACGACAGCCCTTCGCGCGTCACCGCGCAAACAACTCGCTCACGAAGATCATCTGAAAAAGGTCTCGCCATCCAGGCCGGCCTCCTTCACCGGCCAGAATGGTGAATCTGATTTGCACCAGAAAGGGAATCCACTTCCCGACTCCGCCTAAAACAATCCCGCTCTAGCAGCGATCGCGATCAGAATGGCGATCGACACAAAACCGATTCCAGAAGGTTTTCCTTCGTTATAAATCATGAAATACTCCAAAGGGGGCACCCGACGGTGCAACAAGGCACCGCCGGATGTTCCCGTCACGCTTCGATGATGTAGACAATGGTAAGAACATGGGGATCGACGATAACGATCCTGCCATCCGCAAGGATGAAGAACCGGTAGCCTTCATACGCGGGGACGATCTTCACGATCCGCGGCGGCAGCCGGACAAGGTGAACCCGTTTGGGAATCCTGGTCCCGACGGAGACGGTGAAGTCGACCTCCTTCACCGGCTCTACATGAACCTCTTTCACCACCTGACGAATTTCGGTCCTCTGCTCGACAGTCACGTTGACGTTGGTCTTGGTGTTGGTTGTCGCGGAGCCCTGATCGCTCGATTGCTTCTGCGATCCATTGTTCTGCGTGATGGTGTTGCCGGACTTGGAATCCTGCGTGCCGCTTTTCGACCCCGTGGCGACCGAGCCATCGTTATCGGGCGCTCCCGTTTTGGCATTGGACTTCTGCTCGGTCGTGGAACCGCCGTCTTGCGAGCCGCCATTCGGCTTCGCCTCTGCCGAAGACTTCTCGGAGCCGGTTCCGCCGGTCGACGAATTGTCACTGGATGGCTGTTTGGCGTTCTTCTGCATACCGGCGCCTCCACCACCCTTCGGTTCGGCAGATTGTGGCTTACCCTGCCGACATGCACCGGAAGCATCCGGCGTACAGTCGGTGCCAGATGCACTGGATCCGGACTGGGACTGGACGGTCTGCGAGCTTGACTGGGCATCCGCCTGCCCACCGGAACCCGATTGCATTTCCATTTGTGACTGCGTCTTGCTGCTCTGAGCTGCTGCCGGCAGCGTTGCAAGTGGCGACACGCTGAGTGACAGCGCTGCCAGGATCATTGTGAGATGGCTTTTTCGCATGGCTAATCTCCGGTTTGTAGGGACGCACGACATGTAACCCGCAATTCGCTGCGGTGCCTGCATCCCCATGATCTTTGGAAAGGGGCGGCTCGCGCCGCCTGTCGGTCAGGCAAGGGCCTGGAAGTCACTGAATGACTTGAATGACCTTCCGAGACGAAGGCTCGACGATGACACGTTCGTCGTTGACGATTGCATAGGCATACTTCGGATCGTCCGGCACGGGCGTCACTATCACCGTCGTTGGAAGCGGCTGCCCGACGACTACCTTCTCCTTGACGACAACACGGTCCGTAGGAGCGGGAGCTTGTTGAACGTAGGTGACGAGTTTTTGCGGGGGCGGATCAAGCACTGTGCCGGCGACGCCGCCTACAATGCCCCCTACAGCCGCTCCAACGGGCCCGCCGACAATCGCCCCAGTTGCGGCACCTCCAACCGCTCCCGTCACCGTCGACGACTGCGCAAAGGCGGAAGTCGACACCATCAGGCTCGCGACTACCATTCCTACTGTTTTGATATTCATTTTGCTTTCCTCCTTGATAGCGGTCTGTTCCGCTGCGGAATCAAACAGCCAAGGGAGGGGTGGGTTCCAGACCCCGGACTTCAGTCCGGGGTCTGCTGGACCATGGCCCTATCCCGCCTATTGGGTCGGAAAGCGGCTCAACATCCGGTCCTGGACGTTCTCGAACCCGACAATCGATGCGGCTATCGCAATCGACTTGTCACGGTCACATAGGTCTGTGATGTAACCTTCGAGCAAAGCTATCGGACCAAGCATGCGGACCGTAATGGCGCTGCTGTCGATGTCTGGATCAGCCGACAGCGCGGACTGGATCGTCGCGATCGTCGATGCGGAACCGTGGCCTTGTGAACAGCACTCCTCGTGGCTGAAGCTGTCAGAGCCGAATTTCATTGTCACTCCTTCCGCTCCTCCCCTCAAAGGAACCTCGTATGTTGCGTCCTTCTAAAGTAAGAACGCCGCTAAGCTTTGCCAGTCAGACTTAGGTCCCACCTCCACTTGATATCCTTCGGGTCGCTTCGCCCCATCCTTTGTTCACAGATGCAGCATTATCACTCGCCGCCGCCGATCCTCGAAAGATCGATGCGTATTTCCGAAGGCTCAGCAACGCCCCGAGCGACCGCTGGACGGCCGTTGTCCTCCACGCGGCCCCAGGAGTTCGGCTGCGTGCCTCCATCATTCTGGCGAGCTGTTGGGACAGCATTTGCGCGCAGGAACGTGGCACCTCCCGGGTCATCCGCATAAAATACCTTGGCACCGTCGAATTCCCCTGTCTTCCAGGCATGAACAGCATCCTCAAACAGGTGAGGGACCACTTCCGGGTTCGTTGGACTGCCATACCATTTCGTCACGATGCGGGCGATTTTTGCGAACATGGTTGTACCCCGCTTCAAGTTCTCACAGGCATCCACCACACCGCCATCCAGCTGATTGATGTCGGTAATCCCGATGCCTGCCGGAAACTGTGTTAGGCCGATGCGCACGCTGGCCTTCCCGACATGCTGCTTGATGATCTCGAGCGCCTCTTCGGGCGTCGTCGGTTTCGGGACGAGTACAAGCCGGCCGCCGGATTTAATGGTGACTGCAAGCGGATCGTCGGACCCCGCTGCCGCGACGAACTGCTCGACGATCGCCGGCGTCAGGGACGGATCGGCGCATTTTTCGATAAGGCCTGCATCAAGCATTGTGTCTATCCCGTCAGCTGTTGAAGGAAGTAACGAGGGGTTTGTCAAAGAGGCGAGCCCAGGCCAGGGTACTTGCGCGCTGGATATCGACAATCGAGGTGCCGGCGGTCCACCAGCCGTTGCCGACCGCGATGACGACGTCGGGATCATGAAGCATTGATTGGAGAATGGGCCAGACGATGAGTTGCTCGTAGCAAATCAACGGCGCAATACTGGTGTCGGCGATCCTGACGACCGGATTTGCGAAGACATGCGCTCGCGCACTACCACCGTCTGACATCCGGCTGCTCCACGGTTGCCACATCGATCCGGGGACGGGCATTCGCTCTCGATAAACGATGTCGCTGCCATCCGGCGAGATGCTCACCAGGACATTGTCGTATCCGCCCTTTTCGATGATCGCCGCGCCAGCGATGACAGTGGTGCGGGTCCCGGCTAGCCTTGCCTGCCAAAGTCGAGCGAGCGTCGGCGTCCAGAAACCGAGTGCGCTTTCCGGAAGGACGACAATCGCTCCAGGCGCCTGGCGCGCGACGAGCTGGATGAGCGCCTCTTGTCGCTCCAGGCTCGCGTCGCGGCCCAGAGAGGAACCCATGTCCAAATCGACGCCCTGCCACGATGCAGGCAGGATCGGTTCCGCCCACTCGGCGGCGGACCAGAGCCAGAAGCCTGTCATCACAATGGCGACAAGCGGCGAATGGCGCGTCGTCATGAGCACCAGCCCGGTTGTCATCGCCAACAGCCCCCACCACCCCCAAGCCGGAAACAAGACCCCGGCCGCCGTGACCGGATGCGCCCATCCCGTGATCCCGAAGGGAGGGAGGGCGATGACGACACATGCGACCAGATAGCGAAGAGGTTTTCGCCATTTGGCTCTGGCTGTCCAGAGCACTGAATGGACGATCACGAACCCGGCTGACGCCATCAACCACAGCAGCAGACCGGGCCAGATATCGGATGAGTAGAAGTTCGCGACACCCTGCGGCAAACCGCGCGACGCGGCCAGGAAGTATGCAGCCGAAACCACCACGGCGTGCCCGCGGGTTCTCGAAAGCGACCAGACTGCCGGAAACAGAGCAGCAGTGGGAAGAGACAAGACGTTGCCACTCCAACCGATCCAACCTACCGTCGCCGATGCCGCAATCAGTGACGCCGCGCGAAGATGATCACGGCGCATAGGTCCAAACCTCCTGCGCCAATCCGAGCACGCTCTCCACCGGCAGCGGCCCGAAGTACCGCGAGTCGAACGACCCGGGGAAGTCGGAATGCAGATAGATTTCTCCTGGTGGGACCGCACCCCCGGCAAAGGCGACCATCCGCCGTCCCTGACCGTCCCTGGGCATGAGCCCTGAGTGGGGAAGTGGTCGTCCATCGATGCGGACCAGACCGCCGATCTCGATGCGCTGACCGGAGTTCGCAGCCACCGTTTTAATCAGCGGGGCGAAACCGCCGGTGCAAAGCCCGGGGCGAAGGTAGCCGCGCATGAGCGCTTCGCGCATGACATCGGTGACGGGCGGGCAGACGAAGACGAGATCGCCATTTTGCAACACTCGATCGACACCGACAATCCGCCATAGGCCCAGGGGTTCACTCGGCGTGACGTTGACACGGAAGCCGGTCGCACCCAGCCCGATGATCCCAAAGAGCGCAGCAATGGCCGAGACGCCCAGACGCCAGAGTGCGACCCTGCGACCGTGCCCAAGGCGCCCTCCCTTTTCGACCGGAACCGTCATTTGAGAGCCAGTCCCTGGCCCGTCGTCAGTCGCATTGCATCGGATGCCTTGAGCGCAGTCACGGTTCGCTCATGGGCCTGCAGTTGCTGCACGGTGCGCATCGTGTTCCACGCCCGCTCGACTTCGCTCCTCTGCGTGGCGTTCATGCCCGATGTAACCCGTTGGAAGGTTTCGCCGTTCGTGTCCTTGGCTGCAAGCGACAAGAACATCCGTTCTCCAAAACGCTCGGAGACCACCTTGGCAAGACCATCGAGTTCGGCCTTCACGTTTCTGTCCGCCAGTGCGAATTCCAGGCCAGACGGCAGATCGTTTCGATCGATGGCATCGCGAACGCGTTCTAGGATGCTTTTCGCATGGGCCGAGAGAGCAGGGATCTCCAGCGCGAGCTGTTTGCGCGCCGCCAGCTCATCAGCATGATTTCGCCGTGCGGCCTCGCAGCGTTGGCGCAGGTAGTCGCCGATACTGTCGGCGAGCGGCTTGACATTCCTGAGCGCGCGATCCCGGTCGAATCTGTCGGCCCGGCTTGCGAGCAAGCCTGTCTTTCCCTTGAGAGCGCCGAAGGTTTCAGGCTCCCCGGCCATTCTTGCGATCGTCTTCGCCGCTGCTTCCTGATCGCTCAGCATTGCGTCGACATTGGCCGCCTTGAACGCTGCTTCAGGCTGCGCGTAGACATGATGGAACCGCATCGAGACTTCCTCCCATTGTCTTTTGAGCGCAGGGTCTGCCGCGAGCTTGTCTTCGACAGACTGATCGATGGATTTCGGGAAGGTGGTGATACCAGCCACCATAGGCTTGACCTCCTCTGCTGCAGTGGGAATTGGTTTGCCTGTCGACAAAGCGAAGCCGAGCTTGGTGCCTATGGCCGTGAGCCGGCCGGCGAGATCGACGAGCTTCTGTTTTTGCCGAATCGTCCATTCGAGACGATCGCGCGCGACGGTCCTTGCAACGCTGGCGATATGGAGCCCGCGCGCTTCGGCGAAGCGAAGTGCCTGCCGGTAAATGCTTCCGCCGGCGTAATCGAGCGATGTTTCCTTGGAATTCTTGCGAGACAGGATTTCAGCCAGGCCGCCCGCCTTGGCGAACGATCGGCCTCCGTAGTAGACGCCAAGATCCTCACGATGACGGGTCATCGCCACGTATGTCAGGTGCCGGTCGAGCGAGAGCGAGGCCAGCACCTTGACCCGGTCGACCGTGGTGCCCTGGCTCTTATGCACGGTCGTGGCGTAACCATTATCGATATTGTTGTAGAACCGCTGCTCGACCACGATCCGGCGACAATGTCCGCCCTCGCCAGTCACAGCCATGAGGCGCCCGGGAGAGGCCTCTACCACCTTTCCCAACATGCCGTTCTTGGCGCCGATCGAGCCGTCATTTTTCAGGAAGACTATCTGGTCGCCGGCGGCGAAATTGCGATTGCCGTCGGCCGTCTCGAAGGTCGAACCGGCCCCGATAATCCCGCGCTCGAGGAGCTTCATGCGTGCCAGCTCGTTCAGCATTCGGACATCGCGGCGCAGATGTGCGAGGATCAAGGTGGACTTTGCCGGATCATAGTCACGGTTCCAGTCGGTGATGAGGCTCGAGATCGCGTCGGACTTCAGCTCGGTCCTGATCACCTTGTCCCTGGCCTGATAGGCTTCGACAGCCTTTACGACATTGCCGCGCGCCAGATCGAGCGACGCGTCACGCATCCACTGCTCCTGCTGCCGGTGGATTGTCTTGAGTTCCACATAACCGATGCGATCAGCGATCGCCCGGAAGGCGGCACCGGCCTCGATGGGCTGCAACTGCTCCGGGTCGCCAACGAGAACGAGCTTGGCACCTGCCCTGGTAACGGCCTCGACGAACAGCGCCATCTGACGAGATGAAACCATGCCCGCTTCATCGAGAACGAAGACGCATCTGTCGTCGAGTTGTCCATGGCCCTGGGTCCAGCGATGCTGCCAGGATGAAAGCGTGCGGGAGGCGATGCCCGCTTCCTTCTCGAGACCTTCTGCCGCCTTACCGGCAAGCGCGCCGCCAACCACGCGATAGCCAGCCACTTGCCACGCCTCGCGCGCCGCCTTCATCATCGTTGTCTTGCCAGCGCCGGCGAGACCGATCACAGCGGCAATGCGCTCATCACCCACGACATGCTCGATCGCGGACTTCTGCTCGTTCGAAAGGTGTTCATGACGGGCGAAGGTTGCCTCAAGCACAGGCCGGCGAACGCCATGCGATGATCGGTTGAAGAGCCAGGTCGCCCGATTGGCCATCTCGGCTTCGAGCCGGATGAGTTCTCGTGTCGTGTACTTTGCTGGCGCCCTCATGCCGGTCGCGAAGTCAAGACGTTCGCGATCAAGACGAAGGGTCTCAGGGCCCTGCAGGATGCGTGCCATCAGGCTTTGGAAGAGAGCGGCATCATCTATATAGCGGTGCAGGATCTTCGCTATGTCGTGCTCGTCGAAGACGCTCTTTTCCCGCGTGATCATCGCGAGCACGATTTCCGGATTGCGTTGGATCCTGCGGGTATTCTCCGCGCGCAGCGCCTCCTGCAACTCCAACCGCTCAAGTGCAGCTTTTTCCTCCGCACGGCCTGCCTTCCGCTCGATCGCTTTCGTGCCGACACCAAGATGGATCGTCGGCGTGAGCCCGATGCCCTGCTTTTCGAAGGAACGGCCATCAATACGAATGTCGAGCCCGGCAAGCGCCAGATGGCGGTTCTGGCAGGCAAACCAGCCATCGCGAAACGTGTTGAAATCTTCGGCACCACCAGCCCATAGCTCGTAGACGATCTTGCCGGCGTCGTTGCGGACCGGCTTGCCATCAGCGCCAAGGACGGCAACTCTCTTCGGCCCGAACCCGTCTTCGGTCAGCGGCCGTAACGTGGTCATCAAATGGATGTGCGGATTGCCCGGCGCATCGTGGAACACCCAATCGGCAACCATGCCCTGTGCCGTGATGTGCCCTGCCACGAAATCCCGCACAAGTTCGATATTCTGCTCCGCTGAAAGCTCGATCGGCAGAGCGATGGTCACGTCCTTGGCAAGCTGCGCATCCGAGCGTTTCTCGAAATCCTCGACCTTGTTCCAGAAGGCTTCCGAGGCGCCGGATATGGAGCGATCCGCACTCATGGTCCGCAGCCATTGCGGGGCATCGGCCGGAATGGAGAACTCCTCGTGCAGCAGGCCCGGCTTGCGGGAATAGTCGATTGAGCGCGCCTCCCGCTCATAGTCCATCTTGGCGCAATGCCTGTAGGCAGCCGACAGCACGGCGCTGCGGCCGGAGCCGCGGGCGACGATGCTGACTGAAAAATGCGGGACGGCCATGCGCGTCGCAACTCCTTCGATCGAACAGATCCAACAGGTTCGTCGGGCGTGGCGGCCTCGGCCCAAGGGCCAAGCAAGGCGTCGCATCAGCGACGTATAATTGCGCACTTGGATGCCGCTCCTTTGGAACGGCCGTGATCATCCACCAAGGCATCGCCCTTGGCGATTGTAGGATTAACAGTAGTGCGCTGCGCCCTCCCTGCTGAAAATCTCTGCTCCCAGCATCGGATTTTCAGCAAAGGGAGACAGACGGAATGAAAAAGCCATCCTCGAAAATCCGCGAAGAAATCGCGAAACTGCAAGACGCGCTCAAGGCCGCGGAAACACGCGACGCCGAGCGGATTGGACGGATCGCGCTCAAGGCCGGTGTTGGCGACATCGAGATCGACGAGAGCGCGCTCCAGACCGCGTTCGAGGATGTGGCGAACCGGTTTCGCGCAGCCAAAGGCCGATCGAGCGGGAATGAAAGGGGCGGCGCAAGCAGCCGGGGTATATCGACGATCCCGCCTGGCGCGCTTGCACGCAGCAGTGACGAGGCTTGAGCGGATGGCAAGGACCTCGACATCTGCCGCTCGCAAGAAGGACACGCGCGAGAAGATCGAGCTTGGAGGCTTGATCGTTAAGGCTGGGCTCCGCTTCGAAAAGCGGGCGATGTTGCTCGGCGCGCTCATTGAGCTCGCTGATCGTCTCAGAGAGGATCCCGGCGAGCGGGCACGGCTGACAGCAGTCGGCGCGGAGACCTTCGGCAATGACAGTGGCTAGAATACTTCTTTCCATCGCCGTCGCCCTGCTGATGATCGGCGCTGCCATTGGATTGGCCGGAGTTGATCAATGGTTCGCAACCTTCGGCAAGACCGAGGAATTGAGATCGACGCTCGGCAGGATTGGCATTGCGACACCTTATCTCGCCGCTGCCGCCATCAGCCTGGTCTGGCTCTTCGCATCTGCCGGATCCACCCACATCCGGTTCGCGGGATGGGGCGCGCTCGGTGGAAGCGTTGGCACGATCCTCGTCGCCATCGCCCGGGAAGGATCGCGCCTTGCAGCACTTGCCGACAAGGTTCCTGATGACCAGTCCGTGGCTGCATATCTCGATCCAGCGACGATGATCGGCGCAACGGCTGTGCTGGCTACGGGATGCTTCGCACTGCGAGCCGCACTGGTCGGAAACGCCGCGTTCGTGCGATCCGAGCCAAAGCGGATTATCGGCAAGCGCGCACTCCATGGCGAAGCCAACTGGATGAAACTGCAGGAGGCCGGACAGCTCTTTGCCGAAGCGGGCGGGATCGTCGTGGGCGAGAAATACCGGGTCGATCTCGATGGGCTAACTGCTCGCGGCTTTCGGGCTGATGACAGGGAGAGTTGGGGAAAGGGAGGCAAGGCACCTCTACTCTGCTTCGACGGTTCCTTCGGCTCGTCCCACGGGATTGTCTTCGCTGGTTCGGGCGGGTTCAAGACGACATCGGTGACGATCCCGACATCACTCAAATGGGGCGGGACGCTGGTTGTCCTCGACCCATCGAACGAAGTCGCGCCGATGGTATCGCAGCATCGCGAAGACGCTGGCCGCAGGGTTCGGATCCTCGATCCGCGCCAACCGGCAACCGGCTTCAACGCGCTTGACTGGATCGGCAAGTTCGGCGGCACCAGGGAAGAAGACATCGCCTCCGTCGCATCCTGGATCATGAGCGAAAGCGGCCGCGCCTCCGGCATTCGAGACGACTTCTTCCGCGCTTCCGGCCAGCAACTGTTGACCGCGATCATTGCTGATGTCTGTCTGTCGGGTCAAACGGCGCGAGAGCAGCAGACATTGCGCCAGGTGCGCACCAATCTCGCCGAACCTGAGCCGAAGCTGCGCGAGCGGCTACGGGATATCTACGACAATTCGCAATCCCGGTTCGTAAAGGAAAACGTCGCCGCCTTCGTCAACATGACGGCCGAGACCTTCTCCGGCGTCTATGCCAACGCAATCAAGGAAACCCACTGGCTGTCCTACCAGAACTATGCGGCACTCGTGTCGGGTTCGGCATTTTCGACGGACGACATCGCCTCGGGCAAGATCGACGTGTTCATCAACATCGACCTGAAGACGCTGGAAACCCATGCGGGACTGGCACGCGTCATCATCGGTTCGTTTCTCAACGCCATCTATAACCGAGATGGTGCAATCGAGGGCCGCGCGCTCTTCCTGCTCGACGAGGCCGCAAGGCTTGGCTACATGCGTATCCTGGAGACGACGCGCGACGCCGGCCGCAAGTACGGCATCACGCTGACGATGATCTATCAATCGATCGGCCAGCTGCGCGAAACCTATGGCGGGCGCGATGCGTCCAGCAAGTGGTTCGAGAGCGCGAGCTGGATCTCGTTCGCCGCCATCAACGATCCGGAGACGGCTGATTACATCTCCCGGCGCTGTGGCATGACCACGGTCGAAATCGACCAGGTCAGCCGCAGCTTTCAAGCGCGCGGATCTTCGCGAACACGATCAAAGCAGCTGGCAGCCAGACCGCTGATCCAGCCTCACGAGGTACTGCGGATGCGCGCCGACGAACAGATCGTTTTCACCGCAGGCAATCCGCCGCTCAGATGCGGCCGGGCAATCTGGTTCAGACGCGATGATATGAGGACATGTGTGCGACAAAACCGGTTCTATCATCCAGCGGCTTCGTCGATGCGGATCCTCGACTCGAGCTAGGCAGATGAGGAATGACTACACCTTCCTGGGGATCGCGCCACAGCCAACGGCAATATTTCATTCGTGATTTCTCGAATGGATGTTGGCGCATTTTTCGCTAGCGGCGCGAGCAGGCAAACAATATTGGACACTCTGATTTGGCTGAACCTATAACAGCGGGCGCTGAGTTGCGAAGTAATCTCAGCGATGCTGTCTTTGGACGCCGAGTGATGTCTCCGTCGCGACCACGGGAAATCTATCCATGCCCTATACTCGCCTGCTTAAAAGTGCAGACGCAAAACTCCGACTCCTGGAGGAAAAGCTTAACGTGGGGACCTGGAGTTGGCGTTTGCAAACGTCCGAAGTCGTTTGGTCTCAAGGCCTGTTTCGGATCCTCGGCTTCGATCCCTTCAGCGTTATTCCGACACTGGATCTGTACCAGTCGCTCGTGCACCCCGATGACCAGATAAAATTCGATGACGCCGTTGGACTCGCGTCGGACAAGCGGCTGCAGAATCGTCGGTTCCGCGTCATCCGGCCCGATGGAAGTTTGCGTTGGCTTCTCAGCAAAGCCCAACCTCATCTGGATCGCAACGGCACCCCCATACTTCTCTTTGGCGTCATCGTTGACGTGACCGATGAAGAGGAGTCGAAGGCATCGATCGAGACAGATGCCAAGGTTGCGGGCATTCTCACGCAATTATTGAAGGGCAAGGTGTGGAGGGCGACATCCACCGGCAAGCTGATAGAGACAGCGGATTGGACGCAGCTTACGGGCGAAACCGCGGCGCAGGCACACGACTGGTCAGCGCTGGCAGCAATCCATCCGGATGACCGCGAGCAATTCCGAAATAGCTGGAAAATGGCGCTTAACACCCGAACGGAGTATTCGTCGAGGTTTCGGGTTAGAACTCGCGCCGGACAGTACGTGGTCAGGGCGAGTAGGGCCATGCCACTTATCGGGTCTTCCAGGGAGATCGAGCAATGGATCGGCTACTCCGTCGTTGACGCTGCGGCCGCTTCCAAACCGGGCGAAGCGAATTTATGTTCAGCCCAGATTCGAGCGGCGCGCGGATTTTTGGATTGGACCGCTCAGGAGCTTGCAAATCAGTCGGGTGTATCGTTTTCGACTATTCGCCGCATGGAAGCGGCTCACACGTCGGTCAGGTCGGAAAGTGTCCAGCAAGTCAGGGCAACATTCGAAGCCCGCGGCCTTGTCTTTCGAACAGATGAAAACGGACACGTGTCGATCGGTTTTCGACCCCATCCATAAAGGGCAGGGTTGGGCCCGATCAGAAATGGACGAAAACCGGCCAGTAGACACACACCAATAGAGCAAAAATTGTTCATCTCCCGCGATTGAGCAATTTGGGTCCTCGATATGGCTACCGAAGTCTTTACGAGATTAAGCCCTCCCTAAAACAGCTCTGCTACATTTCTTAGCATCGGACGCAGAAGCGGCGGCTGGATACAGACTGTCCATCTGCCGATCTCCGACAACCATGATGAAATTCATGCGAGCCTCACGGCTCCGCAAACAGAAAGCTATGGCAAATGCGCGATCGCAACTCCCAGGCCAAATTGAATGAACGCCTCGAATTCGTCGGGCTTGATGAAAAGCAGCGGCAATCGCTAGCGTCCCTTGGACCCGTGATCGGTCGTTCACTAGACGGCGCATTGAACGTCTTCTATTCGAAGGCTCGTGTCCACTCGGAAACCTCGAAGTTCTTTTCAAGCGAGGCTCATATCCAGCACGCGAAGGAGCGACAGGTTCGCCACTGGGAGAATATTGCCTCCGCCAAGTTCGACGAGACCTATGTCGAAGCGGTTACAGCGGTTGGGAAGACGCATGCACGTCTAGGACTTGAACCCCGGTGGTACATTGGCGGCTATGCGTTGATCGTTGAGAGCATCATACGTTCGGTTATTGATAGCGAACTGTCGGGGTTCACGATGCGATCCAAGCGGAGCAAACTCGGCGACGATATCTCAGCGGTGGTGAAGGCCGCACTGGTTGACATGGACTACGCGATTTCGGTCTACCTCGAAGCGCTCAGCGAGCAGCGCGTGAAGGCAGAAGGTGAGCAGCAGAAGCTCAAGGGCGAGCAGGACCATGCGGTCGCGGCATTGGACCGTGCGTTGGAACTGCTTGCCTCTGGCGATCTAACCGCGCAATTGGTCGAGCCGGTAGGCGAGGGTTTCCAGTCGTTGAAGGACAACTACAATAGCTCGCTTCACAGCGTTGGCGTAGCAATCTCCGAAATTCATGCGGCCGTGGCGATGGTGAGCGAGCAATCACAAGAAATCTCGGCCGCGACGAACGACATGGCTCGTCGCACCGAAAGGCAAGCGACGGCCCTTGAGGAGACTGCGGCAGCGTTGGAGGAAATTAGCGCGATCTCCAGGCAAGCGCAGGATCGCACCCGCGAGGTCCAGAGCCTCGTAAGGCAATCCGCCTCGGAAGCACTCGCCTCCGGGAGTGTTGTTGAAGAAGCGATTCAGGCCATGAGCGAGATCGAGAGCTCATCGAAGGAGATGACAGCCATCATCGAAGTGATCGATGACATCGCCTTTCAAACCAACCTGCTTGCACTTAACGCCGGCGTCGAAGCGGCTCGCGCGGGCGAGCAGGGCAAGGGGTTCGCAGTTGTTGCCCAGGAAGTGCGCGAACTTGCTCAACGATCCGCAAAAGCTGCCAAGGAGATAAACGTCCTCATCGGGCGGTCCGCACAGGACGTGCTGCGCGGTGTGACACTCGTCGACAAGACGGGGGCAGCGCTCCAAAGCATCGGGACTCAGGTCAGAGCCATCGATGAGCACATGGAAAACATCGCCAAATCCTCGCAGGAGCAGGCTACTGGAATCAGCGAAATCAACGTCGCCGTCGGGAACATGGACACGATAACCCAGCAGAATGCTGCCATGGTCGAGGAGTCGTCAGCGGCGACCGTGCGACTGTCCGAAGAAGCATCTCGTCTTTCATCGTTGGTCGCTGGCTTCAAACTCGCCAACCAGGGATCTGCATCGCTTTCAAGCCGGAGTTCGAACCAATCATACGTCCGACGCCTGCGTAGCGCTTGATCCCAGCGTGGCATTTCCCGGATGCCCTACCGGCAGCCAGATTCTCGATGGCGCTTGTGGCGTAAAGACGTCATCGGGCTGTACGCGAACAAACCATAGCCCGCACAGGCAGAGGCCACTTGCGGGCTGGACTCGCGCGGCGAATAGGGCCGTGTCTGGCGCAAGAACCATCACTGATGTGAATCGATGCCCTTCAACTGATTCATAAGTCTCGTTGGACGCCGGCAGGAGAATTCAAGATCCTGCCGGCATGATCACGCAGCCCTACCATCTCTATGTCGAACGCACCGATGCCACGAAGAATATGGCGCGCTACTACGCCTTGGAAATCACGGCGACGTTGTTCGGGCAGGCATGTCTCGTTCGGTCATGGGGACGCATCGGAAAAAATGGTCAGCACAAGAACCATCATTTCGAACGGGAAGAAGATGCCGTCGATCTCTTTCTCAGCCTTGCCCGCCAGAAGCGCGCGAAGGGCTATCGTCCCCCCGGTGATCGCCAGGGAATTGCGTAGGCGTCACGGTCATCGGAGTCCGCCTAGAACGGCGGCTTCACGTCAAGGCGTCCATCCTGCTCGGCAACGATGATTGCAAGCTCTGCCTGAGCGCACTCAAGCTCGACCTCGATCGCGCGGCGCTCATAGGTCTCACATGCATTCCGCAAATCAGCGCGCAGTTCCTCGATGTGCTGTTCGATTGTCATCGTCGTCAACTCCTGATGTTTGAGAAAGATGACGTCCGCGGGCGTGGCGAGGGGACAGGGTCAGGGATCGCGACAGCGACCGCCGCGCGGCGTGTGGGGGAGCCGAAATGCGCCAGCATTTTGGGGGAACCGGACGTCCTTGAGGCTGTACGCTCGTCACGGCACCCTCGCTCGGTCCGAGCAGACCTCACCTCTCGTGCGGCACCAGGAAAGCCGGAGGCTGGCTCGATGCCTGCCTCTGGCTTCCAATGGGAAAAGAAAACCCCGCCTTGCGGGCGGGGCCTTGTGCACGTCAGCCCCGGTTCGGGCGGGACCAGATCAGCTGGTAGTCTTCCTCGCCGTCGACCGCGATCAGGTTTGCGAAGATCGGAGCCGGGAAGCTCGGATCGTCGAGCTTGACCAAGAGGTAGTCGCGGTCGGTTTCGGTAGAGCGCTTCTGCCAGGCTGCGCCGAGCTCAACGTTGCCGGCATAGATGCGGAAGTGCGGCCCCTTGTCGGAGGGGTTTTCGACGCGAGCGATGCGGGCCTTGACGTTGAGTGCGAGAGTGCGGATCGAGCCGGAGAAGCCGTTTTCGGTGTTGGTGAAGTTGCCGATGGTAGCCATGTTCAAGTTCCTTTTGCTTGTTTCGAAGCTGCGCCCTTCGCGGCCTCGATGGCAGTCGAAAAGATCGGAAACGATCGGACCGCACCCCAAGGGCCGGAACATCGTGAAGGGCGGTGGACCGGGGACTTTCTTGTCCCGCGAGGAATGGCGGCGTAGCCGTCAGGGGAAGAAAGTTCCGGGGCCGCCGTTGCGGGATAACGAGCGAGGCGAAGCTGGTTTCCGGTCAGACATGCCCCATCGAGAACGCAGATGGAGCGCCGCCACCCGTGCAAAGGACGCGGACATCCTGGCAGAGGTTGCTCGCCATATTGCAGAAGTCATGCGAGTGGTCTGTTCACCCCCTCTCAACGACGTGGCGCATGCGTCCTTGCGTCGACGCCGCGGAATCTAACGTGCACGGGGCCGCTGGTCTCTTGTAGAATCCGACAAAAGACGGGCGCGGCGATCGTGATCTGCGTCGGATCTTCGGGCCGCCAATGATATCAGCCTCTGGACGTCGGTCGCCGCCGCGGTCAGTGAATGCTGACGACTAGAGATCCCGTCGGTCTCGGATTTGAGATCGCCGGAGATCGTGGGTTCCGTATCTCGGCGCCATCGTTCAAGGACTGGACTGCAAATGGCACCCTTACTTGCCTGCGATCCCCTTCGGTCTATCACTGCGGACCAGGAATATTGAACCACCGGAGAAGTTCGTGGCGAACGGCACTGTAAAGTTTTTCAATCAGGACAAGGGCTTCGGCTTCATCACGCCAACCAATGGCGGCCCAGACGTCTTCGTGCATATCTCTGCTGTCCAGGGCGGGTCGCTGCGGGATGGCCAGAATGTCAGCTACGATCTGGGCCAGGATCGAAAGACCGGAAAATCCAAGGCGGAGAACGTCCGTCCAGCTTGATCGTGAACGACAAAAAAGTCGGCGCGAATTCGCACCGACCTTTCCTTCCATTTTTCTGCCATTGGCAAGACATCCGTGGTCAAAGGCTAGGCGACTTAACATCACGGCTATTTCGAGCGCATCGACAGTGATGCCGATGGCCGATAGCTCGCGGGCGACCTATTGAGATCAAGAGAGGCGGGCCATCACTTCTCAGCTTGGAAACGCCGCTTGCACGTAAGCGCTTTCCACTGGAAGAAGGGGCACCGCAATCGTCACTCAGCAGATGGCCAATCGTTCGACGGTTCTTCGACAGTGGCACGATCGATAGATGCGACTGTCTGCTTTTGTCGGAGATTGCCGAGCTCCTTCTCAAGGACATCGAGCACCGCGTTATGCTCGGCGCCTTCCGCCACGAGCGCGCTTACCAGCGCCTCCAGGCGAGGCTTCGTTTCGGCGAGGATGTTTCGGTACGACATTTTGATCACTTCCTTGACTGGAGAAAGGACAAATGACCGGTTCGTCCCTGAAGGCTCTTTTCAGTGAACGCCATCGGATGAAGGCGCATTGACCAGTACGGCCCATCGGCCCACGTAAGTGCCGATCAGCATCGTTGACAGATCGTCGAGGTTGCGGTGGCCTTGGTCGAAGAGCGAGAGTGCAGCCGTCGATAGTACATCGTATGTCTGCTCGTGTGGTTCGACTTCGTAGTAGTCGAACCAGGCATTCACCGCTTCGGCCAACATTCGGAAATTTTCATCCACGCGCGGGGGCATCGGCATATTCTCCAGCCCCGATAAAGGTAGCGCCCCGCCCGATTCCGTCAAGAATGGACAAGGCGGAGCAACCGCTGGGATAGATAGCTAATGGAACAGCAACCACCTCGTTCGGAATTTCGATTTCGCTCGAAGAGGTTGGGCAACGCTAAAACCAACAACCACGCCATACGGCATTGCTGTAAATGACGTGATCGCACTCGCCGATTTGCCGGGTGCGATCAGCCCCACATCGCTTAAAGCCTGCATCAAGCCGCAACGTGAGCAGTTCCGGTGACCTGTAGGTCATGAAGGTAGGTAACGGCTCGCTGGGCATGAGCGGCCGCCTGGAAGATGGCGCGCCTGTCGTCGGCCAGCACCTTGAGCCAGGACTGAAGGTAGGACGCGTGGTCCGGCCTCGGTTCAAGTTCCGGCGCGATTCCAAGATCAGCGCAAAGGAAGCAGCTGCCAAGCTCGGCTATCAGCTCTTCGCGGGCACGCTCGCTTTTTTCCTTGCTGTAGCGCGACAGATCTCGCCCGAGGCGGTGCTTTGCCGCCGTCCAGTGTGTCGCCTCATGGCTGAGCGTGGCATAATAGCTCGCCGGATCCTTAAACATCTCGAAAGCTGGCATCTCGATGAGATCGGGGCCGGGCGCATAGAATGCCTGATTGCCGCCATGACGAATTACCGCGCCGGAATTCCGGAAGAAGCGGTCGACCTGCTCGATACGCTCGACCGGGTCCTGGGGTGGCGCCGGCCGATAATGATAGTGATCCGGAAGACCGCCGATCTGCTCGACGTTGAACACTGAGTAGGCCTTCAGAAAAGGGATCTCGCGATCGACCTCGCCGCCTTTTCCATCAGCCTCCGACTTGGTGAAGCGGCTGGCGAACACCACTGTCGATCCGGTCTCCCCCTTTCGCACGGCCGCGCCAAGCTCGAGCGCCTGCTTGAACGTCATCCACGTCGACGAGGCGAAGCCACGTGACATCTGTTCTGACCAGAGAAGAAGCACGTTCATGCCGGAATAGGGCTGTCCGGTGTGGCGGAGCGGTCGGGTGATCCGGCCGCCGGCGTTTGCAGCGCTCCATGGTTTCATCCAGGGACGCACGCCTTTGGCAAGCTCCTCCAGGATACGGTCAGTAATGCGTGAATAGATATCGGTGCGCTGACTTTCGACTTTCTTGTTCATTTGTCTTCTCCACTCTTCTGGAGCCGCGCCAATCGCGGCCCCGTCGCGGAGGCCATGGGCAGGAGCCAACGAGCCGGCAACATGCACCGGAACGGCCGGAACGAAGTGGAGGACGGCGAAGGCGTTGCGTGCGGCCGGCGGCTCCTGCAGGCCCGAAGCCCCAGACGGACCGCATGGTCAGACCAAAATCCTCTCCTCCTCTTCTTTCCTGAGAAAGCCAAAAGAGAAGGGGCCGTCCCGAAAGGACCGACCTTGGATCAATTGAGATGGCGGAGCCGAAGCCCCGCCGTGATGCTGTCATTCGAAGGCAGACATCTGTGCCGCGGCCGCCCTGCGGTCGACGGAATGACCGGGGTTTTCAACCGGACGGTCAAAGGGCTTCCAGCTGTCGCCGACGATCTGCCTGTATGCATCAACGGCGCCTTCCGACGCCATGCGCAGAGCGTGGGCCTGGATCCCCATGTCGGCTGCGAATTCGCGCTTGCGGTGGGCGGTGCTGTCATAGCCGACGGGACCGTCAAGATCCTCGTCCCGGGCGTCGTTTGCGGCCTTGGCCGTGGCATCGCGCGCCTCGGTGACCGCCTTGCTGTAGAACTGGCCGGCACCATGCGCCGAGCCGACGAATGCACCGACGATCCGCTGCAGGTGGATCTGCATGGCGCGCTCGCCCAGACCTTCGCTGAGAGCATCGGCCGTCTCGTTGATCAGGCGCTCGTGAAGATCGCGGATCCCGTCGCTGTCGACGATTGCATTCCCGAAGCTCTCGGCGATCTTGAGGGCCTGATCGATGTCCGGGCATGTCAGCCGGACCATCTCGATGGTGGCGCCCTTGCGGAGCTGGACAATGCGACCAGTCGGGCGGGCGGATTGGCGGGGATTGGTTGGGGGCTTGGCGGCCATGTCATTTCCTTTCATCCCGAAGTGGTTCCGGCCCGGTGCCGGATTGCCCTTCGGTGCGGTCGCCCCGAACCGGCGGAAGACGGGCGCTTCAAGGCCCGGGCGCGGCAGGACCAGCGGAGCCGATGTGCGGGCGAGCGGGCGTAGCCCTGCGACAGCCAAGCGGATCTGCTCTGCGCAGGACGAAGGGATCCGGCCGCCACGCGGCGCGGAACGCGGCCTTGAAGCGAACGGACGCTGGTTCAGACCACAGCCAAACCGAAGGACAGACCGGCACGGGTTCACGCAATCGTCGGCAACAAGGAAAATGTTCAAGCCCCCGTCGCTCCAGGCCTTTCCCAACTCGGCGTGTTCGGCCGAGGCCGCTTGGCCCTCCGATGTCCCATGCCTGCGGTTTCCCTCCGGCGATGGGCGGTCCAATACCGGATGCCGTCGGCATAAGACGTCGTGAGGTGCGAAGTGCCGCCGCCGTGCAAGCGCCGACGGCACTGGATCACGTAAGTCCGGCGAGGTTACTCGCCTGCGATCCCGTAATCGGCCTCGTGATCGTCGAGCGCGCCGGTGACCTCGTTGTCGGCGTTCATCGAGGCCTCTTGGTCGGCCGGGCCGAAGAGGTCGTTGGCCCATTCGATGCCATAGCCCTCGCGAAGATCGTCGCCGAAGCTCGCGTCGCGGGCGAACATGCGGGTCTTCGACAGGCTATTGGCAATCTGCCACCATTGCGCCGTGTCGCCCTTCTTCAGCTTGTGGGCCTTCCAGACCTCCTTCTGATCCTCGAGCGAGGCGGCCGCAATCGTGCGAAGCTGTTGCTCGCTGGGCATATCGCCCTTGGCCATCTGATCGAGCATCGCGGCCAGGACGTTGGCAAGCAGCCGGAGCTTGCGGACCTGGCGAACGGGAAGAGCGAGAGCGACCGCTATTGCTTCCTCAGTCCAGCCGAGCGCAACGAGGCGCTCGATACCAAGCCATTGACCGGGTTTAGTGGTTCACGCGCAATGTTTTCGACCATCGATCGCATGGCACCGTTGTCGTCGGAGGCCTCCTTCACGAGGACCTCGACTTGTTCGAAGCCCGCGCAGATCGCGGCCTGCACGCGCCGGTGACCGGCCTGGATGACATAGCCGTTTCCGCCGTCTAGCTGCGGCGAGACCACGGGGGGCTGGATGATGCCGACAGCTTTCACGGTGGCAAGCAGCAAGGCGTCGGCTTGCGGATTGGACTTCGAGCGCCTGATATCGTCGGGGTTGTCGCTCAAGGCGCGCGGGTCGATCGTGATAATGTGCATTGAAACGCTCCTTTGGGATGCGGGGCGGCTCGGTTGCCGCTCCTTCCTGTCTTCTTCCTTTGCGAAGACATCTCCCGAAGCGCTGGGGTAGCCGGGTCGGCGCAACTGCGACCGAGCAGCCCTGCTGCGAAGCGCACGCGGGACTTGAAGTCCTGCGATGGGCGAGTAGCCGGGATGAGCAGGTCGCAATTGAGCTTCGGCGACGCTGACCGGCACCGCTGCTAGCGACTTCTTCTGTTTATCACTTTCCTATTCATCCGGCCTCCCCATTTGTAAAACACTCATATTGACGCTATATTGCGTCAATAGTTTCGGCAACGGAGATTGAGAGGTGGCGATATGAGTCTTGCACAATATGCAGATGGGGGCATTTTCTCGCCGCGCAAATTCGCGGAGGCTCTGCGCACGACAAGCGAGGAAATTGCCCGTACGGCGGGCTTGGGGCGGGATGCTATCCAACGCAAGGATCGCATTCGTTCGGACAAGACGCAACGGCGCCTGCGTGAAGTCGCTGAGATCATCAACAAAGTCGAGCCACGTTTCGGCTCGGCTCTGATGGCTTACGCCTGGTATCGGTCGGAACCACTGCCTGGTTTTTCTGGCCTGACGGCTATGCAACTGGTGAGGGACGGTCGCGCCGACGACGTTCTTGACTATATCGACGCTGTCGACGCTGGCATCCACGCGTGATCGCCTAGATGCATTTCAAGGGAACTCTCTATCGGGCATTGAACCCGGTGCACGCACGCGAGCCGCTATCTGGTCGTGGAGCAGAGCTTTATGGTGGTCGCTTCAACGCAAAAGGAACTCCAGCACTCTACACATCATTGTCGGTGATGACGGCATTGCGCGAAGCCAACCAGGTAGGAGCCCTGCAACCCACCACGCTTGTCTCTTACGAAGCGGAAGTGGAACGCGTCTTCGATTGCCGAAACCGTGATGCCCTGGATGCCGAAGGTATCAATCCGGCCGCGCTTGCCGATCCGGCATGGCGCGACGAGATGAAGGCACACGGAGCGGCACAAACGCAGGTCTTCGCAAGGAGACTGGCGCTCGCCGGCTATCAGGGACTGCTCGTTTCGAGCTTCGCGCATGGGGCAACAGCGCAGGATCTCAATTTGGTTTTATGGACATGGAGCAACGCGTTGCCCAGCAGCATCAGGCTCATTGATGACGATGGTCGTCTGTCGCGTTAGTCGTGCAGCCTCGCAGGAGGCATTGGCCAAAAAAAATGGGCCAGCGAAAACGCGGCCCATAAAGTGTGAAGGTCAAAAACCTCCAGAGGGGAACAGCTACTGCGGCGGAACTGGGAGAAGACCGCCATCTGCATTAGCTGTAGGCTTTATGCCTGATTTTTGACCAGTTGGAAAACATTTATTGTGCAATGCAGCTATGCATTCGCTGCGCTGCTTATAGAACATGTGACGATTCAGGCGACGGCGTGCTGGCAACCTCGTCATCAACGTCGCGCAATCGGCGCCGTTTTTCACAAAGCTCTTCCGCAAATGCAAAGCTCTGCCATCCCGCGAGCGCCATGACGAAGAAGAACGAGAATATCTCCTGGCGCCTGGCCGTTTCTTGGAAGATCTTCGGTATCGATCTATGGCTCGTCATTTCGGTGCTGGCGCAGCCGGACGAAGGTCTGCTTGATCGGAGCGGCGAGAGGGCGACACGTCTCGCCCCTCCTTCCTTCTTGCTTCCTTGTCCTTCTCCCTTTGCTTCAGCACGTCGTTCCAGTCATCGGAGGTCGGCCGGAGCCGAAGCCACGAGCAGCCGACATCCTCGGCCAGTAGGCGAAGGCGGTCCGCGTACGCATCGCCCTGAGAATTGGCATCTGTCGCGGCCACGAGGTGCGCATCCGCGCGGTCAGCAAGCTCACGCAGGGCTGTCGCAGTCGCCGGAGCCCAGCCGCCGCCGGTGCTCAGATATTGGGTGTTGTCACGCATGCCTTCGATCGCGGCGAGGCTCATAGCATCGATTGCGGCCTCGGTTACGCAGAGCCGCGTTGCATGGGTGGCGCCGAGCCGAAACAGGATCTTGGCTCCGCCTGTCGCAAAGCCACGCCATTCAGGGCCGCGCCCCTCCCATCCGCTGACCTTGCCTTGGTCGTCGATGTGGGCCGCCCACATGCTTCCAAACGGCCCTTCGCGAAGGACACCCTGCCTGATCGCGGCTCGGATGATGGGTGCAGGTAGTGAACGCTGCCAGCGGAGATAGCGCCAGGTGGCCGAGCCCCGCCATGGCGATGGCCGGCGTGCCCACTGTTCGGCAATCGAGGCGCGATTTTCGGACTCGGAGTGTTCTCCATGCCAGATTTCCTCCGTAGCCCGGTAACCTGAAAGTTCTGCGACCAGGGCGCATGCACGCGGAAAGTCGCGGCCTTGCAGGCGGATCACCAGACCGAAAACATCTCCCTTTTCGTCGCCGAGAGGATCGAACCATCCGCGCCCTGAATGCGTGACGATGATGATCTCGCCGCCACGACGATATTTGATCGCGCGCCTGGTGCTTTCCTTGACGTCGAGGGCGAACCCGGATGTCTCCAGCAACACCTGGCAACCCACAGTGTCCTTGAGCCGTTCTATTTCGTTTCTCTTCATGTTGTCTTTCCGGTCGCACCGGCGGCCGGCCCTCATCTCTTTTCTTCCCGTCACTATCGCGGGACAGCTTAGGAAGGCCGCGAAGAGCAAAGGCTGCAAGGGCGCGCCTGGCAATTGCAGGATCCGACAATCAGAGCATCAGGCGCGGCGCAGCGTCCCTTGCAGCCGCCGGCTCGCAAGCGGCAGGCAGGGCGTCCCAGACGAGAGAATGGGCGGCTCAATGAGCCGCCCATGGCTATATGGCATTCGAGCCGCCACCGCTCGGTAACCGGGCATAGCAGTTCCCTCTAGAAATTACCGGAGGACTGGTATTATGGTTTGACCAAGCTCCCCGCAAAAATATATGCCCTGTGCACTCTCTTGTTGAGGACCCCTGGGGGTCTACCGAAAGTGCGCGGGCGGCTTGGGAGCCTAAAGAAATAAATGCACACTTAGCTCCCCACGGGGAGCTTTTGTGTTTCTGGATTCCGCTATGCGGCGCCTGCCGCAAGAGATGCAGTCGGCCTTGTCAGCGAGGCAGCCAGTCGAGATTTTCGGCACACTGTATCGACCTCCAGACAGAAATGTGTCGTTCCCACGACCTCTGACCATGTGCAAACCGCCCAGTCTGCGGGCGGCGTATCGGCAGGTGAGCATAAATCACCATGGCTCGTATTCGTGAATGATCTCAAGGTCATCGCTTGCGTCGATGTCATCAGACGGAAGGACACCGTATTCGCCGTCGACTTCGAAGACGGTGACCGGGACCATGAGGTCGCGGGAAAGCTGGAAGGCGTAGGATTGTGCGAGACTAAGATCGTGCGACATTTGAGAAGCTCCATCCGGGAGCGGGCCAATCCCGCTCGATGGCTCCCAAAAAGGCACGGGGACGGGCGCGATCACCGCGAGGGCAAAGCCTCGAGCGGCCGCAGCGGAGCTAGCGGACCCCTTGCGGGTTGATCGTGGAAGATCCGGACCAGGGCCAGGACGCCATCACATGAGAGCGGGATTGGTTTGCTCCCAGCAGGGCTGTCACCTTGTCACTGGGTCTTGAGCGTGTCCTTGTCGGCGCCTCCGCCAGCGCATCAGAGAACTCCCTTACCGAGCTCTGTGGAGACCTACGCGGTTGCCCCTCGTTCGTGGTGCCGGATCAGGCTGGAAATGAAGCTCACCATGCGGCCTTCACGGCTTGCGTCTTCTGCCTCCCAGCCGAAGTTCCAGGCTTCGACGCGAACCTGCCAGTCTTCATGGGTGCGCGGGTTGTCCAACGGTCGCACGTCCGACTTCAGGTAGG
Source organism: Rhizobium sp. S96 (assembly GCF_030382195.1). Classification (NCBI taxonomy): domain Bacteria; kingdom Pseudomonadati; phylum Pseudomonadota; class Alphaproteobacteria; order Hyphomicrobiales; family Rhizobiaceae; genus Rhizobium; species Rhizobium sp. S96. The sequence goes on from NZ_JAUDRY010000013.1 coordinate 70,958, forward strand.
GGTTTTCGTGTGAGCCAAGCCCGAGCACTCGCGCCCGTGACCCAGCTTCCTGCAAATCAATCAGTTCTTCTATCGTCAAAGTATATCCCCTGAAAAGCCAAACTATCATTCGGAGGTTGCTTTGCAAGAGGTTCCTAATTTAACTCGTGGCTTAACGACAAGTTGGAGAAAGGCGAGAAGGACAGGGTCCTGCGTTTGGGGACAAGACCCTGCCTTCGAGATGGGTACCGTTGGAGCTCGCTGGCACCCATCGCAAACGAGAGCCGAGGATCTCACTTTCCGAGGTCGATGCTAAGTAACGGTGCGAGTTGATACGAGTAGACGGATCAAAAGGATCATCAGGGATGGCGTAGCGGATGTGTGTTCCAGATGATGCGGCCAAGCCCAAACCAGCGCCCCTGCTCCGTGGGCTTTTGCTCAGCTTTCGGAACTTCAATCTGAGGTCTGAGCGATTATTAAGGCCTTCAACCTAATGTGGGTTGTCGCGTATCGCCGAACCGGGATGGGAAATGCTTAGCGAGGCTGAAATTGCTCACTTCAAAAGCCGTATCGAAGAGATCCTCTGCGACGGGAAACCAACCGAGTGGCAGCGACGGTTTCTCATTGATATGCGCGACAAGATTGGTCGGTACGGTGTGCGGACCAGGCTGAGTGAGAAGCAACTGGCCATGTTGAGGCGACTGACAATGGCGACGGTGGTCACGCCTGTGTTTCGGGCTGATGCCGAAGGTTCCCGCCCGGAGCCATTTCGCCCTTCGCTAGCTATCAGACGTCGTCCTCGAAGCCCAACCGGGAGAAACCCGTTCCCGCAGAACCCTCTTCGAATCCGCAATCCACTTCCACCCCGAAACCCGTTTCGGCCTCGCTATTCGCGCCGCCTTCCGTTCCTCAGCGGGAGAGCAACGCTTGTCCTGGTGGCATTGGTGCTGGTCGTCGGTATTATCGAAAGCCTTTTGGACCGCGGGACTGCTACGTCGGGCAGATCCCCGGTCGTTTCCACGGTTGAGGAGCCCGCCGCTCCTCAAGCAGCGTCGGGCAATATGGGCTTTACGGTCACCGACGGTGATACGATCAAATTGAAGGATGGAACGCGGGTCCGACTGGTCGGCTTCAACACGCCGGAAAAGTTCGAACCAGAGTGCTCCCGCGAAGCCGCATTGGGCAACCGCGCCTCGGAGAGACTAAATGAGCTGGTTGCGGCAGCTGCCTCAACAGATGTTACACTTGTTGCCTGCTCCTGCCGGCCTGGCACCGAGGGCACGAAGAAATGCAACTATGGCCGTAGCTGCGGCAGATTGACGGTTGATGGCCGCGACGTCGGTGAGACACTGATTGGCGAAGGGCTAGCCGTGCCGTTCGTCTGTGGCGTGAGTGGCTGTCCGCCAACACCACGCCCTTGGTGTGGTTGACCCGCTGAAACACTTGAACGCGAACCACCTATCCGAAGGCGAAGGAGAAGAGGCGAGCTATCGGCTCCGGCCAACAATTGCTCGCCACGTAAGGCGAATTACGCTGAGGCGTGACCGAACCTTATCGCGCGTCGGTATATTCAGACCGTTTCGGAGATCGGCGAGAGCTTGTGCTTCCAATCTACTCTGCGGACCTGCTGATCCGCCTTTGAAGGGCAAGCCCGATGTTCGATCGATCACCTCCCAGTGCTCGCCGGCCTGCTCGATCTCATACCGTTTCATGCGCCTTACCTCACCGACTGATGCGGCGACGCTACGGCACATGTGTTAAGTCAGAACAAATTGCATCCGGCTTAGCGTCCCGATCTGCGGCATTGGTAAACATGCATCTAAGATCAACATCGATGGTGGTGCCCTGAGAGATCAACCCTCTTTGAGGTGGTCGTCGGCTTGAACGGCAACCAGCCAGGCTTTTGATAGGTGAACGAGGAACGTGCGAACCGCGAGCTGAGCCGGATCCAGGCAGCCTCGCCTACCGGACCATGGAAGCGGCTACGAGGACCCGCTCCTAGGCTCGCCAGGGAGCTTGTCTCTCAGGCGCCGGGCGTCCTTGATCGGATTGCTGAAGCACGAGTATCGCCTCACCGAACACTTCCTTCCGTCGCGTCGTTCGCGCGTTTATGGCGCGGTTCCTTTCGACCTCCGACATCCTGGTTGCGACTGCAAGCGAAGCCTCGTTCTCCACCATATCGATCAGCAGGTTGCGCATAACGCCGTTCTCTTCCCTCAAACGGATCAGCTCGATGCTCACCGGCGACGCCGACAGCTTTCGCTCAATGGTTTCCTCGATTGCCTTTTCGACCAGTCGGGTCTTTGCGGCGAAGTAACGCCCAATGAAAAATGTGCTGGTCAAGACGCAAATGGCAAGGAAGAGGTACAGCATTCTTGTGGCTCCAATCTCACTATGGAGATCGTGATTGTGACCCCCCTTTTCAATGAGCTCGGTCGCTCTTGGAAAGAGCAATCGGGATGAAATGACCCTGCGGTGACTGGCAACTCTCTGGCGACGGGGCGCCAGTCAGGTGCCGACCGCATCGTGTTCGACCAGTGATGACTGGAGACCAAGCGGAAGTTGGTCTGGTAGTATTGCATCGTCGCGAAGATGGCGACTGGATAGCTTGTTCAAAACGGCTAGCTGCGAGGCTTCCGGCCGATAAGCCACTCGAATTTTGGAACCACGTACGGATGCTGGGCACGCAATGACGCAAGGCAACGACTGGTATGATATCGCCAAGCGGCAAGGGCAACGTGCCGGCAAACGTGGCGGGGAGATACAACGCCACCAGAGCGATTTCAGGGATGAGGATGAAAATACCGCATGGATTGACGGTGTACTTGACGGTGTGATGTCTTCAGGCGAACGGATAGCGGCGCTGACCAGCGTCCGGGACATGATGCCCGGTTCGAAAGGTGGCCTCATCCAGGTGGTCATTGTCGAGAGGACACGCCTGTGACGCAGACGACTGACTTCGTCACCGAGTTGATCGTCGCGGCCAACCAGATTTCAAGCGTGACGCCCTTGGAGTGCCGCCGTCTGCTGGAGCGGGGGATCGCCACAACGAAAGCTCTTCAGGAAACCCTGTTGGTGAACAACAAAGCGGCGCCCGTATCCGCCAAGGTGTTGGCGCAGATCGAGACGATGGTGCCCGAGGTCGATGCGGTACCTGACGTCCCTGCTTGCTGCAACGCTACTACTCGTCGCAGACGAAATCAGACAACTCCGGGCGCTGGCGCTCTCAGCCAACGTCTAGTCGCACGGATTGAGCGCGACCTCAGGCGCCATCATCATGCGCCCTTGAACTGGTTGCCTGCCGATCTCACCTTAATGTGCAACATTAATCATTGGCTGACAGCTCCTCGCAACGCAGCGGCTGCCGGTCCTCAGCCAAAGACGCTTGACAGCGTCCAGGAACAGCATGGGTATCATTGATGGGAATACTGTCTCCGCCGATGAGGTGGAGCTGACTGACATCTATTCCAAAACGGTCGCCGGTGCGGTGGATCTTGTCGGACCGGCCGTCAGCCGCATAGAGCGAATGGAGGGCAGAGGTGGACATGGTTCAGGCTTTGCCATCTCTCCCGACGGTCTCATCGTCACGAATAACCATGTGGTCGATGATGCCAAAACGGTACGCATCAAGACAGCGGAAGGCTTGACGACCGAAGGCCGGGTCCTGGGTCGTGATCCCGACACCGATATCGCCCTTATCCGTGCGAACACTGGCGTTGGCGCATGGGCCCGGCTTGGCGATTCCAGGCGGCTGCGGCGCGGGCATGTCGCTATTGCGATCGGAAATCCTCTTGGTTTCGAATGGACGGTGACCGCCGGTATCGTCTCAGCGCTCGGCCGTTCCATGCGGGCGTCCAATGGCCGATTGATCGATGACGTCATCCAGACGGATGCGGCCCTCAATCCTGGCAACTCCGGCGGGCCGCTGGTGTCCTCCTCGGGTGAGGTCATCGGCGTCAATACGGCCGTTATTCGCGGGGCGCAGAGCATCGCGTTCGCGGTCGCGTCCAATACGGCGAATTACGTTGTATCGGAATTGCTGCGGTTCGGACGTGTTCGCCGAGGCTACATTGGCATTGCAGCCGACACGGTTGACCTGCATCGAAGGATCGCTTTGAACGCGGGCCTTACACAGACGACTTCGGTGCGGATAAGACGCATCGAACCGGATAGCCCGGCGGAGCGGGCTGGGCTTCAGGAAGGCGATCTGGTGCTGGCGATCAACGGCACAGCAGTCGGCGGGATCGACGATGTTGTCAGGCTGCTCGATGGCGACCGGATCGGTCAGGAGACAGAGTTTCTTATCTTCTCAGTTCAAGGCACACTGGACCGGAAAGTGCTGATTCCGTCTGCGCGTCCTTCTTGATGCAATCCACATCTCCCACTCAATGAGGTGACTATTGACGCAGTTCTTCGAAACCACCCAGGTCATCATGGCAATGGGAGCCGTGATTGGTTGTGGCTCGTTCGCGGCCGGGGCTCTTACACTTGCCGCGATCCAAGGTGCACGCAGCCGCGGTTCCGGGGCGGGGGCCAGGAGCCTGGCGATGCTGACTGTATTGGCTCTGGATGATTTTGTCGGTGCCAGCTACGCTGCTGTTCATGACAGCCCAGCGTTCAATCCGATGGACGAGGGGGAATTTGCGTTTCACGCGCTGGAGCCAGTCTTCGCCTTGCCCAGGGATGCCGACTGGGCCCTGTTTGGCGATGAGCTGTCCGATGAGATCATGTGGCTCTCCAACAGGGTAAGCAACCTCTCGCACGCGCTGGATTCCCTTGATCTTGCAAGCCCTGGCTACGATAGGTTCTTCGAAAGACGCCAGCAGGGCTACGCGGAACTGGCGAGCAAGGCGCTTGATCTTATCGACCGATTGCTTGGGGAGTTTGATCTGCATTTGCCTGCCAAGCCCGACTATTATCGCCAGCGTGAAGGTTTTGCTGCGATCTTGAAGACGGGCGGCGAAACCAACCTTCGCACGAAGAAGGTAGCGCTCATGTCGAACGGTTCGAACATCACACAGCTGTTTCCAAAGACGGGTGAGGAGGCTGAGTGATCTGGCCCTGCACGTCGGGTTCCAGGTTTTGACCCGACTGGACCGGAGCTTGGAGGAGGGCCCCGTAGCCGCAGCCGAGCGAGGCAAGGAAATGGCGGAGCGGTTATACCTCAGTGGCTGGCACGAGCAATGAACGTCTCGGCGGGCACCACTATTCCGGCGTAGTGGACGGGGTTGTCTTCTCGGTCGCGAAAAGCATCTTCCGAACGCGGACACCTGAGCGTAGCGACCATTCGCCTCAGTGTGCGGGAATTCGCGCAATATCTCGAAGCGCTTCAACGGCGTCGAAGCCGAGCAGGTCTGCCAGTACCAAAAACTCAACAACGTCTACCCGACGCTGGCCACTCTCCAAGCGAGCAACAAAGGACTGGTATTCGCCGAGTCCGGCTGCCAAGTCCGCTTGCGTGAGACCGGCTGTCTCCCGGCTTCTAACGAGCAGTTCGATAAGAGCCTTGTGTCTTTCGCTACCCAGAGTCTTTACCATGAAACACCCACCTTCGAAGAGATGGGTGTTTCGTTATATCTGATTTTCAGTTATCTTAAATTCAGATATTTTCAACGTGAGCTGCCAGGCCATGGAACTTCGCCAACTTTCCTTATTCAAAGCCGTTGCCGAGGAGCTGCATTTCGGTCGTGCGGCGGCGAAGATGTGCATCGCCCAGCCGGCTTTGAGCAATCATGTCATGGCGCTGGAGAAGGAACTGGGTTGCCCACTGTTCATCCGCTCGACCCGCCGGGTCGAGCTGACAAGGGCAGGGGCCACCTTCTATGATCGGGCGGTCCGGATCTTGAGCGAAATGGACCTGACCGCCGAACTGACACGGGCCGCCGGCGGCAGTCGTATTCGTCAGATCAAGATCGGAACCGTCTATCCCGCCACCATGGGCATGCTGCCGGTGTTCCTGGGCAAGATCGCGCATAAGTTTCCAGATGTCCGAATCCATATCGCCTCGGGCAATACCAGCGATATCATCCGTGGTCTGGAGACAGGGCAGATCAATCTTGGCTTCATCCGCCCCGTCGAAAACATCGGATCGTTGCGCTTCTTCTCGGTTGCCCATGAGAAGTACCTGCTGGCCGTGGCAGAGAGCAGTCCACTGGCTCTTCGCGACGAGATCTCGATCGAGGATCTGCGCGACCAGAAGATCATTGCCTTCAATCGTCAGAACCTTTCTTTTACGGAGCGCTATTTCAATGAGAAGTTCGAGGAATACGATCTGACGAAGAACATCGCCTATAGCTGCGATGACACCTATTCGCTCGTGTCACTCGTCTCCGCCGGTCTCGGTATCGGTTTTGCGCCGGAATGGACGAAGGACATTCCCAATCGCACCTTTGTCCTGAAGAAGGTGAGGGGGATCGATTTCAGGATTGGGCTCGGCATTGCCTGGAACCGGGAAGACCCGACCGCGTCGCGTGATGACATCGTCGAGATTGCCAAGTCCATGGTGCGGGCGGCGCGGTGACGGTCAAGCTTACGGCCCGTGCCCCCGCATTTCGGCTCCTCCGAACTTGGCGCATCGACCAGCGCCGGGCTGCAGCAGGCCGCACCTCAATAAAAAACGGGGCCGAACCTGGTATGGGTCATCCGTATAAGCGGTATCAGAACGTGCGCGGCACCTACAAAAATTGATTGTTGTTCGCTCGGAAGGTGGAGCATAACCGCCGCAAGCTCGGCAAAGCTGCGCGGACTGCAGCCATCGTCCACCGTGCCACTTTTGCAGTCCTACTCGAGTGCGTTGAAAGGCAGCGGGGCCGACTTACGGGCGTTTTATCTCCGGTACTATCTCGCCTTGTTCGAACCGACGGTCGCCATCCAATAGCTGCCACTCAAAACACGACGACCCTGAGACGGGCGAATATCTCTTCAAGGTCGTGGTTCAACTGCGCGTCAAAGGCATGAAGGGCAGGGACCGACGGCTTTGCCGCTGGTCTGACGCGGATCGTAATACCCCGGCCTCCGCGATCGACGATGAGAAAGCCATATTGTTGCGCCGCAGTTGCAATATTTCTGCCCGCAGCCGTGATCAGGTGCAGATCACTGACCCTGATATCCGCAGGCAACGCAAGCCTCGTTCCCATCGGCAGGACGCCCGAGTAGGGGAGTGGATTGGTCAGAGCATCGCGATCGAAGGCATAGGCGGGATAAACAAACTGCGGCGCCAGCAGCGTTGGCGGGACAGTAATGGCCATTGCGTGATTGACGCCTGATCCGATTTCGCTGTCGAGGACCGCTCCCGCATAGCTGGGCAACATCGATGCCGTCTGGCCGCTTTGTCCTCCGTCGCCATCTCCAGACCCACTGGCGTCGGTAGTCGCATAGGATAGTGCGACGATGGTGCGATCGGACAGGACGATAGTACCATATGTTTCCAGAACGTCTCCCGATGGCTGGCGCACCGCCATGTGTCCATCCGCTCCGGCGGCAGGTCGAAAACCGGAAGCGGGCACATGGAACGTCGCTCCTGCCATCATTGCCGGGGGTGCCCTGCGGTAGGATGTCGGCGTGACCCAGTCGGAGGCCGAGGTCGATGAAAAGACGTTGCCATGGCCGGGAAAGATGTCGGAAGACGTCGCTAGAATTGCCGCCTCGACGCTTGCATCGTTGCCCGACCGCCGCCAGGCTCCTGCATGCACCGCAGCCCAGGCTTGGGAATTGTAGAGGAGACGCACCTTCGGATCGGCTTCCGTTGTCGTGTAGAAAGGAACAACCCAGTTACCGCTGGGATCCCAGGTATCCAGGCCGACAGGTAGACCGGCCGCGACATTCGTTGAACCAATTGTTGCAGTCGCTGGCACCTTACGGTTCCAGGGAGAGCCGGCTCCAAACAGTGGTTCGCCAACTGCGGTCGTCGCCGCACCAAGAAGATAGAAGAACGCGGCGCACCGCACAAGCCATTGCCATATCATGCGGTTTCCCGGGCACAGGGATGGTTGTCCGTGAATGCCTTCATACATCGGTTGATCCAAACAGAATACTGACCAACCTATCCAATATCCAGCAATGAGATTGTGTTTCGACCAGTCTTCATCCTCCCATCACTGTTGCGGGCAAGACTCACGTTTGTGCACAGAGTCAGTTGCTTTTAAAGGCGCTTGATGCAGCGGGGAAGACGTCGAAAGCTATTGAGACAAGCGGCGGCTCAGCGAGCTGCTGCCTGGAGATACTCCAGGCACGGGACGCACCGAGCTCCAGAACTATAACAACGTATAAATCCCAATACCTCCCTACAACTAAGCATACCTACGCCATTCAGATGATCTGTATTGCCAATACTCAGTTATTAAATTATTAACATGAAGATAAAATACCTCTAACAGACTGAATGAATTCGCACTTTAGACGAGAAGTAAAAATGGTGGGTTGGCATTTTATATTGCAACGCACATAACTATGCATAGGCAGTCAGGTTTTCGCATGAATTACTATAAATCTTCGGCGAATATAGACGGCAATGGTGCGAGTCGACCCGCTCGGCTGCAGGTGTTCAAGCTCAAACCGGGCTATCTTGTTGGTGCGACCCTGGCATTTTTGTCGATCCTGGCGATGACGCTCATTGCGCTTCAGCTGACCCCAGCGAAGTTCCGCGCAAGCGCCGATCTCCTTGTTCTCCTGTCCGACGACTACGTTGCACGACCTACTGCGGGTAGCACGGATACGTCGAACGCACCGGCGATGGACCGCGATGCTTACATGTCGGCAGAAAGCGACATCCTTGGCAGCGAGACCGTGATCAAAGCGGCTATCACGAGCATCGATCCTCACATCTTGTACCCGGCATCCACGGGCCGGTCGTCGCCCGTCAAGTCCGCCATCGGCTATGCCCGTGATTTCATCTCCGGTGTGCCACAGGACAACAATGATGACGACGAGGCGGCGATGCTCCGCGCTCGTCGTGCCGTGGAAAAGTCCCTTCGGATCGACAGCGGGCGCAGCGGCAACATCATAACTGTCTCCTATGAACATTACGATCCTGAGCTTTCAGCGCAGTTCTTGTCGGCATTGATCGATGCGTATTTCGCGCGCCGGGCAGTCCTTTTCGCCGATCCGCAAACGACGCTTCTCATGCAGCAGATCAAGACGAAGAGCGACGAGCTGCAAATTGCCAAGGCGGGGCTGGCGGAATTCCGGCAGCGGTATGCGATTTCCGACCTTAACCTGCAGCGCGACCTGTTGCTGAGGCACCTTTCGGATCTCAACAACAACCTTCGCACGACTGACGTTGCTATCGCCGATGCAACGGCCCGGCACAAAACCATCCTCGACCAGTTGGATGCGTCGCCCGCCGACCGCACCAGGCGTGCAGCCAGTGGCGATGTCGCGACCAAACAAGGTGATCCGGCTGACGCTTTGCGCAAACAATCCGATGAGCTGGAACAGGCATTGAGCGCGGACGGTGCACGCCGGACCGAGATGAAATCGCGGATTTCCGATCTCGAGACTGAATTGCGAACGTTGAACGATCAGGAAGGGACGCTGCATGATCTCACGCTGCGCCGAGACATACTGGAACGCCAGTATGCCCTTGGTCTCGACAAGCTCAGTGAACGCAAGGCGGCCGAGGCCGTAAGAGAGGCCCGCCTCTCCAATGTGAGGCTCGTGGACGCGCCAGAGGCACCGCAGCGCCCGACGAGCCAAAGGCTGCTGATCGCGGCGAGTGGGATGATGCTCGCACTCTTCTCCTTCGGCGCCATCCTGACGCTCGGGTGGCTCCGTCGCCCGGGAAGTCAGCCGCTTCGCTGGTTTGCCTGAGGTCGCGGGAGTTCAGCATGAAAATCGCGATGATTGGCTCAAGGGGCCTCGGAACCTCATATGGTGGCATTGAGCGAGTGCTTGATGCGGTCTGCCCGGAGCTCGTGGCGCTTGGGCACACTGTCGACGTCTTCGCGGCACCGTCGGCGACGACCAGCAGTCTGCCGGGTCTTGACGTTATCAAGGTCCCAGGTCTTGCCGGCAAGCATACGGAAACCATCTCCCGCAGCGTCGTGTCGCTCGCCCTGGCAGCAGGTCGATATGATGTTATCCATCTTCACGCCATTGGACCGGGCATCTTGTCTGCGGCAACACGATTGCTTCGACAGCCAACGGTGGTCACGATTCACGGGCTAGACCAGCGCAGGGACAAGTGGGGACCAATCGCCAGATCCTGCCTGTCGACCGCAGAGCGCTCCATCGTCCGTTATGCTGATCGCATTACAGTCGTTTCAGAAGAGCTTCGCCGATACTTCGTTGAACGCCACGATCTGCGAACCTCGTTCATTCCGAATGGGCTTCCTGTCGTAAAGAAGCTGCCTCCGGGTTCGCTTCTGAAGGCATTGGGTCTTACGGGCCGCCGGTACGTCTTCTTTGCCAGCCGACTGACGCTGGAGAAGGGGTGCCACGATCTCATCCAGGCACATAAGAGGCTGGGCGACGATGTCACTCTCGTTATCGCTGGCAGTGCGCCACAGCGGGACTACGAAGACCACGTGAAGGGCCTTGCTGGCCCCAATGTCATGTTCGTTGGCCACCGTAGCGGCGCCGATCTGCAGGAGCTTTACAGCAATGCGGCTCTGTTCGTTCTCCCGTCATACCTCGAGGGCATGTCGATGGCGCTGTTGGAAGCCATGGCATACGATATTCCCACAGTCGTCAGCGCTATTCCCGAGAACACGAGGGTGGTCGGAAACTCGGCTATCCTGTTCCAGCCCCGCGACGTGTCCGGGCTCACAGAGGCTTTGTCGCGAGCCCTGTCGCGTCCCGCAGGCGCCGTTCCTGCTACCCCGACTTGGCCGACCTGGTCAGAAATCGCGAGGAGCTACAGCGACGTCTACGATCGCGTCGTGACGCGGCCATTGCCGGTGCCGGGGCGGCTCTACGAGGGGAAGCTGTGACCTTGAAAGCGCCTGCCGTCCTTCAAAAGCTATGCGATCGTATCTTTGGCGGCGACGTTTCGTCACTGATGAACATCGGTTCGCGACTGCTGCAAAATGCCAACGGGTTTCTGCTCACGGCCATCGTCGCGCATCGTTACGGCCTGGATGCCGTGGGAACGCTTACGCTTGCCGCAGTCCCAATCACTCTGGTGGCTCTATGCGGAACGTTCGGCCTGCACTTCAGGTTCGCGCAGATAAAAGAGACGAATTCGGTCTTGAACTCACTGGGGTTGATTTCGGCGGTCGTCTCGCTGCCTGCCATTCTGCTCCTTGCAGTCGTTTTCGGACTGGCCGTCGGCCATAGCCAGGAAGAGCAGTTTCAAATCGCCGCCATAGCGCTTTCGTCAATCTTCTTTTCCCAGTCCAATGTGACCAACGCGCTACAGGTCGTACAAAACAAGATGGCGCACACCATCATCCCGCCAGGACTGAATGCCCTGGGGCTGTTGGCTGGTGCCTTTTCCCACGATTTCAGCATATTCTGTGTTTGCATTCTCGCTTTCAGGCTCCTCGGCATCACAATCGCCTACGCTCTTTTGCCGCACGACTTTAACGCCGCCATCCGACTGGCGCCGACGCAGATGCGTGCCGGCATTCGCTACCTTTTTGCAGACGGCGTTCTGGTGCTCGGTGACAACCTTCTGGTCCTGCTCTGCTCACACCTTCTCGGGCGCGGTGAACTGGGCGTTCTCGGCATCTGCCGGCAACTGATGACGGCAAGCGACACCCCAGGCTGGGCAAGTCTCCAATCCGTCTATCCGAAGCTCGTCACGGGCGATGACGCGTTCTTCCGCCGCGTCGTCCGTTCGATGCTCTTGTTGAGTGCACTGCTCGGCATCGCGGTCACTGCGGTGGCCGTTCCTGCTGGCATGACGATCTTCCACAAACCGGATCTTTGGCTCTATACGGCAATTCTGATGGCCTCGGCACCAGCGCGCTATTTCGTGGTGAGCGCCGAAATGTTCCTGAAAGCCAAAGGTCGCATTAAAATCGCCAATCGCCTCAGCAGTCTGCGAGCGTTTGCAGGCTTCGCCTTCATTGGCGGTTTAACGGCCGCGGGCGGGCTGGTGGGCCATGTCTTCGCGTTTACCTCGTTCTTCATTCTGTGCGCGATCATCGAGTTTGCGGTGGTCTTGGGTGACCGGCGAATTCGTCCTGCTGCGCTCAAAGTGGAGGAGGCGATATGAAGGCTCAAACGGCTGCGTCCAGGCCAATATTCCCGTGGCTGACGGCTGACCAGAGCCTGTACGCAGGAATGTTGCGCTACACGGTCGTGTTCTGGGCGCTCGGCCTCCTTACGCTTGTCCAGGCCATCGTCATCACTGTTCTTGCTTTCAAGCGGGCGCCTATGGGACTGCTGGCACGTGCAGTGGCGATCAGCTGGATTTGCATCGGCGCCGTTCAGTTTATCGCATCCATTCTTGCTGGCGTGTGGCGCGAGCAGCCAGGCGAAGGCTTCATCCAACTCGTCAGCTTCGGTGTTCTCGGATGGATCATGGGTGGACTTGCCATTTGGGCGGGTGCCGCGCACGGTCTTTCCGGCCGTTCTGTGGTCCGTGCGGTTTCGATACTTGGCGGGATTGTTATTGTCCTTGCCTTGATCGGTGCTGTCGGTGTTTCGCTGGGTTTGCCGAGGCTGGTCCTGCCGTACACGCTGCCGATGCTGATTGCCCCTAACAGTATCTCTGCCCAGCTTTACGGATCGCTCGCAATCTACATTCCCGAGGAGACCTTCGGCGAACAGGTCACGCGGTTGATCCTCTTTTATCCGTACACGACCGCTCTGGGCCTCGGTGGAATCGGCATCACGCTTATCAGCCTACTCGAGAAGGATTTGCGTTTTCGACTGCTGGGCATGACCGGCGGTTTGATTGCGGTCGTGTTCAGTTGGAGCCGATTGTCGCTAGGCGCGCTGGTCTTGTGTGCCCTTGGATGGGTATGGCTCAAGGCGTCGTTCAGACTGAAGCTCATGTTCATCTTCTCGGCACTCTTCGCCTTGTTTGCGATCAGCGTCGCTGGCTTCGATTGGCCCGGGGCCCTCATGTCCGTTCAGGATCGGATCGATGGCGTGCGCGCCGGGTCGAGCCTTGCGCGACACTTGATCTATGAGAAGAGCTGGGAAGGCTTTCTCCAGTCTCCGATCTTTGGCTACGGCTGGATCGGACCGTCGGTCCATCCCAAGGAGATCCTGCCGATCGGCAGTCACTCCACGATCTACGGCCTGTTGTATACCGGCGGTGTAATCACCTTAGCTAGCTTCGTGATCGCAATTGCCCTGACACTCGCAAGCGGCCTCATGCGACTGTTCGACGAAGCAGGCGAAAGGCGCGACGAAGTCATTGTCATGCTCCTCCTGTCGCTGACGTTGTTGTTCTTCTGCAAATATGAGTCGCTTTTCAGCATCACGTTGCCGTGTTCATACATCTTCGCGTTTATCGGTGGCGCTCTGGAGCCACGTGAACAAACACAATCTTCCCCGCTGCTCACCGCATCAAGCGCACAAGGACGTCATCCATGATTGAACATTCGCCGCGTCTTAGCATCGTAATCCCGGCCTACAATGTCGGCGATTTCATCGTGCCCGCGCTTGAATCCGCGCTGGATCAGACGTTCCGCGACCTTGAGGTCATCGTTGTGGACGACGGCTCGACCGACGCCACCTCAACGAGGATTGCGGATCTGGCAGCACTGCGAAGCGATACCAGACTAAGGATCGTTCGCCAGGACAATGGCGGATTGTCCGCGGCCAGAAACAGGGGAATTGCCGAGGCGCGGGGCGAGTATATCGGCTTCCTTGACGGTGACGATCTCTGGCGAGCCGACAAGGCCGCAGCTCATATTGCCCTGTTGGACAGTGACCCAACGATTGGCTTGAGTTTCTCGGCCTCGGAACTTCTGGAGGAAGATGGCCGACCTACGGGCAAGGTACAATCTCCCGACAAGATAAAGCCGACGCTGCATCAGATGATCCTGCGAAATCACGTCGGAAACGGCTCGACACCGGTCGTGCGGCGTTCGTGCTTCGAAACCGCAGGCGATTTTCGCGAGGATCTGCGTAGCTGTGAAGACTATGAAATGTGGTGCCGTATACTCTGGCTGACAGACGCCTCTGCTGTCGGCCTGACCATCCCCCTGACGTTCTACAGAATGCGGAAGTCGAGCCTGTCTTATGATGTCGATCGTTTCGTGAGGGAGATCGACGCCGCCCTGGACATCATTCAGTCATCGATGCGCGAACTCCCTCGCGATTTGATCGCGCGGGCGCGGGCCGAACATTATAGAATTGCCGCGCGGAAAGCCGCGCTCGCCGGCAGAACAGCCAAGGCGCGGGATCTTCTGAAGCGCGTATTTCGAATTAGGCCAATGATCTTCCTTACAGACCGGCGCGCCGCGGTCACCTTGGTATCGCTTCTCATGCCCGAGCAAGGAAAGCGCAGGATCGAACACCTTGTCGGATCCGTTCGAGCCAGAAGAACTTGAGCCATACGCAAATCGCGAAGACTTCCTGCGCTTGCGTCCGCATATTGCCTGCCACAGATAGGCGATCAATGCACTCGCAGACCTGTCATCTTGCGGCGAACGACAACAAAAATGAAATGACGCCAGAAATACCCGTTAAGTGGGTCCCTCGGAAGATAATACTGCCATCCATCAAGAACCTTTAAGGTCGAGATGACCTGAGTATCAACCATCGATTGCGCGACACTTCCCCTCGTCAAAGATCACATGCGACCGCCAAAAGCCCGAGGCTGAGCGACCTTGCCGTGGTAATATCTCCTATCCGCACTGAAAGGGTGGGCAGAGCGATGGAGAGGCGTCTGACGGCGATACTTTCCGCTGACGTGGTTGGCTATAGTCGCCTGATATCGGAAACCAATATTTCAGCTTGCCGGACATTGGTGTTGGTCACCAGCATCAGGAGAAGGCCGAGCGCTACAGCACGCGGAATAACTTCGGTTCCTTCCGCCCAGGCCAGATGGGTCACCGGCTCCGCACCAAAAAGCGTCTTGATATCTGCGGCATTCAAACCTGTGACGGCAACCGCAGCCCTGTACTCTAAGGCTTTCATGCACTGTCCAGTCGATTGTTTCTTGCAGAAGGCCTGAACTCTAGGCTCATCCGAGACTACAAGTATCGAAATTCCGACAGCGTCTATTCTACAAGCGACTGTCACGCCCTATTCACGTAGCGGCCGTGCCTCTGATCGGCACCGGACACAGCTCGTCCAGACAGGTCAGCACAGCACGATTAACTCGTTTTTAACCACGGCAACCGAACCTTGAGCAAGGTTCCCCGGTCGCGTTTTCCGATTCTGGTCGCCCCAGCCGGACAGGAGACCTGTCTTCACCGCGTGCGCTTCAATTCCACGGTAGGGGCATTTCGCATGGTAGATACAATGCCCATTCCAGATGGGAATCATCCGCTCCAAGGTAAGGCGCACTCCAGCGAAGCCCCTCGGGGGCAGATACTGAAACTGCTTGAATACTGGGAGAACATCGAACGCTATAGCGCCCCAATCGCAGAAGACGATGGCGAACTGGCTCCTAATGTGGTCGTCACGCATGTCTCAAGCGATCGCGATCCCTGGCCATCGATGCGAGATGAAACCAAAACAACCCGGCAGTTCGTGCGCTTCGGTGTCGCTTCGATGCGGGGATGCGACAGCCTGCTTGTTCAGCGCTGGCGACCAGATCAAGACTCCAGAGAACCTGACCTCGTAGATAACGACCGGTTCACATTCGCCGGAAGCTTTGCTGTCTCGGGAAAGAACGCGGCGGAAAAAGGCTCGTTGGTGGTCAGCCGCTTCCTTTTCGATCTCGCAACCGCGACCGAATCCTCCACCATTACCTTCACGGAATATACGAACCTCCTGGAGGGCGAATTCAAGAACAGGCTGAAGACGCGGGCGAAGCCGCTCGCGATAGCAGAAGCGCTTGCCGATCAGGCATTTATCGCTCTGAAGCTCCCGCCGGATCTCAGACCGTCGGTCAAATGCGTCGTCGTTTCGCGCTCAAAGCCTGTCAAAGAAGGGAAGAAGGCGAGGAAGATCAGAGACGCCAGGCTGTTCGGCAATGCCTATCCCGGCCTGTTGCGACAGCTGCGTCAAGATGTCGAGGACTGCCTGGTAATCGGTGGTGCATGGGATCTGCTGACCCAGCCTTCGGCCGAGTCCGACTTCGACGCGGGATGCGACGATACAGTCCTGGAACGCCTCGAGACACACCGCTATCCCTCGGCACGATGGCCTTCCGACTTTTCGCTGTCACCTTACCAGCAGGTCGCCGTCAACGAACTGTTCGCACGGACCTCGCGAGAGGGGATATTCTCGATCAATGGGCCGCCGGGAACCGGCAAGACAACCCTAGTGATGGATGTCGTCGCCGAGATCATCAGCCGTCGCGCTGAAATCCTGCTCAGGTTCGACAACCCGCTCGACGCCTTCAAGGCGACCGCAAGCGGCAGCGACCATGGGTCCACCTTCGAGATCGACAGTGCTCTCCACGATTTCATCATCGCGGTCGCGAGTTCGAACAATGGCGCGGTCAACAACCTGACGCTCGAGCTTCCCAAGCGGTCGAAGATCGGCGAACGGTATGGCAAGCAGTTGAACTATCTGCCGAAACTCGCCGAACGCATTCTCGCTCAGCACCAGGTCACGTCGCCTGCCTGGGGTTCGGTTTCGGTGCCGCTCGGAAACAAGCAGAATAGAGATCGGTGCGCGTCGGCTGTCGCTGAGCTGATCGATGACGGATGCCCTGATGACGACGATCTCAGCACTCGCAATTGGGGTGAGGCCTGCGCCATATACAGGGCCGCGAAGGCGAGAGTGGATGACCTCAAGGCAAAGCACGTTCGTCTCGACGAGCTTGCGCGTTCGGCCGACGAATTCGGATCACTTCAAAAGGCGGCTGGTGCGCGGCCACCGGTGGTAACAGCATCATCGGCTCGCAATGGCTCATTGGCCATGAGCCAGGCTGAGGCAATGGAGGCCGCGTCCCATCCTATCATTGCCGCGTCACAGCGGCAGATCGAGGAAGCGCGTGAGGAGCTTGGGAAGGTTGTTTTGCCGGCCGAGTTTCTTGATGCCGATCCACGTGCAAGAGCAGAGATGCTGGTCGGCACGTCGACGGCTCTGGAGGACGCACGTGCCGATCTTTTCGTCGCGGCGATGGCGCTACATCAATCCTTCATCGCTGGCGCATGGGATCCTATCAGCGCCAACCTTCGCGCATGGACCGAACGTATCGCGCATCCCGAAACAGGGGGTTCGCCATCGTCGGCCGTCCATCTGTGGAGTACGTTCAGCCTCCTCGTTCCGGTCGTATCCTCGACGTTCTGCTCGTTCGCGAATGTCTTCGCAAGCTTGGGACGCGACGCGATACCATGGCTGATCGTTGATGAGGCAGGACAGGCCGCCGCCCATCACGCGATTGATGCCCTGTCTCGAGCCAAACGCACCATCGTTATCGGAGACCCGTTCCAACTGGAGCCGATCTCCGCGATCAGCAGCTCCGTTGACGATGCTTTGGCGAGCCGATTTGGCATCCCGCGGGAGTTCAGAAGCAAGGCGGGCTCCCTGCAAACACTGGCCGATCGGATCAATCCATTTGGCGCGAGGCGGAACGGCAAGTGGATCGGAGCGCCGCTACTGGTCCACCGCCGGTGCATCGAGCCGATGTTCTCCATCTCAAACGCTCTTGCTTACGAGCACTCGATGGTTCTGGTCAACAACGCGCTTCAGGCCGAGAACCCAGTCGGCAACGATCGGCTCGCCTTTGGGCCCGAGAGTGCATGGTTCAACGTCCGTGGTGCATCCGAGATGCCCGACAGGTTCTATGTGCCTGAGGAGGGTGCTCTGGCCTGCTACATCATGTCCCGCCTCGCGGAGTGCCGCCCACCCCAACATCGAGGCCAGTTGCCTGATCTCTTCGTGATTTCGCCGTTCCGGAAGGTTGCGCTGGGAATCAGGGAGGATTTACTGGCGAATGCACCCACGATGTTCGGTCATACCGCTCCTGATGTCGTCGAGGAGTGGGCGGAACGGTCGATTGGAACTGTTCATTCGTTTCAGGGAAAAGAGGCTGAGATTGTGCTGCTGGTATTGGGTGCGTCAGATGCCGAAAGCATATCCTGGGCGCTTGCCAAGCCGAATATCATGAATGTCGCCGTGACGCGCGCCAGACGACGACTTTATGTCATCGGCAATCGGGCGAACTGGTTCCAGGACAGCAGCCGGGATGCGTGGATGCTGGGCCAGGGCAGGGACTGGCTTGTCGACGAGGCCGATGCGCGGGCGCTATTTTCACGCAGTCCACACCACAAGCCACACCTTCGTTTGGTGGTTTAGAAAGCGGCAGGAGAAGCAGCTCGAGCTCTGAGTTGTCGGTTTGAACGGGCCAGCTGAGGTTTGCGAAGGTTGTCTCATGGACGACAGACCTTCTGTTCCGCCGCACCTGCGGGCGTCGGCATTCCATCCTTCGGCAGAGGATTTTTGTGCGAGCTGATTTGATGAGTGTATTGGCAGTCGGGGCAGGGATTCGAACCCCGCGTCACAGCTCGAAAGCTGGAAGCAACCTCAGGAAAACCGAGGATAAGGAGAGCACCGCGCTCCGATTACGCTTACGCCCGACTTGTCAAATAATGCGCCAAGGTCACGATTGTTCCTGGAACAGGGTTGCCTGACCTCAGGATGCGTTTGTAGCGGGGCTCGCAATCTGACCTGCCGTTACTCGCTCCTCCAGTTGAGTGTGCGCTCGCTCAAGCCTCCAGCATGCTCCACGCACCAACGACCGGCCAGGATCCTGCGTTTCTCCGTCGGCTGGCCTTGTTATATCGATCGATCGAATAAACCGAAGCCAATCCCTGGGATGCGCAGGATGGACGAAACGCGGTGAATCAGCTTAGGAGTCTCTAATAGAGTTGATGCATTCAACAGGCGCGAGGTGAAATGTTCGGGTTCTTCAAACGAAGGAGACATGCAACGTTTTCGCCCGAAGTTCAGTTGCTTTGGACGGAAGTCGAGAAATTCCGGATCCGGTGTCGAGGCAAGGGCGGCTCCGTTGAACAGGCTATCGATGTTGTCGCACACGATCTCTTCAGGCAACTGACTCATCAGGGTACATTCGCGGCAGACCTGATCTTGAAGAAAGGGTGGTCGGTAAAAGATGCGGCCAACCTGATGATCGCGGAATATGTTTCGGCCGAAATTCTGACTGGTCAACTACACAGCTATCGAGGCATGCTTAATGATAAAGGCAGGGCATACCTGAAGCTTTTCAAAATGAGCACGGAGGGGCTGATCAGTTCCGGTCGGATGCCTGCGCAGCTCGGCTACGACGGTATTCGAGCCTTCGAAGAAGCAATAGCGACCATTGGATAGAGCGCCGAGCGGTTTCCACATCCAGGCTTTTTGGCTGACTTGGCTCAAGTCCGGCTGATTGAAATGCCTCGCGGAAAGAGGTTGTCGGCCTCTCCCGCAAGTTCGTAACAGATCGTCAACGTCGAGCCATGACGAATTCGAACGATCCTGCCCAAACCAAGCTTTGCACTACCGTCGCGCACGTGAGAGGCGGCCTAGCGCTATTCTCAAGAGCCCTTGGATCCTGCCCGCCGCCCTTGAGGCTTGAATTCCACCAGCATCGACTTCAACTCCACCTCTCGAACGCGCCGCGCTGCTTCATCGGGACTGACCCAGGCGATCGTTCGCTCGCCGTGCTCCTTAAACGTGCCAGTCGACTTCCTGATCTCGATCTGGAAGATGTCGACGATACAGGGTACGACGTCACCATCCCCCAAAAGCTTCAAATAGGTGTATCTGCCGATCGGTTTCTTCCTTGCCTTGCCGCGTACGCCAGCTTCTTCCCAGGCCTCGATCGCTGCCGCCTTGTAGGGCTGCTTGCCTCCCATCGGCCAACCCTTCGGGATGATCCACCGGCCACTGTCGCGTGAGGTGACCACCAGGATCTCGATGCCTTCTCCGTCTTCCCTGTAGCGAAAGCACAGCGCGGCGAATTGCTGGCGAAACTTGCCCGTGAACAGTTTATCGGGCACGGCCGCCAGCTGTTTCAGAAGCGATTTTGGTTTGGCCTCGCGACCTTTTTCGGATGTTTTTTTTCGTGGCATATCGAAGTGTGGCTCGCCGGACGCCTCACTAGCCATCGGCTCTTCGGCAGCCCGGGATGAGAGTGAGATTTTCTGGCGTTGCTTTTGTCGCTCTCGTGAACTCGGCATAAACGAGCCAATTACCGCAACGGCGTGGAGAGACAAGGGTTTAAAACGATCAGAAAATCTTCAATCGATTTTAATAGCGACATTCAAAAATTCGCGTTGCAGCGCGAGAGGAAACCGGCTCCGTTCGGCCTCGTTGAACCGCTGGAGATGAGAAGCTAGCCGTCAAGTCCTGTTCCGAACCACGCGGAACGCTGTAAGCCCGCCAAACCTCCGCCAGTCTCCATGTCAACCCCGCCCAGGGCACGATTGTCGCCATCGACGTCAAGGGCCTGTCTTGAATGGTGGTTGGTAACAAACGTGACGTCGTTAGGCCCGCAAATCCGACCTTGCCTACGGCCGAAAGACACCCCTTCGGTGCTTCTTCCTCGTTCGCGCCGGCGACACGCTGAACTTCGCTTTGGGATCGCTGCGATGCCGTCAGGGAAGAGACAAAAGATCCTCCGTGACCGGCTTGAGGGAGAAGTGCAGCCTCATTTTTCCGAGCGCATCCTGTCCTTCGATCTGGCGACTTCACAGGCTTAAGCGGAGCTGATGATACGCGCGCGCGTACCTGGGAAAGCGATCTACAAGGCCGATCGCTACGTTGCCGCCACAGCAGTCGCGAATAGCCTCGCGGTCGCAACTCGCGACCCACGCCCATTCGAGGCCGCCGGGATGAAAGTGATTAATCCCTGGCCCCGATAGCGGTAGTGTGCATCCAGGTGTCAACGGCTCGTTGCGAACGCGAGGCAATTTGAGGCGGCGGACCAGATGAAACGAACCTTAAAGCCCGTGGTGGCTCAGTCCGGCGCGACGGTCCTTGGAGCTTGTGTCCTAACACTTGAAGGCTTGCATCATGTACGTCGGGGTTGCCCCCCCCTCGCTCGTAATGCGTTCGAGTTCGCCGTCATTGCTGTCGGCCAGTATCCCGGTTCTGACGAGCACACTGTCCAACCCGGCAGACCGGGCGCCCACGATATCGTGTTCAACACTGTCGCCTATGCAAACCACGCGTCTCCTGTCTTCCACGCCGACAAGCTTAAGGGCGTGGTCGTAGATTTCAGGATAGGGCTTTCCAATCCAGGTAACTCTTCCGCCCATCGCTTCATAAAGCTGGGCAATGCTGCCAGCGCCCGGCGCAACTGACCCTTCGTGCAGTTTGTGAATGTCAGGATTGGTGCAATAGCACGCTACGTTGTTTTCTGCGGCCGGCCTCAACATCTCGCGATAATCGTTCATGGAGATGCGCTCGGCTTCGCTGCCCGAGATGATGACGATGTTCGCCTCGTTCCCGCTTCGTATCGAGACCAGGTCCAACCGGTCGGCAAGATTGGTATCCCCGCCGCTTGAGATCGTCAGCGCTCTTGATCCTTTGGGGATGTCAACTCCGGGTCGCGACAGGAGCTCAAATGCGACGTCGCCCGATGTCACGAAGAAGTCGAAACTGTCCGGCGCGAAGCCGAGCTTCACCAGCCTTTCGGCGTTATACTGCCCGCTCCGCCCCGAATTTGAGAGGATCACGATCTTCTTGCCCGCCTGGCTCAGTTGCCGGAGGGCATCGATAGCGCCCTGGTAGGGCCCAATATCGTCGCGAAGGACGCCGAACTGATCGACGAAAAACACGTCATAATCGGTTGACAGTCCGGCCATGTCCACGGTGACAGGTCTAGGCATCTTCCTGCTCCAGCGCGGCAATGACCAGAGAGGCCGTGCCGACCGCGGCCTCCAGCGATTTGGCCGGCAGCGTCTTAACACCGAGCGCGCGATACCGCATTGCCGTCCAGGCCGGATTGCGCGCGCCGCCCCCGACTGTTCTCAAGGTCTTGAGAGGCATGGCGCCTAGCTCCTCCAATCGTCGATAGCCAAGGCGTTCGATCTCGGTCATCCCCTCGAGGATTGCCTGGAAGAATTGCGCGTCATCGACGGGCCGTGGACCCAGCCTGGGTTGATGGTCCGGATCGTTGAAGGGAAATCGTTCACCTGGCCGCAGAAGAGGATAGTAGTTTAGGCCAAGCGGACGCTCCGGATCGATCCTGCCGGTCAGTTCTTCGAGCCTGTGATCGCCGATCAGGGCTCGAACCACGTTGCCGCCGCTGTTGGACGCGCCTCCGAGCAACCAGAATTTGCCGACCCGATGAGAATAGACCCCGAATTCCGGCGCGTTGATCGGGCGGTCGGAGGCAAGTTTCAAAACGATCGTCGAGCCGAGCGCCGTTACCGCGTCGCCGAACTCCGATGCACCGGTCGCAAGGAAGGAGGCACATCCGTCAGTCGTACCGGCATGGAAGGATGCCGACTTCGGAAGGCCGAGATCATGCAGATAGCCAGCGACAGGTGCGATCTTCCTGCCCGCGCGCACGACCTTGGGAAGTGCGTCCAGATTCATTCCGGCGTCTTCGATCCAATCTGGCCATTGCTCCGAAGCGAGGTCGTAGCCTGTCTTAAGAGCATTGTTTTCGTCGGTGACGCGCGCCGGGCAGCCGAGCATCATCAAGATCCAATCGGCCTGGTGTATGACAGCCTCGACGTCCTGTTCCCGGGACAAATAGATAGCTCGCGCGAGCCCCGAATTGGCGCCGGCGGCAGCGCTTCCTGCAGGAGCATGGCGAGCGATCCGGCTGACGATCTCAGGCTCGGGGCAGGGGTCGTTATACATCAGCACCGAACCCGTCGGACGGTTGCTGCTGTCGAGTGCGAGCACCGTGCCTGACGTGCCATCGACGGCAACGCCCCTGACAGCTGTCAGATCAACTTTGGAATTGAGGTCTTCGACGGCCTGTCGCACACGTGTCCACCACGCGGCGGGTTGCCGTGTCTCTGTAGGGCTTTCGAACGGCGCGGCCGCGAAGCCTAAGGGGTTTCCATGCTGGTCGACGGCGCTCGCCCGGGCACCTGAGGTGCCGATGTCGATGCCAAGCGCACAGGCCTGCGCAGAACCGTAGGTCACGCCGAGTGCCTCGTTGATTGCCGGTCGAGTGCCTGGCGGTATTGTTCCGCTTCCCAATGTGTCAGTTCATATTCGTCGGCATCGGACAGATAGGCGATCTTCTCGCCATCAGTGATGCGGCCTGTAACCTCTGCAAGGCAACGTGCCATGACCTCGCCTCCGGCCGTGAGTGTATTGGACAATAGGATGCCTTTGCCGGGGACGATCACCAGTTTAGGCAGTTCGCGCCCCTCCCTGGCGCAGGCGGCTTCCAGATCAGCGGCGTTCTGCCCAGGCGTGAGCGTGCCGATCTCGGTTCCGAGGAAGATCACGTGGTCGGGATAGAGCGACCCGCCGAGGGCAAGCACTTGGTTGATCTCCGAAAGCGCAATCACATGGCTGTCGAGGTCTTTTGCGGCATGAAAGGTTGATCCTGCCGCCGCAGCAGCAAGGGCGTCGAGATCGGGTGCAGGTGTTTCGCGCGGTTTTGAACGAAGGGCCTCGGTGACGCGATCAATCCGTTCGGCGACTTGGCCTACCGTGTCGCCACAGACGATGATGCCGTGGTTGAAGAGGATCAGGATATCAGGCCTTGCTGCGGCGGCTTTTTCAATCTCGCGTGCCAGAGGCGTGCCCGGGCGTCTGTAGGGAATGGAGGCCCACTTCAGGTCGGGAACCGCTGCCATCCGAGCGGCCAGGACCTCGTCGCGCCCGCCGAGCACCGCAAGCGCAATCGTATTGACGCAGTGGTAGTGAGCGACCACCGGGCTCTTAAGCGCGGCATGGAAACTTGTCTCGATCGACGGACGCAGGCCGCTCGAGTTCAGTTCACCAACGACGAAATCGACCGACTTTTCGGCCCTTGGGTCGCCTTCCCGCAGCGCAGTGACCAGCGGATCCACAAGAACTGGGACCATGATGTCCTGTTCGCCAGCCTTCGCAAGCCAGGTTCCCGAGGCCTTCACCCACATGACGCCGTCATGCTTTATCGACGTATTTCCACCCGCGCCCTGGGTTTTCTCGATGTCGCTGCCGATCTTGTTCGAGAGCTGGAGAAAATCCCTGAACAGATCGGTTTTCCGCAAGTCCGGGATTGTCATCTGGTTCTCCTCCTACGGCACATTGCTCAATTGCGCTGGATACGCTGAGCGAATTTTGGCTCGATCCTATAAATGTGATCGAAGATCGTCAACTATGAAGATTTTCAGTCTAATCTATTGCGACAACTCCGTCAGTGTGATTATAGTTCATCATCGCGCTTGAGGAGAAGCGCGAATGGAGGCACTTCTTGAACGATTCCGATCGCCATCGCCTGATCACCGAGATGCTGCTCGAAACGCCGTTCGCATCGGTGCGCGATCTGCAGGAGCGCCTTGGCGTGTCTCCGGCGACCATTCGACGCGATATCGACAAGCTTCACGAGATCGGCAAGGCGCGGAAAGTCTATGGCGGGATTTCCGCAAATGATGCGTCCGCGACCGGGCGTCTTTCTGCGCGGCCTTACGATGAAAATCGCGACATTGCGGTGGATGCGAAGCGCGCAATCGCCGAAAAGGCGGCAAGCCTTGTCAGGGACGGGGACTCCATCATCGTCCATGCCGGCTCGACCTGTTATCAGCTCGGGCAGCAGCTTGCTCGGCGCAATGTGCGCATCTACACCAATTCAATGCCGCTCGCGGCCTATCTCGGGGAGCACGGAACATGCCACCTGACGCTCGCCGGCGGCGAGCTCTATCGCGAGCCGGGCATAATCCACGACCCTTCGGCGGGGGCGCCTGATTTCTTTGCGTCTCGCTTCTTTCTCGGCACGCAGGGCATCAGCGCCGAAGGGCTGCTTGAATCGCATCCGCTCCTGACCAAGGCAATAGGCGAGCTCAGCACGCGTGCCGACGAGATCGTCCTTCTGGCCGACAGCAGGAAGTTCTCGATCCAGCCGCGTAACATTGTTCTGCCGCTTTCCAGGATCGGGACGATCGTCACCGATGATGGCCTATCCGACTCTGGCGCAAAAATGCTCGAGGATGCCGGCATAACCATCCTGATTGCTGCGATCGGGGTGCCCTCATGACCGAGCAGGCGGCAGTAGCGGTCTTTGACCTCGGCAAGACGAACTCGAAGCTGTTCGTCCTCGGTCACGATGGCTCGATACTTTGGGACGCTCGCAGCAAGCCGAGCTGGGTCGATGATGCTGGAATTCGGGTTCTTGACGATGAGGCGCTCTTCGCGTGGATGAAAGACGTCTTGAAGACGGCGGTTGAAGATCATGGGGCACGGCACGTCACCTTTTCCGGACACGGCTGCACCTTCGCATTGACCAAGGGTGACAAGCTGGTTCATCCGATCATCGACTACGAGCAGGAGCCGCCCCGGGAGGTCGCCGATCGCATCGACATGCTGGTTCCGGCTTTCCGAGAGACCTATTCGCCTCGACTTCCACTCGGCTTCAATTATGGTCGCCACATTCTCTGGGTCGAGGAGACCAAGCCCGAGCTCCTGGCTCAGGTCGACACCATCTTGTGCTATCCTCAATTCTGGTCCTGGCGGTTTTCAGGCCGGAAGGTGTCGGAAGTTTCTTACATTGGTTGCCATTCCCATCTCTGGGCGCCTCTGATCGGGGATTTCAGCAGTCTGGTCGACAGCAGGGGCTGGCGGGAGAAAATGCCTGCTTTCGCGAAGGCGGGCACGGGGCTCGGCACATTCCTGGTCGCGACGAAATCAGGCGAGGCAGTTCCGGTCGCCGTTCATAACGGTGTCCACGACAGCAACGCGGCGCTCTATTTCTATCGCTCGGTCGGGTTCAACGATTTCACGCTGGTTTCGACAGGGACGTGGGTCGTGATCCTCAACTCCGCTTGCCCCCTTGAGGCGCTGGACGAACACCGCGACATGCTCGCCAACGTGACCGTCGACGGCACGCCCGCGCCGACCATTCGCTTCATGGGTGGTCGGGAATACGACATCGCGAGCGGTGGCTGGAACAAGCCCGTTAGCAAGGAAGCCGTGTCGCGCGTTATTGCCAAGGGCGCGTTCGCATTGCCCTCCTTTGCTCCCGGCGGGCCAATGCAGGGCTTCGATGGTCGCTTTGTCGGGCCCGTTGTCGATGGCGAGGAGAGGGCGGCGGCGGCCCTTCTCTATGTCGTGCTGATGACCGACCTTTCGCTTGACCTCATACGCTCAAGCAACCCGATCGTTGTCGACGGCGGCCTCGTCAAGACCGGTTTGTTTGCAGAGTTGCTCGCCCAATTACGTCCGGCCCAGCCGATATTCACGAGCACGACTGCCGAAGGAAGCGCTTTCGGAGCCGCCGCGCTCGTTTTCGATGCACTCGGACAGCATCCGTTCGCCAACGAGACGGTTGAGGCTACCTCGCTCGATGCCGAGGGCCTTGAGGCCTATCGGCGTGCCTGGTGGGCCCTGTTGGAGCTCGGGGAAACCGCTGCGATGCATCCAAAAGAGGAGCTCCACGCATGAGTGCGGCAGCGCCAAGGGCGAATGTGCCCGTTCTCGAAATGAGAAACATCAGCAAGACGTTCGGCAATACGAGAGCCCTGACGAACGTGTCGCTGACGGTCTATCCAGGCGAAGTCCACGCGCTGATGGGTGAGAACGGCGCTGGCAAGTCCACGCTGATGAAGGTGCTGTCAGGCGCCTATACGGCTGATCCAGGCGGTACAGTTGCGGTCGACGGCCATCCAATCGTCTCAGGCGATCCCGTTCGGGCAAAGGCGAACGGCATCGCAGTCATCTATCAGGAGCTGTCTCTCGCGCCGAACCTGACGGTTGCACAGAACATGTTCCTGGGTGCCGAGCCCGCTCGCTTCGGGGTGATCGACAAGACGGGAGCGCGGGAGCGCGCCGAACCGATCCTCAAGCAGCTCGGCATTGAATTCGGTTCGTCGCAGCTTGTCGCGACCCTGTCTCTTGGTGAGCGACAGATGGTCGAAATTGCGCGCGCGCTGACGACCAACGCGAAGATCATCGTCATGGACGAGCCGACAACCTCCCTGACATCGAAAGAGACCGAACGCCTGTTCGACGTTATTGCCGGCCTCAAGGCCCGCGGTATCGCCATCATCTATATCAGTCATCGCATGGAAGAGGTCTATGCGCTCGCCGATCGTGTCAGCGTTCTGCGCGACAGCGCTTATGTCGGAACACTGGAGCGTGCCGAGCTTTCGGCGGAAAAACTCGTGTCCATGATGGTCGGCCGCGACCTTTCGTCCTTCTACAAGAAAGAGCATCGTGCCTCGCAGCAGGCCGCTCGAACCATATTGTCTGTCCGCGACATTGGCGACGGGCGACGCGTCCACGGATGTTCCTTCGATGCAAAGGCCGGGGAAGTCCTCGGGATCGCCGGCCTTGTTGGCTCCGGCCGCACCGAGCTCGCCCGGCTGATTTTCGGGGCCGACAAGAAGATCTCGGGTACCGTGCTGCTTGAAGGCCGCGAACTGACGATCGGCGGCCCGCGCGATGCGATGGATGCTGGTATTGCGTATCTCACCGAAGACCGGAAGGGTCTCGGCCTCTTCCTCGACATGACGATCAACGAAAACATCAACATCGGTGTGATCGGCAAGGACGCGGCGAAGGGTGGCATTCTGAATTTCGCGGCGGCTCGCGAACGCGCCGCAAAGGCCATCTCCTCACTTTCCATCCGAACGCTGAGCGCCAGCATCAACGTTGGAGCGCTGTCGGGTGGAAATCAGCAGAAGGCATTGATCGCGCGCCTGCTCGAAACCAAGCCGAAGGCCATCATCTTCGACGAACCGACGCGCGGCGTCGATGTCGGCGCGAAGTCCGAGATTTACCGGATCATTGACGAACTTGCGCAGACCGGCATCGCGATTGTCGTCATTTCCAGCGACCTTCCCGAAATTATCGGCATTGCCGATCGCGTTCTTGTCATGCGCGGGGGCCACATCGCCGGCGAGGTCTCGTCGACGCCCGAGCAACCAATCCGCCAGGAAGCCATCATGGCGTTCTCGACCGGCTCGGCGCCGAAAGTCGCCTGAGTTCGCCAATTCAAAAAGACGGGACAAGAAGCATGACCGCCACATCGACCGAACAGCCGAACGCCAGCAAAGCCAGGTTCCGATCAACGTTGACGGCGCTCGGCATGCTTCCGGTTCTCGTCATGTTGGCAATAGGCTTCCATCTTCTCAGCGGGCGGTTCCTGAGCGTCAACAACCTGTCGATCGTCATGCAGCAGGCATCGATCAACACGGTGCTGGCTGCCGGGATGACCTTCGTGATCCTCACGGGCGGTATCGATCTTTCGGTGGGCTCGATCCTGGCGGCATCTGCCATGGTTGGTGTTATCGTTTCTCTTTGGCCGGATATCGGCATGCTCGGAATTCCCGCTGCAATCGCCGTCGGTCTCGCCTGCGGTGTTGTCAATGGAACGATCATCTCAGCGCTGAAGCTGCCGCCGTTCATCGTGACCCTCGGCTCGCTGACTGCTATGCGTGGCATCGCTCGGTTGCTCGGAAACGACACCACCGTCTTCAATCCGGATCTGCCCTTCGATTTCATAGGAAACGGCAGCTTCTTCGGCGTACCGTGGCTTGCCATCATCGCGCTTGCGACGATCCTGATCTCCTGGTTCATCCTCAAGCGGACCGTGCTCGGAACCTGGATCTACGCGGTTGGCGGCAATGTCGAGGCTGCGCGCCTGACGGGCATCAAGGTGCCGCTCGTGCTGCTGTTCGTCTATTCGATGTCAGGCCTTCTTGCCGGTCTTGGAGGGGTCATGTCGGCTGCGCGCCTTTACGCGGCCAACGGTCTCCAGCTTGGCCAGGCATATGAACTCGATGCGATTGCGGCTGTTATCCTCGGCGGTACCAGCTTTGTCGGCGGCGTCGGCTCGATCTGGGGCACGCTCATTGGCGCGCTGATCATAGCCGTCCTGTCGAACGGCCTCATCCTCGTCGGTGTCTCGGACATCTGGCAGTACATCATCAAGGGACTTGTCATCATCGTCGCCGTGGCGCTCGACCGCTATCGGCTGAAGGGGCTTAGCCGCACGTAAGGTGCGGCTGATGGGACCGGGGTTACCGGATAACAAGGCGCAGGAGGCGCCCAATGGAGGAAAGAATGCGCATGATTTCGAAACTGCTCGCCGCCACAGCACTGGCTGCATCGATCGCAATGCCTGCGGCCGCAAAGGACCTCGAAAAGATCGGCATTTCCGTCGGCCTTCTCGGCAACCCCTTCTTCGTCGCCACCATCAAGGGCATCGAGGACCGCGCCAAGGAAATCAATCCTAACGTTCAGGTAACCTCGGTTTCCGCAGACTATGACCTCAACAAGCAGGTATCGCAGATCGACAGCTTCATCGCTGCCGGCGTCGACATCATCATGCTGAACGCAGTCGACGCAAAGGCGATTGCTCCAGCCGTCAAGAAGGCTCAGGCCGCGGGCGTTATCGTTGCCGCATTCGACGTTTCCGCACCGGGCGCCGACGTCACCGTCATGACCAACAATGTGAAGGCTGGCGAGGAAGCCTGCCAGTACATCGTTGATCATCTGAAGGGCAAGGGCAACGTCATCATCATCAACGGACCGGCATCGTCATCGATCATCGACCGCGTTCAGGGATGCAAGAATGTTCTCGGCAAGAGCCCTGACATCAAGATCCTTTCGGACGACCAGAACGGCCAGGGGTCGCGCGACGGCGGTCTTGCGGTCATGCAGGGTCTTCTGACCCGCTTCGACAAGATTGACGCGATCTTCGCGATCAACGACCCGACCGGCATCGGCGCTGAACTGGCGGCAAAACAGTTGAACCGTAACGAGTTCATCATCACTGCCGTTGATGGCGCTCCTGATATCGAAAAGTCTCTTGCCAGCGGCAAGTCGATGATCAAGGCCTCGGCCTCCCAGGATCCCTATGTCATGGCAGGCGACTCGCTGAAGATGGCTGTCGACGTCTTGAACGGCAAGAAGCCTGCCGAAAACACTGTCCTGTTGGATCCGAAGCTGATCACGGCCGACAACATCAAGGACTACAAGGGCTGGACAGCAGCTCGCTAACGGTCTCCTCCCGTGCGGCCCGCCGATGCCTTGTGCTCAGCGGGTCGTCATCTTCCTCAAATCAGGAATACGGTCTCATGTCCAAAATCGGCGTCCACTCCTTCGTCTGGAGCGCCGGCTCCTCGAAAGACGAGCTGGAGAGAACTCTTGCCCGCTCCCACGACCTCGGCTTCAAACTTGTCGAATTCTCGTATCTCGATCCGAAGCAGGTCGACGTGAAGTGGCTCGCCTCGCGTATAGAAGAACTCGGACTGGATGTCGCGATCAGCATGGGGCTGCCGGCGGAAGGGGACATTTCAAGTGACGACCCATCCGTCATTGCCAATGGTGTCGATATTCTGGACCGCGCAGTTGCCCTCGTCAGGGATCTCGGCGGTTCAAAGCTGGCGGGTATCCTGAGTTCCGCACATGGAAAGCAGGAGCACACGCTGACAAGAAAAGCGTGGGACACAAGCGTCAGCACGCTGTCGAAAGTCGCCGAACGCGCGAAGTCCGCTGGCGTCACCTTGAACCTGGAGATCGTCAATCGCTTCGAGAGCAACATGCTCAATACCGCCGCCCAGGGTCTTGCCTACATCATGGACACAGGCGCATCGAACGTCTTTCTTCACCTCGACACATTCCATATGAACATCGAGGAGGCCGACGTGGGGCTGGCGATCCGCAATGCTGCGGACAAGATCGGCTACGTGCACATCGGTGAAAGCCACCGTGGCTACCTCGGCACGGGGAATATCGATTTTGCCGCGATCTTCGATGCCCTCGTGGCAATCGGATGGGATGATTTTGTCACGTTCGAGTCGTTCTCCACCACGATAGTCGACAAGGACCTGTCGCTGAAAACGGCGATCTGGAGGAATCTCTGGAGCGATAACGTAGCACTTGCCGAGCATGCACGGCGGTTTATCGAGTTGGGCCTCCAAACAGCGAGACTGAAAGCGCAACTGGTAACCAGTGCTCACTTGCCTCCAAGGTAAACCAGGTAGCCAGGCCAACAGAGATGGAAGCTGCCGGCGCCGACGACACTCAGCTGGAAACTGTGCCGCGCAAGCGCCCTTCGTCCCGATTAAACGGAAGCCGCTCTTTCCATCGCGCTTGCGACCGCCTCCGTGTGTGAGCTAGCCAAAGTCTCAGTCCCGATGCTCTGGCATCATCTTGAGTTCGTCCTTTGTCCAACTCGCCACGGCATGGACGTCCCCATCCTCGTCACGCATGAACTCGAGATCCGAAATCGGGATAGCAACGGGCTTGGCGCCAATACCAAGAAAGCCTCCGACGTCGATGACGGCGAAGCCTCCGGCGCCTGCTCCATGGACGTGATCGATCTTACCGACCTTGTGATCGTCAGCGCCATAAATTGTCGCCCCTTCAAGCAGGGCTGGCGTGAGTTCTGATCTGGTAAGACGAACGTGGTTTGTGTGGTCAATGTTATGCATTCTCCATTGTTGATGGTGGCATAATCGGCAGCAGACTGAATGTTCCACAAGTCGCGCACGATCAAATGCTCCCATCGACAAGGATGCGATGGGAAGCTAGCCGTCACGAACCCGCAATTTTCCCGTCCCGCACAAGCCCAAGCCGCTTCAATTCGAGAAGAGCGTCGGGAAGGGCGCGGTGATCTGGGTTATCTGGCTCCGACCGTTCGATGACATCGCCGACCAGACCCGCAGCATCGAACTCAGCGCGACTTGGAGGATAATCGACGCCTCCTGGATAAAGAGGTCGTCGGATTTCCTCAATCGCAAGGCATGGCGTGGCATCCCTGTGCCCCGAAGCAGCATACAGGCAGCAGCCGCTTTAGCGCACTCGCTTGTCTAAGCTGTTGGGTATGAATATGTCTTCTTAGGACGGCGGGGTTCATGTCCCAGCAAGAGCAGCCTGCTGATTTGCTTCGCGGCAATCGACAAACTTGAAACTCGCCCAAATCGAGATGCTGAAAAAACTGGGGCTGGCAACGGCTTGATCGTTGTTTCGAGTGTCTTCAGCGCCCCTAGTCTTAGCCTGGCTAGCGAATGAGGGGACGGAGCGGATGCCTCTTCCAACATCGGTGCGTCGGTGTCAGGCTCGCTCTCGGGCGAGCCTACTGTTGTCGCGGTTTGGGTTCGGACCCATGCCTCCGACTGAGACATCGATGCGGAATTCGGTGAGGCGCATATATTCGGGTCGGCGTCGGTGCGCACTCTACCGCGCGAAGACGCGATCGGTTAGCAAAAGCCATTGAGTTTAAGGATCTTGTGAGCGTCTATCGCTGCGCGGAGATGTTCCTCTGACGCGCGATCGCCCTGATTGGCGTCAGGGTGATGCACTTTAAGCCGCTCCTTGTACCGACTTTTTATCTCTTCGGGCGTTGCATCCTCTGACAGGCCGAGCGTTTCAAAGGCTTTTGCCTCAAGGACTTTGAGCTTGCGCTGGTTGAGATCCGCTTTTGCTGCCTGGCGCTTGGCCGCATTCTTCCGTGCATTCACCACCTTTGCGGTCCCAGAGCGAACCGACGACGGAAGGCGCGTTTCAGCAACATCATCGATGCGTGTTCCCCAGGTCGGGCGGCTGCCATTTGCCGCTTCCCTTTGATAGCGGGCCGTTATCGGGGCGGAAAGTTTCGTCACGAAATTGTAGCCTCTGCCGTATTCACTGACGTGCTTGGCACAAAAAAACAGATACAGTCCTTCCGCATCGGCTCCGACGGGGGCACGATGGGTGCCTTGCGCCTCGCAACCTTCCCATTGGCATTTCGGCCCGCTCGCTTCCCGATGTTGAACAGGGCTTTTGCGGGTCGAGCGCAGACCAACGAAAATTTTTGAATCAAACGTCATCGCGCCATATATGGCTTTGCGGGCCTCCTGGGCAAGCTATCAACATCAGTGATGTTCGCTCCTGCCGGCTCCTTCCACAAACGTAGCCACTTGCTCGCGCGACTTTATTGGATGCGGCTTGTCCTATTATCGTTCCCCTTCCATGACAAAGTGATCGCGATTAACCTGAGCGAAAGGCCGCCGGCCTCGGCTTGAAGGGCCACGTACGGACCGGACCGAAGCTATTCGATGCTTCATACCCCAACTTCCGTGGCCTTTTGTTCGAAGCGGCGGGAGTGCCACTCGTGAACGAAGCGCCGAGCGATTTCGCGCCGGCCCGTGTTCTTGTCGAACTCGTACAGCCTGGAGGGACGTTCTCGGAAGGTGGTGTTGGTCTGCTCGCCGAAGGCGGCATAGCCGGTGGCTTCGACGAGATCGCCATTGCTGTCGGTGACCTGGCGCCCTGAGCCAGATGGTCGCGATGCACGAAGCTGTTGGTCACCGTTGCCGAGGCCGTAACCCTGACGATCTTGATGTGGGCACGCGGATCGCAGGTATAGACGTCGTTGTCGGGGGTCGAGCGATCGATCTCGACGCAGCCGTCGGTATAAAGGGTGGTGCCGAAAGACCACGTTTTCTTTACCCGGGCGCCGTTCGGCCAAGGTGTAGGTGACGGTGGTGGCGTTCTGGGGGACACTCGACAGCCGGTCGGCACCATTCCGGGTCAGCGCGCGATTGCCATCGGAGATCATGTTGCTGTTGGCATCATGGTTGGTGGTTTTGGTGCCGACCGAGGTCGCCGCATACAGCTGCGGTCGATATGGGACTTAGATGTCGAGGTCACTGCCATAATGTCTGGTCGAAGGTTCGGATCCTTTCGACGCGCGGGATAGGTCATTCAGCCAGCCAAATCGTCTTCCACAGAACGAGTACCCGAACCGTTGCCGCAGAGGCTTTTGGCGAGGCTAGAGGAATTGTGGAGAATTGCCGATCGGCATTTGAGGAGAGGACGAAAGAATCTGTCGACAGACGATACCACTGGGATTGTAACGCGGCAGAGAGCACTTGAATTCTAATGCCGGGAAAACCATTTGACCGGCGATTTCCGCGCGATGGAGTTATCAATGGCAACAGTAGAAGAGCGGCACCCCGAGCAACACGTATTTGAAGCCGATGTCAGCCGGCTCCTGCACATGATGGTACATTCGGTCTACTCGGACCGAGATGTTTTCCTCCGAGAATTGATCTCGAACGCAGCGGATGCCTGTGAAAAACTTCGGTATGAGTCGATTTCCAAGCCGCAGCTCTCGGCCGAGGGGACCCAGCCGGGAATTCTTGTGACGCTCAATGAGGAGTCGCAGACACTCGTTATTGAGGACAATGGCATCGGCATGAACCGCGACGAGATGATCGACGCGCTTGGCACGATCGCGCGCTCGGGGACAAAAGCCTTCATGGATCGGCTGGAGGCGGCCAAAGCTGGGGAGAAAGCGGAACTGATCGGCCAGTTCGGCGTCGGCTTTTACTCGTCGTTCATGGTCGCTGACCGGGTCGATGTGATTTCCCGCCGCGCCGGTGAGAGCGAGGCCTGGAAATGGACATCCGATGGCAAGGGAAGCTATGAGGTCCTCGCGATCGATCTCGGAGAAGCGCCAGCGAGGGGAACGCGTGTCGTGCTGCATCTCATGGACGATGCAAAGAAATATACCAGCAAATGGACGGTCGAGAAGATCATTCGTGATCAATCCGGCCACGTACCCGTTCCTATCCGTCTCGTTGAAAAAGACGGCGCGGAGCCGTCGCAGGTCTCCGATGGTGCAGCGCTCTGGATCAAGCAGAAGAGCGAGATATCCAAGCAGGACTACGACGATTTCTATCGTAGTGTCTCGGGCCAATACGACGAGCCGCTGGCTAACGTGCATTTCCGCGCTGAGGGACGCCACGAATATACGACGCTTGCCTTCATCCCCGGCTCTCAACCTTTCGACCTGTTCGATCCAGACCGACAGGGTCGGATGAAGCTCTACGTGAAGCGCGTGTTCATAACCGACGAAGCCGAGTTGCTGCCGCGTTATCTGCGGTTCGTCCGCGGCATCGTTGACACCTCGGATCTGCCGCTCAACATCTCCCGCGAGATGATCCAGGAAAGTCCCGTGTTTGCCGCTATCAAAAAGGGCGTGACAAGCCGTATCCTTTCCGCCCTAGAGAAGCTGGCCGAAGGCGAAGCCGAGACGTTTTCCAAGGTCTGGAATCTGTTCGGCGCGATTCTCAAGGAAGGTATTTACGACGACTTCGAGCGGCGCTCGCAGTTGCTGAGGCTGGCGCGATTCCACAGTACCGTGTCCGGCGAGGCGACTAGGAGCCTAGCCGACTACCTAACCACGATGAAGGAGGGCCAGTCGGCGATCTATTACATCAGCGGCTCCAGTCTGGACCAATTGAGGTCGTCGCCGCAACTCGAGGGTTTTCGAGCCAAAGGTATCGAGGTACTTCTCCTTACCGATGGCGTAGACAGTTTCTGGCCGACCAACGTCGCAGATTTCGAGGGCAAGCCACTTAAATCGGTTACCCAGGGCCTTGCCGATCTAAACGCCGTGACCGGTGAGGGCGGCACTGATGAGGGTGGCCGGCAAGCTTCTCCGGAAGTCGTGGCATTCATCGATTTCGCTCGAAGCGCCCTTGGTGAGGAGGTCGCTGACGTGCGTATTTCCGATCGATTGACCGAAAGCGCGGTTTGCCTTGTCGCGTCGGAACATGGCCCCGATCGCCAGCTCGAAAAGCTCCTCCAAGGGGCCGGGCGGTTACAGACAGCATCGAAGCCGATCCTGGAGATCAATGCACAGAGCGAGCGTGTTAGAAGCATCGCATCGATCGACGATCCGGCCTTCCGCGAGGATGCGGTGTGGCTGTTGCTTGACGAGGCACGCATTCTTGATGGGGACAAGCCAGCCAATCCGCGTGCTTTTGCCGACCGGCAGGCCAGGCTGTTTGCGCTTGCGACCGGGCACGGCAAGTAGGGTCTTGGCAAGGCGGTCTTCGGCGTTCTCGCCAGAAATCCTCGGCAGAGGCGGTCGCTCAGCGCGATCGCCGAATGTTTCGCATTCCCTGGGAACGGACAGCGTTCTCAGTTCATGATCCCAGGTCATCGGCAGTCGCACCCGGTACGCTGCCCGATCTTTGAATTTTCAATTGGTCTGGACTCAGCGGGTCGACGGTTCGACTCCCTTCAGAGGCTGTGGCAGCTTGCGCCCATCCGACCCACTGGGCGGGAGACCACGTAGGGCAGCAGAAAGCGTGGCGGCCACTGCCGCCCTTGCCGCTATCATCTTTTAGCGCGTCTGAGCAAGCGCGATAGCGTCTGCGCCAGCAGGGAAGCGGAGCTGGTTCTCGGTATCGTGAGCGGCCTGCCAGATTGCTCCTGCTACATCGCTTTCCGTGGTGGTCAGGGCAGGATTCGCCAGGGCCCGGAGAATTGGCTGTGCGAAGTCAGCATATCCGTCGGGAAGGAGCTCCGAGACAGGAACGATGGCATTCGCCCCGAACCGAGTGGTTGGCGCATAGCCGGGCTCGACGAGCTTCATCCGGACCCCGAAATAGCGGAGTTCATGCGCAAGTGAAGCCGAGAAGCCTTCCACGGCCTGTTTCGTGGCGGTATAGGCTGCCGCGAGTGGAAATTCCCCCAGAGTAACGCTCGATGTGACATTTATGATCGTTCCGGACCGACGCTCACGCATCTGCGGGATGACGGCTTGGCACATCGCGATGACGCCAATCGTGTTGGTCTCGAAAAGCTGTCGGATAAGTGACATTGGCATCGCCTCGAACGCACCGACACCGCCAAGCCCGGCATTGTTCACCAGTACGTCAATTGGACCGGCCGATTTGAAGAGGCTGGCGATGCTTTCGGGGCTGGTGACATCGAGCGGCAGCACGCGCAGCCGGTCGGTTTCGGCAAATAGCGACCGGTTCGGGCGCCGCATAGTCGCGACCACATTCCAGCCGCGCGAAAGGAAGTGTTCCGCAGTGGACTTTCCGTAGCCCGATGATGTCCCGGTAATGAGGATGGTCTTGGTCATGTTAGTCTCCTTGGTTTCGATCATGTAGCAATAGACAGACACCTCAATACGATCTATAATCCAACATCCATAAAATGTTATAGATCGTCCAAATTCATGGATCCTCTCAGCGATATCATTGCTCTCCTGCGACCGAGAGCCGCGATAGCAAAGCCCATCTCCGGGCGCGGCCAATGGGGCGTTCGCTATAGGTCGTATGACCCACCCGGGTTTACGGTTGTCCTGACCGGAGAAGCATGGGTCACATTAGGTAACCAGGAGCCGCTTCGGATTGCCGAAGGCGATTTTCTCCTTTTGCCGACTACGCCAGCGTTCTCTCTGTGTAGCAAACCAGGCACCCCCTGCATGCCCGCTGAACCTCTGGCTAAAGCTGTCCGGCACGGCGATCAAGAAGGAGACCCAGATTTTGTGGCGCTGGGCGGGAGCTTCTCGATTGAGAGTGCCAACGCGTCGCTGCTGCTCGCGCTGCTGCCCGATGCAATTCATGTTCCCGCTTCGGCGGGGCGTGGGACGCGATTTGGCCGCTTGATCGAACTGCTGTCTGAGGAGTGCGTTTCCAACTATCCCGGCAAAGAACTGATCATCCAGCGCTTGCTGGAGACACTGCTGGTAGAGGCGTTGCGGTGGGACATTATCGGAAATAATGCAGCCTCGGCGGGTTTGTTGAATGGGCTGCGCGATCCCGCCATCGCCCGTGTTCTGCGTGCCATCCACGAGGACGTTCGTACGAGGTGGACCGTAGCCGATCTTGCGGGAATAGCTGGCATGTCGAGATCGGGTTTTGCCGCGCGGTTCAACGAGGTTGTTGGTTGCGCGCCAATTGAATATCTGGCGCGCTGGCGCATAGCACTTGCTAAGCAGGCACTGTTGAATGGTGCTAAGTCGCTCGACCGGATCGCCGATGACATAGGTTACGAATCCGCCAGCGCCTTCAGTACAGCGTTCAGTAAAAGGCTCGGATGCTCCCCGGGCAGATTCGCCAGAGGGTATGTTGCCGGTGTCAGTCCTGGCCTTCTTGCCGTCTCATGACGCTATCTGCCGCTGTCCTGTCACGCGTGAGAGGCAATTTTGGCTGCGCCCTGGGCTCCGCGGACGACCCGTCCTGCGGCTGGAGCTTTCGAACACGTGGTTCGCGCGGCAGTTACATCTTCCTAAGATCAGGAACCCGCCAGACTCGATGGCTGATTCAGCAGTAAGTTGTTGACATGTTATAGGCGTTCAGGATGCACGAAGGCTCGAACGTCTGGGTCACCGGTCCAAATGTTATCTAAGAGCAGGCTGTTTTCCTTAGAACGTCCTTGGTAAGTCTTCAGCGCGACCAGGACGATAACCAGGAGCGACCGGTAGATTTTATCGGCAGACGGCGCGACGCACAGCGCACTTATGGCGTTTCGGCCAACCTCATCCAGTTATGGCTGGCGTAGTTCGATCGCGGCGAGCTGAACGATGGGGAGGCTGAGGCCAGCGTCATCGCGGAGGACGAGGCCCACATTGCGGCGCTCGGACGCAAGGTCGGCCAGCTCACCATGGAGCCGGACCTGGTGAAAGAAACACCGGGCCAGCCGATCGCCAGCGACAGCGGGAGCTCCTCCATCATCACCCACGCTTGGACAAGACAACGGCTGGGATGTGGGAGGTGCTGATCCGAGCTGCGCAGTCCGTCATTCCAACGGAAAAATCCACGAACTTGTTTACACAAGAACAGAAGCTATCGCGCCGGCTGCCCCCTTGACGACGATATCGGCCCGCCTTACGGGTCAGGCAGAGCGGCGGCGCAATGCCGCGGATGTCGCCCTGTGGCATGGCCGGCCGATCACGCCCCGCTCCATCAGGGCGGTTGCAATCTGCGGGCCGACCTTGCGGGAGACGTCGAAGAACTTGCGGTGGTCCTTGTCCTCGACAAACTCGGCCGAGGCACACATAGTTTTGCATCCGGATCAGACAATGTCACAGGAGTTAGCATGGCCCGCCTTTCGAACACCGTCGCTGTCGTAACCGGCGGTGGCAGAGGAATAGGTCGAGAGATCGCTCTACAGCAGGCTAGGGAAGGTGCCAAGGTCGCCGTGCTGGCGCGAACGTTGACGGAAATTGAGACAACAGTCGCGCTTATCGAGGACGAGGGCGGGCAAGCGATGTCTATTTCGACGGATTTGATTGACCTTGCTGCGGTTGAAAATTCATTCACGCGCATCGCGGCTGAATTGGGTGCTGTAGACATTCTCATCAACAACCACGGCTCGTTTCAGGGCTTCGGTCCTATTTGGGACTGTGATCCCCTTGTGTGGTGGCGGGATGTCGAGATCAACCTGCGAGGTACCTTCAATACCTGCCGCACGGTGATCCCTGTGATGATGGGAAGGGGTAGCGGCCGGATCGTGAACCTGGTTGGTGGCGGAACGGGCAACAGTTTTCCACATGGCTCCGGCTACGCGTCCAGCAAAGCCGCAATCATGCGTCTCACGGAGTGTCTGAACGACACAACCATCGGCAACGAGGTGCGCGCTTTTGCAGTCGATCCCGGTCTTGTTCGGAGTGCGATGACGGAACTACAGCTATCGTCGGAGGCGGGGAAAACCTACCTGCCCGGGATCCAACAGCTTTTCGACGATGGTGTCGACATTGAGCCATCGCGGGCTGCGCTTTTGATTGCCGATATCGCCGCCGGACGTTTCGATCCTCTTGCCGGCCGTCTCTTGCGCGGTGTCGATGATCGCGATGCGCTTGCAGAAGATATGGATGCCATAGTCGCGGCAGACGGTAGAGCGCTGCGCTTCAGCGACCTGGGACAAGTCAAGCTGTAAAGCGAGGCAATGAGATATGTGAGCTGGTTTTGGAACGACCTTTGCTTTGGCTTCGAGCAGTGCGTTTTACTCAGAAGTGGAAACGGATGGGTACCAGTGGCGAGGGCGAGCGGAAACAGGGATGTGCCATTGCCAAAGCAGGTATGGTGGTACATCTCGCCAGCGTGAGGCGGCTAACAACGTGAATGATATTTAGACAGATCATTTTGTGCATAGTGATCCCTATTTTATATCTTTTGTCTTCTCATGGATGCGGCCGCTCAGACGACGAACTCAAGACGGTTCTCGGTGAAATAGCCGTCGCTACCGAAAAAGATGTGATCGTGCCGTGTTTTGCATGGCAGCACAAAGGTGGGCCGGCGTGCCATGGCTGGTATTCACGATATGCTTGAGTTCATGCCGTTGCCGTAGGGAGACGAAGCCGCCGACGTCGCGACCTCTACCTCTACCTATCAACTTCTCGGAGCCTCCACGCGACTTGGATCGCAGCCGCAATGTCGTTGCTTCGACCTTTCCGCGCTCATTGACAATAGTTTTAAATGGGATTTAAAGGGATCCTGTAGGGAGGATTCGCATGCTTGCAAAGGGATTAATCGCCGCGACTGTTCAGGCGATGGGGCAGTCGATCGTCAGCGGAGAATGGGCGCCAGGCTCAATCCTCCCGACCGAGATCGATTTGGCCAGCAAATATGGGGTTGGCCGGAACGCTCTGCGAGAGGCCGCAAAGGTACTCGCTGGAAAAGGGCTGATAAAAACAGCCCGCCGCTACGGGTCGCGGGTCGCTGACAAGGCGCACTGGAACAATTTGGATGCGGACGTCATCGGCTGGCGCTTGACCGACAAATCCTCCCACGCGCGGTACAGGCGCGAAGTTGCGCAGCTCCGGGAAATGATTGAGCCCGGAGCCGCAGCAATGGCGGCTACCAATGCAAGCGCCGCCGAAAGAGCCAAAATCGTCAGTCTCGCCAAAGCCATGGGGGAATCCCCGTCTTCTGATGCAATCGAGGAAGACATCGCGTTTCACTTGGCCATCCTGGAAGCCACGCACAACACCCTCATCCAGGCTCTCCGCAATCCTCTCGAAGTGATGTTGCGGACCTTGTTCCACGCCGATCTCCGGCTTCACGAAGCAGGACTTTCCTATGACCCCAATCCGGCCATCCACGTGGCCCTGGCAAGTGCGATTGCAGGGGGGCGGCCGGAGGAAGCACGACATATTGCAACCGCGATCGTCATCCGTGGCTCGGAAGGGGCGGATCGACTTGAGCAACTCCAAACCGGAGAGGAGATAACTGAATGAAAATCGATCGGATCGAGTGCTTTACTCCACGGGTCGGCCACCGGAACCAGCTCCTTATGAAAGTCACGACTATAGATGGGATCTATGGATGGGGGGAGTCTGGCCTGACAGGTAGAGAGCATGCCGTGATAGGGGCTCTCCAGCACTACAAGCA
The DNA here is from genome assembly GCF_030382195.1 of Rhizobium sp. S96. NCBI lineage: Bacteria > Pseudomonadati > Pseudomonadota > Alphaproteobacteria > Hyphomicrobiales > Rhizobiaceae > Rhizobium > Rhizobium sp. S96. The sequence continues at coordinate 112,198 of NZ_JAUDRY010000013.1, forward strand.
ATTCCTGATCGGACGAGATGTTCGCCAGTGCGGCGCTCTTTGGCAAGAGATGTATCGCAGCCAGTACTTCGAAGGCGGACGTGTTTTGACCGCTGCGATCGGAGCTTTGGATATCGCCTTTCACGATATCCGGGCGAAAGCGTTGGGTGTTCCCGTTCACCAATTGCTGGGAGGCAAGCATCGCGATTGCGTTCCAGCCTTTGCCACTGCCCCGGCCGATCCAGGGCCTGAGATGATTGAGCAGGCCAAGGTCCTTTGGGATGCGGGTTGGAATTGCATACGCTTCGTGCCATGGGGCCAGCATTCGGTAGACGTTTTCGAGCCTCGGGAATCGATCGCCCGCACGGCGCCCTGGATGGTAAAAGCGCGAGAGGAGTTAGGACCGGAAGCGGTCCTTGGTATCGACTATCACCATCGGCTCTCGGTCGCCGAGGCGGCGTCATTCTGCCAGAAGATGCCACGCGCCACGCTGGACTTTATCGAAGAGCCTATCCGGGACGAAACCCCCGAGGCCTATGAGGCCCTGCGGCGGATGACCGACGTGCCTTTCGCCATCGGGGAGGAGTTTTCATCCAAGTGGCAGTTCCTACCCTACATTGAGCGCGATATCCATCAGTTCAACCGTTTGGACATATGCAATGTCGGCGGCTTTACAGAGGCCGCCAAGGTCGCGGCCTGGAGCGAAGCCCACTACGTCGACTTGATGCCGCACAATCCGTTGGGTCCGATATGCACGGCGGCCACCCTTCATCTTGCCGCGGCCGTCCCCAATTTCGCCTGGCTCGAGTGCCGGGCGTCCCCGGTGGAGCAGCTCGGCTTCGATTCGCGTGAACTCTTCCCAGAGCAAGCGGTTCTCGAGGGCGCCCGTTACCGCGTTCCCGACGGCCCCGGTCTGGGGATTGAAGTCAATGAGGAAGCTCTGACAGAGGTCGACTTCCAGTATTTCGAGCCGCCGCACCTCCGGCGTCGCGACGGTAGCTTCACCAACTGGTGAAGAGATAGAGGAGGAGGAAAAGTTGGCAATTTCATGTAGCCGGCAGGGCGCTGAGCGAAGGTCCACGTCGGCTCTCAGAAATTAAGAGAGATTGTCGTCTTATTTCGGCTAAGGTCCTAACGAGCCGCTTGCGCGATCTGCAGGGCCGCGATGTCATTTCTCGACAAGTGATGCCGACCTACACCACCCACTGTGGAATACACGCTGACGGCGCTGGGGAAAGAGCTATTGCCGGCCATAAGGGCGATAGTCGAAGTTGGCACAAAGCTGCATGCGCGGCGAGAAGTGTCGCGAAATCCGCATCTCACGCGGTGAGAGGAGACGTGGTAATCACGATGGTAAAGTTCATGTCGAAGTCTCGTTACTGGTCAGCTACCGCGGCCGCTATCAAAATTTAGGCCGGGCCGTTGATGTGAGGTGGGGGCTTGTAACATGAGCAAGCACTGCAGATTTTGAGCGAAGGAACTTCAATTCGATCCGCTGCATGGGGCGTAGGGCGCTTCCACGACGGATCAGAGGCACCAGCTACTCTTGAAATTGGGCGAAGCGACTGCTCCAGACGATCTCGAGGTTCTGATTTTTCCTCATGCAAACAACCCCCGATAGGTTCCAATCAATAACGCTGCAAAAGCGATCGTGGCGGCAAGACCGCATCCTCAATTTTTAAAATGGCATCGTGCGGCCGCCTGCATTGTGCTCGCCTGCACGATCGCGATGAGGCCCGCAGCGATCGGCGAATAGCGGTTTGTCGACCCGCTAGCGGGTCGACGACTACTGGAATGACTAACATCAGCCACCGGTAGACATCGCGTTCGGATCCATCCACACTGCTTCCCAGACATGTCCATCCGGATCGGCGAGATTGCGATTGTACAGGAAGCCGAGGTCTTGCATCGGATTGATGTCAGCTTCCCCGCCATGTCGGGCGGCAGCCTCATTCATCTGGTCGACCGCCTCGCGGCTCTCGCAGGAGATGGCCAGCATTACTTCGCTCGACGTTGCCGGCGGGATCGGACGGCTGGTGAAACCGCGCCATTTATCGTGGGTGAGAAGCATGACGTTGATCGTCTCGCTCACCACCATGCAGGCCGAGTTATCGTCGCTGAACTGCGCGTTGTTGGTGAAACCCAGGGCTTCGTAGAAAGCCTTGGCCCGAGCCAGGTCGGTCACCGGCAGGTTCACAAAAATCATCTTGGTCATCGTAGAGCCCTCTGGTCGTAGCGGGATACGGCCGAATCGGGGGCAATATCCGTGATTGAAGCCCCGCCATGACCTTCACGGCGGTTGCTTGGCTGCAGAGATGGGGCAATTCGGTCGCGGAAGAATTGATATTTGTTAAGAAATCGCCTCAGCGTTTGTCGGATCTTGTGATCGCGATTGTCTTCCGCAGTCGGCTGAGGCTTTCCGGGGTTATGCCCAACCAAGCGGCGATGTGATGCTGCTTCAGACGCTTATGCAGTTCCGGCTCCCTATGGATGAAGTCGATGTAACGCTGCATCGCGTCGTCATGCCGAAAAGCGATCTCGCCCGGCTCTTTATTGATAATCCAATGGCGTTCCATATAGCTGATGTAAAACGCTGCAATGTCGGGAAAGTCACTCACGAGCGACTTGAAAGCTGCAAAGTCATATTCGAGAACGGTGCTGTTCTCGATCGCCGTAATTGCGAATGGGCTGGGCTTGCCGAGCAGAGTCGCGCTGACCGATGAGGCAATGCGGTTCTCAGGAAAGAAGCATTTAATGACCAGGTCGCCGTCGCGGCCGACATAGCGCTGACACAGAAGGCCTTCGACAACGAAGGCATAGGTCGTCGGTACGTCGCCCGCGCGAATGAAGGGCTCCTCCTTACGATATTGTCTCTGCCGCAGGAGTGACGACCAGGCGAGCTCGGCTTTTTCTGACAGATCGGTGTAGGTCCGGATTTTGGTGAAGAATGCTTCCGTGTTCATGAGCTCAGTCCGTGAGTCGGCGATGGTCTTAGTCTGGCTCATTCATCGTCGTGGCAAAAGACCAATTCGTGTGCTGTGCTCACGTAGAGCGAGACGTTCCGCGGCACTGGGCAAACCAGACCATCATCGTTGCGACACGCCGGTGGCTGGCCAACCGCTCAGGTGCGATCTGGATGATTGCCCGAAGCACCTTTGAATTCGTCGATTTCGGCGATCAGCGACCGGATTTGAGGCGCTATCCGGACGGCCTCCATGTCTAGAAATTCCATTTCAACATCCATTCCCATCCAATCCCTAGACACTCTCAGACACCATTTATCCGTCCGCAAATGGTTCACGGAAACGATCCATGAGGTCTCAGTGACTTAGGTTTCGCAGTACGGCGCCGCGGGCTCAAATGCCTCTAGGAGCCAAATGTGTTGAATTATCACCGCTAGAGAGAAGAGGCAGCCTTTCGGCTGCCGCTTGGCCTACATTCCAGCTTCGGTCATCCAGGCCTCAGCATCAGCCCCTCCAGGAATGCGGAGCGGCGTCTTAGGCTGGGTGGCGGCGCGCCAGACCGCTTCGGCTACATCCCGTGCATAGGTTACCGGGCCTTTATCGTCCTGCACGTTCTTCCCGAACTGCTGTAGGAGTGACGCATAGTCAGGATCATCCAGGCCGCGCAAATGGGGCCGGGCATTGGCGCCAAACTTCGTTTCCGGAGACCGGCCTGGTAAAACGATGTGCACACGAACTCCGAATGGCTCCACTTCCACTGCCAACGACTCGGAGATGGCGTTCACCGCAGCCTTGCTCGCGCGATAGACACCGATGACCGGAAGCGTCCTGACCGTTACCGTGGAGGTGACATTGATAATGACACCCGCCCGACGCTGGCGCATTTGCGGAAGGAAAGCCTGGATCATCGCCAACGTTCCGATCGTGTTGATCTCAAACAACGACCGAACCGTTTCCGGTGTTGTGAGCTCGATCGGCGATGGTGCGCCTAGGCCGGCGTTGTTCACCAGGACATCAACCGGGCCAGCAGCTTTGACGGCCTCCCCGATGCTCGTCGGATCAGTGATGTCGAGGGGCAGCAGTCTAAGACGAGTGGCGGCCGGTAGCACCGCCGCGTCGGGGTTGCGCATCGTCGCGATCACATCCCAGTCGCGTTGCAGAAAGAGCTTTGCTGTTTCCAAGCCAAAGCCGGACGAGCAGCCGGTAATTAGTATCGTAGGCATATATGTCTCCGGATCAAAAGGAACACTCTGACCGTAGTGACCCGCAGCCGGACTTGATATAGGCTGAGATCCTCATTTCTTTAGTATAAGTCTTGATATGGCCGTTGATCCCCTTGCCGAAATCGTCACGTTGCTCCAGCCCGCCGCTCGTTTCTCCAAACTGGTGGAATGCAAGAACGCGTGGCGAATTCGACGTGGGGCCATGGGCGAGCCGTTCTACTCCGCAATCCTGAAGGGCAGTTGTCGCGTCAAGTTCGGGCACGGCGAACCGATCGTTCTTCACGCTGGCGATTTCGTTCTGGCGCCTGCCGCGCACGACCTGGTCAACGAGAGCGTCGAAGCACCGTCGCGCCCGATTGAAACAGTTCCGGTCCAGGTTGCAGAAGGCCATTTTCGCGTTGGTCCCGAGGAGGGGGCCGCCGATCTCGTCATGCGCATCGGACACTGCAGCTTCGGCGCGCCAGACGCCAATCTTCTGGTATCGCTTCTTCCAGACGTGGTCGTCGTCCGTGGAGAACGTCGCCTTACGACGCTGATGGAGTTAATCGGCGAGGAGACGCGGGGGCGACGACCCGCCCGCGATCTCGTGCTCGAGAGACTGCTAGAGGTGTTGTTGATCGAGGCCCTACGGTCAGGGACTGACCACACCGCGGCTCCCGGACTGAGTCGCGGCCTCGCCGACGAACGCCTGTCTTGCGCACTACGCGCGTTTCATGGACGTCCAGCGCATCCATGGACCGTCGCAGATCTTGCGGCGGCTGCGTCTCTCTCACGGTCGGCCTTCTTTTCGCGGTTCAGCCGCATCGTCGGGGTGCCGCCCATGGAGTACCTGCTTGCTTGGCGCATGGCCCTCGCAAAGCAGTTACTGCGTATGGGGGGAATTGGCGTGGACCAAGTGGCGGAACGTGTCGGGTACGGCTCGGCAAGTGCGTTCAGCGTGGCGTTTGCTCGGTACGCGCGCGTCCCGCCGGCGCGGTATGCGCGCACCCATCGAGCGGATTGACCGCAAACAGCAAATTGTTGGAAGTGGCGTCGACCTTGTTCACGCCTGCACCGGCAGAGGCTCCGCCTCATGACGGGATGCCACCCGCTGAATGCGCCACGATACGGACAAAGCAGCGCGCCGATCGAAATAGGCCTTCCGGTAGACGTCGGTCGTCGGTCAATCACAGGGGCGGCGGGTCGGATGATTTAACTTCCCGATAGTGCACCAGCGCAGGCGCTGGTTCATTCCCCGAACAGGATGGCCCCATAGTCGGTGGCGCCATGTAAGATGTGGATGATGACCACCCTTCCGGCTTCGACGCGGTAGAAGATCAGATAGTTTCCATGAACGCGACAACGAATATGATGGTGCTCGTAGCGGGGGACGAGGGCGAAGCCGTTCGGACTATCGACAAGATCCTCACACCTGCTCCGCAGCACCCGAATTAACAACAAGGCGCGCAGTGGATTATTCTCAGCAACATAATCGGCGATCTCCTCAAGGTCATTTTCCGCCTCGCTGGAGAGCTCAAGGATCATGTTGATTTTTCGGCCTTGTCAGCCATCGCACGATATTTGGCGTCGAGACGGTCGAAGACATCGCTCGCCGGTTTCGTTCGGCCAGCGTCCGCATCGGCAATGCCGCGCATGATAGAAGCATCCAGCGCGGCGAGGCGGGTCTCGCGATCCTGAACCAGTCGCACACCTTCACGCAGGACTTCGCTTTTCGAACCATAGCGACCCGTATCGACGAGTGGCTGGATATAGCTTTCGAGCTGTTTCCCAGATCGGCACTGATCGTGCCGTTCTCCATGTAATGTGATGGAGACAAGATAGGCCCGAGGACCGGACCTGTTGTTCATCCAGCTGTTCCCCTCGATCGCTGACGATTTTACAACATCGTCCGTCGACGCCCGTAGAAATGTTGCCTCGCGCGTACGAAAGCCGAGGCTCTCGACGCAGCCAATAAGCCTTCCTTGATCAAGGCGTACGACCGCAATTCTTGATGTCAGGCGGTCAATGTGCCAATCGAAACTTGGCCATAGGGTACTGCCAGATATAAGTCATCTTCTACAAGAAAGCCGATGTGCGGAGAATTTCAAGATTTTCCTCCGTATATTTGCGGAGATTATCATCCGTATTCTCCGCACCCGCTCCAAGGGTGGCATACAAAACAGCATCGGTTTTGCCGCCCTCGCATAACGTCGTTGGCTATGAGGACCGAAACTGGCTGATCAAAACCCACTTTGAGGCAGCCCACAGCCTACCATGAGCCGACGGACTTGCGCAGGTGGCACAATTGGGGCAGAGCGTTTTGAGCTTTGAAAGCACGACGTCTCGCCGCAGCTTTCTCTCGCTCTCGGCGCTGGCGTGTTGCGCCCCACCTTCAGCACCGGCCGGATGGTGGGGCAGCAGTCGACGCCTCACCCAGATGCGATCCGCCCTCCAAGACGCCCACGGCTTTCGAGCCGGCCGTCATGTGCGGCCCGATCGCGGGTGGTGGGTTCCTGATCAGGTGGTTTCCTACCGCAGATCGATTTACGCCACTATCGCCGGCAGGTTATCGATCACGATCTTTGAGCGCCCGGACACTATCGTCGTCGACATCCCCTCGCGTCTCCGCTTCACGACTCGATCCATGCCGGTTCATCCGCTCTGCCGTCGCCGGCCAGGCCCGACAATGCAAGCAAGCGGCTAGGTGCCGAACTCTGGAAAGCTTTCATTCAGCAAAGTCATTGAATGTCTACTCGCCGATAAGTAATTTGCAACCTCAGCTGGATTCAATGCTTTCCAGCCGCATGGAGACATCAATGTTACAAAGCCTGCAAAACATCATCCTCAGAATGGTTGCGCAGGGCGACGAGCTACAAGCGACCTTGGAAAGACTTTGCGTTGAAGTCGAGTACCTTCTACCGGGCGCTGTTGCATCGATACTGACACTCGATGATCAGGGGCGCCTACACCCATGTGTCGGACCCAGCTTGCCTATGAGCTACTCGATAGCGCTTGACAATCTCGAGATCGGCCCGGCGGTTGGTTCGTGCGGATCAGCGGCTTTTCTTGGCGAGGCGGTGATCGTTGATGACATTGAGCATGATCCGCGATGGGCTGAATTCAAGACCTTGGCACTGCCTCACAGTCTCAGGGCGTGTTATTCCAATCCGATCTTTGGCAGCAAAGGCAAGATCCTTGGCACGTTCGCGCTTTATTTTCGGGACGCACGCGCACCTTCTATTCTTGAACAAACCATCGTAGAGAGCTGTTTACCGCTGTGCATGATTGCGATGGAGCGTCACGAGCGGTTGCGGGAATATCGCCGACTTGCCTTCACCGACGTCCTGACCGGGCTACCCAATCGCGCAAAATTCAACGTCGCGATGGACGAAATGTTGCCGGGTGACTGGGCGCTTTTGCTTGTCGATGTCGACAACCTGAAGGTCGTCAACGACACGTTTGGCCATGCGGCCGGCGATGACCTGATTGCATCGGCTGCACGAGGATTGCTGAGCGTCGTCAGCCCTCGGGCCGTCTATCGCCTAGGGGGCGACGAGTTCGCGATCGTCCTCGAACCCGCTTCGGGCACTGAAGCGGAGAATATCGCTGCAGAGTTTGCCCGAAAGGTCCATCAGCCAACCCTATGCGCCGGTCATACGGTGTTTCCATCCATCACCGTCGGAATCGCGCACTCCGAGCAAAGATATTCGGCGGAAGAAGTCCGCCACTTCGCCGACCTCGCCCTTTATCATGCCAAGGACAAAGCCCGCGGTGGCTTTGTGACCTATGACGCGGCATTGACATCGACAATTGCGCAGCGCTACGAAGTTGTGCAGAGCGTAGCGACCGCCTTGAGGGATGATCGTTTCGAAGCCTGGTACCAACCGATCGTCCGCATCGATACCGGAGAGATCGTCGGCGTCGAAGCTTTGGCGCGCATGCGTCTGGTGACCGGCGAGGTGTTGCCGGCCGCCGCTTTCCATGAAGCCACGAAAGATGCCCATGTCGCGGCATCCCTGACACGCACGATGATCAAGCACATTTCGATGGACCTCGGTAGCTGGCTGAGATCGGGTATCCCAATCCAGCATGTGGGGATCAATCTCTCCGCCGCAGATTTTCAATGTGAGGATTTTCCGGAGAGCCTCCAAGCCGCGTTCGCGCGGGAGGGTGTTCCGCTCCATCACGCAATTCTCGAGGTGACTGAATCCGTTTATCTAGGTGGACGAGATCAGATCGTTGCCAAGAAGATCGCCTCGATGCGTGCGGCTGGCTTCAAGATTGCGTTGGATGACTTCGGCACTGGCTTTGCCTCACTCACTCACCTGATCACAATCCCGGTCGACCTGATCAAGATCGACAAATCGTTTACCGATCGGTTGGGTGACGATGATGTGGGTGTAGCGATTGTTGAAGGTATCCTCCATATCGCCAAGCGAATGGGAGTCCCTGTGGTCGCAGAGGGCGTGGAAACGCCTGCGCAGGCCGAAATGCTCCTGACGCGTGGCTGCACCCTTGGCCAAGGATATCTTTATGCCAAGGCGATGCCCGCTTCCGAAATGGGTGTTTTGCTTCGGGCCCGCGGCCAAAAGACGGACAAGGTGGCCGCTCGCGTTAACGTTGGGGGCGCCCCAGGTCGATCCCTGCTGATACAGAAGGGGAAGGCGCGAAGAGTTGACGCCTCCAATTTCTAAAACGTCGGGAACCCGCTATGGCCCGTCTGGCCTCAGCAGACGTGGAGAAAATTTTCGTCACATACGGCAGGAGCGTACTTCCTCAAGACAATGTGCTGCCTACATTTCCCGAAAACGATGAATGGTCCGTAATACTGGAAAGGTCGGGGCGCGTTCTCGCTCGACATAGACACCAACATCCTGACGCCAACGTCGGAGTTCAGGAAGATCTATGGTCTCTCAAAGCGCAGCTGGTGGATATCTCGGCAGTCGAGGCGCGCGTCTTCGATGAGGATAAGGAGATTGGAGCCAACGCCAGGAGCCGCCGCACTGGTCAGTCGCCGCTGGATGTCGAATATTGCATTCGACGGGGGAAATGACGGCCAGAAGCGCGAGATCGCCCGGCGAGGCGAATTCGAGTTCGACCCTGCGGGAAAGCCTGTCCGTTTCGTTGGTGTCGTCCAGGATGTGACGGATGGCCGCAAGACCGGCGAGACCTGAAAAATTGCGAAGCGCGCTTTCGAGCGCTAGCTCAAGCGATACCCAAGCACGTCTGGACGGCGAGGCCCGATGGCCGCTCGACTGTTTCAACGAGCGATTTTACGAGTACGCAGGAAAGCACGCGGGCGAACTGGACGGTGAGCTGTGGATAGGCATCGTTGGCCTGAAGCATGCGCCGAAACAGTCGGAAAAAGTTCGGCTGCCTGACGCTTCCGATGCCGGCAGGCCTGCGATCCGATCTTGGCCCCGCAGGCAATCCTTGACCTCGCGAACTCCGACAATCCTCCTCTTCATCGCCTGCTGGGAAGCGATGCTCTCCGTCGCACACGCAGCAAAATCGATCAGGTCGTCGAGGAGATTGACGCGTGGGAGGCCATCACGCGTTGGACGGATTTCCCAGGGGCATAGGGAGGCCGGTCTGTTCCTGTCCCGGATTTCATCAAGGAGAGGTTTCTCGACCGCGCAAGTTTTCACCCGTCCTATGCCGCGACGAACTTAAAGTGAATACCCGTTCGGTTTAAATTCTAGCGCAGGTTTCTGTAACGGGAAGTCGGGAACAGGGTCCTGTGTTTCGTGACAGGACCCTGTCTTTGAGACAGGTACCAGTAGGGGCGTCGGCACCCATCACAAACGCGAGCGCAGACGACCTTTCCAAGGCCCGAGCTCAGTGCCTAATACGATCCAGGACAGCCACAAGATCACCGACCGAACGGCTGGTGGTCGGCTTTCCACTCCCTCGATCTTGCTCCGATTACGCTAAGAAGACGTATCTAGGCAGACTAAAAAAAGCCGTGAAAAGCGCGGGAAACCCTCGTAAAAAGGTCAATTCCGCGATGGTTGGCCATTGACGCCAGCCAGCTTCGTGAAGCCGCCACATCGTTAACGGGTGAAGTTCCGAGGGGTGCATGTCGAAGGCAGAAGAAGGCCACGTGATTATTTCGAAGGCCGTTCAGAAATGGTATCGCCACTATCAAGTCGCTTGGGATGACGAGGCTTCATCTTTTCTTTGTGATGCCGCCCTCAAACTTACGACAACGGTTTTCGTTCTGTGGAGGAAGTCGCTGACAGGCTCATTAAGACCTATGTTGGCGTCCCCGATACTCGCGTTAATGCCTGTTCTTGAGATTCGGTTCGTTGAGTTGCTAGGTCCAAAATAATCAGCACTCGTCGCCTACGGCAGTTGGGGGTAATTAGTTTGGCGTACAGCGTCCCGCTTCATCACAGGTGAAGAGAGTTTCAAGGCGCACACAGGAAATCAAGCTTGACCGTGCAGTCAACCGTTCAGGCGTCGAAGTTCTCTTCACCCCCAATGCGGCGTCGAACAGGCCTCCAGCCGGGCACACGAGATGCAAATGAAGGGCTTCCCATGACGGGTGTGGCCCCGAGGTTCCATCTCAGCCACCGGGACGGCCACGATTGGATAACCAAAACGCGGCCCCTGAGTGACCGGTCCGCAGGGGCGGTGATCTAGATCCCGGTCGTTGTGGCGCGCTGTCCGTTGTGGCGCATCAAGCGGGATCATACTCCTCGACGTTGCGCATAGCTTTCAGATCTTCTGGTTCCTCTCCAGAGTGGGGACACGCGTGCGCAATTCTTCTTGGACCAGTGGCCAAACTACATTCATCGGTCCTTGACCGTGCCACGGGGGCTTCTGGTAGCGAGCCTCGGATGGTTCTGAGCTCCTGCGGCTGGATCACCTAAGCCTGCTCGGAACGTCCTGAAGCGAGATAGAGCCGGTTCAGAATTGCCTTGACATGTCGAGGCCAAACCTCTGGCTTTGTAATCCGTCGCGATCGACCGTGGCACTGTAACGTCCGGTGATCGTCCCGGCGCGACCAGACGCCAGCGTCATGCCAAGGCCGCTCCGTGAGATCTTCCTAGGATTGTGATAAAGTCCCTCGGCGCGTGTCAGGAACTTGGTGTGTTCATATCCTTCAGGGCAAGCTGTCGCCGGCACCATTGGCCTCGTTGCCTTCAACCACCAATCGTCCACGGAGCTGTTCGATAGCACGTTGAAAAACGGACGGATCGTCCAGTGCCCGAGAAAGAACAATTGCTCCTTGAATAGCAAGAACGGCCTCCTCCGCGAGGATGCGCGACTGTTTCGCGTCACGGCCTTGCCGGGTAAGCGCTGACTGCAACGCGTCCACCCAAGCGATGAAGTAACCCCGAATGGCTTGCGCGAAAAGGTCACGCGTATTGGAAACTGCCAACGCTCCGACAAGGCACACGCGCCTGCCGGACCTGAAATATTGGGCCGTCGAGTCGAGCATTGCTCCGATGGCGCCATTCGCGTTGCGCTCGTTACGCAACGGCGAATAGACGGCATCCTCGAACCATTGGCCGATTTCGTCGAGAACGGCCCGCACCATCTCTTCCTTTCCGTTCGGGAAGAAATGGTAAAGGCTGCCCTTTCCAAGGCCGGTGGCCTTGCCAATCAAGGCAAGGCTTGCACCCTCATAGCCATGTTCGCGGAAAACTTCGGCCAACGGGGCTATAGCGTCGGCTCTTTCAGCGACCATACGGGCCATGATTAGAGGCCCAGATCGCTGAGGCTGGGATGATCATCCGGCCGACGGCCAAGAGGCCAGTGGAACAAACGATCGCTTTCAGAAATCGGCATTTCATTGATGCTCGCGTGTCTGTGCGCCATCAGACCGTCCTCTGCGAATTCCCAGTTCTCGTTACCATACGCCCGGTACCAGCGGCCGCCATCGTCGCGATATTCATATGCATAGCGTACCGCGATGCGGTTGCCTGTGAAAGCCCAAAGCTCCTTGATAAGGCGGTAGTCGTGTTCCTTGTTCCACTTACGTGTCAAAAATGCCTGGGCTTCTTCGCGATTGCTCGCGAATTCCACGCGGTTGCGCCAGCGGGTATCGAGCGTATAGGCGAGAGCGACTTTGCCCGCGTCTCGGGTGTTCCAGCCGTCTTCGGCCAAGCGAACCTTCTCGATGGCAGATTCGCGGGTGAATGGAGGGAGTGGGGGCCGTGACATTTCGATCTCCTTTGTCAATTAATCTGTACCGAGTGGTAATCACTGTACCGATCAGTACAATATGCGAAAGAATGGGGGAGTCAAGCAAGTCTTGCCGCAGCTGAAATATTTCTGAGCGTTTTTCAGTTCGTGGACAGCGTGCGCCGGTTCCCGAAACAGTTCAAAACGAAGCGAGCAGTCCGTACAGCCAGGCGCTCGGACGCACCGGTTTCATGCGAAGAACGCTACGAAACCCGCGATCGAAACGATCACCGGCCGGCCCCAGCGATCGCAGAACGAATATTTCCGGCTATGCGCCCAACCCCCGCCCGTTCCTTCAGATTGGCTGGCATGCCGCTCGCCGCGGAAAAAGGTAATTCTCTAGTATGCGGTCCGCACCTCGGTGAGGGGTAGTGGCGCCCCAAAACTATCTGATCCCTCGCATTGTCCCATAATAGGGGGCACGCCGTAGTTCCGTCCTTCAACGCCTTATTTGATTGAAAGAGATGGCCACGGGTTCAACTGCCACGACAAGGCGTACAATACCGTGCCTCGGGGCCCTGCAGATCTTGAACAGTACGGAAAGATCCCGCCGTTCGTCCACCACTCGGACGATCTTCGCGCAAGCAAAGGTCGGCTTGTGTCACAAAATCTGCCGGCATGTTTTCTTCGGCGTCTATGCCAAGTTGCCTCGAGATATAAAGCACCTGGCCCAGGTCAATCGTGACAATGCGGTACTGTCGGCAGCACCAGTGGAGTGAATTTTTTCGAGCATGATTGGCCTCGATAATCATGTGGAAGCCTCATGATACTATTGGGCCGAGTTGAAAACTCCGATCCATTTCAGAAGAAGCGGACCGGAGCGCTATGAGACTACGGAACTTGGCCTCCGTGGGACACTTGTCACCGGCAAGGCATTCAGATCCTAGCCGCGCCGGTGCAACAGAGTCAGGCCGAACACGAGCAGTCCCAGCAGCGTTACGGAAAAGCCGGCCCAGGCGGAGGACAGGAGACCATAGCCAGCTCCAACCGCGACACTGCCTGCCCAAGCGCCGATCGCATTGGCGACATTGAGCGATGCAAGGTTCATCGCGCCCATGAGGCTGGGAGCTTCAGGCGCTAAGCGGGTCAACCTTACCTGGATGGTCGGGATCGCTGCCATCATGGCCGCACCAACGCCGAACACGGCGGCGAAGAAGATCCAGGGATTGGTGCCGCCAACCGCCAGCGCAGCTAGGATCAGCAGTGTGCTACCGAAACCAAGGACGATTCCGCGTGCAGGATAGAGATCGGCGAGCTTGCCGCCAAAGACGTTGCCCACCGTCATACCGATTCCGAAAATCGCCAGCGAGGCAGGAATCATGTCGGGCGACAATCCTACAACGTCGGTGACCAGCGGTGCAATGAAGGTATAGACGGCGAAGATGCTGGCGATGCCGAGTGCCGCGACGATCATAACGCCCCAGACCTGTGGCTTACGAAGCGAAGACACCTCCTGGATCACCGGAACGCCATCGAGCGCCCTGGTGCGCGGCACCCATTGGAAGATTGCGGCGAATGCGAGAAGCGAAAAGGCCGCGACTGCAAGATAGGTTTCACGCCACCCGATCGTCTGCCCCAGAAGGGTCGCCAGAGGTGAACCGAAGATCGTCGCAACCGTCAGTCCGGTCATGACGATGGCAAAGGCCTTTCCGGCCTGCCCCGGCCCGACGATGTAGGAGGCGACGACAGCGCCTGCACCGAAATAGGCACCCTGTGGCAGGCCGCTGATGAAGCGGGCCAGCATGAAGAAGCCGAGGTTGGAGGCCATGGCCGACAGGACGTTACCGGTGATGAACAAGCCCATGAGAGCAAGAAGCAGAGTGCGGCGATTGAGCCGTGCGGCGGCAAGTGTCACAAGTGGAGCGCCGATGACGACGCCGAAGGCATAAGCGGCGATCGCACTGGTCGCATCGGGAATGCTGACGCCGAGGCTCTCGGAAAAGAGCTGGATAATGCCCATGCTGGCGAATTCCGAAGTTCCGATCGAGAAACTGCCGAGCGCCAGCGCCAGCAGTGTCAGATTGCGGGAACGCGCATTATCGGCTGGCGCTTGGATGTAGGTGTTAGCTTGCGAGACGATTTCCATGATGCTGATCCTTTCCGAAACCGTGTGGGGAACAGTCTTTTGCGGAACTCACGTCCGGCTTGCTGCTCTGACGATCAGATCTCACATCGGAGGCGCGATCAGTAGACGCGGATTGTTCTCAGCATTTGAGAAACCGTTTCACAGGAGGGGTTTTTTGGCGACCGAGGGCTCGCTCCAGGCCAGCGGGATCTGAAGTCACCCTTCAGCAACTGCGCTCTTCCCCGGTGCAACTGAGGCGTCTCCTCGACGATGTTTGATATTCCAGTCCAAATATCTCAGGACAGACAGGCGGAACACCTGGTAGAAAGCTCCGTTTGGTGAAATCAGATCACAGGTTCGGCATGGATAACCGCGCAGGCGAAATGATGGTGTTCGTTCGTGTTGTGGAAGCGGGAAGCTTTTCGGAGGCGGCGCGGCTCATGTTGATGACGCCATCGACCGTGTCGAAGTTGATCGCCCGGCTGGAATCCCGGCTGGGTGTCCGACTGATCGAGCGCTCGACGCGCCGGCTGGCCCTCACCGTCGAAGGACAGTTTTACTATGAGCGCAGCCAGGCGCTGCTCGCCCAGCTCGACGAGACAGAGCAACAGATCGCACACGGCGGAGCAGAGGCCGAAGGTGTTGTTCGCATCACCTCCTCGGTGAGCTTCGGCACGACGGCTGTGGAACCTATCCTGCCGATGTTCTTCCAAGCCTATCCTAATGTGATCGTGGATTTGTCGCTGTCGGACGAGGTGGTCGATCTCTATCTGGATCGCACGGATATCGCGATCCGCGTCGGCAAACTTCCCGACTCAAACCTGATGGCGCGCAAGATTGGCGAGACCAAACGGTGTATCGTGGCCTCACCGGCCTATCTGGAGCGCCACGGCACGCCGACAACGCCGGAAGAACTTGTCCATCACAATTGTCTCGGCTTCAATTTCCGCCGGGCCATGCCCGTATGGCCGATGCGCGAAGGCGGGCGGATCGTCGAGCGCATGCTTAGCGGGTCTTTGCTGGTCAACAACGGCGATACCTTGCGCCGCATGGCAATCGCCGGTGTCGGCATTATCCGGCTTGCAGACTATCACCTGCGGGGGCCGATCGAGCGTGGTGAGCTTGTCGAGCTACTGGCTGACAGTGATATCGGCGTTGTGGATGAAGTCCACGCCCTTTACCGGGGATCGCAGTTTCTGCCGGCCCGCGTGCGCGCGTTTCTGGACTTCGCGATCCCTCGGATGCAGAAATTCTTGCAACCCCGTTAAAAATCCAGGCCGACCGGGAACCGATTGTCCGGTCGGTAGGAGTCTCGATATTTTGGGTCAGTCGACGATCGGGAGTGGAGCTGCCGGGTCGACGAGGCCACCATCACGCAATTCGCGCCAGAAATCTGTGGGGATAGTCTCGCCTAATGCAGCGCCGTCTTCAGCGATCCGGGCAGGGCGGCTGGCGCCAGGGATAACGGCGGCAACCGCAGGGTTGGCCAGCGTAAACTGCAAGCCGGCAGCCTTCATCGAGATGCGGTAGCGATCAGCGATTGCCTTGATCGCGGCGACCTTGGCGAGGATTTCCGACGTCGCCGGCACGTATTCGAAATTCGGGCCGCCGACGAGCGCCCCCGAGCTGTAGGGCCCGCCGGCGACAATCCCAAGGCCGCGTTCGGCCACGGTGGGCATGACGCGCTGAAGAGCGCGTTCGTGATCGAGAAGCGAATACCGACCGGCCAGCAGGAAACCGTCTGGGCGGGGTTCGTCGAGCGCAAGCAACAGCTCGATCGGCTCGACCTTGTTGACGCCGAGACCCCAAGCCTTGACCACGCCTTCATCGCGCATCCGGTCGAGTGCGCGAAACGCCCCCTTGCGCGCCTCCTCGAACTTGCCGAGCCACTCGTCGCCGTAAAAATCCTGTGCAATGTCATGGACCCAGGCGATATCGATATAGTCGGTCTTGAGGCGCTTGAGACTGTCTTCGATCGACCGGTAGGTGGCGTCCTCGGTGTAGTCGTTGACGATCTTGTTGGGCCGGCCATACTTGAAGACCTCGCCCTTTTCGCCGAGATCACGGGCGCTGATATTCTCGATTTCGTCGAGGATCAGCCGGCCGACCTTTGTGCTGATGACGTATTGATCACGCCGCTTGCCGGCGAGCGCCCCGCCCATGCGTATTTCTGCCAGGCCCGCGCCATAAAACGGCGCATTGTCGTAATAGCGAATACCGTCGTTCCATGCGGCCTCGACAGTTGCCAGCGCTTCATCCTCGGGAATATCGCGGAACATATTGCCGAGTGGCGCCGCGCCAAAGCCGAGCTTTCCGGGTAGAATATCTTTTATAGTCATTGTCTTATCCTTTCATCCTGGTGCGGTTGAAACAGGTTCGCTCCTGTTGACCCGGAAGATGGAGGAAGCAGAGCTGCCGCGATAGCCGGCAGACGTTCGCAGCATCTTCGAAGGAAATTCACAAATAGCCGTAAAGGTCATCTGCTTGCGGAATTGCTTTCGCGGGTGACTAGCCGGAACGCACGGCCAATATCGAAAACGGTTCAGGTTCTTCTGGAAGGTCAGCCAGCCCAGTTTCGACCGCAAGGCTTTGGTCATACTGTTGTTGCTTCGAACTGCATGTGGTCTTGCAGTCAAGCCGCCGAGCGCGATCCTGTTTTGTGTGTATAGGATCTGCTGGGAATCTCGAAAGCGCCCCGCATCACCGCTCTTCTACCATCGCTTCGGACCTGATCTCGATCACCGATTACCGAAACCACGCTGCGGCCGCGGGACGCGATTCATGTCCATTGCTCAGCCATCTCCTGCCATGCCATTTTGCATGCGCGTCGATGAGGGCGACTTCTGTCTGGAATCTCATTGGCCGCGTCTGCCCGATAGGCTTGCGGTAGATCTCGGCATGTATAGGCGAGATCAAGCGCTCTGCGTGTATCCCCGCAATGCTTTGACGTCCAACGAGGGCGGCCGCCCGAACTGGCGCGTATATTCGCGGCTGAACTGGCTGGGGCTCTCATAGCCGACCCTGAAGGCGACGCTTGTGGCATTGCCTTCGCCTGATATCAGGAGGGTACGCGCATGCAGCAAGCGGACATGCTTGTGGTACTGCAATGGGCTGAGCGCGGTCACGGCTTTGAAGTGCCGATGAAAGGCGGATACGCTGAGCGCCGCCATGTCGGCCAGGGTTTCCACGCGCAATGGCCGCGCGAAATTCTCGCGTATCCACCGGATCGCCAGTTCGATCCCTGCGAACGTGGTCTCCGGAGTGGCGATGTCGCGCAGCATAAACCCGAGAGGACCGTTCAGCACACGCAGCAGGATTTCGCGCTCATAAAGCGGCGCAAACAGCGCTATCTCCTCAGGGCGCTCGATAAGGCGGAGCATGCGCATCCAGGCGTCCAGCAGATCATCTGATACTGGTGCCACCGAAAACCCGCTGGCCACGGCGGGCGGCCCGTCAAGCTTGGGGAAGTCGGCCAGAAGCTCTGCCAGGAGTGCAGGCTCCAGCGACAGGCTGATGGCGAGATATGGATCGCCATTGGCAGAAGCGCTGACCGTTCCAACCGCCGGCAGATCGACGGACATGACGAAATAGGTCGCCGGATCGTAGCGCAAGGTCCGATTGCCGATCGTCATCGTCTTGGACCCGCTGAGGATCAAGTTGATCATCGGTTCATAGACAGTGGCCAACCGGTGCTCAGGGATTTCGCCCTTGACCATGGCGACACGGGGAATGCCGGTCTCCGTGCGCCGATTTTCCGCCCGCGAAGCAAGTCGACGCAGTTCACGAAGTCGATTTCCCATCATGCTCATCCTCACAGATGAATGCGTAGTACGCAATGGCCAAGCAGGAATAGGCAAGTTCCAGCGAGGATCGTGGATGCGCGCCTGTTGTCGTCAGTGCTATCGGTCGCCCGTCGGGTCAAAGGAGCAGCTATGCCTATAGTCATCATCACTGGCGGAAGTCGTGGAATCGGAGCCTCTACGGCGCTTGCTTGCGCCGAGCGGGGAATGGGTGTCCTGATGACATTCAACGCCAATCCTGAAGCGGCCGAAAACGTCGTCGAGCGCATTCGGCAACAGGGCGGTCAAGCGGCCGCCGTAAAGCTCGATGTCGCAGACAGCGCGTCCTTTCCCGCATTTCGCGACGAGGTCGCCCGTCAGCTTGAAAAAGTCTGGAACACGGACCGCTTCGCCTTCCTCGTC
The DNA here is from genome assembly GCF_030382195.1 of Rhizobium sp. S96. Classification (NCBI taxonomy): domain Bacteria; kingdom Pseudomonadati; phylum Pseudomonadota; class Alphaproteobacteria; order Hyphomicrobiales; family Rhizobiaceae; genus Rhizobium; species Rhizobium sp. S96. Next base: position 130,802 of record NZ_JAUDRY010000013.1, read on the forward strand.
AATAATGCGGGTTTCGGCCAGTTCAATCCCATCGTTTCCGTCACGGAGGATGAGTTCGATGCGCTCTATCGCGTGCATCTGAAGGGCCCCTTCTTCCTGACCCAGATCCTTTTGCCGCTGATGGCGGATGGCGGCCATATCGTCAACATCGGCAGCGCAACGACCCGCGTGGCCACATCGGGCGTTGCTCCCTATGCCGCCTTCAAGGGTGGTTTGGAGATATTGACCCGCTACATGGCCAAGGAGTTCGGGGGGCGACGCATTCGCGCCAATTCCGTCGCTCCGGGCGCGACCCGCACGGATCTGGGTGGCGGGCTTAATGATGAATTCGAGGCCCTGCTGGCCGGGCAGACGGCGCTCGGCCGCATTGGCGAGCCTGACGATGTCGGCGCGATGATCGCCAGCCTGCTCGGCGAAGACAATCGCTGGATCAATGCGCAGAACATCGAAGTGTCGGGCGGATACATCGTCTGACCTCACAAGGTTCTCGGAGAAGGAGAGACTACCATGACACCAATGACAGCTGACGTCTGGCGCAAGGCTGCCAATGCGCTGATTGCAGCGCTGAACGCCTTCGATGCCAGCCGTGTCCAGACGCTTTTTGTCGCCGATGCGGTGATCGATGACCCCTCGACAGGACACAGTTTCGAAGGCCATGACGGGATCGGCGATTATGTCGAACGGTACTTCAAGGGCTATCACACGGTGACGCGCTTTCTGTCTATAGACGATATCGGCGCTGACAAAGCCCGTCTCCGCGTGGATTTCACAGGCGATTTCGGCCACGAGACCGGCGTGCTCGTCATCCGCGCGAATGCCGAGGGGCTGTTGGAACGCATAGACGCCGACCTCGAATAGGTCCCAGGACAGCCACGCGGATTTTCGTGCTGGCCGACCGTGAGCCTGATAGGATTGCATTGAAGTCCGGAATGAGACGCGGTTTGAACGACCACCTTTCTCGAAGGGAACGACCATGGTGACGGCATGCGCAGTGGAGTGGCCTGACGGACTGGTCGTCGGCAGCGAGCAATGGCGCTGCTGCGCCGATGCTGTCAGCCGCCTCGCGCCGGACATCCTGATCACCAATGAAATGCCATTTGGAGCCTGGCTGCCGAAGACGCTGCCATACGATCAAGCCCGCGCCGAGGCGTGGGCGGAACTGCATGCGCAGTCTCTCACAGCACTTGGGGAACTTGCCCCGGCGGTCATTTCCTCGCGGCCAGTGGTCCATGGCGGGCGGCTCGCGAATGAGGCATTCGCGCTCGAAAACGGCGTCTATCGCTTCCTGCATCATAAGCACCTTTTTCCCGCCGAAGAGGGCTGGCAGGAGGATGGCTGGTTTGCGCCCTCGATCCCAGGTTTCGACACGAATGTGATCGCGGGCCTGACCGTCGGCGTCCTTCTCTGCACCGAGCTGATGTTTCCGGAACGGGCCCGCGCCCTCGGTCGGCAAGGCGCGCACCTGATCGCTGTTCCGAGAGCCTCCGGGCGCAGCATGTCCTATTGGCGCACGGCCGGTGCAATGGCGGCTATCGTCAGCGGAGCCTATGTGATGAGTTCGAACCGTGTCGGATCGGCTTATGGGGAACCGCCGATATTCGGCGGCGGGGGCTTCGCCTTCGATCCCTCGGCAAACCCCGCTGGCGACACCAGACAGGATCAGCCGGCATTGCGGGTGTCCATCGACCCAGATGCTGCCGAAGCCGCTAAGGCGTCCTATCCCGTGTATGTGCGGGAACGAGATTTTTGAGCCCGCTCGTCTAGCTCTATAAATACACCTAATTAGTGTTGTCGCAAAGCAACGGATTAGTGCCGTCGTTGCATCTGCAGGATTCACGAAATGTCAGGACGCCCGCCAAATGAACTGCTTGCCTTATCGCTTCCCGACCTTCGAGGTGCAACCGACATGTAAAAACACAATCGCGGCGCCACCACTGCGTTCGGTGAGTGGGCTCTGAGCCTACTCGGCCAATCGCGTGATCGGTTAACTTCGGCGATTACTGAACCGCGCCAAGTTGGACGAAGACGTGACCATTGCCGACGTCGATCCGTTGCAGTAGGTCTGCTCTGACCTCCTGCCGCGCGACAGACTTGAAGGGCCGCCATTTCTGGCTCTTCGCACTTGCGGGCAGAGGCGCCCCCTCCCGCAGAAATAGCGTGATATGAGGTACTTCATCTGATTTGTAGATGCAAATCCTCAACGGCCGGGTACCCTCGTCAACAGAGATGGATTGTGCGCCGCAACAACGAGAATTGCAAACCTAATTTGCCGGTAAATTATCTGGGTGGTTGATAGGGTCTTTGGCGTGCCAGACTTGCTGTCCGTCCACAGGTTAGAAAGCCTGGGCGACCTCGTTGAAGGTCGGCTCAGCCAACAGGGATATTATCAGGTTTACGCTGTAAGGCTTTTGCAGGAAATGGCAGTCAACCGGACAATTCTCCGGGCCGTGCCCACCGGATGCGACAACGACCTTTGTTCTCGGCGCCACAGTTCGAACCATGTGCGCCAGATCCAAACCGTTTAGACAGCCTGGCATATCGATGTCTGTGATCACAGCATCGAAGGCCGGGTTGCGCCCAAGCGCCGCCACCGCCTCCAGTACATTTCCCGCTTCAACAACACTGTAGCCCTCTTCCGTCAGGACATCTGCCAACATCAAGCGGATGAGGATCTCGTCTTCAACGATAAGTACGGTGCCGTTGCACATGTCTGGGTGACCTCCGTTGCTTCATGCAATCAACGAGTTCGCACCACGAACGGTCCGCCGTCGAACTCCATAATTTTGGAACATATTTAATAAAATGCGAATGAATGGAGGGTATTGCTGGGTTTGTCGTGTGGACGAAGTGCTTATCTCGTTGCTCTGATTTGCGAGGGAAAAGAGGACATCCCGCCGCCACAATGTATTGGCAAAATTGAAGAAGACTGGGGTTCTAATGAATAGAAAACAGATATCTCGCTGCCTAGCATTCTTCACGTTGTCATTTCAGTTGATTGGTTGCTCTCATACCGAACCACTTGAGACATCGGCAATCTCCACGACCTCACCGAGAGCCGTTCCGGTAACCGACCAGGCGATCATTGCCGAGACTGTTGGAAACGCGCCTACCGGTGTCAATAAGCTCGCGTGGGCGAACCCTGCAACAGGCAGTGCCGGCGTCATTGAGAGGGTCGACACGGGGAACGGTGGCATCGAAGGCTGCCGACAGTTTGTTACGAGCCAGCAGAGCCTGGAAGGTGCGACGCGGTTCGATGGCATGGCGTGCCCATCAGATGGCTCATGGAAAATCGCAGGTACGCCGGGATTGCATTGAATCTTTGGTGCCGCTGATGACGCCAATACTCGAGGACGACAGTCGTCAGCGTTGTATTGAACCGCCGAGCGACGAGGCGATCAAAACGACGCCAGAGGTTTCTCAAACGCGCACGCATCCAATCATCGCTGCGCCGACAGGTGGGGCCCGAGATTACTCGGCCGCCTGACGCAACGAGTATCCTTCCAGCGGCTCAACGAGCGCAATGATCTCGAAATCACCGATCATGTGATGTTGGTCGGATCCAGGGACCGCCAGGGTCCAGAAGTCCGGATCCTCGCCGAAGATCGTAGACACCTGCACGATCGTCGTCCGGCCACCGGTGTGCCTGTCAGATCGCGCCCAGTAAAATGCGTCTGGAACCAAACTCTTCATAACGTCTACTCCCCACACTATACGGTCACGATATCAGGAAATTCAAATATGACCATTGCTCGTGTTCGCTACCCACAACGAGGATAAGAGAGAGCAGGGAAATCGCTGCACGGGCTGTGCTGCATCGACGGCGACCCGACGCCGAAATGTCGCCTGTCGTCTGCTTTTCCAATGCGGGGGCAGCTTGCTGCAGCTTTTCCCTGAGCCTCAAGCTGGCCGAGAGAAACTCCTGGTCCCTTGTGGAGATGTCGGCGGGTCACAGCGTTAAAAGCAACTGGTCTGTCCGAAGGTCATCGGCTGCCTCAAGCGAGGACAGGGTAACGCCCAGCAATCGAACGCCCTTCGGGGGCGGGAAAACGGGCTTCAGTAGCGAGCCGATCGTTTCCTCGATTTCGCCGGCCGATAGGAAAGACCGCTCGCCGGTTCTGGCGCGAGTGATCTGCGTGAAGTCAGCATATTTCACCTTGAGGGTGACGGTCTTGGCCCTGATCGCGTTGGCTTCGCAATATCGCCAGACCTTGGCGATCAGTGGCCGAAGCCCCTCGATTGCCGGCTCATAGCTATGGATGTCCTGCGCGAAGGTATCCTCGGCGCCGACGGATTTGCGAACCCTGTCCGGCTTGACGCGGCGTTCATCGATGCCCCGCGCAATGCCATAAAAGTATGGACCCGACTTCCCGAAATTCTGGGTCAGGAACTGCAGCGACTGTGCCTTGAGGTCGGCGCCTGTCCGGATGCCGAGGCGATGCATCTTCTCGGCCGTGGCCGGCCCGACGCCGTGGAATTTCTTCACTGCCAGCCCTTCGACGAAAGCGGGGCCATTCTTCGGCGTGATGACGGCCTGGCCGTTCGGCTTGTTGAGATCGGAGGCCATTTTGGCGAGAAACTTGTTGTACGAGATCCCCGCTGACGCATTCAGCCCGGTGACCGTCTTGATCTTTGCACGGATCTCCAGTGCGATCTCGGTGGCAATCGGCATATCCTTCAGGTTCTCGGTGACATCGAGGTACGCCTCGTCGAGCGAGAGCGGTTCGATCAGCGGGGTATATTCGGCAAAGATCTCACGGATCTGCTGCGAAACGGCGCGGTAGACATCGAAGCGCGGCGTCACGAAAATCAGATCAGGGCATTTGCGAGCGGCCGTGACCGAAGGCATCGCCGAATGAACACCAAATTTTCGGGCTTCATAGCTTGCAGCCGCAACCACGCCTCGCGCGGCAGCGCCACCGACCGCGAGCGGCTTGCCGCGCAGCTCCGGATTATCTCGCTGTTCCACCGACGCATAAAAGGCGTCCATGTCGACATGTATAATCTTTCTGGTCGCCGCATTGACATCCATCGGTGCGACCTCAGGCGGGACCGCCATTATTCGGACCGTGCTTGCCACCCGATGCTATGACTTGCTGCCAGTAACCCGTCTCGTCTTCGTCGAGCTCCTCGTCCAGCTTTGGATAGGGGCGCGTTTCATCGGGCAGTTCGACCCAAGCGGTGTCGGCGGCAAGCGACGACCCGACCTGCAAGTCAACCGTGCTGGAGTCCGGCCGATGACATGAATCGTAGGGGAATTCGCCAAATCTCGTAAGCAGATCAGCGGCGCCGGGCGAGAAATAATAGATCGGCCGCTCGTCCCGGCTCCGATAGAAGGCGGCGACATCCCAGTCGAAGCTGTCGCGGTGCGGCAGAAACAGTTTCAGAAAATGATCCTGGACCGCGAGCCGAAATTCAGGTTCCGACATCGACGATCTTGCGGGGTCGAGTTTGAGCCAGCTCATGTCCATATCCTTCCCTATCGATCGGAACAAAATAAGAACATTGTTGGCGAGAGTCAAATGGCGAAGGCGACCCAAGACTGTCAGTTACAAGACCATGGCTTGCTGCAGCACTTCGCCGTCTTTAGCAATGATCGATGAGCCGTATGGCTCGCGGGACGATATGATCAGCGCGCCGTCGGGCAGCGGTCGCGCCAGGTGCATCACCTCCTCCCACGGCGCCCGCATCCAGACGTCGGTCTCGTCCGGCGTGAGCAGCAGCACCGGCATCGCCTTTTCGTGGATGGGCTTCACCAGCGCATTCGGATCTGTCGTCAAGAAGCCATAGAGGTCATCGGTCGTCAGGCCGTCCTTCACCTTCCTGACGCTCTTCCAGGCCGGTACATGAATGCCGGCGAAGAACATCAGCGACTTTGCCTCGTCACGGGCGAACCAGGCGTTCGGCACCTTGCTGCCATCTTCCTGGCTGGCCGGATCCGGCTCCGCGAAGCTGGTGACCGGCACGAGGCACCGATGCTCGACGCCGAACCAACGCCTCCAATGGGGTAGGGTGAGCTTGCGGATATTGGTGACGCCGCGGTCGGGCTCCATGCGAATGAACTCGTCCATGTCGATGGCGTGACCTTTGGCTCTCAGCTTGTCGGCCCGGGCTTCCGCAGCTTTCTTCTGGACGAAAAGCGGGGACGGAAGCCCCCAGCGCGCATGGACGAGCTGATTGCGCCCGTCGGCTGTATTGCGAAGGATCGGCCCCATCTGGTCTGGGTTCATCTGGTAGACCGGCATGAGATTGATCAGGCTCTCGACGTCCTGGGCCCACTTGCTGACCCAGTCCTTGTCTTCCATGCGATAAAGGTTGCACATCTGATGCCCCTCCCTTCCGATAACGCGGACCAACTTAGCGCATGTTGCGCCATCTGCTAGTCGAGGCGGAAGACGTCGGCGTTGTCCTGACGTTCGCGCAATCCCTTGTAGGATGCATGGCGAAGCTTCCCGTCCGCCGTCCAGGCACGGAACTCGATCTCGGCAATCAGGGTTGGCTGGACCCAGATGACATTGACGGCGTCAGTAGTCTCCACCGGCGGGCGCTTTTGCTTCCAACGCAGCTTGTCCAGCGTCTTGCGCAGTCTCGCTGTCTCGGCTTGCTTGAAGCCGGTGCCCACATTGCCGACATGTACGAGTTCATCGTCGCGATACGCTGCAACCACCAAGGAGGCGAAGCCGCCCGTCAGCGCGGTCGAGGGCTCATACCCGACAATGAAAAAGGCTTCGCTCTCGATACATTTGACCTTCACCCAGTCGCCAGTCCGACCGGATCGATACGGTTGATCCCGGTCCTTGCCGACAATGCCTTCCAGACCGAAGCGACAGGCGTGTTCCAGCAGGACATCAGGATCGGCATCCAGTTCCGCGGAGATTTGGATCGCGCCGTCCTGGCCCTTCAAAAGACCCTCAAGCAGATGGCGCCGGGATCGATACTCGACCCCGCGCAGATCGTGGCCGTCGAGATAGATGAGGTCGAAGGCATAGAGCATGGCGGCGGACGCCCGGTTGCCTGCCTTGTTGCCTGAGGCTCCAAGCGACTTCTGCAACAGCCCAAAATCCGACCGGCCCTCTGCGTCGAGAACGACAGCCTCGCCATCGATGATCATCGTCGCTGGCCCGAGAGCGCGGGCAGCCTCTGCGATATCAGGAAACCGATGGGTCCAGTCATGCCCGCCGCGCGTCAGGATCCTGATGCCATGCGGTTCAACGTGGATAGCCAGCCGATAGCCGTCCCACTTGACCTCCCAGCCCCATTGGTCGCCGCGGGGAGGCCGCTGCTTGACCTTGGCGAGCGCCGGCTCAACCCGGTCAGGCATGGGATCGAAGAGAAGCTGTGGTTGCGCAGGATTGCGCTTCCGCTGTGGCTTCGAGCGGATCGGCGCGTCGGTATCACGAAGGAGCGGCTTTGATTTCGGTGGCTTCGTCATTGCGGCAGTTCAGCAGGGAAAGTGAAGAACACTATGACGATCTCAGCTTTATCCCCGTTATCCAAGCGAAGAGAGATCGCGAGGGCCGTAAGCGGAAAAAATTCTCGCACGAGCTACCTGCCTGATTCCCATGGCAATTCGCGGAATTTCCAGTCTTCAGGATAATATTCCCATCCCGTGGGTTGCTTGACTCTTTGTTGCGGCAGGAACAGAAACAGAACATCCGCATTTTGCTCGACATGATGTCGGCCCGATCCTGACGCCACACGAACTTGAAGGGAGCCGTGAACGATGACTGCTGCCCGTGAACGGGTGATTTCAGATGTGATCTCCGATCTTCGCGAGCGGATCTCGACGCTGGGAGGTGTGACTGCCAGGAAGGCTGGCTGTCTTCCCTTCGGCGTGCCCGAGATCGACGCCGTCCTGCCCGGCGGAGGTCTCGCCTATGGCGCGTTGCATGAGTTCGCCGGCGGCGGGGCAGGCACTGTCGATGGTGCCGCGGCCGCACTATGCGCCGCCGGCATTTCGGCGCGTACCAAGGGTCCGATCGTCTGGTGCCTGACCCGGCCCGACCTGTTCTTCCCGGCCCTGGCCCAGGTTGGCCTTCATCCCGACCGGGTGATCTTCGTTGAATCAGACAAGGAAGAGGACGTGCTTGCCAACATGGAGGAGGGCTTGGCCTTCGGAGGCCTCGGCGCTGTGGTCGGCGAGCTCGTCCGATTGCCAATGGTCAGCTCCAGGCGGCTGCAGCTTGCCGCGGAACGCACAGGCACGATGGCGCTTGCGGTGCGACGATGGCGACGCCAGACGGAGGCTAACGATTTTGGCCAGCCGACGGCCGCGACGACGCGGTGGCGGGTCAGCGTCATGCCGTCGGAGGACCTTCCGGTGCCTGGTGTCGGCCGGGCGCAGTGGTTTTTGGAATTGATGCGCGTGAAAGCGGGTGAGTGTGCTGAGTTTCTCGTGAGGGCGTGTGATGACAAGGGTCGTATCGATCTATCTACCGGATCTGCCGACCGATCGGATCAGACGCGCCGATCCGTCTATTCCGGCTGAGCAGGCAATCGCGGTGATCGCCAGGAGCGGTTCAAAACGCTGGGTGTCATCAGTCGACGCAGCCGCGCGCAAAGCGGGCCTGCGTGTCGGCATGTCGGCGGCCAAGGCCCAGGCTCTGTTTCGCGGGCTGATGCTGGTCGATGCGCAGCCGGAAGCCGACGCGGCCGCGCTCGAGCGGATTACCTTGTGGGCCCTGACGCAATATTCCCCGATTGTTGCAGTCGATGGAACCGACGGGATTGTGCTCGACACAGAAGGCGCCGATCATTTGCAGGGTGGTGAGGTGCCGATGGTGACGAAGATCTCCAACCAGTTCCTGGCCCGAAAACTGACGGCCCGTGTGGCGATCGCCGACACCTTGGGTGCAGCCCACGCCTGTGCGCGAGCCATCAGCCGCGAGACCGTCATCGTACCGATCGGCAAGACAGTGGCCGCAGTCGAAAAGCTGCCGATCACGCTGTTACGGCTATCGGAAAAGATCGTTGGTGATCTCCGCACGCTCGGCTTCCAGACCGTCGGTGAATTGGCCAATACCCCACGCGCACCACTGACACTCCGGTTCGGACCGGAGATCGCCCGGCGCCTCGACCAGATGTTCGGCCGCGTTTCCGAGCCGATCGATCCGATCCGAACGCCTGAGTTGATCGAGGTCGCAAGAGCCTTCGCGGAGCCGATCGGGGCTGCCGAGACCATCGATAAATATGTCGGGCGCCTGGTCGTGCAGTTGATTGGCGAGCTCCAGAAGCGCGGTCTTGGCGTGCGCCGTGCCGACCTGATCGTAGACAAGGTCGATGGTACCAGGCAGGCGATCCGCGCCGGAACCGCCAAACCGGCGCGTGATGTCGCCTGGCTGACGAAGCTGTTTCGCGACCGGACGGAAAAGATCGAACCCGGCTTCGGGATCGAGAAATTGACGCTGGTTGCCGTCATGGCTGAACCGCTTGAGGACATGCAAAGGGTCTCATCTCTGGTCGAGGACGAGGTGACGGATGTCACCCCGCTGATCGACATTTACGGCAACCGTGGCCAGCGGGTCTATCGTGTCGCCCCTGTGGCATCGGATGTGCCCGAACGCTCGGTCCAGCGGATCTCCGCCGCGTCTGATCCGCTCGAAGTTGCATGGGTCGGTCACTGGCGCCGGCCGGTGCGGCTGCTCGCCCGACCGGAGCTGATCACGGCCATTGCGCTGATGCCGGACCATCCGCCGGCCTCGATTACCTGGCGCGGCCGGCGGCGCAAGGTCAAGCGCGCCGACGGTCCCGAGCGCATCTTCGGCGAATGGTGGCAGCGCGACGCCGAGATGGAGGCCGTCAGGGATTATTTCGTGATCGAGGACGAAGCCGGCGAACGGCTCTGGGTGTTCCGGGCAGGCGATGGTGTCGATCCGGAGACCGGTGACCATCGCTGGTTCATGCACGGGATTTTCGCATGAGTTATGCCGAGCTCCAGGTCACGACGCATTTCTCGTTTCTGCGCGGAGCATCGTCGGCCGACGAGCTCTTCATGCGCGCCGCGGAGCTTGGCATCGAGGCGATCGGCGTGGTCGATCGCAACAGTCTGGCTGGTATCGTTCGCGCGCTGGAGGCATCGCGCGCCACCGGCCTGCGGCTTGTCGTCGGCTGCCGGCTGGATCTCGCCGATGGCATGTCGGTGCTGGTCTACCCGACAAATCGCGCCTCCTATTCCCGGCTGACCCGCCTGATCACCCTCGGTAAGAGCCGGGGCGGCAAGAACAACTGCATTCTTCACTGGGACGACGTCGTCGCCTATTGCGACGGGATGATCGCCATTCTGGTGGCCAATCTTGCGGACGAGACCTGCGCCGTGCAGCTGCGCAAGCTGGCCGAGATCTTCGGCGACCGCGCCTATGTATCGCTCTGCCTGCGCCGGCGCCCGAACGACCAGCTGCGCCTGCACGAGATCTCCAATATGGCCTTGCGGTTCAAGGTCAAAACCGTCGTCACCAACGATGTGCTGTTCCATGAGCCGGGCCGGCGGCAGCTGCAGGATATCGTCACGTGCATCCGCCACAGAACGACGATCGACGATGTCGGCTTTGAGCGCGAGCGTCACGCTGATCGCTATCTGAAGCCACCAGAGGAAATGCAGCGGCTGTTTCCGCGTTATCCAGAGGCGCTGGCGCGGACGATGGAGATCGTGCGGCGCTGCACGTTTTCGCTTGAGGAGCTGACCTATCAGTATCCGGAGGAGGCGATCGTGCCGGGCAAGGACGCCCAGTCCTCTCTCGAACACTATGTCTGGGAATGTGTGCCCGATCGGTACCCGGAAGGCCTGCCGCCTGATGTGCTGAAGATCGTTCGCCATGAGCTCGACCTCATCCGCACCATGAAATACGCGCCTTATTTTCTGACCGTTTTTTCGATCGTCCGTTACGCCCGCAGCCAGGGGATCTTGTGCCAGGGACGCGGCTCGGCCGCAAACAGTGCGGTCTGCTATATTCTCGGCATCACCTCGATCGACCCCTCGACCAACGACCTGCTGTTCGAGCGCTTCGTCAGCCAGGAACGCGACGAACCGCCTGATATCGACGTGGATTTCGAGCACGAGCGGCGCGAGGAGGTCATTCAATGGATCTATCGGACCTACAGCCGGGAGAAAGCGGCACTTTGCGCCACCGTCACACGCTACCGGGCCCGCGGCGCCATCCGCGATGTCGGCAAGGCTCTCGGACTGCCCGAGGACGTCATCAAGGCGCTGTCCTCAGGCATGTGGTCCTGGTCGGAAGAGGTCTGCGACCGTAATGTCCGCGAACTCAATCTCAATCCCGACGACCGGCGTCTCGCCTTGACCCTGAAACTGGCGCAGCAACTGATGGGGGCGCCGCGCCATCTCGGCCAGCATCCGGGTGGCTTTGTGCTGACCCATGACCGGCTCGACGATCTGGTTCCGATCGAGCCGGCGACGATGAAGGATCGCCAGATCATCGAGTGGGACAAGGATGACGTCGAGGCGTTGAAGTTCATGAAGGTCGACGTGCTGGCGCTTGGCATGCTCACCTGCATGGCCAAGGCATTCGAACTCATCCGGGAACACAAGGACCAGGATATCGACTTGGCGACGATCCCGCAGGAGGATCCGGCGACCTATGCGATGATCCGCAAGGCTGACACGCTTGGGACCTTCCAGATCGAAAGCCGCGCGCAAATGGCGATGCTGCCACGGCTGAAGCCGCGTACCTTCTACGACCTCGTCGTCCAGGTGGCGATCGTCCGGCCAGGGCCGATCCAGGGTGACATGGTCCATCCCTATCTGCGTCGGCGCGAAGGCAAGGAGGCGGTCGAATACCCGACGCCCGAGCTTGAAGCGGTGCTCGGCAAGACGCTTGGCGTGCCACTGTTTCAGGAGAGCGCCATGCGGGTGGCCATGGTCTGTGCAGGGTTCACCGGCGGCGAGGCAGACCAGCTGCGCAAATCCATGGCGACCTTCAAGTTCACCGGTGGTGTGTCGCGCTTCAAGGACAAGCTGGTGTCCGGCATGGTGAAGAACGGCTACACGCCTGAATTCGCCGAGAAGACATTCAGCCAGCTTGAGGGGTTTGGATCCTACGGCTTTCCGGAAAGCCATGCGGCGTCGTTCGCGCTGATCGCCTATGCCTCGAACTACATCAAGCGCCATCATCCCGAGGCATTCTGCGCGGCGCTGATCAACAGTCAGCCAATGGGGTTTTACGCACCGGCCCAGATCGTCGGCGACGCGCGAGCCCATGGCGTCGAGGTGCGTCCCGTCTGCATCAACCGATCCCGGTGGGATTGTACTTTGGAGAGGATCGGCAATAGCGACCGGCATGCCGTCCGGTTGGGTTTTCGACGGGTCAAGGGCTTGGCGGTCGCGGATGCTGCCCGCATTGTCGCCGGTCGCATGAACCGGGATTTCCAGTCGGTCGATGATACGTGGCGTCGGTCCGGTGTGTCCGCTGAAGCCCTCGTTCAACTCGCCCAGGCCGATGCCTTCCTGCCGTCGCTGAAACTTGAACGTCGCGATGCGCTCTGGGCGATCAAGGCGCTGCGCGACGAACCTCTGCCGCTGTTTGCCGCGGCGGCCGAGCGTGAAATACAAACCATCGCCGAGCAGCAGGAGCCAGAAGTGGAGCTTCGGCAGATGACGGATGGCCACAACGTTATCCAGGACTACAGCCATACCGGCCTGACATTGCGCCAGCATCCAATTGCCTTCCTGCGCAAGGATCTGCAGGAGCGCAACATCATCACCTGCGGCGAGGCGATGAACGCGCGCGACGGACAATGGGTCTATACGGCTGGCCTCGTCCTCGTGCGCCAGAAACCCGGGTCAGCCAAGGGCGTTATGTTCATCACCATCGAGGACGAGACCGGGCCGGCCAACATCGTCGTCTGGCCGACGCTGTTTGAGAAACGTCGCCGCGTCGTGCTCGGATCCTCGATGATGGCGATCAATGGACGTATTCAGCGGGAAGGGGAGGTGGTGCACCTGGTGGCGCAGCAGCTGTTTGACCTGTCGGGGGATCTTTCAGGGCTGGCCGATCGCGATACCGAGTTCAAACTGCCGGCGGGCAGAGGTGACGAGTTTGCGTATGGGGGTGGTCCTGATCCGCGCGATGCGCCGAAGCCCGTCGTTCAGCCGCGGGATATGTTCGTCCGTGATCTCCACATTGATACACTGAAGGTGCGGGCACGGAATTTTCAGTGACTTTCATAATCATTTGGCCGCTAATTCGAATTGGAGCAGTCAACGCCAATCACTAGCCCGGAACCGACACACCACGCGGACACGAACACAGGACATGAACATGGCCATACGTGGCCGCTGTCTCAGGATGCCAGATGAGAGTTCGGTCCAGTTCTAATTTCTTCCCTTAGGCTTCCGTCCGGACCGAAGTGGCTCGGGTTTTCCTTCACTCGGGCTGATTTCTTCGAAGAGGGACGCAACGCTGACGGAAAGAACATTTGCAATCGCCTCTAGCGTGGCCACCGTGACGTTTTCTTCGCCGCGTTCAACTCGCCCGACATAGGAGCGGTCGATGCTCGCCTCGAGCGCAAGCCTTTCCTGCGAGAGGCCCCGCTGCACGCGGATGCGCCTCAAATTCCAGCCTATGGTCTGCTTCGTGTCCATTTGCGCAGAACACAGTTAAACGGCTTGACAATCGACGGACTGTAGGTCCCATATTAATCCTTGCTTGCTGAATTGCCTAAGACGGAGGGTGAGCTGTGGAACTTCGCCAACTTTCCTTATTCAAAGCGGTAGCCGAGGAACTGCACTTCGGTCGTGCAGCTGCAAAGATGTGCATCGCCCAACCGGCATTGAGCAACCATGTCATGGCACTGGAGAAGGAACTGGGTTGCCCACTGTTCATCCGCTCGACCCGCCGGGTCGAGCTGACGAGGGCAGGGGCCACCTTCTATGATCGGGCGGTCCGGATCTTGAGCGAAATGGACCTGACCGCCGAACTGACACGGGCCGCCGGCGGCAGTCGTATTCGTCAGATCAAGATCGGAACCGTCTATCCCGCCACCATGGGCATGCTGCCGGTGTTCCTGGGCAAGATCGCGCATAAGTTTCCAGATGTCCGAATCCATATCGCCTCGGGCAATACCAGCGATATCATCCGTGGTCTGGAGACAGGGCAGATCAATCTTGGCTTCATCCGCCCCGTCGAAAACATCAGATCGTTGCGCTTCTTCTCGGTTGCCCATGAGAAGTACCTGCTGGCCGTGGCAGAGAGCAGTCCACTGGCTCTTCGCGACGAGATCTCGATCGAGGATCTGCGCGACCAGAAGATCATTGCCTTCAATCGTCAGAACCTTTCTTTTACGGAGCGCTATTTCAATGAGAAGTTCGAGAAATACGATCTGACGAAGAACATCGCCTATAGCTGCGATGACACCTATTCGCTCGTGTCACTTGTTTCCGCCGGGCTCGGCATCGGCTTTGCGCCGGAATGGACAATGGACATTCCCAACCGGACCTTCGTCCTCAAGAAGGTGAGGGGGATCGATTTCAGGATCGGGCTTGGCATTGCCTGGAACAGGGAAGATCCGACGGCATCGCGCGACGACATACTTGAGATTGCCAAGTCCATGGTGCGGGCGGCTCGGTGAGTATAATGCGCCGACGGCGGGACCCGGGAGCAGCCGAGAGCGCTGATCTATCCGGTACATTTTGCGCAGCGAAAGGAACTTCCGGTGCCCACTTCACGAACCGGTAAAAGCCGAGACGCACGCGTGCATAGTAATCAAGCCTGCGACCCGCGACTGATTGACAGTGCGCCCGAACCGTTTGGCAAGACGAGCACGGTTTTCATGCTTGAGGCTTCCGAGCGCCGCGCTGAGAAAGTGCTACTCGGCCGAACCATATGCACCGCAAGCCCTGAACTCTATGCCGAATATCTTGCACGGCTCGAAGCGCCGACACACCCCAATGAGCGTCTGAGAGCCGCGACATCGACCAATATGCTTCAAATCCGCGGGGCAGCACGACCATGCGTCGTCGCGTTTGTTTCACGGTGCCCGGCGGTTATGAAGCCGATCAGAAAGTCTCCCGCCTCGGTTCCCGGCACACCCAGGTCGCGGACAGAGCTCATATGATTGCGACCAGCCATGATCCTGGACGATACCGAGAAGCCTTGGGCTGCAAGGTGATTGTCGAAGGCATTGGATTGTTCATGAAAAGGACGTGTTTCGTCTTCGCCGACAGCCAGGACAACGTGACAATCCCCATCATGGCGCCGGGAAAGGGGTGTGAAGCGAGATACCTCGTCCTCGGTCAGCGCTATCTCCCTTTGCAAAAAAGATTGTTGCAGCGGCGCAAGATCATAAAGGCCGCCGAGCAGGAAAGCGCCCTGAACTCCGGAGGCTTTTTCGCTCTCCTCGAAGGTGAACGTCGCGAGATGCGCTCCCGCAGAGTGTCCGCTCACAGATAGATGCAAGGGATTGCCGCCATAACTTGCAATATGCTGGATGACCCATTCTTTGGCGCGGACGACTTGGTCGACAAGAACCTCCATGCGCTGCGCCGGCATGAGAGAATAATCAACGATCACGGCGATAGCACCCGCCAAAGTGACGGTGTTGGCGATGCAAGAGTAATCTCGCTTGGAGAACATCCGCCAATAGCCGCCGTGGACAAACAGGTGGACAGGAAGGTTCTGACGCGGACCCTTGGGAAAGAAGATGTCCACAGTTTCATCTGGTCCGTCGCCATATGCGACGTCCGGTATCATAGGAAGGGCTTCGCGCGCCCTCGCACTCGCCGCGACGATCTCACCAACAATGGCGTCGAAATCCGCGACATGGTCGCGGATCCGGAATGGGTCGGTTTCCATAAAAGCCCCCCGCTTCAGAAACTCGTAGCGATATATTTGGCTTCCATGAATTCGGCAATGCCATGGTGCTGTCCGCCCTCGCGCCCCAGCCCGCTCTGCTTTACGCCGCCGAACGGCGCTGCCGGATCGGAGACCAAGCCTCGATTGAGGGCGATCATACCTGCTTCGATGGCGGAGGAAACGCGCAGGCCGCGTGCAAGGTCACGCGTGTACACATAGGCCGCAAGCCCATATTCCGTATCGTTGGCACGCGCTATGGCTTCTTCCTCGTCATCGAAACGGTAAAGCGGTGCAACGGGACCGAAAATCTCCTCTGACATCATCTCGGAGCTTACCGGGACGTCGGCAAGGACAGTCGGCGGGTAGAAGAAACCAGACCCGGACGGCGTCTCACCGCCGCATAGAACGCGCGCACCCTTGGCTTTTGAGTCATCAACCAGGCGACTGATCTTTTCGACCGCCTTTCGAGTGATCATCGGGCCGCAGTCGGTCTCGGCGTTGATGCCCGGACCCACGTTCAATGCCGCCATGCGCCTGGTCAATCCCTCGGCGAATGCGTCATAGATGCCCGACTGCACGTAAAAGCGGTTTGCCGCCGTGCATGCTTCGCCCGCATTGCGCATCTTGGCGATCATTGCCCCGTCGAGAGCGGCATCGAGATCGGCATCATCGAAAACCACGAAAGGCGCATTCCCGCCGAGTTCCATTGAGCACGAGATGACATGCTTCGCTGCCTCTGCGAGCAGTTTTTTACCGACGCCTGTCGATCCCGTGAAGGAGAGCTTCCGGACACGCGGATCGGCCAGGACATGTGCCGTCATCGATCCAGGGTCAGTAGTCGTCAGAACGTTGACGACGCCCTTCGGCACGCCAGCCTCTTCGTAGATTGCCGCAAGCGCGTAGGCCGTAAGAGGCGTCTCGCTGGCAGGCTTGAGGATGACTGTACAGCCTGCGGCCAGGGCAGGGGCGATCTTGCGGGTTGCCATTGCTGCCGGGAAGTTCCAGGGCGTGATCATCAGGCAGATCCCTATCGGCTGATAATCCACGATGATGCGGTTCGTGCCGGACGGAGCGATGCCGAACTCTCCGGTGATGCGTACCGCCTCTTCGGCGTTCCAGCGGAAGAATTCGGCAGCATAGGCGACTTCGCCGCGCGCGTCCCGCAACGCCTTGCCGTTCTCCAACGAGATCAAGGTCGCCAGCATCTCCGAGCGTTCGACCATGAGTTCGAAGCAGCGTCGCAGGATCTCGGATCGCTTGCGGGGCGGGGTGGCACGCCAGGCAGGCGCGGACGCCGCTGCTGCATCAATGCATGCCTGGGCATCCTCTACCGTTGCATCGGGCACAGCTGCGAGAACGACACCAGTCGACGGGTCGACGACATCGATTTGCCGACCGGACTGCGAAGGCCGCCATGACCCGTCGATATAGAGCCCGCGTGCGGCTGCATCGATGTCGGGCATCTCGCGCTCGGTTGCATGGATCTGCTGGGCAATGGTCATGAGTCTCCCCTCGATGTTCAGATTGCGGAGGCGGCGAGATCGCCGTCGTAAGCTGCTCTTACAAGACGCTTCATCGCGTCGAGATCGAACGGCCTGGGATTGTTCTTGATGAGCCTGTCGATGCCGAAGGCCTGCTCTGCCGTCCAATCGAGCTTGTCGGCGGCCAGCCCGAGATCGGCAAGGGTGGGGGTGATACCGATCGCTGCGAACAGCCTGCGAATTTCCTCTATCGCGGCGACGGCAAGCTGCTTTGGATCGCCATCCATGCTGTGAAGGCCAAGCGCTCCGGCAATCTCGGCCATTTCGGAGGTGGAAGCCGACCTGTTGTAGTTCATCACGTACGGCATCATGGTTGCGACACCGAGGCCGTGGGCGGTGTGGGTCAGCGCTCCGGCCGGGTACTGGATGGCGTGGGCCGCTGCGGTCCCTGCTGTCCCGAAGGCGCAACCCGCTGCCAAGGCTCCCATCATGACATCGGCCCGGGCCTCTTCGTCAGAACCATCCATGCAAGCCTTTTCGAGACTGCGGCCCAGAAGCTTGATTGCCAACAGTGCAAAATGATCGGTGAGGGTGCTCTTTCCGATGAAGACGTGTTCTTGCGCCAAGGCGGGGTCGGTGCCTCTGCGAGCCGCAGTGAAAGCCTCGATAGCGTGGGTGAGGGCGTCGGCTCCGGCGATTGCGGTCAGTCCGGGAGGGCAGGTCATCGTCAGTTGCGGATCACAAATAGCTACGGCCGCAATAAGATGGGGGCTTGAGATGCCGACCTTCAGCGTGCGGTCGGTGTCGGAGATGACCGCAACCGGAGTGACTTCGGATCCCGTTCCTGCCGTCGTTGGTACGGCAATGACGGGGATCGTGGGACCTGGGACCTTGTACTCGCCATAGTAATCCTTCAACGCGCCGCCGTGGGTGAGCAGCAGGGCCGCACACTTCGCCATATCAAGGCAACTCCCTCCGCCGATCCCGATCACCAGATCGGGATCAAAGCTGCGTGCGTCCTCCACGCATACCGAAACGGTAGCGACCGGAACGTCAGGCTGGACACCATCATGAATCAGCACTGCAATGTTCGCAGCCTCCAGCGACTTGACGATCTCGGCGAAGACGGTCGTGCCTGCGAACCGTTCGTCCGTGCAGATCAGCGCGCGACTGCCTAGTTTGGCCGCAACCGAGGGGAGGGCATGGCGCTGCCCCTTGCCGAAGAGAATTTCACGAGGAAGACGAAGCGCGGCGAAAAGGGTCATTGTCCATGTCCTCTGACGGGTGGATTGTTCGAATAAGAAAGGGCGTTGAGCTCGTCCCAGAGTTTGGGGCTGATCTCGATTCCGTCCTTGTGCGCCTGTTCACGCCGCGACGATGCGCCGTCGCCGGGAACTGTCACGGGGCGCAAAGGATCAGCGGGGATGGAAGTTCGGATGCGCTCGAGATAGTCACTGAAGCGCCGGAGCAAGGCTGGCTCTGCACCGACGTCAATGACAATCAACACATCGCCCTTGTTGCAGATATTGTCGGCGTCGAGCGTGCCGCGCACGTCGGGGGCCAGCGCCGACCCCGCGATCGAGGCGACGAGGAGCTCGAGCGCCATCCCAAGAGCGTACCCCTTTGCATCGCCGAAAGGCGCGATCGATCCCCTTGTGGCAGCCGCGGCATCCGTGGTCGGCTTTCCGTTGCTGTCGCGAGCCCAACCTTGCGGAATGGCGACGCCGTTGGCAGCATGATGGTGGATCTTGCCCATTGAAACGAGACCGGTTGCCAGATCGACAACGAGCGGCCTTCCGGCCGTGGGAACCGCGATCGCGAGCGGGTTGGTTCCCAGCAGCGCGCGCGTCCCTCCATAGGGGTGAACAAGCGCTTCGCTCGAGGACATGGCAATGCCGATCTGGCCCCGATCGGCGACACATTCGACGTAGTGTGCAAGCATGCCGAGATGGTTGGAGTTGCGGATGCCTGCAACTGCAATGCCAGTTTCACGAGCCCTTTCTGCGATCCGGTCGAGCGCGGCATGGGCGACAACTGGTCCCAGTCCTTTCTGGCCATCAACCTCAAGGTACGAGGACGAGCGCCAGTTTTGCATTCCCGCGGCCGATGCGTCGATAAGGTCGCGCTCAATTCGGGACAAGATACGCGGCAGCCGCTGCAGTCCATGGGACGGATGGCCTTTCAGTTCCCCTTCCACCAGCACGCGTGCCTGCATTGCAGCGTGGGCCGCAGGCGTCCCGCGGTCCGCAAGGAGGCGTGTTGCTAACGCCACGGCGCCGTCTTCATCTACCCTCACGACATCTCCGATATAAAATCCTATAGGATATGGGATTGCATATCACGGAGCATCATGTTAGCGATGGGTTGTGTCAAGAGGCAAAAATAATGCAGGACCGGAATACGACGATGTTGAACGAAGCGCCCGACCCAAGTGGATTCATTCAGCGGAGCAACAGCCTCGCAGGCAGTGTCTATGACGCGATCTTCGCCCAGCTGATGTCCTTGAAGATTGCCCCAGGCGCGAGGATTACCGTCGACAACCTCGTCCGTGAACTCAACGTGTCGCAGACCCCAATCCGCGAGGCGCTTGGTCGCCTTGAGGGGGAAGGACTTGTCGTCAAGACCCATCTCATCGGTTACAGCGCAGCGCCTCAGATCGCTCGGAGACGTTTTGATGAACTCTATCAGCTCCGTCTGCTGCTTGAGCCTGCGAGCGCAGCCAAGGCTGCATCTGTCATGGACGAGCACAAGCTCTCTGCACTTAAAGAGGCCGCAGGTGTGATGGGTCGGCGAGACGGCGGCGACGAACGACTGCGCTATTCGACCTTCGCTCGCCAGGACGCGCTCTTCCACGACAAGATTCTGGAAATTGCTGGAAACGAGCTCATTCGCGAGACGCTGAACCATCAACACACTCACTTTCACATTTTCCGATTGATGTTTCACTCCCGGGTCACCGAGGAGGCTCTCGATGAACATGAGGCCCTGATCACCGCGTTCGCTGCGGGCGATGCTTCCGCGGCCGAAGTGGCAATGCGTGTCCATCTCGAGCACTCGCGTGACCGACTGCTCCCCGCGTTCGATTAAGAGGCCGCCGATGTCGAGCGTTGTGAGCATGGAACGAAACGGAGGGGCCTCGGCGACGGAGACCCATAGCGTTACGCGCGCCCCCGTTCTCCGCGCCGAGGGTATCTCCAAGCAGTACGGACCAGTTACGGTTCTATCTGATATCTCGCTCGATATCTTCCCGGGGGAGATCCACGCGGTCATCGGCGAAAACGGCGCTGGCAAGTCGACCTTCATGCGTCTCTTGTCGGGCTACGCCGAACCGAGCTCTGGATCTCTTTCCATGAGCGAGGCTGCGGTCCGGTTCTCCAGGCCGGAGCAGGCTCAACAGGCAGGTATCGTTCTTGTGCACCAGGAGATCCTGCTCGCAGACGCGCTTACTGTTGCAGAAAACCTGTTCCTCGGTCGTGAGCTGATGCGAAACGGGGTCGTCGACGACAAGGCCATGCGTCGTATCGCCAGGGAGAAGCTCTCCGAACTCGGCTGTGATGTGTCACCCAGTTCGCTGGTGCGCAACATATCGCTCGCTGATCGCCAGCTCGTTCAAATCGCTCGCGCGCTTCTCGACGACTATAAGCTTGCGATCTTCGACGAGCCGACTGCAGTCCTCACCGGGGAAGAGGTCGAGCGTCTGCTTTCGATCATCATGCGACTGAAAGAACAGGGCACCGCAATTCTATACATCAGCCACCGGCTCGATGAGGTGCAACGCCTGGCCGACAAGGTAACGGTGCTACGTGACGGCAAGATGGTTGGCAGCTATCCCGGCCACAGCCTAAGCCAGATGGACATGGCTCGCCTGATGGTCGGCCGCGATCTCGCCGCGCTCTATCCGCCCAAGCGGGTAAAGGCGCCAAGCGGCGTGGAACTGACTGTTCGAGACCTCTCGGTGCCAGGTTTCGTCAAGGGCGTGTCCTTCCAGGTGCGCCAGTCCGAGATACTGGGTTTTGCCGGGATGATCGGTGCCGGTAGGACGGAACTGTTCGAAGGCATCATGGGATTGCGCCCGGCAAAAGGTGTGGTTGAGTTGCTGGGCAAGCCCATCGACATCCATTCGCCGCGGGCAGCACTCGATGCGGGCATCGGGTATTTGACCGAGGACCGAAAGGGAAAAGGTCTTCTTCTGCGGGAAGGATTGGCACCTAACCTGACATTATCGGCTCTCGGTCGTTTTCACCCCGGGCTTCTGATGCACCGTCGCCGCGAGCGGGCCGCACTCGCTGACGCAATCGAGCAATACGATATTCGCCTCAAGAGTACGAGGGTCCAGGCGGGCCAGCTCTCAGGCGGCAACCAGCAGAAGCTGTTGCTCGCCAAGGTACTTCTCACCGCGCCGTCGATCGTCGTTATCGATGAGCCGACGCGCGGCATCGACATCGCCAACAAGGCGCAGATCTACGCCTTCATTCAGCAGCTGGTCTCGCAGGGCAAGACCTGCATCGTCATCTCGTCGGAGATGCAGGAACTGATTGGCATCTGCGACAGAATCCTTGTGATGCGTGAGGGGCGCATCGCAGGCGAGGTCTCTGGCGACGAGATGACAGAACACAATGTCGCGCTTTTGGCGACGAGCGATGCCGCTGAACGTGTTCAGGGAGGAACAAGATGACCGTATTAACAGGCTCCACTTCGGTCAGACCGGAGCGGGAATGGAATATCGGCTGGGCCGACGTCGGACCCTTTGTCGCTTTGGCCGCGCTGATGGTAATAGGCTTTGCGATCAATCCGGACTTTCTGTCCGCGACCAACCTCGGCAATGTCATCACGAGAAGCGCCTTCATCGCCATCATCGCCGTCGGCGCGACTTTCGTGATTTCCTCAGGTGGGCTCGATCTATCCGTCGGATCAATGGCCGCATTCATAACCGGAATCACCATCATGTTCATGAACCGGATGGCCCCGGAGTGGGGGGTAACGGCAATCCCGGCTGGCATGGTGGTCGCTGTCGCCGTGGGGTTGTTCTGCGGCCTGATGAATGGCCTGATCGTCACTGTCGGGAAGATCGAACCATTCATCGCCACGCTCGGCACGATGGGGATTTTCAGGGCGTTGATTACCTACATGTCGGACGGGGGCACCATCCCGATCGACCGCACCCTGCGCGACGCGTACCGACCGGTTTATTTCGGGACGGTCGCAGGTATCCCACTGCCTATCGTGATCTCGATCGCCGTTGCCGCGATCGCATCCTTCATCCTCTACAAGATGAAGTACGGGCGCAAATGCGCGGCCGTCGGCGCCAACGAGGACGTCGCGCGTTACTCCGGCATCTCGATCATCAAGACCCGCACGATCGCCTACGCGATCCAGGGTGCATGCGTTGCAATCGCCGCCATCTGCTACGTGCCGAGACTAGGAGCAGCCACTCCGACGACAGGTGTTCTTTGGGAGCTGCAGGTCATCACTGCGGTGGTGATTGGGGGAACCGCGCTTCGTGGCGGCAAGGGACACATTTGGGGAACGGTCGCTGGCGCGGTCATCCTTGAACTCATCGCCAACCTGATGGTGCTTTCCGACTTCGTCTCGGAATACCTCGTAGCAGGTGTCCAGGGTGTCATCATCATTATCGCCATGCTCATTCAAAGGTTTTCGAAATAATCCGTGTCAGGACCACACGGGTTCACGGTCTTAGGTCCAAATTCTGGGAGGAATGGAATGTCTACTACGAAATGGATAGCGGCAGCGGCCGTGAGTACTTTGTTCATCGCAAGTCATGGATTTGCCGCCGACAAGAAGGTCGTCGCGGTTTCGATCCCCGCAGCCGATCACGGATGGACGGCAGGTATCGTTTATCACGCGCAGGCGGCAGCCAAGGAAATCAACGCTTCATTTCCCAACGTCGAAGTCGTCGTCAAGACCTCGCCCTCGGCAACCGCACAGGTTAGCGCGCTCGAAGATCTCTCGGCAGGCCGCAAGCTCGATGCGCTGGTCATTCTGCCCTACACGTCCGAGGAGCTGACCACCCCTGTGAAAGCCGTCAAGGATTCGGGGACGTTCATCACGGTCGTCGATCGGGGCCTTAACGACCCGACCATCCAAGACCTTTATCTGGCGGGCGACAACATCGCCGTGGGCCGCAATACTGCAAAGTTCATGATCGACAAGCTCGGCGGCAAAGGCAATCTCGTTGTGCTGCGCGGCATTCCGACCGTGATCGACGATGAGCGTATCCAGGGTTTCCAGGACGCCATCAAGGGGACCGACCTCAAGGTTCTGGATATCCAGTACGCGAACTGGAACAGCGATGACGCCTTCAAACTCATGCAGGACTATCTTGCCAAGTACCCGCAGATCGATGCTGTATGGGCAAACGATGACGACATGCTGCTTGGCGTACTGGAGGCCGTCAAGGAGTCAGGTCGCAAGGACATCAAGCTGGCGCTTGGTGGTAACGGTATGAAGGACATTGTCAAGAAGGTCATCGACGGTGACGCAATGACCCCGGTCGAGACGCCTTACCCGCCTGCCATGATCAAGACTGCGATCTATATGACCGTTGCCAACCTCGTCGGGCAGGCGCCTGTGCGAGGAGCGGTCAAGCTGGATGCGCCGCTTATCACCCAGGAGAACGCCAAGGAATACTACTTCCCGGACTCTCCGTTCTGATTATCAACGTCAACAGGGGCGGCCAGCGCCGCCCCACCGCATGACCAAAGAGGAGTAAAATCATGCCAGGCAAGAAGATACTGATGCTGACGGGCGAGTTCACCGAGGAGTACGAGATCTTCGTCTACCAGCAGGCGATGGAAGCGGTCGGCCATACGGTGCATGTCGTCTGCCCGGACAAGAAGGCAGGGGATCTGATCAAGACCTCGCTACACGACTTCGAGGGCGACCAGACCTACACCGAGAAGCTCGGCCATTTTTTCACGATCAACAAGACGTTCTCGGAAGCCGAGGCGCAGCTTGATCAATACCACGCAGTCTATGCAGCAGGCGGGCGCGGGCCGGAATATATCCGCACCGACAAGCGTATTCAGGCCATGGTTCGCCATTTCCACGAGACGCGGAAGCCGATTTTCACGATCTGCCATGGCGTCCAGATCCTGATTGCAGTCGACGGGGTCGTGCGCGGGAAGCGTGTTGGTGCTCTTGGAGCTTGCGAGCCGGAAGTTACGCTCGCGGGTGGTACTTACGTCGATCTGTCGCCGACAGAAGCACTCGTTGATGGAAATATGGTTTCAGCGAAGGGATGGACAGCACTCGCAGCGTTCATCCGGGAATGCTTGAAGGTTCTGGGGACCGAGATTCACCATCGCGAAGATGTGGCTCAGGCTGCTGAATAATCAACCACGTTAGCTATGCTCGATCCGCAGCAGGCAGGGCCGCCAGCAACGGCGGCCCCGGCTTCTTCGGAAATACTGCATGTCTTTGTCCAAGCAGCGTCCCGCATGAACAGGACCTGGCCGGCATGTGCGAGAACCGAGGGTCCAATTTCGGGATCTCAGTGCTGTCGGGCGCGAGCACCAAACATGCTGCAAAGCCCCTCGAGGATCGTTGAGGGGAACACGCCAGAGGGTAGTTGGCCGTCTTGGGCGACGAAGAAAAGCTGCCCCAAGGAAGTGTTGACTGGCGCGAGGGAGACCGTGGCGAAGCTATTCCTTCGAGAGTTCGCGCCGGATTTACGCGTCGCCGGCACCGGTGCTTTGCGTTACGTCAAAGCGGCCGCCAAACCGACGCCGTATGGTTCACGCTCTTCCAGCTGGAGCCGTAAACATGACAATCCCTGCGAAGTCTGTGATGACAACGAATTTGGTTACGGTGTCGCCGGAGACCACCGTGGCCGAGGCGGCCAGGCGCATGCTGATCCACCAAGTCACCGCCGTACCGGTGGTGACACAAGATAACCGGCCGCTTGGATTGATTAGCGAAGGCGACGTGATGCGTCACTTCGGCGCGCAGTTTCAAAGCAAGCGAGCGCAATGGCTACGCATGCTGGCGGAAGGCGAGGCACTCGCGCCGGAGTTCCTCTCCGAAATCCGCCTCAACCAGCAGCACGTTCGCGACATTATGCAGTCGGCCATCATCTCCGCTGATGAGGAAACCTCGATTGCGGAGTTGGCTGATCTGATGCTGAAACACAGGATCAAGCGTGTCCTTATCCTGCGTGACGGCGTGTTGGTCGGCATCGTCAGCCGAGCTGATGTGGTTCGCGCCGTGGTCGAAAGACTGGACGACTTGCTTGAGCCAACGGATTAGCGCTGGAAGCGGATTGGCCGGTGGCAGACTTCGCCCAATACCGAAAAGAGAGAATTCAGATCCTAAGGATGTTTCGTTCGGCGACTTCGGTTCAAGTATTCGATACCACGTCCGACCCATCAACTCTTGAACAGCGCACAGGTCACCTCGAGTTCATCGCTCGAACGATCTCGTCGTCAGCGTCGGGCCTTGTCTCGTAGAGACACGGGCGCGCCGATCTTAGGGCATCACCATCTGGGCGTGCATTACGGCACACAGCGCTCGGGTACCAATACACCCAGGCGCTGGGGCAGGCGGCCCGGGAGCCTCATCCGACACGTTGTCACGTGCGTGACCGAGCTCATCGAGCCTAATCGCAGAATTCGGAATCAATCCTTACTGGAGCTTGAATTCGCCTTCAACGCGGCGCCATTCGTTCGGTCCGATCAGGCGCTGGTGCGTGTAGCGGACGGAATGCAGCGGCCCGTCGAGGTTTGCCTGCCAGTAAGCCAGGAACCTTTGCATCTCAGGGAAATCGGGAGCGAGGTCGTAATCTTGCCAAACGTAGGTTTGCAGTACAGATTCGAAATCGGGAATACGGTAGAGGATGTGTGCAGTGGTGAGCCCGTAGCCATTGAGCTGACATTCCAGGTCCGATGAAAATCGCATGCTTCATCTCCGTTTCATGACATTGCGAATGTGGCGTAAAACTTTGCGACTATCAACGGTTTTTCGAACGAAAGAACCGTGTTTGTTGTTCCTTTCCAGGATGTTAGCAGCCACTCTTTACGAGTGCTGATTTTTTCGTTTTGTCCCCTTGAAATCGGAAAAACGCCAAACCAGATCATTTTGTGCACAATGCTCGATTGAGGTTTTGCATCCGCCGGGACCCCATGGCCCCCGGTCAGGGATTGACGTCATCTTTTTTGTCCAACGGAGGAAAACATGTCGTTCCGACCGCTTCATGACCACAGTCTTGTCTCCGCCTGCTGGTGGCAACCGAAGCCATGATCGCAGAAAAACCCAAGAAGGACGCCGCATCGGCAATCCTCGCCGGCGCCGCCATGGGACTCCTAAGGCAATCGATGCTGGTCCGCCCTGCCGCAAGGGTGGGCCTTGGGAAATGGAGGAATAAATGGTTCAAACGATCATCAAGAAGTCGCAAGCGCCGCTCGATTCCCGTGATCTCGAAATTTGCCAGTACGTCTTCGATGAGCTCAGGGCGATGGCGGATGTGCCTCGCGATTCTGAAGAAGCCGAACGGATCGCTGCCATCGTGGTGGAGCTTTATCGCCAGGGCGTTCGCAATCCCGAACACCTGAAAACCATGGTTCAGGCTGCGCGCGGTCTGTTCGAAACGACCGCGTGACCACGAAAGGTACAAGGTCGATTGGACCTATATCAGTGGAGTTGGAGCATGAGAAAGGAAACGGATCACAATTCTGCAGCCAAGCATGCCGTAGCAACAATCAGCGCAGCGCATCTGTTGCACCCGGCCATGCACTTCGATCATCCCCGCGACGTTCTGACGGCGGGCGATATCAGCAAGGACGAGAAGAGGGCGATATTGGCCTCATGGGCGTCCGATATATCTACAATCGAATCAATGCCAGCCTGGCGACGTTACCCCGGGACAGACCACATCGTCTCCTACGACGAGGTTGTTGCGACTTTGAAGGCTCTTGATGGTAATGATCAAAACATGTTGGCGCAAAAGCAGACGGCTTGCGCCAACGACAACCGTGACCGCCGCTGGAGATGCCTGTCGCGCCCACCCGGCGGCTTCGGTCTGTGCAGCTACCGGAAGGGACGGCGTCGCAAACACGCATTCGAGATCTAGCCATTCCCTCTGATCGTCGCGTGCTTGGCCCGGACGCAGGGATGCTCTATTCACCGGCGTCACCTATCCCGAGCGAGCCGAACGGGTCGCTCACATGCCGATGAGCGCCTCGTCACAACGGCTCGATATCGCCGTCACGGCTGTTGCGTCGATACTCGAGGGACTATTGCCGCTCGTCTCCCGCGCTTTCCGGGCTTTCCTTCACCCTCCCGCGCCGGCGACCAGTCACAGGCGTGTTAAGCAGCAGTGACACTATCGCTATTGATTCGTGTCTCGGTGTAGCGTTCGATCCGCACGCCGTGCAGTTCAGCGTAAACGAGCCGCGGCTTCCGAGCGTCCTCTACGCGTGACGTTGCGGCGTCGTGATTGGCAATGGTTCGCAAGACGTCATCTTCCAATGTTCCGGCCGCTACATCGTGGTGGACATGATCGATCGCACAGGCGATATCCGCATTCACGCGAATGGATGACGCGGTTGGGTGACGCTTCGCTGATCAACTCAAAATCATGCTATCTGTCGTGCTCTTCCTCTTCGGCGCACAGCAGATCAACGAGCTCGGCAACCCTTCCTCCCGGCAGTCGCCGACCTTCACCTATCAAGGCTTCGTCGTTGCTGGCCCATGCAAATGCCTCGGCAAGTTCAGTCCGCGTCGCACCCGTCGCGATGACCTCGGCCACCAGCGTTTCATCGACAGGGCCAAGAATGGCGATAACGTCTTCGGAAGTCATGGTCATATCGTTGCTTCCTTCTCTTGCCTCATCCGAATCTGGTGACGCAGATGAAAAAATCAATTTCTGCGGCGAACAAACCATGGATCCTCGAAGGTGCAACCAGCTGAATTAAATCAGTATTGTTCGATATCCGGATATGGCGATGTGGGCAAATCTCGATTTCCATCATGTTCTGGTCGAACACCGGCTTGTAGAAGGCGCAGTCCCAGCTCAAGAGCACGGCCATCAAGAACTGATCGAAACGAACCCGCACGGCTGTTCGGTGCTGGGGCACTGCCCACAGCATCAGTTTGCCGGAAAGCATGGAGCCGACGAGCCTGGGCCGGCAGGCTCCATAAGGCTGCAAAAGACCGCTATTTGGTCGGGCCAACGAGGCTGAGCTTGCGTAGCACTTCGCGCGGCGCCGGCATACGCCAGACGGTCTGGAAACATTCCACGACATTTCGCGCGGTGACAGCAAGGCCGGGCAAGGCGACCCAGTCGGGGGCCAGGCGGCCAAGCAGAGCGGTCACGACGATGGAGGCCGCGGTTTCTCCCTGGCGGAAGGGTTGCTGCGCGGCGATGGCAACGAGGGGTTCGCTGGCGGCAAGTCCGATAGCGGCTTCCTGGCCAAGGTCCACCGTCGCCATGGAAAGCCTGTGTCCCATCGTGTCGAGAACCTGCGCGGCCGTCATTGCTGGCGTATCCCAGACGACAAACAGGCCGGCAAGCCTGGGGTGGGCTCCAGCGAGGTCTCGCGTAGTCTTCGCGACATCCGACAGGGCAGGGAACCGCCGCACGCGAAGCGTCAGATCCGGGCGATTGATCTGCATCCACTTCACAAAGGCTATTTCGCGTTCGTTCGTCGCGAAGAAATCCGCGTCATAGCCGAGCACGCCTACGTCCGCACCATCAGGCAGATGCGGCGACAAGCCTTCCGCCGCGATCTTCCCGAGCCCGAAATTGTCCGCCGAGACCAGCGAGATGTAGTCCTTGCCTGGAAGAAGGCCGGTCGGGACGTTGTCGAGCAGGACGAGTCTTATGCCGGCCGCGGAGACGCGCGAATGAGCCGCCGCCACTTTCGAATTGGCGACGGGCAGCGATATGATCGCGTCAGGCGCCTCGAGGATCAGGCGCTCCAGTGCTTCGATCTGTACCTCCGGGTTGAAGCCGCAGTCGACCACGTCGATGACCGCGACCCCGCAATTGCCAAGCGTGCCGACGATGCCCGAAAGCTGCTGCTTGGCCCAGTCGCTCTCAAGCGTGTGCAGCACGATCGCGACGCGGAAGCCACTTGCCCGTGCCCGCTCCATGTCCTCGGGCAGGAGCAGCACCCGCTCGGGTGCCGACGCGCGCTCACCATGGGGGCCAAGACCAGTAATTGCCATTCATTCCTCCTTACATGTCCGGCGGCCGGACATTGTCTCCCTTGATGGCCTTCCGCTGGGCGATCTCGTTCTTCATCTGCTGGAATAGCGGATGCGCCTGGGGCCGGCCCGACATGATCCAGTCTCGCAGCATGGGTGCTGCGAA
Organism: Rhizobium sp. S96; assembly: GCF_030382195.1. Classification (NCBI taxonomy): domain Bacteria; kingdom Pseudomonadati; phylum Pseudomonadota; class Alphaproteobacteria; order Hyphomicrobiales; family Rhizobiaceae; genus Rhizobium; species Rhizobium sp. S96. The sequence goes on from NZ_JAUDRY010000013.1 coordinate 160,414, forward strand.
CAGGCCTTCGGTCGCGACGATGGCGGCCCCGACAAGCCCCGACGAGCTGCCCATCTGGGAGCGGATGATCTGCAGATCGCGGCTGACGAGCGGGTGGCAGGCACCATAAATTGCCTCCCGCGCCGACGCGAGAAGAATGTCATTGGTCTGGGCGATCGAACCGGATAACACGATGAGCGCCGGGTTCAGCATGTTGGCGAGCGTCGCGACCACCTGGCCGATCAGCCGGCCACTCTGCGACAGGATCTCGATTGCCGCAGCATCGCCAACCTGGGCGGCCTGGGCGACTTCCAGCGCCGTAATGTCGCCGCCGCGTCGCACAAGCTCGGCGAGGACCGGGCTCGCTCCGTTCTCCGCCGCGAGCCTGCCGTCCTGGGCTATGTGGTCCGATCCCGCCATCGCTTCGAGCGTGCCGGCCCTGTCGCCCAACGTCACCGGTACGGAACCGATGAGGCCGACCGTACCCTGAGCGCCGCGAAACAGCACCCCTTCGCTTGCCAGTCCGGCGCCGATCCGTTTGCCGACCTTGACCAGCAGCATCGTGCGTTGATTGCGTCCGGCCCCGGCGTGGAGTTCGCCCATCGTCATCGTTTCGACGCTGGAGCGAAGCCAGACTGGAGCATCAAAGGCTGCAACCAGTGTCTCGACCAGCGGAAAGCTTTCCCAGCCCGGGAGGACACCCGGTGTGGTACGCTGAAAAAGCGCCTCGCCGCCGTCGGAAACGGCGCCGGGTACGGAAATGGAGATGCCGTAGAGCTGAGGATTTGACTGCCGCTCGAGAATCCAGCGGAAGAGCGTCACCAGCCGTTCCGCAAGGGCCGAGACCGGTTGAGCGAGTTCGGTCGCCTCGTGATGTTCCATGAGCAGTGAGCCGGCGAGATCGGCAACGCCGACGCCGAGTGCGGTCTGGTCGAGCGTGGCGACGAGAATGCGTCCGCGATCCGCCGCAAACCGCACGAGGCGTGGCGCCCGGCCTCCGGTGGCGGTGCCAAGCTCGCTTTCATCGACGAGACCGAGTTCGCTGAGCATTCCGAGCCTATCGGCGACGACAGCGCGCCCAAGCTCGCTTTGGCGCTCGATTTCCTGGCGAGTGGTGGCCTGTTCGGTGCGGACAAGATTGAGGATATCGACGAGGCTGGGTGCGGCGGTCTCGGAGACGCGCGGACGGCCTTTGCGGCGCGGATGTCCATCAGTTTGCATGCTCGCCGTCGTCGGCATGGTTTTTCCTTCCTGGCCGCTTCGCCTTCCTTCCCTTGATAAAGCTGCTCGTTTCGACTGGCAACACCATACTTTTGCATTAAAACAGCAAAAGAAAGCCATGATATGCAGATAAATAATTGACATCGATTTTTCTTCGACGTAAGACTTGCTGCAAGTCACGACGGTCACTGGGAGGAGGCGCCGATGTCGAACTTCAAGCTCGCTTATCATGCGAATTGCTGGGGCAGCCTTGGCGGGGATCCCGTCGGCGTTACGTCGATCACCAATCTCGCCTACCGGACGTTCGGCGACATGCGTCGCGCCTTCGCTGATATCGCCGTGGCGGGCTACGAGGGTGTCGAGCTTTTCGACGGCAACCTTCTCGATTTTAGGTCCGAAGACATGCGCTCCCTGCTTGCCGACAACGGTCTCGCGCTCGTTGCGACCTATGCCGGCGGCAATTTCATCTTCGATGATATCTTGCCAGAGGAGCTTGCCCGGGTCGTTCGTGCCGCCGATCGCGCCGCTGAACTCGGGGCGCCGCATCTCGTTGTCGGTGGCGGCGCGAAGCGCTTCGATGGCATCCGCGAGGCGGATTATCACAAGCTCGCGGCAGCACTCGACCGGGTGAAGGAGATCGCCGAAGCGCGGGGTCTTACCGCCCACTATCACCCGCATCTTTCCACGATCGTCGAAGGACCGGCGCAAGTGCGCAAGATCTTTGCGCTCACCGGTATCAATTTCTGCCCGGACACGGCCCATCTCGCCGCTGCCGGCGGCGATCCCGCGGCGCTGGTCCGCGAGCACGCGGCACGCATCTCCTATGTGCACCTGAAAGGGTATCAGAGAGAGCCCTTCGCCTTCACACCGATCGATCGCGGCGACGTCCCAACGGACGGGATCATCGCGGCCCTACGAGAGACCGGCTTTGCCGGCTGGCTTTGTACCGAACTCGATTCCTGGCCTGATCCGCTGGAGGGAGCGAAAGCGAGCATGGCCTATCTTAAATCGGCCTGACGGCCGTGACCGGGGCTGGAGCCCCATTTTCGGGAGGAAAAGTGATGATAAAAAGACGAACTCTGTTAGGCACGGCCGCCGTGCTGGCGCTCACTCTTGCACATGGCGTACCGGCATTCGCCGATCCGGACAGCGCGCTGGCGCAACTTCAGAAGACAGTTCTCTCCAAGGGACCTTCGGGCGAATCTCCGTCGCCGGCCTCCGATGTGACGCTGACTGACGAAGAACTGACCAAGATCAAGGCGATGAACGCGACGGCTGCGATCGTCATGCACTACGGCGGCAACGACTGGTCGCGCGCCCAGATCAACGGTCTGAAGACACAGTTTGCCGCCATGGGCATCAAGGTGCTTGCCGTGACCGACGCCGGCTTCAAGCCGGAAAAGCAGGTCTCCGACATTGAGACCATCATGGCGCAGAAGCCGAGCATAATCGTCTCGATCCCGACAGACCCTACGGCGACCGCCGGGGCATACAGGGCGGCAGCGGAGGCCGGCACCAAGCTCGTTTTCATGGATAACGTGCCGACCGGTTTCGTGGCCGGGAAGGACTACGTTTCGGTCGTGTCGGCAGACAACTACGGCAACGGCGTCGCCGCGGCACATCTCATGGCGAAGGCGCTGAAGGGAGAAGGCGATATCGGACTGGTCTTCCATGCCGCCGACTTCTTCGTTACCAAGCAGCGCTACGATGGCTTCAAGGCGACGATCGCGTCCGACTACCCCAATATCAAGATCGTGGCCGAGCAGGGCATCGGCGGACCAGATTTCTCGGGCGATGCGGAAAAGGCGGCTTCGGCTATCCTCACCTCCAATCCGACCATCAAGGGCATTTGGGCGGTTTGGGACGTGCCGGCCGAAGGTGTGATCTCGGCAGCGCGCGTTGCCGGTCGAGACGATCTCGCCATCACCACGATCGATCTCGGCGAGAACGTGGCGATCTCGATGGCCCAGGGTGGTTTCGTCAAGGGGCTTGGCGCGCAGCGGCCCTACGACGCCGGCGTGGTCGAAGCCAAGCTTGCCGGCTATGCGCTGCTCGATAAGCAAGCACCCGCCTTCGTCGCGCTGCCGGCGCTACCGGTGACGCGCGAGACGCTGCTCGAGGGCTGGAAGGCGGTCTATTCAACCGAGGCGACCGACAACATCAAGTCAAGCCTCGGACAGTGACCGACCACGCCCGGGGCGCGACGACCGTGCCCCGGGCCGAATGATTTGATCCGGCTTGCGCCGGCAGATGAACGCGGCTCGTTGCAGCCAACCTCTTTCATTGGAGAAAACTGATGACCAAAGTGATGAACGTCGCCATGATCGGCGGCGGTTTCATGGGCAAGGCGCATGCCATGGCTTATGCCTCCATGCCGATGTTCTTCTGGCCGGCGCCGGCCATTCCACATCGCAAGGTCGTTGTCGACGTGACAGACGGCATGGCAGAGGAGGCGCGCCAGCGCTACGGTTTCGAAGAAGCGTCCTCCGACTGGCGCGCCGTCGTCAACCGGCCGGATATCGACGTCGTGGACATCTGCACGCCGAACAACGTGCATGCCGAGATCGCCATTGAAGCGGCGAAGGCCGGAAAGCATATCATCTGCGAGAAGCCGCTCGCCCGTACCGTCGAGGAAGCGAGGGCGATGCGCGACGCGGCGAAGGCCGCCGGCATCGTTCACATGGTTGCCTTCAACTACCGCCGTACGCCGGCTGTGGCGCTCGCCAGGAAATATATCGAAGAGGGCCGCATCGGCCGGATCCTGAATTTCCGCGGCACTTATCTGCAAGACTGGTCGGCAGACCCGGATTCACCGCTCTCCTGGCGCTTCCAGAAAAAGATCGCCGGATCAGGCTCGGTCGGCGACATCGCCACCCATGTGGTCGATCTTGCGCACTATCTCGTCGGCCCGATCGCCGAGGTGAACGCGCTGACGACGACTTACAACAAGACGCGGCCGCTCCAGCAAGGCGGCATCGACAAGCTCGGCGCGGCGGAGAAGGCGACTGATGTCGAACGGGGTGAGGTGGATGTTGACGACGAGGTCGTCTCGATGCTGAAATTCGAGGGCGGTGCAATCGGAAGCCTGGAAGCAACCCGCAACGCCTATGGCCGGAACAACTTCATCACTTTGGAAATTCACGGCACCAAGGGCTCGATCCACTTCAATTACGAGCGCCGCGACGAGCTGCAGGTGATGTTTGCCGACGATCCGGGCGATGCCCGCGGCTTCCGCACCATCTATACCGGCCCGGCGCATCCCTATGGCAACGGCCTGTGGCCGATCCCTGGCCTCGGCATCGGTTATTCGGAGACGAAGATCGTCGAGTGCTACGATTTCTTCTCGGCCATCGCGAAGAACCGGCAGCCGAGCCCGAACTTCGAGGACGGCCTGCTGACCGAACTCGTCGCCGACGCCCTTATCCGCTCCGGTGAGACGGGACAATGGGAGAAGGTGGGATGACTGCGAGTGCCGCTGCCGTCCGCATGACCGGCATTTCAAAGGCTTTCGGGGGGGTGCGCGCGCTCGAAGACGTATCCTTCGAGGTCCTGCCGGGCGAAGTTCATGCTCTGCTTGGCGGCAATGGCGCCGGCAAGTCAACGATCCTCAAGGTGCTGAACGGGGTGCATCGCCCCGACCAGGGGGCAATCGAGGTTGGCGGCGTGCCTCTGACGACGCATACGCCGGAGGCGTCGCGCGCGGCCGGCATCGCGATGAACTACCAGGAAATGAGCCTGGTCCCGACGTTGACGGTCGCCCAGAACATCTTCCTGACGCGCGAGTGCCGTGACGGAACGGGGTTTATCGATGACCGGGAAGCCGAGCGGCGCGCGGCGGGCATCTTCGCACTCCTCGACGTCTTCGTCGACCCGAAGGCCGTGGTCGGCGATCTCGGCGCCGGCCAGAAACAGTTGACGGAGATTGCCAAGGCAATCTCGCAGGATGCCAGGGTGTTGGTTCTGGACGAACCATCGACGGCGCTTGCCGTTTCCGATGTCGAGCGGCTCTTCATCTTCCTGCGCAAGTTGAAGGCGAAAGGGGTGGCGATCATCTATGTCAGCCACCGCATGGACGAGATTGCTCGCATCGCCGATCGCGCGACGATCCTGCGCGACGGTCGCCACGTCATCACTGCGCCGCTTAGTGAATTGCCGATCGACACGATGATCGAACATATCGTCGGCCGGCGCTCCAAAGGGCTGTCGGACGTCGAGCGCGGCGAGGCCGTGAAGGGCGAAGTGCTGTTGGAGCTCGCGAATGTCAGCGGTCGTCAAAAGCCGGAGAACATTTCCCTGACGTTGCATCGTGGCGAAATCATAGGGCTTGCAGGTCTGCTCGGGTCGGGCCGTTCGTCGCTTGCGCGGGTGATTGCCGGCATCGACCCGGCCGTCAACGGAGAGATATACATCAAGGGCGGTGCGGTCGCGTTCCGCAAGCCGGGCGACGCTATCGCTGCGGGTGTCGCGCTGGTGCCGGAAGCGCGTGCGACGCAGGGCATCATCCCCGCCCATTCTGTCGCCTCAAACATGATCCTTGCCGTCATCGATCGGCTTTCCACGGGCGGCCTCGTTGATACGAAGGCCGCAAACGATCTGACCGACGCGCAAATCGAGCGCCTTCGCGTGAAAACGGCGAGCCGCGATCACGCCGTCTCGACGCTTTCGGGCGGCAACCAGCAAAAGGTCGTCATCGGCAAGTGGCTTGCGACCAACCCCGACATCCTCATTCTCGACGAGCCGACCGCCGGTATCGATATAGGCTCGAAATCCGAGATCATCCGCCTGGTGCGCGAGCTTGCCGCTGCCGGCAAGGGCATCATCATGATCTCGTCCGAACTTTCCGAGCTTTTGACCGCCTGCGACCGCATTCTCGTTATGTCCGAGGGGCGCGTCCACCAGGACCTGGCGCGCGAGGCGCTTGATGACCCGTCGGTGCCTCGCGATGACCTTGCGCACCGTCTCCAGGCGGCCGAACAGCGGCTGCAGATCGAAATCCAGAAAGCCCTTGCGGTTCAAGAGGTATCCAATGGCTAACGCCATCTTCGCCAACTGGCGCCAGAACATCATCTACATTGGTTTCATCGTCATCTTCCTCGTCTTCGCGGTGGCGTTGGCCGACAAGGGGTTCCTCAATCCCAACAATTTGCTCAACATCGTGCGGCAAACGGCGATGATCGCCGTCATGGCGATCGCCATGACCTTCGTGCTTTCGGCCGGTGAGATCGATCTTTCGATCGGCGCGGTCGCTGGCCTCTCGACCGTCACCGTTGCAATGGCGATTGCCGCCGGAGGGCCGCTCGTCGGCGTCGGGGCCGGCATCGCCACCGGGCTTGCGGTCGGCATGTTCAACGGCTGGCTGACCACCCGTATTGGCATTCCCTCGTTCCTCACCACGCTCGCCATGATGGGCATCGCCAAGGGCGTCGCCATGTGGATATCCGCAACGGCGGCGGTACCGATCCTGTCGACCGGCTATGCCTGGCTCTTCGGCGGTGGCAATCTCGGGCCGGTGCCGGTGCTGCTGTTCTGGATGGCAGTGCTTGGCGGAATCGGCCATGTCGCGCTGCGGCGCTCGGGCTTCGGCAGACGGGTGCTGGCGACCGGCGGCGGCGAGACGGCGGCGCGCTATTCCGGCATCGACACGAAGGCAATCAAGTTCAAGGTGCTGGTCATCTCTTCGCTGGCGGCAGCGCTCGCCGGCATGCTCTATGCGGGGCGCCTGCAATCTGGCCGCTTTCAGCTTGGCGAGGGCGACGAACTTTCGGTCATCGCGGCTGCGGTGCTCGGCGGCACAAGCCTATTCGGTGGCAGGGGGACGGTGATCGGGACCATCGTAGGCGCCCTGATGATCGGCCTCATCAACAACGGTCTCATTCTGATGGGGCTCGAATTCAGCCAGCAACTGATCGCCCGCGGCGGCATCATCATCCTTGCCGTCGCGCTCAGCCAGAAGCGGAGCTGATGCCATGACCGTTTCGCTCATTGCGACACTGACAGCCCGCCCGGAAACGCGAGAAGAGCTTTTCCGCCTTCTCGTCGATCAGGTCGAGCCAACCCGGGCCGAAAACGGCTGCATAGACTACAACCTTCACGTCGATGCCAGGGATCCACACGTCTTCGTGTTCTACGAGAAATGGCAGAGCCAGGCGGATCTCGACGCCCACATGGAAATGCCTCACCTGAAGCCGCTGCTGAGCCAGATCGACCGCTTGCTGGCAAAACCGATCGACATATGGCGGCTGCTTCCGGCGCAGCCCACGGGGAACGGTTGATCGCACTGCGCCTGATGAGGGCGGCTATCACCCGCTGCCCGCGAAACGGCCTTGGTCGCTCCTCGTCTGACTAATCCCCGACACAGGCGCTCATCGATCGTCCTGCGAAGCGTCGATCGCCGCCCGCAATGTCTCCGCAAGCTGCCGGCGGGTATAGGGTTTTGAAAGCGGCCGGTATCGCGACGTGTCGCAAATGCGTTCGACGTCCGCGTAGCCGGTCGCGAGGACGACCGGGACGTTCGGATACAGCGTCATGATCTTGACCGCCATAGCGTCGCCGTCGATTGGGCCGGGCATGACCACATCGGAGAAAACCAAATCGAACCGCGCGTCTGCTTTGAGGATCTGTAACGCTTCCGTTGCGTCGTTCGCGCATGTGACGAAATAACCGAGCGAAACGAGTGTGCCCGCTGCGAATTCGCGGACCATTGGATCATCCTCCACGACGAGGATTCGTTCATTGCCACCATCCAGCATCCCGTTCGAGATAGGCTCCGCGGGTATTTCGGTGGACGCCAGTCGAGGAAAGGACATGAAAATGGTTGTTCCCATGCCCGGCTCCGCTTCAATTTCGATCCGTCCCCCTGATTGCCGCACGAAGCCATACACCATGCTGAGACCTAGCCCGCTGCCCTTTCCGAAGGGCTTCGTGGTGAAGAACGGCTCAAAGGCCTTGGCCCGCGTCTCCGCGTCCATTCCGAAGCCGTTGTCCGAGATTCGCATCACCGCGTCGTCACCGCTTTGCGCCGTCGAGATTGTCAGCCTGCCGCCCTCCGGCATCGCGTCGCGCGCGTTGATGCACAGGTTCATGATCGACGCTTCCAGTTGCGCAGCGTCCGCTCTGACGTGACCTGCCGCCGGATCAAGCGCAAGATGCAGGATGATGGTTTCGCCAAGAGCAGTCGACAGCAATCCCTCCATGGCCCGTATGATCCTGTTGATGCTCAGCGACGCCGGCTCGAGGGGTTGCCGTCCCGCGAAGGTGAGTAGCTGGCGCGTGAGGGCGGCACTTTGCCGCGAGGCCTTGTGGTTCAACTGTGCGATTGCAGACAGTCGCGGATCGGCAATCTCGTCGGCCAATGTCTCCGCCGTCCCGATAATGACCGTCAGCAGGTTATTGAAATCATGGGCGACGCCGCCAGTCAGTTGACCTATCGCTTCAAGCCGCTGCGCTTGCAGTCGTTTTGCCTCGTTCAATCGTGTTTCGGTGATATCCCGGATGCCACCTACCATCCGGGTCGCCTCGCCTGCGGCATTGCGGATGATGTGGGCCTGATCCAGGACCTCGGCGTAGGTTCCCGTTCCGCGACGGAAGCGAAATTCTTCCTGCCAGGTTTCTGCTCGTCCATCAATTGCTGCAAGCACGCTTGACACCACGCGTTCGCGGTCGTCGGGATGGATCTTGGATTCCCATTCCCGAAAACCGTCCTTCACCGATACGTCCTCATGCCCGAAGACCGATGCCATGTTGCTGTTCCATTGCACATGACCTGTCGCGATGTCCCAGTCCCAGACTGCGTCTGTCGTCATCATGGCGACGATCGAGAAGCGTTCCTCGCTTTCGGCGAGCTTTTCCTCCGTTCTCTTTCTGTCGGTGATTTCGCGACCGGTCGCCACAAAATGGGTGGCGCGACCGGCCGAGCCGATAATCGGGGCGATGCTCATGTCCACCCAATACTCGCGGCCGTCCTTGGCGTAGTTGATAAGTTCGGCACGGATCGCTTCCGATCGCGCGATGGCGTTGTTGATCTCCTCGATGGTGTCGGCGTCAGTCCGTTGCCCCTGGAGAAAGCCGGGCGAACGGCCGAGCGCGTCGTGCGGTGAATAGCCGGTGATCCTGACGAAGGCGTCGTTCACGTAGACAATCGTTTGGCCGTCTTCGGGCTGTGAGCCAGCCTTTGTTATTATGACGAAGTCCTCTATTCTCGATATCGCCATTTCCAGAAGGTGCAAGTGTTGGTCGGCCGCGCGCCGCTTCGTCACATCTCGGAAATAGACGGTGAGGCCCGTGGGGCCAGGATAGGCGGTGACCGAGAACCATCCGTTGAGGGACTCGTAAAATACCTCGAAATCCGCCGTCTCGTGTTCGCGGACGGCACGTTCATAGTTCTGCCGGATGATCCCCGAGGAGGCCTCCGGAAATTCCTTCCAGATCAGGCGGCCCATAAGCGCTGATCGCGGGCGCTCCAGCAGACGTTCGGCCTGATGGTTGAGGTATGTGAAGCGCCAATCGGCGTCGAGCTGGAAAAACGCATCGCTGATATTCTCCATGGACTCGGCCAAGCGCCGCTCAAGATCCCTTGCCGTATTTTCCAGCCGCTTGCGCTCGTCGATATCCTGAAGGGCGCCCTGTATACGCGAGATGTGTCCCATCTTGTCGCGGATCGCCACGCCAATTGCGCGAACCCATTTCCGGCGGCCCGTACCATCGATGATCTTCACCTCGATATCGTAGGGCAGACCGGTCGCCACGCAAGTTTCGAAGTGCCGGATGATCGCATCTTGCCATTCCGGCGCAAAATAGCCGATCCCCTCCTCGAAGGTGACCGTCTTGCCCCTTGGTCTCTCGTGGATCGCCCAGGTTTCGTCCGACCATTCGATCCGCCGATCAGGCAGGTGCACTACCCACCCGCCGAGCTTCGCGGCCTTGCCGGCGATCTCGCGAAGAGCCTGGTTTCCGTAGAGATCTTGCGAATGTCGGCGAGCATCGCGAGACAGGGACCCATCTTTACGCAGTCGCCAGGCGATGATCAGCGTTGCTCCACCCACCCAGAGCCATGCCGTTGTCGGACGCAAGGCAACGACCAAAGCGGAGATGCCGCCACCCAGTGCGCGTCGGAAAGTCGCTGATTCCAGATCACGCTTACCTTGTTTTCGGCAGGTTTGACGTCGTGGTCGGCAGTATCGTTGTTCAGCGGGATCCGGGTCACCTTCATCTTTGCTTTGTGAAACAGTTGGAACCGGACTTCGTCAACCGGCTGGCACGCATGAACTCCCCATTTTCGACCTTGGAAAGCCTCAACCCGAAAACCATATGAGTTAAAACATGCGGCCAATGCTGCGCCCAACACCATTCGCCGCCCTATTGCGCGCGGAAAATAGGCTTGGGTCACACCACCAAACATTCGAAGAGACTATGAACATAATGATCATCGAAGATCAGCGAGACGTCGTTGATATGTTGCGGCTAAATTGGTCGGATTCCCGGGACCGGCTGGACTGTCTTGCATCCGTGAGGCAAGCGAACCGCTTCATTCATTCAAACGAACTCGCTGCCTATGACTGCATCCTCATAGACATCAACCTGACCGACGGGAGTGGGTTGGAACTGCTTCGCGCTGCGCGCTCACGCTCCGACGTGCCCATCATCATGATCTCGGGCGCTGGAGACGCCGATAGCCGGGCGGACGCCATCAGCGTCGGTGCGGATGACTATGTGATGAAGCCATTCAGCGTGAAGGAATTGCGCGCCCGCGTCCATCGCCTGCACGAGGCGCGATTGGGCCGCACTAGTCTGCGACAGAGTGTTGCTTTCAAGATCGGCAATATCGATTGCGACATCGGACGCCTGTCGATGGATTTCGATGGCGTCAGTCAGCCGCTGACCGCACTCGAGGGAAGGATACTGCAGGTCCTTTTCAACAGTGTGGGAGAAGACTGCTCGAAGTCGTGCATTGCACGCCAGGCGCTCTTTCGTGAGCACGATCCTCGTGACAAGACGATCGACGTGTACATCAACAGGCTACGCGGGAAGCTTGCGGAGCTGGATGCCGCGAGCGGTGAGGTCATCAAGACCATCCGCGGCGTCGGCTATCGCCTGAGCGAAATCCAACAACGGTAAGAATAGAAGAGCCATATGCTTCAGTGTGTTGACCGCCATGCGATTTCCCCCGAAATGTTCGGACCCGAGGGCCTCCCGCCGGACGAAGTGGCTCGCCTCAAACGTCTGAGAGAACTGTCCATTGTGTCGTCCGGCCCGGATCCGGTGCTCGATGCACTGGTCGATGCAGCCTGCCTTGCGGCCGATACGCCGATCGGCCTCATCACCTTGCTGGACGGCGAACGCCAGTGGTTCAAGTCGAAGCGGGGCATCGAAGGTGTCGGGTCCTCCAGGATGGACGCCTTCTGCGACTACACAATCCAGTCGCCGAGACCCTTCGTGGTGCCGGACGCCGCTCGCGACGTTCGCTTCGCTGAAAACCCTTTCGTCACCGGAAGCGACAGGATCCGTTTCTATGCCGGCGTGCCGCTGGAGATCGAGCCTGGGCTTCGGCTCGGCTCGCTCTGCGTGCTCGATCGGGTGCCGCGACGCCTCGGGGTCGACGTGCGCGGCATGCTGGCTCGGCTGGCGCTTTGCGTTGTGGAACGTCTCCTGCAATCCGAAGACCGCTATCTGTTGACCCGGGTCGACTCTGGTCGGCTCAATCGTGCGAAATCCGACAAGGCGGCGCTGGCACTCGCGGAAGAGGCGCTCGCACAGGGGCTCTTCACACTCCATTACCAGCCGAAGATTGCGCTCGATACGGGACGGCGCGTCGGCTTTGAGGCACTTTTGAGGCTCAAGAGGTCAGACGGATCGGTAATCGGCCCCTCGGCCTTTGCCGCGGCTCTGGACGACCCGACACTTTCCAGGCGCATCGGTGGTTATGTGCTGCAGTGCGCCGTCGCACAAGCCACTGCGTGGGAAATGGCCGGTATCGATTTCGGGCACATTGCGATCAACGTTTCGTCGTCGCAGTTCATGGCGTTTCCCGACAGCCCAAGCCTTGTGGAGGAAATCCTGGACGCGACCCGGTCGGCAGGATTGTCGCCTCGTTATATCCAGATCGAGGTCACGGAAGGGGTCATGATGTCGGAGCAGGGCGGCGATATCGGCGCGCAGCTCGAGGCGTTGCGCGCTGCAGGCTTCATCGTTGCCTTTGACGATTTCGGCACCGGCTTTGCGTCCCTCGTACATCTGAAGGAACTTGCCTATGACCAGATCAAGATCGACGGCGCCTTCGTGCGTGCGATGACAAGCTCACACGCCGATCTAGCCATCGTGAAAGCCATAATTGATATGGCGACGGCACTGGGAAAGCACGTCGTCGCCGAGGGTGTGGAAACCGTGACAGAACTCCGCGCGCTGCAAGAGCTTGGCTGCCACTATGGCCAGGGGTTCCTCTTCGGCCGCCCCACCAGCGAATGTAATATAGAGTAGGCGTTGATGCAGATGGGCAGTTTATCCCGCACCATCCTTGAGAACGGGTAGACGCACACCGTCTTCGAGACGTTTGGCCCCAGCCAGATTGGCATTGAGGCCTGCGCGACAGCTCGCGGCTCGGCGCGCAGGTTTTCGGATGCTGGCCAGAGGTCGGGCTGAGCCCGCCGACACGATGCCCCAACGCTGCTGTCATCCGTGAAGCTGTCAGGCGGCCAGGGATGCACTTCGCAACGGACTGCGCTCGCCGATGCCCTTGGTCACCTTGTCGAGGTTGTCACCGTTGTACGACCGGGAAACTTGCAAGACGTGACAGCTTATCGGCTGACGAGCCTGCGGGAAATGGGCCCTGGCATCGTGATATGTATTTCGGCCAGCGTCTCCAATCTCAAGTGGTTCGAAGGTTAGCGTGAGTTGGTAGCCTGATGGTGAGCGACGAGTGTACTGGGTAGCGCAAAAAGGCCGGCTTCCTGCCCGGACCTGTTGGGTGGGAAGCCGGCTGAGGTGTCCTGGGACACGTGGTGGAGTACCACGGTGCCATCATGGATTGGACCACGAACGGCGAAGCGTTATTCGCCTTGGCGCGCATATCCCTATGCGTTATTCCCTTACGAGGCGTTGAAGCATGGTAAAAAAGGGTTAACACCATGGGATGCTCACCGTTCACCAGGAGGGCTGGGACAGCGTGGGGCAGGAGAATCGGTTACAGTCAGCCGATCAACAGCAATCCCCCATACCTTCTGTCGAAAAGAATATGGTGATTGCATTCGGCGGCTTGGGCAGCTGTCTCGATGGTCGGCCCCGTTATCTTTCGACACTTTCCTTTGCGGGAGGCGGCATGCTTGCCGCAACCGCAGTTCCACCCAGTTCAATGTCCAATGCGTGGGGGAAGCGCGGGCGATCGTATTGCCCGCATATTGGGGCGAGCTCAGTTGAGAGCGAATAAAAAAGCACCCACGGAAGGTCCAGTCACTTACTTAAACGTGGAATCGTTGGCCCACCTTCTCCTAGACCCCTTATAACGCGAGTAATTGTGTATTGCTTGTGCCGGAGATTTTTCCGGAGGCTCGAAGCGGCTCCCAACTGCCCTCCTTCCAAGGGGACGCGTCACCAACACTGGAATTACCGGCAGACCGGGTCGGAGCAGCAATGGTTTGATTTCACTCCAGCGCACCGGAGCAGTATGTTATAAAATGGAAAAGTGCCGATGGCGCTTCCGGCCCGGCATCCGGGCTATAGTAGGCCTTCTCGCAATCGCATTCTAATAGCAGCTATGTCCCGTAAGGCGTTGGGGACCCACCCGGACCACAATCAACGCATGGAAGAAGACAGCGCGTTCCTGTCAATCGGCGAAGCAACTTCTCGGCGTTTCTTCGAGGGCTGCCTCCAAGGAGGTGTGCAATGACACTCGTCAAATCAACCGCATCCCTGATCACACTTGCGGCTATCGCTGTTGGTATTCTAATTAGAGCCGAGGCCCATCAAGCGAAGAGCGGCTGGACTTATCCTCCGGCGTGCTGCAAAGCTCACGATGTTGGTGGAGATTGTGAAGCCATTCCCGCTCAGGATATCAGCCCAGGGCCTCATGGCTTTTCCGTCTTCCTGCATGCAGGAGACCACCACCTCGCGACAAAACCGCACCGATTCTTCATCCCATATGGCGACGAGATGCCCTCGGGCGATGGCCGATATCACATCTGCCTTCATCCGACGGAAAACGACGTGAACTGTTTCTTCGCGCCGCCTGACGGTGCCTAGCCCTATTGCCCATGGTCGCCAAGACGGCTGTTGGGGACAAGAAAAAGGCCTTCTATTTCAGTTAGCTATAATAAACGAAGCTAAATGTAGAAACGACGATTTTTGCGATTCCACATATAAGTAAATGGCTGGCACGAAAGGTGATCCGATTTTCAAAATCCGTCTTGCTTCCATGTCGGATGCGGCGTTGCGACTTGCCACTCTACGTTCAGCGATCCAGCCGGAAGCGGGCGCAACAACTCTTCCTCAGGCTCGTCAAGGTCGATCCACGCTTTCCAATCCCCTGGTCGAAGGATAACGACCTGGCGATTATGAAAAGGCTTCACATCCGACCCAGGCTCGGTCGTCAACATCGCAAACGCCGATGGCTGGCCCTTTCGCCCGGGCCGCCATATCGCGGCGATCGCCATGAACGGCGCGTCGACGAGCGTGAACCGGTGTTTGACCCTCGGATGATTTTTTCCCGTAAACTCGAAGAAGGCGCTGGCTGGAACAAGACAGCGGTGGCTGGCGCCGAAATGCCTTCTCTGCGATCGATAGTTGAATAACGGGCCATGCGCGCGGGTTGGCGGAAAGCCGAACTTCATCTGCGCCAGCTCTACTATGTTGTCGCCCGCGGCTCGGATGACGGGGGCCATATCGCCTATCCTGATGTCATCACCCGGCGGCATATCCAGCTCCGTTTCTTTTATCGGAACGCCAAGCGCGAGGTTCTGCACCACCTTGCAGTATTCGACGTAGCTGGTGTGTTGTTCGTACTCATTGCACATAGCGGAAGCCTAAGTATTCGGGATTCCTTCACAGATCATCGCGATGAGAACAGGGCCATCGACCACGCTGGCGCTAAGAGTTGCAAGCCTCGTTGCCGTTGGCCATCACTGCCGACACCAGCGACAATCGGATATGCTTCACCTACCATAACTCCAGGGTTCACGGTCAGCAAGGGAGATGTCGCTGCCGCGCATTTGGGCGACCCGCTAGACTCTGAATTCGGGTGGCCAAGAGCAACGGTTCGGGTTGTTTCAAGAGAAAAGGCAACGAAGGCAATCGATGATCTCAATTCAGTGGGAATCCCACTCCATGGGGAGTGCGGCGCGGGGATCAGTGTCGTTCGGGGTGAGCGCGCTCGCACCGTGTGCATCGCCAATCCACGTCCTTCAGGTGGCATTGAACGCCACATCGACGCCACTGCGTCAAGCCCTCAAATCGTGATATCCGAAGGCGTTGCCGCCACCTCCGGGAAATTCGGCAAGCGCGGCGTGGCTGTTCCAAGTCGCGCCGCCGCATCCCTGTCGAAAGCGCTGCGCATTTTTTGCAAGCCAGAATCTATCATCAGTGCATGTTACTGCTTAGCCGGTCGCGTTCCAGGCGCAGCGCGCGAAGATGGGCATTCTTTTCGTCCTGGTAAGCTTTCTCCTGGAGGGCTATTTCCTTGGCGTGGATCGCTGTGCGTTCAGCATCAGTCACGCTGCGGCCAAGCATGCCCTTGTGGGTGAGATCTTTAATCGACGACATTTCTTGGCTCCTCCGGCGCCCCACGAACTGCACGTAAGCGTCTGTCGTTGGCAGGGGGCAGACCCCGAATTGCATACTGGTGGAGCGTGCTTGAGTGGAAGACGACCGGGTCTGATCGACCAAAGGCGCGCTCTAAAGCCGTGGAGAAGTGGACCGGATCTGTGACACCTTCGTGGAAAAGGCTGATCAGGAGCTTGGTGGCGGCATTCGTTCCTGCGCCAGGTGACACCACATCGCCGGAGTAGCCCGCATCGAACAACACCTTGTTGAGGGCGTCGGCGTGGCTCTCGTTCAGTTTTCTGGGGAGATTCTCGGAAGACACATCGTCCTCCTTCCTTTTGGGGCGAGGGTGAAATCGAGCCCTCAATCGGCAACGCCCGTTCAATGGCTACCGATGGGAGGACCTTGCGCGTCATGCGTGGGAATAGCAAATGAATTCAGCCACGGCTGATCGCTGCCCTGCAAAGGTGTCGGGAGACGGGGCGGCGTTCTGTCGAAAAGCTTGGTATCGCATCCGCGATCGCCATTTCCTTCGCTTGTCCTTTGACCGAGCGTGGGAAATGTATTGCAGCTTGGGAATGCGCCATCTCAACCTGAGGATGTTCATTCCGCTTTTGCAAAACTAATCGTTGACGTTCTGCTTTCATTCATCTACTCATATTCCATCGATCTTTTGCTTGCCGAGCTTTGTCTACCGCGTGATTGGCACCACGCTCTATTCGAACCTTCTCTTTCAAAAATAGTCGGTTTTCACCCGCGCAGCATTCGCTTCGCGGTCTCTCACTCTATGCTTTGAAAGGGTTCATCATGACCACTGGCACAGTAAAATGGTTCAATTCCACCAAGGGCTTCGGCTTCATCCAGCCTGACAACGGCGGCGCTGATGCGTTCGTTCATATCTCGGCAGTCGAGCGCGCCGGAATGCGCGAACTCGTTGAAGGCCAGAAGATCGGCTTCGAGCTCGAGCGCGACATGAAGTCGGGCAAGATGTCGGCCACCAATCTGCAGGCCGCATGAAAATGAAATTCGCTTCCCTTTGACCACGGATGTACTGGCACTGCCGGAAGCTGTTTCACTGAGGCCAGGCGTTTTGTCTGGCCTTTTCGTTTTGGCTACTAGTCAAGCTAACGAGGTTGTAGTGACAGACACATATAGCAAATCCCGCCAGCAGGCGGAGCATGCGTTCAGCACCGTTCAGACACAGTTTTTCTCCAAGAACAACGCGACAGAGGAGCTCGAAGCTGTCGCCCAGGCTCG
The DNA here is from genome assembly GCF_030382195.1 of Rhizobium sp. S96. Classification (NCBI taxonomy): domain Bacteria; kingdom Pseudomonadati; phylum Pseudomonadota; class Alphaproteobacteria; order Hyphomicrobiales; family Rhizobiaceae; genus Rhizobium; species Rhizobium sp. S96. The sequence goes on from NZ_JAUDRY010000013.1 coordinate 177,616, forward strand.
GGACGCCAAGACGCTCCGGCTGCGGGAGGCGCGGCTTGCCAGGGAACTGTCGGATCGCATATCGGCGGCATACAATCCCATCGCCACGCCAGCCAGGAAACGCTGATCTCTTCAGCAACAACGCATAGGACGAGAATGACCAATACCAGAACCAACGAAGTCGCGGACCGCCGTGCCGCATCCGCTGACGCCAAAGCGGCCCTCCTCAATGCTTACCGCACGGCGCAGGCTGCGGCTGGCCCAGCCAAGCTCGCGAGACAGGCCGAACGCATAGCCATCGCCACCGCTCGTGAAGAGCGACGGTTTGAACGCGAGCGCGCGAAGCTCGCCGAGCAGAGCCGTATCGAGACCGAGGCGGTAGAACGTCAAGCCGCTGCCGAGGCCGCAGCAATGGCCGAGGCAGACGCGCGTGAGGCCGCCGACAAGGCCCGCATAGCGCGGGTGATCGAAGATGAGGCCGCGCGCAAGGCCGAACGCGACCGGCGCTACGCGAACCGCAAGGCAAGACAGGCCTAGTAGCCTTCGAAAGTGCGGCCTCAAAACGATCGAGCGCGGTGCGTGGCGTCCACGCAATAGAAGAGAGACCCATGGCACCGGACATAAAAGAACTACAGGCAATCAACACTGCGTGGCAGATCGCGATCCAGGAAATCCTGCGCATGGTCATCCGTGACCTTTACAGCACAGGTGGCGAAGCAGAGTTCAAGGCGCACATAAAGCGTATCGAAGAGGCCGCGGTCGATAGCATCTATACCGATCTGAGACTTCGAGGGACGAGTGAGTGGACCGAGGTGCTCGTCAAGGAGCGGGCGAGCAACTTCGTAACCACCTTACTGACCTCCTTTACCTATGACCGAGCCTGACCCTCTAGGTGAGACCAATCAAGCGCGTACTCTGTTGTCCGAATGCGCGACCTTGACTTGAATATTTTGCGGCCAGAGAGGTTGAATTATGAGGTGCCTGCCTAAATCCCTCCAGCCTAAGCCTCAACAAGCGAACGCGTTGGTCATGGAAGAGAATACAGTAGAACGCCTTGCGGCCATCGTGGATTCGTCGTTCGATGCAATCATTTACAAGGATCTTTCCGGCACGATCGCGAGCTGGAACAGCGCCGCCAGGCGCATGTTTGGCTATGCGGAAGTCGAGGCTGTTGGCCAGCCCATCTCCCTGATCTTACCCAATGACAGACGGGATGAGGAAGCTGATATCTTGCGCCTGCTGAAGCTCGGCAAGCGGATCGAAACCCTCCAGACAACGCTCCGTCATCGTGATGGGCAGTTGGTCCCAGTCTCGCTCACCATCTCTCCAATCAAGAACCGTTCCGGCGACCGCATCGGAGCATTGAGCATCGCTCGGGACATCTCAGACGCGCGCGAAAGCGAGCGCCGTCTTCGTCTTTTGATGAGAGAGATAAATCATCGCGTTAAAAACCAGTACGCGGTCGTCCTTGCGGTTATCAGGCAAACTGGAACACGTTCCCGTTCGATCGAGGATTTCGAGAGACGGGTCCGCGAGCGCATCATGGCGCTGTCTCACTCACATGATCTTCTCTCGCAGGTCGATTGGGCCGGCGTCAGACTTGCCGATCTGGTGTCTCACCAGCTCGAGCCGTTCGATGCATCATACCGGGTCAAGGTGGGTGGCCCCGAGATTGCTCTCGACGCCAACGCTGTCCTCAATCTTGGCATGGCGTTTCACGAACTGATCATGAACGCGATGCGCTTTGGATTAGCAGACCTCGACGGCATATCGGTAATGTGGAGCGTCACGACAGACGAAGGCGGGTATATTTTCGAGCTCATCTGGTGCGAGCCGGCAGTGGCTTATGCCGATTTGCTGGCGCAGGAGGAGGGGTTTGGCGCCCTCGTTCTGTGCAAGCTGGTGCCATCTGCTCTTTCCGGTCAGGCGAACTGGAATTTCGAGGACGGGTTGGTCGTCTGGAAGCTGACGGCACCGCTGGCGCGTATTCAGATTGGGTTGAGTTCTCCGGTTTCGTCCTGACAGCCTGTTCGGATCTTAGATGATCTGGCCGGCGCTGGCGCCGCACACAGCTTAGAAGCGGACCGTGCATTCCATCTGCCGACAAGAAACTAGAAAGGTAGTCGCCGACAGGCGAGGAACCAACTCTTTGCAAGGGACGTTTCCAGTAAAACAGGGAAGCGATCGATGCCAAGATTCTATTTCCACATCCGGCGAGACGGTTTCCTTGAAGTTGATGACGAAGGATTAGAGTTGTCGGGAACTGACGAAGCCATTCTGGAGGCGACACGCGCGGCGAGGGATATCCTCACTGATAGGCTCGTCGGTGGCTGCTTTGCGGACGAGGAATGCATCGAGTTGACAGCACAAGATGGCACCCTACTGCATAGGGTGCCATTTCAGTTCCATATAACGCCGGAGTAGGGCCAGAAGCGGGTCTTGCCGATTGATCTTGATGCCTCAAACACCTGGCGCCCCTTCCATACACAGAAGGCCACACGCAAATCCAATCGATCTTGCGCGCAGCACTGAGAGGTTCGCCGCTCCGAGGCCGGTCGTTCTCTAACGGCATTCAGCAGGTGCAGGCCGAGGTCTTCCTTAGAGTGTGGCTTCGAACATTGATGGATTGTCTATTGCGCGATACTGGTGAACTGCACCCCATTTCGACCGGACAGTCGGCATAAGCAGAAAGGCTCAAGCACAGGCTTGAGGACAGGCTTATGTCTAACGAGTATCGACACGTTGAATTG
>NZ_JAUDRY010000014.1:0-143244 GCF_030382195.1 Rhizobium sp. S96
GCGGGATCAGCCGCTCAGATCGGGGCTGGTCGCTGTACAGTGTAGCGACCAGTCGGACATTTCTACTTTGCAAACCGCCGGACATTCCAACTTCTCCGCCACAGATCTTTGGGGCTCCTCCACGAGCGCAGCGGTCAGATCTGCCGTTTTGCACCCCCACTTTGACGAGCATCAAAGACAGTCGGCAAGAACGGCCTAGGCTCTCCGTGACAAAACAAGGAGAGCAATGCCATGAGCATCAAGACCGTGATGTGTGTTTTCAGCGTCGAGCGTTGGGATCAGGACATCAAGCAGGCGATCGATTTCTGCGAAGCGCAAAGCGCGCACATGACCGCGCTGGTGGTCTGCTTGGGCGGCGTACCGGCGATCGCGACATACGAAGCTATCTCGACCGCATGGCTGGACGAGCAGCGCAAGGAGATCGAGCGCCTCACCGAAGAGACGAAGGCCGTTCAGAAATTGCTGGAGAGCTCCGGCCTCTCCTTCGATGTGCAGGAGATCTATACCGAGTTCGCGTGGGCAGATGAGGATATCGCCCAGCACGCACTTTATGCCGACCTCGTGCTGGTCGGCGCGCAAGCCGCCGGCGACGAGCCGCTTCAGCGCCGTATCGTCGATGGCGCCTTGTTCCAATCTCCGACGCCGATCCTGATCAATCCGCGCATGCAAACGGTCTCGTCCGCTCCCAAGTCGATATTGCTCGCCTGGGATTCCAGTGACGAGGCGGCACGCGCCACGCGCCAGTCGCTGGAATTTCTGAAGGGGTGCGATGCCGTGCATGTGACGCTGGTGGATCCCGTTGCGAGGAGTTGGGAAAATGGCGAGGAGCCGGGAGCCGACATCGCGATGTTTCTGACCCGTCATGGCGTCAAGGTCGAAGTCGAGCGGGTTGCAAGCGGCGGCCGCCGGATCGACGAAACCTTGCGCCAGCATGCCGTTGACGTCGCCGCCGACATGGTGGTCATGGGAGCCTACAATCATCCGCGGATACAGCAGCGCCTGTTCGGTGGTGTCACCCGCTCGATGTTGAAGGATAGCCGGGTCCCACTGTTTCTGTCGCGGTAACGCCATCCCGCAGCCCGGGCGCCTGCCGGGGCTGCGGGATTTCGAATGTCCCAGTCTCTGTCGCGGGAGAACGCAATGAGGCCGCAGTTCCATCTGCCACTGACGACGCATCCGGAAGCGAGTTCGTTCGCGATCATCGAGAACGCGATCCAGTTTGCCTTGCATCAAGGCGCTGATCTCGTTGCGAGTCTTGCGGCAGCGCGGCGTCACGGCCATGAAGCGGCGGCGACCTACTCCGACGACGACGAGTTTCAGGCGGACCGGTTCGATCGTGAGGTTGCCGCCCAGCTTGTCAGGCACTTGAAGGAACGCGCTGCCCGCGTTGCACTCGATGTCAGACTTATCCCGATTGAGGTGGAGGCGATGTCCGCAACGCTGCGGCTGGCAGAATTTGCGCGAGCCTACGACGTCACGATCCTGGAAAATACCGAACTGGCACGACCGGTTATCGAGGGGCTGTTCTTCGATAGCGGTCGGCCGCTCCTCCTGCTGCCATCAGGCGACTACTACGGCCGCATCGACAATATCGCGATCGCATGGGACGGGAGCGCGACGGCGGCACGAGCCCTCTCCAACGCCTACCCGATGATGCAGACAGCCACGCGTGCGACGGTCGTCCGCGTCCGCGACGCAGCACTGTGGAGCGACGAGATCCTTGATCGTTATCTCGAGGCGCTGGGACATTCCGGTCTCCAAGTTGAATTGGCCGCCCTGCACGGCAACGGAGAAGACATCTCAACCGCGATCCAGGATGCTGCGCTTGAAGGCCACGCCGACCTTCTTGTCGCCGGTGCCTACGGACACTCGCGGCTGCGCGAAGCCCTCGTAGGCGGCGTCACGCGCGGGCTGCTCGACAATCTGAGGATCCCGACGCTCCTGTCACACTAGCTGAGCGCCCTCAGCGCATTCAGGACCACGGCCACATCGATCGCCTCCTGGATCAGCGCGCCCTGCACCGGCGGCAAGAACCCGGCACCGGCGACGATCATCGCGATGCTCGACAGCCCGATACCGACTCCCACGCTTTGAAGTGCAATGGATTTGGCCCGGCGGGCTATTCGCAGCCCCTCGGCCACGCCGCCGACGTCGTTTTGGAGAAGGACGACGTCAGCGGCTTCCGCTGCCGCCGCCAGATTACCACGCGCCACAGCCAAGCCGACACTGGCGGCCGCCAGCGCCGGTGCGTCATTGACACCGTCGCCCACCATCATCACATGGCCGCGCTCGCTCTCCCTGCGAACGATATCGACCTTGTCGGCCGCGCTGAGATCCGCCTCGACGGCATCAAATTGAAGATAGTCACCGATCGCCTTGGCGACCTCGAGCCGGTCGCCGCTCGCCAGGACGGTCCGCCTTACCCCCAACGCGCGCAGACCTTCGAGAGTATGGGCGGCCTCCGGCCTCAGGCGATCCTCGAAGCGGATCGCACCAACAAGGCGCCCGTCGGCGCACACGAAGGCACTCGCCGACACGCCCGTTGCAGAAAGATCCGGCTCTACGCCCCGCGACCTCACGAATGCAGGGCCGCCGACGAGGACCTTCCTGCCGTCGACCAACGCTTCGACACCCTCCCCCGGGACTTCGGCGGCCTGCTCTGGTTTGCTCAGCGCGAGGCCCCGCCGTTGCGCTTCCGATACGATCGCCCGGCCAAGGCTGTGAGCCGATGCCAGTTCCGCCGATCCGGCCAGACGCAGCAGTTCATCCGGATGCTGCGTTCCAAGTACCTCCGCAACCCCGGGCGCTCCGACCGTCAGGGTTCCCGTCTTGTCGAATACGACGACATCCACCTTTGACAGCGCCTCGAGCACACCGGCGCCTTTGACCAGGATCCCTCGACGCGCGGCCTTCGAGATGCCTGCGACCAGCGCAACGGGCACTGCAAGGATCAGCGGACAGGGCGTCGCGACAACAAGAACGGCAAGGACCCTCGCACTGTCTCCCGAGCCGGCAACGGCGACGGCCGCCACCACCAGTGTGAGCCCGAGGAACCACAGCCCCATCCGGTCCGCTACCCTGTAGATAGGTGCCTTGGATGCCTTGGCTTTTTCAACCAGACGCAGGATATGCGCATAGGTGCTATCCTTGGCGGCCCTCGATGCTACCATGTCGAACGCTTCGCCCGCGTTCGTGGCACCGCTTGCGACCGCCTCTCCCTGCATGATGCGTACGGGCAGCGGCTCGCCAGTCAGGGCAGACTGGTCGACGAGCGCAGTAGCGCTCTCCACCTGCCCGTCAACGGGCACCACGTCGCCCCGTCGAATGAGAAGACGATCTCCCGAGACGATCGCATCGATCGGTACTTCCGCGAATTCCTCACCAGTGATCCGCAACGCGCTTCGCGGGACCCGCGAGAGCAGATCCGTCATGCCGCTTTCGGCGCGACGATGAGCGTAAAACTCGAGAAAATGACCACCGGCGTACATCACGGAGACGATCGCTCCGGCCAGATACTGGCCGAACCACAGAGCCGCCGCCATGGCTAGGGCCGCGATCAGATCGAGACCGAATTCTCCCTGACGAAGCTTGCCCACGATTTCGATGACTAAGCACGACAGCACCAGGATGTTACTGAAGACCAGGAAAGCGTTGGCGGTCGGGGTTACACCAAGCAACTCGAGAGCGACACCGACCAAAACACAGGCCGCCGAGACAAGAAACAGGACAAGCGGCCAATAGCGCCTTGCGAAATCCATCATGCGAACTCCGACAAGAGCACTGCCGCCCAAAGCGATGTCAGGTGCGTCCACGCCGTCCCTCCCCTTGCAGATCCAGGCCGAGAGAGCGTGACAGGAAGCGCGGGCCGTTCATTGATCTAGGACAATGTTCGCGGATGCGGGCTGCGCGACAACTAAAGCTCACAAAGCAGGGGAGGACGCCATGCTGGACAACTATGTCATCTGCGAACTGCAACCCGACAATGCGCTTTCGGCGTTTGCGCTGGTCTGCAGCGTGGCGCCAACCTTCGAGGAAAAGGATTGGCATGGCCTCTTCGACGGCAGCCGACGATGGCGGTGTATCGGAGCGAGCGATCTGGCGGGGAGAGTGAGAGGGCTGGCGGTGTTCCGGTTCCTCATGCATCCGGAAGTCGGCTGGCTCATGGATGTGCCGATCTTCATCGCGCTTAGCGCGGCCGACCACAACCATCTTGCCGAGAGCTTGTTTGCGAGCCTGGAGGTCCAGGCGTCCGCCTGCCAGTTCATGCGCGTTTGGAACAAGCTGCCGGAAAGCCTTGAAGAGTTGGAAGGCCCCGAGCTGTTTCGGCGCTGGAATCATGGCCTCATCTATCGCGTTCGACCGCAGGAACACGGCCCGGCTTCGCTGTGAACACATAGCCGACCGATCGAACGGATTTTATGAGTTCGGGTCGAGCCGGATCGATCTCGATCTTTCGCCTTAGCCGCGAGATCTGCGTGTCGATCGACCGGTCGAAGGCGTCACGCTCACGGTGTCTCGTCAGGTCCATAAGCATGTCGCGGCTGAGGACCCGGCCTGCGTTTCGCACAAATGCGTCCAGCATCTCGAACTCGCCGGTGGAAAGCTCGATCTCGATACTCTCGGGGTTGAGAAGCTTGCGCTTATCCCTGTCGAGCTGCCAGCCCTCGAAGACAAGTACGTCCTCCCCATTCGAAATCGGGTTGGGAGACGCCTTGTAGCGGCGCAAGATCGACTTCAGCCTCGCGTGAACCTCACGCAAATGAAACGGCTTGACCACGTAGTCGTCCGCGCCAACCTCCAGGCCGACGACGCAATCGACGACGTCCTCGCGGCCAGTGAGTATCATGATCGGCACATTTGAGCCGCTTCGTATTTCACGAGCGAGGTCTATCCCGTCCTGATCCGGAAGCACGAGATCGAGGAGCACGATATCGAAGTTCGCCGCGCCGAGGGCAGATCTCATTTCCTTGCCGTTCGCGGCACAGGTGACCTTATAGCCCTCCTGTTCGAAGTACCGCTGAAGCATCTGCCGGATGCGCGGATCGTCATCGACAACAAGAATTTGTGTTTTGGCTTGAGACCTCACCGTCATCATCAGGACCATCCCTGGATCATTACTGTCTAACGAACCCGAAATGCTGGATCGGGCGAGAATACGTCAGGATTCGTCTGCGTCAATCAGGCTTTCGGTCCCTCCTGTGCGACCGGTTCGCTACGATATCAGCTGCTGTTCATTTCCGTTCGCCTTCTAGCGTGGGTACATCAAGCCGCGCCCAATGCGCCATCTCCTCCAGCGAGGAGGTACCGCCACCACCTGAGGCGTGGCGAGCGGCGGCAGGAACTGCGGCCGATTGCCGGTCTGCGGCCGGGGGCGTCTCGCAGAACATTTGCACGAGCATGTTCATCACGATCGCGACGCGCCCATCGGCGATCGAGTAATAGATCTGGCGCGATTGCCTGCGGGTCTCGACGAAGCCCGCTTGGCGCAGGTCCGCGAGTTGCTGCGACAGCGCGGGCTGCTTGAAGTGCAGATCCTCCTGGATTTCGCTGACGGACCGCTCGCGTTGCGCAATGTAGCAGAGCAGCATCAGCCGGCTCGGCGTGCTGAAAACACGCATGAACTCCGCAGCCTCCGCGGCCTTGTCCTGCATCTCTTCGAGGGAAGGAACCATGCCGGTCATGCGCGTCGCTTTCGATAGTACCAGCTTTCGCCTTCGGGCATCTCGTCGATTTCCTCCATGGAAGCCATAGCAGGCTCGAATAGAGCGTCTCCGCGCTGCCATCCTTCAGGCGTCACCGCCCCTTCCCTTTCCGAAGTCTGCAACGCCTCGACAAGGCGAAGAAGTTCTCCAACCGATCGGCCGACATTCATCGGATACCAAACAATCGCGCGGATGACGCCCTTGGGATCGATCACATAGGTTGCCCGGACGGTTCCGCTGTTCGCCGACGCGCTGTCCAGCATCCCGTAAGCTCTCGCAATCACCATCGCCGAGTCCTCGATTACCGGGAACGGTATTTTGACCCCAAAGCTGCGCTCGATATCCCGCAACCAGGCGACATGAGAGTAAAGGCTGTCGACCGACAACCCGAGGAGATCGCAGCCAAGCCCAGCAAAGCTCTGGTGAGCGCGTGCGAAAGCGATGAACTCGCTGGTGCATACCGAGGTGAAGTCCGCGGGATGGGAAAAAAACAGCAGCCAACGCCCCCGATATTGTGAAAGCGATACCTCGCCAGCGGTGGAGCGGGCCGAGAACCCGGGCGCGACGTCATTGATCCGCAATGCCGCCGGCACGATCCCCGCCCTATCGCTCGATCCGTCCATTTCTCTCTCCGCTTGCTCAACGCATCATTATGGTGACAACGAAAATATACACTTGCACATTTAATGTAAATATATATTTTAGAATCATCAAATGGAAAGTACCATGCCAACTCCCGCTACCGATCCAAACCTCACCCACGCGCTCGAGATCGTCCGCCAAGGATTGCCGGATCACTCCAAGCGCCCCATCGTCCGCTCATTCTTCGATCCGGCGACCTACACCGTTAGTCACGTCGTTCGCGATCCGAACTCGAAGGCCTGCGCTATCATCGACAGTGTGCTCGACTACGATCCGGCATCCGGTCGAACGACGAATGCTTCCGCGAGGGCTCTCATCGACTACGTGCGGTCCGAGGGACTAGAAGTGCACTGGCTGCTGGAGACGCATGCCCACGCGGATCACCTCTCCGCCGCACCGCTTCTCCAGGCGGAGCTCGGTGGCCAGCTCGCCATCGGTCGCGAAATCGTTCGCGTTCAGGAGGTCTTCGGCAAGATCTTCAACGCCGGGACAGAATTCCAGCGAGACGGAAGCCAATTCGACCAGCTCTTCCAGGATGGCGATCGCTTCAAGATCGGCGATCTGGAGGCCACAGTCCTTCATGTGCCCGGCCACACCCCGGCCTGTCTAGCCTATGTCGTCGGCGATGCCGTTTTCCCGGGTGACACACTCTTTATGCCTGACTATGGCACCGCGCGCTGCGATTTCCCGGGTGGTGACGCCCGGACGCTCTACCGTTCCATCAAGCGTTTGACCCAGCTTCCGGCGGAGGCACGCATGTTCATGTGCCATGACTACAAGGCACATGGCCGCGATCACTACGCCTGGGAAACGACCGTGGGCGCCGAGCGCGATGGCAATGTCCACGTCCACGAGGGCGTGACCGAAGACGAATTTGTCACGATGCGCAATGCGCGTGACGCCACGCTGGCGATGCCGAAGCTGATCCTGCCGTCCGTGCAGGTCAACATGCGCGGGGGCAAGCTGCCTCCGGCGGAAGACAACGGTGTCCAATACCTGAAGATCCCGATCAACGCGCTGTAGGCACACATGTCCCAACTCAGTTACATATGGCCGCTCTCCGGCGGATTGCTCATAGGCCTCTCGGCGGCGCTTTATCTGCTGCTGGATGGCCGCATCGCCGGCATATCCGGCCTGGTCGCCTCAGCCTTCGGGTGGACGGGAGCGGGCGTCAGCCCGCTCGGCATCGGCTTCATGGGAGGAATTATTGGCGGCGCCGGGGTGGCATTTGCTTACATCAGGCACGCCGAACTCACGATATCCTCGTCGCCGCTGCTGCTGATCGCCGGCGGTTTGCTTGTGGGCTTCGGCACACGGCTCGGCTCGGGCTGCACCAGCGGTCACGGCGTCTGCGGCCTCGCAAGGTTGTCGCCGCGTTCGATTGTCGCAACTGGCACCTTCATGGCCGTCGCGGCACTGACGGTTTTCGTGACGCGTCATCTGATCGGAGGCGTGGCATGAGCAACCGAATTCTCGCCTCGATCCTCTGCGGCATCCTTTTCGGCATCGGCCTCGTCGTTTCGGACATGGTCAACCCGGCCCGCGTCCTCGCCTTCCTCGATGTTGGCGGGAACTGGGATCCCTCGCTTGCCTTTGTGATGGGCGGTGCACTGATCCCGTCATCCATCGCCTATGCGATCAAGAGGTCTCGATCCCGCCCCGCGCTCGATACCCAATTCCATGTGCCGACCAGCCGCTCCATCGACACTAGGCTCGTCCTCGGCGCGGCTCTCTTCGGCCTTGGCTGGGGTCTCGTGGGCCTTTGCCCCGGGCCGGCCATCGCATCGCTCGTTACCGGCCGTTGGGAGACCGCCCTGTTCGCCGTCGCCATGCTGGCCGGCATGTTCGCTTACCGCATCGTCCAATCCGGGCAAAGCACGCAGCTTCGGCTGCGTTGAGTATCAGGAGAGGCCGCCCGACGGCCCAAGATCATCGCCATGTACCTCGATCCAATGCAATATAATCTCGGGGCCGTTTCCGGCGCACTTGTCGGCTTCACACTCGGAATGTTCGGCGGTGGTGGGTCAATCCTTGCTGTTCCCCTGATGGTCTACCTCGTCGGGGTTCCGAGCGCTCACCTGGCGATCGGAACGAGTGCCTTCGCGGTCGCCGCCAACGCATTCGCCAACCTTCTCGGGCATGCGAGGCTTGGCAACGTCAAATGGCGCTGCGCGGGCATCTACAGTGTAGCAGGCATCATCGGTGCGTTCATTGGCTCGAGTATTGGGAAGATGATCGATGGACAGAAGCTGCTCTTCCTCTTCGCTCTTCTCATGCTCGTCATCGGCATTCTGATGCTCCGCAAGCGGGGCGCAGACGGCGACCCGGGGGCGCAATGCTCACGAGAAAACGTGCACAAAGTCGCCGGCTTTGGCGGACTGACTGGCATCTTCTCCGGTTTCTTCGGCATCGGCGGGGGCTTTCTGATCGTTCCCGGCCTGATTGCGTCGACGGGAATGCCCATCATCTTCGCGATCGGTTCGTCGCTTGTCGCGGTCACCGCGTTCGGGCTGACGACAGCGCTGAACTATGCCCTGTCCGGATATGTGGACTGGCTGCTTGCGGCGGTTTTCATAGCTGGCGGCGTGGTCGGAGGCTTGGTCGGCGCCAATCTCGCCAGGCATCTTTCGGCGCGCAAGGGCGTTCTGAACAGCCTGTTCGCAGCACTCATCTTCGCGGTCGCCGCCTACATGATCTATCGGAGCGTCGGACAGCCCTCTGTTGCCTGATATCGGCAAAACGACACGCCGACAGGAAACCGACAGCTTGGCAGCCGTATCGATGTCCCCGTCGCCCGCAACGGGCACCAACAGAGGACATTTTTCATGACGCTGAAGCTTATCGCCGCTATCGCCATCGTATCCGCAACACCCGCACTGGCGCTCGCCAGCCCGAGCTGCACCGCCGAGCCGAAGTCCAAGTGGATGTCGGAAGACGCCATGAAGGCGAAGATCGACGCCATGGGCTACAAGGTGAAGACCTTCGAGATCACGGGCAATTGCTACGAGATCTACGGCAAGGACAAGAGCGGCAATCGGGCAGAGGTCTATTTCAATCCGGTGTCCGGCGCCATTGCCCAGAAGGGCGACTGATATGACATCCGTCTCTAAGAAGAAGGAGGGCTCGGTGCCCTCCACCTCCGCCCAGCCCACGGTGAAGGTCTGGGATCCCATTGTCCGGGCGTTTCATTGGACCGTGGTCGCCGCATGTGTGCTCAACCTCTTCATCCTTGAGGAGGGCAAGTACTGGCATCGCGTCACCGGCTATGTCGTGGCCGCCGCTATCATCATCCGTGTTGTTTGGGGCTTCGTCGGCACGAAACATTCCCGCTTCAGCGATTTCCTGCCCACCCCTTCGAAAGTGGTTGGTCAGATCCTCGATATCGTCGACAGAAACGAGAAGCGATATGTCGGCCATAACCCGCTTGCCTCGGTGATGATGCTTTGCCTGATGGCCTTGCTGGCGGCAACCGCCCTGACCGGCTGGATGACGACGCTCGATGCCTTCTGGGGAGAAAAGTGGCTGGAGGAATTGCATGGTACGATCGCCAACAGCATCATGGTGCTCGCCTTCATCCATGCCGGCGCCGCCGTCGTCGAAAGCTGGAGGCAGAGGGAAAATCTGGTCTGGTCGATGGTTACTGGTCGAAAGAGAGCATGAGAATTCTGCTGATCGAGGACAGCTTGCGGCTTCGCGAACTGCTTTGCGAAGCGATCAGAAGCGTGGGTTGGAAGATCGACGCTTTCGAGACAGCGCAGGAGGGCCGTCTTGCGCTCGACGGTGCTGACTACGATCTGCTGCTTCTTGATCTGGGGTTGCCCGATGAAGACGGAATAGACGTATTGAAATCACTGCGAGCTGCAAGAGTTCAGACGCCCGTCCTCGTACTGACGGCGCGCGGAGCGATCGACGAGCGTATCGCTGGCCTGGACGCAGGCGCCGACGACTACCTCGCGAAGCCTTTCCACAATGGAGAGCTCATCGCGCGCATTCGTGCATTGATACGCCGTGCCCCGCACACGACCATGCCGACATTGGAATTCGCCAACCTCACGTTCGAGGTCGCCTCGCAACGGGTAGCCTGTGCAGGCGTCGACATCGCGCTCGCCCCGTCAGAGAAGGATCTGCTTGAACTCCTGATGCGCAATGGCGGCAGGGTTGTCTCCAAGGCCAAGATAGAGCACGCATTTTCGGAATACGGCGACGAGAGAAGCACCAATGCCGTCGAACTGGCGGTATCCAGGCTGCGCAAGAAGCTTGAAGGCCATCCAACCGGCTCGTCGATCGAAACGGTCCGGGGCGTCGGATACATGATGCGCGAGGAACGCGCGTGAGCCGCGCCCACCCTACCCTCGGCGCGATCCTGACAAAACGGATCGCATTCTTCGCCGTGCTGGCCATGGTCCTGCAGCTTGCCGTGATTTTCTCGGACTACTACTGGAATGTCGGCGAGCTGTCGCGTCTGTTCGTCGAACAGGAGACCGAGCGGCTGGCCGCAGGCATCACCATCGATGGCCAAAGCGTGCAATATCGGCTCCCCGATAATGTCAGGCAGCGTTACCACGAGCGATCGACCGGCTACGTCGCTCGAATTCGCGACGCCAGCGGCGCGCTGGTATTCGAGTCTTGCGACGAAGCCTGCGAAAACCGCTTCCTTCCAGCCGACGTCAACCCGCCGGATTTCTGGCTCCGATCTCTGCGACCCGGCAAGCCACTGGCCTTGGTCGGCGGCCGAGCGTTCCTGATCGGAAATCAACGGTTCGTCGTTGATGTCGCAACGATCGATGATCCGCAGAATGTGGTCTCCTCCGTATTCTGGAACGAAGTCATCGAACATATGCTGGTGCCAATGAGCATTCTGCTCGTCCTGGTACTCGGGGCTACCCTGTTGTCCGTCCGTCAGGCGCTGAAGCCTGTCCGCGCCGCTGCGGACGCTGCCGACAGCATTGATCCGATGGATGCTCGCTCGCACCTGAATTTCGATGGAATGCCACGGGAGGTCGCCCACCTCGCGATCGCCGTGAATCGCGCGTTTGAGCGCGTCGGCGAACTGATGGCTTCGCAGAAGCTATTCACGTCGGGCATCGCGCACGAGATCCGCACGCCTCTCGCTGCCATGAAGCTTGAGCTGGGCAACATCGATCATCCTCGCGCCCGCAGGGCAGAAGCCGATCTGGACGACCTCGTGCGCTTTGTCGCGGAGCTGACCACCCTCGCCCGCCTCGATAGCTTTGACCACGGCATCTTCGAAGCCATTGATCTAGTTGGACTGTCGTCCTCCGTCGTCGAGCAGCTCGCCCCCTGGGTCTACGAGCACAATCATTCGCTCGAGTTCAGTCCCGAGGTGCCGACCGCATCTATCCGGGGCGCACCCGCTCTCTTGAAGGATGCCTTGCGCAACCTCGTCGAAAACGCCGTACGCCATACACCCAAGGGGACGGCCATCGTTGTGCACGTGGGCAGCAACAAGATCCGCGTCGAGGATCGGCATGCGGGCGAAATCCGAGCCGAAGCAAAGACAACCGATCACGCCGACAGCTTGGGCATCGGCTTGAAAATCGTCACGCGGATCGCCGAATTGCACGGAGGCGTCCTTCGGCAGTCGACGACTAGGTCGGGCCACGTTTTCGAGATTACTCTCGCCGATCAGCCCAAACACGTCCCATTCCGCCACGAATAGGGGACGGCGCCGATCGATCGGCAAGCGACTTTTACCGCTCGTCGACAGACTGCCATATGCCAGTTTGCGCTTGATCAATGCGCCTGCCACGCTTTGTCCTAAGCCTGTTCCTGCACTCTTTCGAGACAGGAGATGAGCCATGGCCGGCGATTGCGTCCCCTACCGTTTGCGCAGCGTGGCAATGGCCGTCGGTGCACTGCTCTTCATCCTCGGCTCGTTTGATATTGCCGATGCGAGACAACCGCTCTCTGCATCTCTTGCGCCGATGTCGCTTGCACCGATGCTCAGCCGTGTCATTCCGACGATCGTGAGCATATCGGTGCGCGGAAAATCGGCAGACCAACAGGATGATACGCTATACCTGACACCAGGAGCACAGAGCCGACCGTCGTCGAGTGGCACCGCCGTGGGCCAGACCTCCGAGACCACGGGAGCCGGGATTATAACGGATGCGCAGCACGGCTACATCCTGACGAACAACCACGTCATTGCAGGCGCCACCTCGATCAAGGTGACGATCGCCAGTGGCGAAACCTACGACGCGGCCGCCGTCGGGACAGACGGGCAAACCGATCTGGCCGTTATCAAGATCAAGGCCGTGGGTTTGGCCCAGGCGGTACTGGGGGATTCCAGTTCTCTCAAGGTTGGCGATTACGCTGTCGCAATCGGCAACCCTTATGGCTTGGGCAAGTCCGCGACCTTCGGCATTGTCAGCGCGCTGGATCGATCCGGGCTGGGGTTGAGTTCACAGGAGGGCTTCATCCAGACCGACGCATCCTTGAACCCCGGCAACTCCGGAGGTGCACTCGTGGATCTGGAGGGCAAGGTCGTCGGCATCAACACGGCAATCCTCGGACCGTCCGGAGCGAACATCGGCATTGGATTCGCGGTGCCGATCAACACCGCGAGCGTGATCATGCGCGAACTCGTTGCTCATGGAGAAATTCGCCGTGGCCAGCTTGGCGTGCAGGTTCAGGATAGCAGCGCGGATTTCGCAAAGGCCCTTGGCGTCGATGCCACCACCGGAGCCCTGATAAATGAGGTCCTCCCTCGATCTCCGGGCGAAAACGCCGGTCTCATCGCAGGCGACATTGTCGCTGCCGTCGACGGCGTGTCGATCTCCGGCGCGGCGCAACTCAGCGCACGGATATCGGCCCTTCCGCCGGAAACCGTCGTGAAGCTGACAGTTCTACGACGCAGCGGCAAAGCCGAGATCACGGCAAGACTGGGAACCGCCTCCGCGGCGGACGCGACGAGTGAATCTGTCGACTATGTGGATGGCGCGGGATTGCTCGACCAGATCACATTGCAGACCCTCGACAGCACATCCGACGCGTTCGGCAAGGTCCAAGGTGCCGTGGTTTCCTCTATTTCGGACAGCAGCCCCGCCGCAGCCGCCGGCCTACAGCCCGGCGACGTCATCATCAGCGTCAACCAGACCAACGCGACGACACCGCAAATGGTGGCCGACCTGTCAAAGGCCGCGACGGACGTCCTGCTCCTCGGAATTTTTCGGGACGCTCACAAGACCTTCGTGGTGGTCAAACGGTAGCCCGCGTCTCCGATAAAACTTACCGCCTTCGCCCATGGGCGCTTGGTGACGCAAGTTTGATCCAGTGCAATGCAGCGCCTCTGCTCGATCGGTAGATTGGATCTACCAAGTCAAAACTGGCCCTGCGAAGGAGGACGAGGAGATGAGTAGGGAACGAATTCGCGCGCAGGATTGGATTCTGGTGTGTGACGGATCGAAGGCACTGCTCTTGCGCAACGACGGGGATGCGCAAGACTTCAACCTTGTCGAAGTTCGAACGACAATCAACGAAGGCGCGGCAACACACGACCTGGGGGACGATCGACCGGGGCGGGTCTACGGCTCCGTCAGCGGCATCAGGAGCGCCGTCGAGGCTCCTGACCTGCACGACCGCGCGGAACAGGCTTTCCTCGCCGGCGTGGCCGCAGAGGTGGATAGCGACATTGCCAGCGGCGCGGTCAAGCGGCTTCTCCTGATCGCTCCACCACGCGCGATGGGTTTTCTGCGCTCACATCTCAAGCCTGCGTCGACGAGCGCGATTGTTGCAGAGATCGCGAAAGACTTCACGAAGATGCCGGTCCCCGAGATCGAGTCCCGATTGCGGGCCTTCAACCAATAAGATCTCCGCCATCGGCCGCGCTGCCAACAGGAGGTGCCACCATGTTTGCGAGGGACATCATGACCAGTCCGGTCGAAACGATCAGAGAAGATCAGAACGTCCGGCGTGCGATCGACATCGTCAACGCAAGCAGGATCGGGGCAGTGCCGGTCGTCGATGACAAGGGCCAACTCGTTGGCATCGTGACGGAGGGCGACCTCCTGCGCCGCATCTCCTCGGCGGGCGGCAGACGTCCGGTTCCGAACACGCGGGATCGCAATGATGCGCTGGCGGACTACATCAAGGCACGGAGCTGGCGCATCAAGGACGTCATGACAACGCCGGTTGTCAGCGCGCTACCGACTGCGACGATCACGCAAATTGCCGATCTGCTTCTTGCGCATGTCATCAAGCACGTCCCGGTCGTGGACGCAGGCCGTCTGGTCGGCATGATTAGCCGCCGTGACCTCATGCACGCAATAATGAACGAGCCTTCGAGCCTGGTTGCTCTCGGCGACGATGCGATCCGGACGGCCGTGAAGGCCAGGCTGGAAGCGGAATTGGCAATTGGACCCGCTAGCGTGCAGGTCTCGGTGCAGGACGGACTGGCAAGCCTTCACGGTGACGTTGAAACGCCGCTTGAGCGCGAGGCAGCCAGGGTCGCGGCTGAAAGCGTGCCCGGTGTGAGAGGTGTGCATAGCGATATCCAGGTCGCTCTCCATCTGGCGAGCCGCATGAAGCCGCCGGCCTGATGGCGGGATCAGTCGAGGAGCTGCCGGAGGCGGATCGCAAGATCCTGCGCGGTATAGGGCTTCTTCAACCAGCTCGCCTTCGGCATCGGGCGACGGGCTATGCTCGGCTCGGCATAACCCGACGTAAACAGCACCTTCAGATCGGGTCGGAGCAAGGCGGCCTTGCGCGCAAGTTCGTCCCCCGTCATCCCCCCCGGCATCACGATATCCGTGAACAGCAAATCTATCGGCTCGTTCCTCGACAGGAATTCAAGCGCATGTGCGCCGGTCGACGCTTCGATAACGGAGTAGCCCGCCTTGGTAAGCCTCGCGACAACAATCCGCCGCACGCGCTCGTCGTCTTCCACGACCAGGATTTTCTCGCGCCCCCTCAGCTGCGCATCCGGCCTTGCCGCATCCCGGGGATCGCGCATCGGCGCAGCGCCGACTGCGGGCAGATAGATGCGGATCGTCGTTCCCTTGTCGATCTCGCTATAGAGCTGGATGTGTCCGCCTAGCTGCTTGACGAAACCATAGACCATGCTGAGACCAAGGCCGGTGCCTGACCCCACTCCCTTGGTCGTGAAGAACGGTTCGAAGGCCCGTGCCTTCACCTCCTCGGACATCCCGGTTCCCGTATCCGTCACGGCCACCAGGATATAATCGCCCGGCCTCACCTGGGGGTACATGTTCGCATAGTCCCGATCCAGTTGAGCCCGCGAGATCTCCAGCGTCAGGCTTCCGCCGGTCGGCATCGCGTCCCGGGCGTTGAGCGCCAGGTTGAGCAAGGCGTTTTGAAGCTGCGAGCTGTCCACCAATGCCGTATGACCACTCCCCCGAATGCGGGTTCGAAGCTCGATGGCTTCACCCAACGTCCGCCGTAGAAGTTCGGAGAAGCTGGACAAGAGAGACCCGACATCGACGCTTTTCGGATCGAGGGGCTGACGCCGACCGAAGGAAAGAAGCTGGCTGGTAAGCTTGGCGCCGTCGTCCGCCGCATCCTGCGCCTCTCGCAGCAGTTCCTTCTGCGCTTCATCGTGCAGGCTGCTTTCGAGCATCTCGAGATTGCCGCTGATCACGGTCAGAAGGTTGTTGAAGTCATGGGCGATCCCACCGGTGAGCTGTCCGACGGCTTCCATCTTCTGTGATTGCCGAAGCTCCTCCTCGATACGCTGGCGGCTTGTCAGGTCGCGAATGAATCCGGTGAATATCCGTGTGTCGTTCGTCACCGTTTCGCCGACCGACAGTTCCATCGGAAAGATGGATCCGTCCTTCTTGCGTCCTTTGACCACACGCCCGAGCCCTATAATCCTGGCCTTTCCGGTGCGCAGGTAGTCGGCAATGTATCTGTCGTGCTCTTCGCGGTAGGGGGACGGCATCAGCATGCGCACGTTTCGGCCGATCACCTCGCGGGAGGAGTAGCCGAACAGCTGTTCGGCGGCGCTGCTGAAGGAGGCAATCGATCCTGTTTCATCGATGACGACCATCGAATCCGGCACGGTTGCAAGGATGGATCTCAGGTGCGCCTCGCGCCCGGCAAGGTCCTCCTGAACCTTGCGCGTTTCCGAGACATCGGTATTCGTCTGGATGACGACGGGCGCCGGCGAAGTCGCGTCGAAGACCACCCAGCGCGTGGCAATCGTCATCGGATGGCCGTCCTTGTGATGATGAACGACGTCGCCTTCCCAGGTCAGGCCGGCGTAGACATCCCTGCGGATATCCTCGATTGAGCGCGGCAGCTTCGTGCGGAGCAGCGTGTGGACCACCTGCCCCACGGCCTCCATCCGCTTCCAGCCATAAAGACGTTCGCAGCCGGAGGTCCAGTGACTGATGACGCCATCCACGCCGTGAATGATGACGCTGATATCGTCGAAGACGCGTGCGATTACATCGAGATCCTGTGCCGGCGCAAACGGAGCTGTGACATCAGCTGGCATTGAAGCCTACTTTCTAGTGATGATAGTGCCTTGGCGCATCGTCAACGGTGTCATCGCCGTCAGCTTCGTCTTCTCCGGCCCGTTGCACAAGCGCCGACTTTTTCAGCACGAGTATTTCATGCCTGCGTCCAGCCGACAGGATGCCCTGCCCGGCCAACTTCGTAATCGTGCGAGAGACTGTCTCGATCGTCAGTCCGAGATAGTCCGCAATGTCCAGCCGCGTCATGGGAAGGTTGATCACGTTCGGCTCGTAGCCCTGCGCCATGCTTTTCTGCAGACGGGCTAGGAGAAAGCTGCACAGGCGCTCTTCCGCGCTGCGGCACGACAAGAGCACCATCTGGTCCTGAGCTGCTGCAACCTCGTCGCAAAGTTGGGTCAGAAGCATGGGGCGCAAGTCGGGCCTCGCGAGCAGCTGCTTTTCGAATTCCACTTTTGTCTGCCGCTGGAATGAGACGTTGTCCAAGGCCTCGGCACTATACAGGTAGCGGTTCTTGAACGAGACACCGACGACATCACCCTTCGCCAGAAATCCCGTGATGACGCGGCGGCCGTCGTGAAGCTGGCGGCAGATGCGCACGTTGCCCTCGCGGATCACGAAAAGGTGGAGCGCGCGATCGCCTTCGAAAAAGACGATCTGTCCTGGCGCCGCACGCTCGATAGGGTTGCGTACGAAAAGCATCGCGAGCCCGCAGGGTTCGTCCACCGTTGCAGCTTCTTCAAAGAGGGGGCGGATGTTGAGATTGCTCGCCAGCATGATGTTGCTTCCTCCAATCATGATGACTGCAGTAGAGAGCCGCAACGTCACATCGTGATGCCGCTTCTGTGTCTCTTGGTGCAAATGTGTGACGTTGTGTGACAAGGCTGCCCCACCCTGCGAAGAACAAATCTTCTCAACTCAGGAGAACCCAACGCTCCACGTTTTGACATGGGTCAAGGCCATCGGGTCCGGATGAGAAAACAATGAGGAGAACGTAAGCGGAGAACGACCGATGAACCATCCCGCGCTGACATCAACCGACCTCAAGAAACTGTCTGTCGCGGTGCAGAACTGGTATAGGCATTATCATCTGCCGCTGGACGAGACGATTTCGTCCCATGTCTGCGCGGCAGCCATCGCAATCTACCAGGATGGTGCAATCAGCATCGATGACATCTCGCGACTGCTTATCGCCCGAGTTCCGCCCGGGCAGGTATCCGCAAAGATGCCCCAAACCCTCCAGTAGTCTGGCGCTTCGGCACGCCAAGCAGCGTCCGGCAGTGATGCCGCTCGCCATCTGGCTCTCAACTAACGAACCGGAATCTCTAGTCGGTCTGGATCGCAATGCGGCCGGAGATATCGTTCATATAGATGCCGTAAAAGAGGTGCGGCGATGCGTGCGCCGGCGCAACCTCGTCCGGCTTCAGCGACCCGATCTCCCACCAGTTCATGTGTTTCTGGAGTAACGTCCACGCGTGAAGCCGCTCCTCGTGCCAGGCATCGTTATCCGGGAACTCCTGAAAAGTGCCGTCCAGCACCACGCTTTGCCAGCCTCCCTTGGTCTTCCATTCTTCGACCTGGAGGCACACCTTCGGGTTCTGTCGCATCCAATCAACCTTATGCCCCGGCATCGAGAAGCTGTACGCCACTCTCGACTGGAACGCGAAGTAGATAGGCACGATGTAAGGCTGCCCGTCGTTGCTACAGCCCAAATGGCCGAAATGAGCGGCTGTCAGCATTTGAAGGCATTCCGCATGCGTCATGTTCTTGAGGGCCATCGACATTTCAATCGCTCCGTTCAATCAAAGACGATCGTCGACCGATCTTTGGAGATGAGAATCTGATCGGGTGAAATCGCCATCCGCGCGGTAGAAGAGAACGCTCAATATCGTCGCGATCATCAGGATGAGGACAAAAAGCAACGCGTGATCGAGCAAGAACCATCGCAGCCATCTATAGCCATCTTGGGCGTGCATGTTGGCGACTCCGCGCGTTCAGCAGGGCTGGTTTCAGCCCCACCAATGTAAGGTACGAATGGGCTCAGCCGGTGACGGCGAGGTTGTTGGTGACGCTGATAACGCCGGGCGTCGACCAGGCCGCCCGCTCCGCGGCGGTGCGCTCACGCCAGCCGGCAACGCCGCCTTTCAGCGTGACATTACCGCCGGTGACAGCGACCTCTATATGGTCTGCCTCCACCTCCGCGTTGCGCTTCAACGCACCCACGATGCGGCTTTTCACGTCGGGGATCGACGCCGCGGGCTTGATCGACAGGACATTCGTGACGCCGATGACACCGCCGAGCTTCATCACCGCCTTTTCCGCCGCAATTCGTTGGAAGTGCCACGGAACCTCGCCCGATAACGTCACCCAGCCCTTCTGAACTCTGACGTCAATCGCACCGTTTGGTAAAAGCGCATCCCATTCAATGATATCGAGAGCGCGGGCGGCGATCTCGTCGTCGGCATGCTGCTTGCGTCCCGCGTACCGCACCTCAAGTGTCTCGGCGAGCGCGCGTACGCCCTTGACCCGCTTAACTGCCATCTCGGCGGCAATCTTCTCCGCATAGCTGCCGACATGGCCCGAAAGAGTGACAACGCCCTCCTCCACAGCGACGCCGATATTGGCTGCATCGACGCTCGGCTCAAAGCCAAGTTCGTCGATGATGTCCTGCCGTATTGCGAGATCGTTCATGACACTTCTCCGTTGAACAGCTTCCACGAGATTTCCGCTGAGAATCCTCCCGTTTTGCCGAGGTCACATTGCGTTTGATCAAACCAGACGAAATTGTCCGCCGAGGTTCCGGCAGTAGCTCCAGCGCGAATTTCAGGCGGCTTGCGAATCGAGAGCGAGGCCATTGCTCCGCCGCTACAATCACAGCATCTCGACACTATGGGGACCGCAATACCGAGTGCGAAGACCGTTCCTGCGCACCCGGCGAAGAAAATCGTTCACCTCGAACAATGACATCGAGCGTAGCCGACCGCTTTCGTCGGCAACACGGTCGGAATAGTTGGCTGAAATCCAATGAAGCCCGCGTTGAGTGCTGACGGACACCTCCCAATGTTTCTCGCTGCTCTTTTCAACAATGAAGTCGGGGAGCGAACTGTGCTGTTCCAGAGTCTGTGGCGGCTCAGGCTGCATCTGATGGCGCTGGGGGTGTCGGACAAACATCTCTGTGCTCCTCGGTCGTTGAGACCGCGGGAGTATGGCGAACCGACTGATCTTCTTCTTTGACCGGGATCAAGGTTCCGAATTATCGGACATGCTTTGATCATTGGGCTCGGTTTCGAGCGCAACTGTAGTGGGATCCGGCCTCCGGATCTCCCGGTACACAGGAGACGATCATGCCAGATACATTCCCTGTCAAAACAGAACCCAAACCACCAGCTCCGGCTCAAGGCGGTTTCTGGTCGCCCTTTGAATCACTGCGGACGGAGATCGACCGCCTGTTCGACGACTTCGGTCCGTCTTCATGGCGCCCGCTGACCCGCTCATTCTCAGGGCGGGCTGCAAACGAATGGGTCGTGTCGCCGGCTGTCGATGTGGTCGAGAAGGACGATGCCTTCGAAATCACCGCGGAGGTCCCAGGACTTGACGAGAAGAACATCGAAGTCAAGCTGGCCAACGGCGTCCTGACGATCCGCGGAGAAAAGTCCGAAGAGAAGGAAGAAAAGGACAAGTCCTATCATGTTTCGGAGCGGCACTACGGCTCATTCCAGCGGTCCTTCCAGCTTCCGGAATATGTCGACGCCGACAAGGTGAAAGCAGCCTTCGCCAAGGGCGTTCTCAAGGTCACGCTTCCGAAAACCCCAAATGCAAAGCGGAATGATCGGAAGATCGAGATCACAGCCGGCTGAGGCCGCATAAGGGTGGAGCGCATCCGTGGCACCACCCTGCGCTACCTGCCTTTGGACGCGCCGTGCCTTTCCGCGCTGGCGGAGGTCACAGGAATGGATCAGGCCAATGATCAACGAGACATCACGCACGACAGATGCACTGCTTTCAGCTGCCGGATACTGCGCTGAGGAGCGATCAGGAGGAGACGAGACGATGGGCGTCACTGTGCTTTCGAAGGCCGATTGGCCGGCATACTTCTCGCGGCTTGGAAAGGCCGTCGAGGGAAGAACAATCAAGATCGAGGTCCTCGGAGACACGCTTGGCGACCAAATTCTGGTGCGCTCGGCTTCGCTTATAGGTGCCACATACGAACCGAAGGAGGATGCCCTCGAAATCTCCGTCAAGGGAATGACCCACGTCGTTGATCGGCCGCAAAAGGTCTCGGTGCAGGACGACAACGGCAAGATCCTCGCCATCGAGGTGGTCGACGTCGGAGACCGGCATCAACTCATGACATTCGCCTAGTCGATGCCGCACCTGATCGGCGCCCGATGCGCGGATGAAATGGAGGCTCGCGATCGATGAACGTGAGGGCGGGGACAGTGAGCTTCGAGGCGGGCAACGCCGCCACGCGTGATGCGGAAGACCTCGCGACCATAAGCGAGAGTTCGCAGGACAAGGCTTGCGAGCTGCTTCGTTCGAGCCAAACAGGCATATCATCGTCCGAGGCTCAGCTCCGGCGCGATCAATACGGGCCGAATATTGTCAGCCGGGAGCAGCGTATGCCGCTGCTTGCCGAGATCTGGTCTCGCGCCAGGAGCCCTCTGAATGCGCTGCTGTTGGTTCTCGCATTCGTGTCCTATACGCTCGGAGACGTCAGAGCCTCGATCGTCATATTCGCAATCGTGGTCCTTTCCGTCGGCATGGCCTTCATCCAGGAGCATCGTTCCAGCCAGGCAGCGGCGCAGTTGCGCGCGATGGTGAAGACCACTGCGACCGTGCATCGACCCGGGGATGTGCATTCCACGTTAGAAGAAATCGCAGTCGAAGACCTCGTGCCTGGAGATGTGGTGCAGCTTTCGGCGGGTGATCTCATGCCCGCCGATGTCCGCCTGCTCGAGGCCACGGATCTCTACGTCAACCAGTCCGCGCTGACCGGCGAGGCAATGCCGGTCGAAAAGCAGGCGGCTCTTTGTCATGACAATATCGAGGGGGCTCTGGACCGGAGCAATCTCTGTTTTATGGGGTCGAACGTTGTAAGCGGCTTCGCCCGGGCCCTGGTGATCCGGACAGGAGCCAACACCTTCTTTGGCGCACTGGCCGAAAAGGTCGCGGCGCAGCAGGAAGAGACGGCATTCGATCGCGGCATCCGGCGGTTCACCTGGTTGATGGTCGGCGTGACCGTTGTCCTCGGTCCCCTCGTCTTTCTCATCAACGGCATCACCAAGGGAAATTGGCTGGAGGCCTTGCTTTTTGCGGTGGCGGTCGCTGTCGGATTGACGCCTGAAATGCTGCCGATGGCGGTGACGGTTAACCTCGCCAAAGGCGCCCTGGCGATGGCGAAGTCCGAGGTGATCGTAAAGCGGTTGAACGCAATCCAGAACCTCGGCGCAATGGATGTTCTGTGTACCGACAAGACCGGCACGCTGACGCAGGACAAGATCATCCTCAAGCAGCATGTCGACATTCATGGCGAGGACTCGCCGCGCGTGCTGCACTACGCATACCTCAACAGCTATTTCCAATCCGGACTGAAGAACCTTCTGGATGTCGCCGTCCTGGAGCATGGTGACGTCCATGAAGCGCTCGGCATTGACGAGCATTTCAAGAAGGTGGGCGAGATCCCGTTCGACTTCTCGCGCCGCCGGTTGTCGGTGATTGTCTCCGATAAACAAGACAAGCATGTCCTCATCTGCAAGGGGGCCGTTGAGGAGATATTCGACGTCTCTACACGATACGAAGACGCCGGCGTCATCGGCACCCTCGATGCCGGGCACCTGGAGACGGCAAAGCAAGAGACCGTACTGCTGAACAAGAGTGGGTTCCGGGTGGTCGCGGTAGCATACAGGGAGATGAATGAAACGAAGCCGAGCTACGGCGTCGAAGACGAAAGAGACCTTGTTCTTCTCGGCTACATCTCCTTCCTCGACCCGCCAAAAGAGAGCGCATCGAAGGCGATCGCCGCGCTCGAAGCCAGTGGCATACGTGTAAAGATCCTGACGGGCGATAACGAGGTCATCACCCGCAAGATCTGCGGTGACGTCGGCATCGATGCGCAGAATATTGTTCTCGGCCCACTGCTCAGCAAGATGACGGACGGCGAAGTCGCGGCCGCCACGACAAGGGCAACAGTGTTTGCCAAGCTCACACCCGACCAGAAGGCGCGTATAGTTCAGCTCCTGCGGGCGAGCGGACACGTGGTCGGGTTTCTGGGCGACGGCATCAACGACGGCCCGGCGCTGAAGAGCGCCGACGTTGGCATATCGGTCGATAGTGCCGTCGACATTGCCCGGGAGTCGGCCGACATCATCCTCCTGGAAAAAAACCTGCTCGTGCTTCGCGATGGCGTGATCGAGGGCCGCAAGGTGTTCGCCAACATCACCAAGTACATCAGGATGGGCGCAAGCTCGAATTTCGGAAACATGTTCAGCGTCGTGGGCGCGAGCATTTTTCTTCCATTCCTGCCTATGACCGCAATCCAAGTGCTCGCCAACAATCTGCTCTACGACCTCTCGCAGACAGCCATTCCGACAGACACGGTCGACGATGAATTTGTCGCTTCGCCAAGGCGGTGGGATATAGCCGGCGTCTTCAGGTTCATGGTGCTGCTCGGCCCCGTAAGCTCGATCTTCGACTACGTCACGTTCGCCATGATGCTGTTCGTCTTCAATGCCTGGGCAAGCCCGGCGTTATTCCAGACAGGATGGTTTGTGGAGTCGCTGCTGACGCAGACGCTGATCATCCACGTCATCAGGACGTCGCGCATACCCTTCATCGAGAGCGCCGCCAGCACGGCATTGATGACCGCCAGTCTCCTTGTTGCGGTCGTGGGTGTCATCCTGCCCACGACTGGCCTCGGCGCAGCGCTTGGGTTCGTTCCGCTGCCACTTCCGTACTGGCCACTGCTCGCAGTCATCCTGCTTCTCTATGCAGTATTCGCGCATCTTGGGAAACTTTGGTTTGTCCGGAGATGGGGCTTATAGGAGCGGCGCGGCCTGCGGGAACCCAATTGCGATGTATCGATGAAGAGAATGCTGCGATCTGGCTGACTGTGCTAGCAAAAGGATACTGTGATGGGGGCAGAGAGCAGGCAACGCGAGGCGCTGATGCAGCAGGAGACGGAGGCCGACGTGCGATCCGACAAGGCAGATGCGACGATGCCGCGAAAGCTCTCCGGCTTCATCTCAAGGATGGGGCGGCGCCACCAGGCGTTGCTGGTATTGCTGTCAGTTCTCCTGTTTGCCGTGGGCATCCTTCCGCTCGAGGTCCAGCGGCGGATCGTGAATGACGCGACGCAGGGAGCAAGTCTGAACGCAATCCTCGTTCTCGTCGCAGCCTACCTGGCGCTCGTCTTGAGCGAAGGCGGGATCAAGCTCGTTCTCAACGTATATCGTGGCTGGATTGGTGAAGTTGCCATCCGCTGGTTACGCATGGTGGTCATCGATGCCGGCGAGCGCCATGCCGAGGGGCTCACGACGGTGGCCGAGGGCATCGAGATGTCGATCGTGCTCGCAGAGGCCGAGCCGGTTGGCGGTTTCGTTGGCACCAGCATATCCGAACCGGTGCTGCAGGCTGGCGTGCTCCTCGCCGTCGGCAGCTACATGATCTATCTGCAGCCGCTGCTTGCGCTGGCGGTCATCGCGGTATTCGTTCCCCAAGCCATCCTCGTCCCGGTTCTTCAGGGGCTGATAAATCAGCGCGTGAAAACGAAGATCACCGTCATGCGGCACCTAAGTGAGGAAATGGTCGACCATTCCTCGCCAAAATCACCGAAGCATCAGGCCGCCCGCGTGCAACGCCTCTTCTCGACGAATATGAGCATCTACAAGCTGAAGTATTCGCTCAACTTCCTGATGAACCTGATGTTTCAGCTCGGATACGCCGGGATCTTCGCGCTCGGCGGCTACTACGTCATCACGGGCAAGATCGAGATCGGGACGGTTGTCGCTTTCATCGCCGGCCTCAACAAGGTGTCCGACCCCTGGGGCGCGCTCGTCGACTGGTATCGCGACCTGCGTGTCACTCAGGTGAAATACGAACTGATCCGCGACGCGAGCGCCCTCGATCAGCGCCCGTCGAGTGGTGGAGCGAACTAGACGGACGTGGTCGGGCAAACGACGGAGGAAGCCGGTGGCGAAGGAACATTGGGCCGAACCTGACGACCTCCTGCTGCAGCGTGAGCGATCGACCGGCCGCGCAATCATGGGCTGGCTGACCGGCACGCTGATATTCGCCGGCGTGATGGCACTTCTTCTGCACTTCGCGGATCTCGCCGAGTTTCTCGCTGTATTGAGAGCCGCCAATCCGCTTTGGATCCTTGCCGCCCTGTCATGCCAGATGGCGACCTACGCCTGCGCCGCGGCAGTTTGGCAGGTGGTAACCAGGCGGGCCGGTTATCCGCTCGATCTTCGGGACCTGCTCAAACTCGCGGTAATGGAGCTTTTCGCAAACCAGGCGATACCGACGGGCGGCCTGAGCGGAAGCCTGCTGGTTGCGCGCGGTCTGGTGCGGCGACAAATTCCATCCGCGATCGCAGTAACCGCCCTTCTGATTGCCGCCCTCTCCTATTACGCCGCCTACTTTCTGATGGCAGCGCTCGCCTTCGCCCTGCTTTGGTCAACAGGCGACCTCAGCGGCACCTGGGCGCTGCTCTCTATCATCTTCGCCGCGATCATCGTCGTCATGACAACCTGCCTGGTCGCCGTCACTGTCAGCAAGGGGCGCTGGATCCCCCGCAGGCTCCTGCAGCGGCCGGTAGTGGCACGCCTCGCGAAAGCGCTTGAACAGGTTCGGACCGACATGGTGAGTTCTCCCGGTATGCTCGGCATCACGATTTTCCTGCAGCTGGCAATTTTCGTCCTGGACGCGACAACGCTTTGGCTTGCCATCTACGCCCTTGGCACCAGTATTGCAGTTTCACCTGCGTTTCTCGCCTTTGTCCTCGCGTCGGTCGTGGCAACGGTCTCCCCCATTCCGCTCGGTCTTGGCTCCTTCGAAGGCGGCTGCGTAGCAGTCCTTCACCTGTTTGGAGTCAGCATCGAGGTCGCCCTCGCCGCCACCCTGATCTTCCGAGGATTGTCGTTCTGGATCCCGATGCTTCCCGGCATGTGGTTGACCCACCGGGAGGCACAGGCGGATCTTTGACCTGGGTCAATGCGTGGGTCGCCCGAAGGCAGGATCGTACCCGTCGCTCTTCCCGCCATGGCGACGGGAGGGCTAGCTTCTAAATGAAGCGATGATCAGGAGAAAAAGACATGCTCGTCGAAAACGCAATGACGCCATCCCCGATGACCGTCAATGCTTCCGCCACGGTCCTTGAGGCCGCCGACATCATGCTCGCCAACCGGATCAGCGGGCTGCCGGTGGTGGACGACAAGGGCGTCCTTGTCGGCATGATCACCGAAGGCGACTTCCTGCGTCGACATGAGCTCGCCACGGACCGCAAGCGCTCCTGGCTGCAAGGCTGGCTCGCCAGCCCCGGCAAGATCGCTGACGAATATGTCCGCTCTCACGGCCGCCGCGTAGCAGAGGTGATGAACGAGCACGTTGTCGTCGTTGCTCCGACTGCATCGCTGTCCGATGCTGTCCAGTTGATGGAACGAAACGACGTGAAGCGACTGCCGGTCATTTCGGACGGGAAGCTGGTCGGGATCATCGCGCGGTCGGATCTGCTTCGCGCGCTGACAAGGATGCAGAGACCGTCGGCTCCATCGACAGTCGATGCTCAGATACAACTCGCCGTCGAAGCCGAGCTCGCAAAGCAGATCTGGAGCAAGAATGGCTTCATCCGCTGCCGGGTCAGAAACGGGGTCGCGGAATTGGCCGGCACCATCTTCGACGAACGGGAAAGACTGGCTGCGAAGGTCGCGGCGGAGAATGTGCCGGGTGTAACGGCGATTTCCGACCATCTGACATGGATCGACCCCTACTATGGAGTGGCGCTACCACCGCCAGCCGGTGAGGAAGATCGCGTCTGACACAGTTTTAGTTCGGCATGCCGTTCACAGATTGACCTTCATCAAGGACGGCCTGCCCCTCACCTTTATGCTCTGCCCGAACGCTGACAGGTGGAACATGCCGGACCCCAAACTATCCTTCCATGGCGCAGCCGGATCTGTCACCGGCTCCTGCTTCATTCTGGAGGCTGCAGATCGCCGGATCATGATCGATTGTGGCATGTTCCAGGGCTCGAAGAGCGAAAAAGAGCTTAACTACCGCCCCTTCCCCTTCGATCCGACGGAGATCGATGCAGTCCTTCTCACACACGCTCACATTGATCACTCGGGTCTCCTTCCGAAGCTGGCGAAGGAGGGTTTCAGCGGGCCGATCTACGCCACGCGGCCGACCATGGAACTGTGCGGGGTCATGCTGCAGGATTCCGGACATATCCAGGAGTCCGAAGTCAAGCAGCTCAACCGCCGCAGCCGCAGGCGCTCACGCGCTCCCGTGGAGCCCATTTACACCGCCGACGACGCCCGCATGGTGATGCCCCAGTTCATCAGCGTGCCGTACCTGCAATGGCGGGACATGGGCGACGGGATCAGGTTCCGCTTCTGGAACGCCGGCCACATGCTCGGATCCGCCTCCATAGAGATCGAGGTGGCGGGCGCAGACGATGCGCGACGCCTGCTATTTTCCGGCGACGTCGGCACCCGCTTCAAACTGCTGGAGGGATTGCCCCAGGCTCCTTCAGGCATCGACTATCTCATCTGCGAAAGCACCTATGGAGACCGTGAGCGCGAGGACCTGACGCAAGATGCACGCCGCGACCGCCTGAAGGCGATCGTTGCGAAGGCGCACAGCCCAAGCGGCGCGCTTCTGATCCCGTCCTTTGCCGTCGAGCGAACCCAGGAGGTCTTGACGGATCTCATCGCGTTGATGGACGACGGCAGCCTCCCGCGTTTGCCAATCATGATCGACTCACCACTGGCGTCGAGGGCCACCGAGGTGTTCAAGGCCCAGGCCGGAGAGCTTGCCAACGCGGCCGCCTTCATACGTGCTCTCAACGCGCCGAACGTCAGGTTCACCGAGTCCGCCGAGCAGTCGAAGGCGCTCGATCTGGTCCGTGGTTTCCACATCATCATTGCGGCGAGCGGCATGTGCGAAGCGGGGCGTATCCGTCACCGTCTGCGAAACTGGCTCTGGCGACCGGAATGCACCGTCCTTCTGGTGGGCTTCCAGGCATCGGGAACTCTTGGACGCATCCTGCAGGATGGTGCCCGCGTGGTGCGGATCCAGGGCGACGAGATTCAGGTGCAGGCGACGATCGTAGCCTTCGACGCCTATAGTGGTCACGCGGATGCCTCGGATCTGGAGGAATGGGTTTCGGCCCGGGCGCCGATCGGCAAGGGAGTATTTCTGGTCCATGGTGAGCCGGAAGCGCGTAGCGCGCTCACGAGCCGCCTGTCAAAATCCCTGAACGTCCCTGTGATCGAGCCCCGGCTCGATGACAGCTTCTCCCTGACTAGGGAGGGCGCGCGTCTGATCGAAGATGCAACTCATGTCCGGCTTGCACCCGAGCAACTCGGTCGCCCGGATTGGCATAACGACTTCCAGCGCTTCGTCCTCGACCTCTCCGACCGTCTGAGCCAAGCCGCCGATCAGAAAGGCCGGGCTGTGATCCTTCGCAAGGTCAGGCGCGCGCTCGACCCTGGCGAAGAAGACATCAAGGCAAGGGAGAACCACAATGCTATGCACTGACCGGGATTTCAAACCCGCCGGCGAACACTTCGCCGTTCCCACGCAGGGCGAAGTGGAAGGCAGGCTGCTGGTGTCAGAGCTGGTCGCCGTCGCCTGCCTGCAGGAGCTTCTGAAGAAGGAGCATGCGCCTGTCATCCAGAGAGTTCGGCGCCGGATCCTGCGAGATCTGAAGAATCGGTGCCGTGCGTTGAAGCTCTGCGCCGATGATGAGAAGTCGACGGCAGATTACGCCTTGCAGCTATTGGAGTCCGCCGTTGCGGAAGCCAGCTCCCGGTAGCTGGCGACCAAGTGAGGTTCAGCATGACCAGGGAAGTGGGAGTAGTCTTCAATGCCGGTTCTTCGAGTTTGAAGATTGGCGTGTTCGATGTCGGTTCCGGGGTGGCCAAGCGTGTCGGCCGAGGCACTTTGTGTTTCGGTCAGAGCCCGCGGTTCACATATCAGGTGGGTGAGGATGTCCAGGAAATCGAGCTGCCGATTACCGCAGACGGCATTGGCATCAAGGCAATCGCGAATGTTATCGATCGTCTGGTGCACGCTGGCTGCCACATGGCATTTGTCGGCCACCGCATCATACACGGCGGACTCCTTTTCAACGGGCCGACGCCGCTCAACGCGAGCACGATGTCCCAAATCGAAGCCTTGTCACGACTGGCGCCTCGGGAGCAGTCGCAGGCGCTGCAAGTAATCGACGCCATCTTCTCGCTCTATCCGCCAGTCGTGCAAACCGCATCCTTCGACACGGCCTTTCACGCCTCGCAATGCAGCTTGGCGGCCAGACTGGCAATCCCCACCTCGATGCACGAGGCGGGCGTGCGGAGATACGGCTTCCACGGTCTCTCCTACAAACATGTATCGGCCTGTCTGCATAGACTTGCGCCAGACATAGGTGGCGGCAGAGTTGTCTGCGCTCACCTTGGAAACAGCGCCAGCCTTTGCGGCATGGTCGATGGAGTGAGCATTGACACCAGCATGGGCTTTTCAGCTCTCGATGGCGTCCCGATGGCCACGCGGCCGGGAGCTATGGATCCCGGCGTCCTGCTTCATCTACTCAGATCCGAATTGTCGGATGCCGACAAGCTGGAGGATTTTCTCTATCATCGATGCGGGCTTTTCGGGGTCTCGGGGACAAGCGGCGATACCCAAGCCCTCCTGGAGGACTTCCGCCCCGCCGCCAGGGAAGCCATCGATCTGTTCTGCTTCAGAGTTGCGGGCGAAATCGGCCGTCTCGCCGTTTCGATTGGCGGCGTCGACGCGATCGTCTTTACCGGCGGTATTGGAGAGCACCAGCCTGAGATCCGCCGGGGGATCGAGCGGCACCTGTTATGGATGGGCCTTTCCCTGAACGAGGCGGCCAACAAAACCAGCGCAACCGTGTTGAATGCCAAGGACAGCACCATTGCTGCATTCGTCATTCCCACTGACGAAGAGCAAGTCATCGCCGACGAGGCACTCGCTACCATCAATCGACATGGATATCATTGAGGCTTCGCAACCAATATCTGAAGAAGCGCCGCCTCATCCTTGCCGGAGCGCACCGCTATATCACTAAGGGTTGCCTCGGATGCGGCAGCGGCAAATCCAGCACTGGTCAACTTCTGGACAAGGGCCTCGGGTGTCGTCCCCAGAAGCGGCGCGACCTGGGATGCGGGATTTTTCAGGATGGCGCTGGCAAAGGCGAAGTGAGGAGGGCCGCCAGCACGGCCACCCTCGGCTCCCGACGGCACCGCGTAATAGAGGGCGGCAGCCAGCGAGATCACCAACGCAATCGCCATCGGCGCCCGTCGGAAATAATTGGAAAACGCCTTCCAGTTCTTCCAGAGGTGAAAAGCGAAAGGAGCGATCAGAACCATACTGAGCCACTCGTGCATACCATGAAACCAGCCTTGGCCGACATGGAAGAAGAGCGCGATTCCAGAAATCAATGAAACAAGAAACAAGCCGGTGATGAATGGGGTTGCGTAACGCTTTATGAGGTTCGTCATTGTCCACCTGTTGGTAATGGCGGGATCATGACATGGCACTTCGCGTGGCCATAATTAAACATCGTCCATAGAGGGTGCAGCACCTGCCTTCGCCGCTCCCTAGAATGATAGACCGCCCATCGCAGTGCGTTTTTCCCTGTTGCTCGCCAAGGATTGAGGTTCAACGCCTGCAGGCATCGACATATGCGCCCCGCTGCTACCCTTGGGGTCCTCTTTGTCCGATAGCGAAACTGTGGGCAGCGTCAGAGGCGACCCGATCTTGAGTGGCTGCGCAATGTCATGTGCGATCTGGTCTGCCACCGCCTCCTCCGTCCCCAGCGATGTGTCCGGGCGCTGGTTCAGGTCGTAGCTGCCCGACCAAAGGACGGCTCCATCGCTCTGGCGCACGAGGCGAGCTGTGAGACGAAGCCGCTCCTCGTTCTTTCTTACACTGCTTTGCAGCAAGTAGCGCTCATCCCCGTTGGCGCCGGATGCTGCAGGCTGCAGCATCACTGTCAGCTTTCCGCCCGACACGAGTTTGACGACAAGCTCGTCCCTGAGGAAGCGAGAGATCTCCGCTGCCTGGCCGCTGCCGCCAGCATCATCGATAGGCTCCACGACGATCGTTGGCGCCGCCTGCACCTCAGCCGGCTTTTGTACCGGTGGCGTTGAGGCAAGTTGCAGGGCAATAACAGAGATTGTCGCGATCCCGATGATCGAAAATCCAACGAATGCCCCCTTGAGGTCGGCCGATTGCCTCGAAGGACCACTGAGCCACTCGGCGCGCCTCACTAAAATGGGCGGGGGGTTCGTCGCGACCGCCGCAATCTGCACTCCGAAATCCGGATTGGTCGCGAATGACGGAACGTAGCCACCTTTGGGAATCGTGATCAGGACAGGTTCAGGCTGTCGCGACAGCAGATAGAAGCGCTCCAGCTCTCTCCTGATCCGGCAAGCCTCGATGCGGACCGCGGGATCATTCTGCGCGTCGAAGTTTCGTCTCGCAAAGACCGTCTCGGCGATCGTGTAGGCCTTAAGGTAGTGCGACCGTCCCTCAAGCGTCTCCTCGACCACATACCGCAGGAAGTTCTGCGCACGCGTCGGGAGACGGAGATCCTCGCTTGCGAGGATCCTCTCTAGCTGATCTTCCACGTCCGATTTTGAGGGTGCCGCGGCAGCTTCTTCAACAGCTCCTGCATGTACCATTGCCTTCCCCCTTCGTACTCACGGGTAGCCCCGAGGGATTGTTGCGGGACGACCAGACGTTGATCGTCGTTGCCATGTGAAGCAGCCCTATCGAGCCTTGCGATAAGGCGATGCGCTTCCCTGCGTGTAAGAAAGATCGCCGTGGCATCGACTTCGACGGGCGAGCCGGTCGCGGCATCAACGACGTTGAAAAGGCCATGGCGAGTCGGGACGCAGATGTACTTGGTTTTGCTCATGAATCTCATGCGTAGCTCTTTCGATGCCTGCTCTCGGACTTATTTTATTGCGAGGCGCGCGACCCCGCAGACCGGGAATGCCAACTTGTGATAAAGGCTATCAGGCTGACGCTGTCCCACATTGAGTTAAATCAAAATGAGAACGCCACCGCTTGATCGGGGTCAATGCGTCGCAGAATTGATAAGGCATGCTTGATAGAAGGCAGTTTTACTTGGCGCTCAAGAGCGAGATACGCCGCGATGGGTTGGAATCATTGGTACGGATTTAGAAGCTACGTCCGATCCTCGCTGTGGATCGTTCCATTTATTGCCCTTTTACTGTACGTCGGCGCCATCAGACTGGTCTACGCCTTCGATGCGTGGCCGGTCTTCGTGGACGTCTGGCCATGGGGCGTCGCGGGCACGCAACGCATGCTCGAGACGATCGTCACGATGACCCTGACCTTCGTTGTCTTTACCTTTGGCTCCCTTCTGGTTGCCATTCAGGTTGCCGGCGGTCAGTTGACGCCCAGAATTATCGCGACCACCCTGCTGCAGGACAACGCCATCCGCTTTACCGTTGGCCTCTTCATCTTTACATTGCTCTTCGCCGCCGGCGCTCTTTCGAGACTTGATACCACCGTGCCTCACGGCGTCTCGGGAATGGCGGGACTACTTGGCTTCTTGTCCATCGCGGCCTTTCTCTACCTCATAGACTACGCTGCACGCTTGCTGCGTCCTGTCAGCATCATCTTGAGGGTCGGTGAAAAGGGACATGATGTCATCAAGGCTGTTTATCCTGATCTCGCTGATGGTTCCGATGACAGCTCCATCACGACAGTGGGCACGCCTGATAAAGTCATCTTCCACCAAGCCAACCCTGCCATCGTAGTTGCCGTCAACATGCGGGGCCTCGTCGGCCTCGCCGACGGAACGGATTCGATCATCGAACTTGTGCCGAGGGTCGGTGATTTCGTCGGCACTGGTGAAGTCCTCTTCCGTTTGTACGGCCAAGACCTGCCCGACGAACGCAAGCTCAAGGCGCTGGTCGCTCTCGGGCCAGAGCGCACCCTGGAACAGGACTCGACGTTTGCGTTCAGGATCATCGTCGATATCGGCATCAAAGCGCTGTCGAAGGCAATCAACGATCCGACGACAGCGGTGCTGGCGATCGATCAACTGCAACGCCTGTTGTGTTTCGTCGGCGGACGGCATCTCCTTGGCGACCAGCTCCGCGGGAAATCAGGAAAACTGCGGCTGATCTGCAGAACGCCGAACTGGGAGGACTTCGTGCAACTGACCTTCAGCGAGATACGGCTATACGGCGCCGAGAACTTCCAGATTGCGCGCCGCATGAGGGCAGTAATCGAGTATGCACTGGAGGTGCTGCCAGATAGTCGCCGCCCAACGCTGCTCGAGGAATTGGACCTCCTCGACCGGATGCTGGAAAAAATCTACGTCCTTCCAGAGGATTTGAAACTTGCACGGACGCCCGACTCGCAAGGATTGGGTGGCACCGGAAGACGGTTGAGTTCCGCTAGCCGCGATTGATTTCAAGACGAGGAGCCGGAGCCAGCCGGCTGAGCAGTCTTGCAACAGCAAATCCAACCAGAAGAGTGATGCAGGCGGCAAGAATGCACATTGTGCTGGACCGCGGGTCCGCATCTGGAACGGCGGACAAGGGCGCAAGCGCAGCGCCGACATTCCTGGTGGACACTCCAAGCGTAACGACGCTGCGCTTATCGTATCTCAGCCCGAACGAAAGCGCATAGGAACAAGCCGCCAGTGCGAAGTAGTAGATGAACTGCGCGGCGATCGCCCAGGTGCCAACCGCACTCAGCATGTCCTGCCAGTTCTGCAGCACGGCAACGGCCAGAAGTATGACAATGTTGACCGCGACCAGCTTTCTGATGATCGGATCACTTCTGTCGGCCCATCTTTTGGAGAGGCTTCGAACGGCGATGCCGATGGCGAACGGCGCCAGCACCAACAGCAGTAGAGGCCGCGCGATAACGCCCGCGCCTGCGTGCAGGTCCGGCGCTACGAAGGGCACCGCGATTGGCATCACGACGATTGTGCCAAGCGCTGCGATCACGATGAACGCTGCGGTATAGGCCGGATCGCCTTTCGCGACATCTGAAAGCAGGGGCAGAAACGGCGCGCACGGCGTCAGCCCAAGCAGCAACAGCCCGAGTGCGTAAGGCTCCGGCAATGCGAGTGCGCGCGCGATAAACAGGGCAAGCAGCGGCCCGACGACAAAGGCCGAGAGAACGCTGGATATGACGAACCGCCTGTCGTGCAGTGCCGCCCAGGCTTCCCTCACATCGAGCTTGAGGCCCACATCGACCAGACTGCCGAGCATGAATGAAACAAGCGCGACATGCAGGGTGTATTTCAGCAGATCCGACATCCTCGCCACCTCCCGGCTTTCCTGGGCAATCATACTGCGACGGCCGATACCCGTCGTTGATCTCCTTCAATGTACTCCTGCGAAATCACGGCTAGGGACGATAGGATTGATCAATGCGGCATCCCTGCTTTGATCCCCGTCAATGCGCGTTGCAATCGTGCTCCTATTCTCGCCGTCGCAGATGAATGTTCTGGGAGGCAGCGATGGGTAACGTCCAGCAGATCCATTCCAGCAAATCGCCCCAGCCGTCCGGATTGGCAAAGCGGCTGATTGGCGAAGTGCGACAGGCGCCGCTTCTGGCGCTTCTCGTCTTCGTGCCCGCTGTTCTTTTGATCGAACTAGCGTCGCCGGATGCTCATACGCTGCTGTTTGGCCTGTCGGTCTTGGCGATCGTGCCGCTTGCAGCACTGCTTAGTCGCGCGACCGAGGCCGTTTCCGTGCGAACCGGAGACGCGGTCGGAGGTCTGCTTAACGCGACGCTCGGCAATCTGACCGAGCTTGTGATCTCGCTCGCGGCCCTCCAGGCAGGACAATACCAGCTGGTGAAGGCATCCATTGCCGGTGCGATCGTGACAAACACCCTCTTCATGCTGGGAGGGGCCTTCCTGCTCGGCGGCCTCAAGCACCATGTGCAGGATTTCAATCGCATCAATGCCCGCTTCCAGTCCTGCTTGCTGTTCTTGGCGACCGTCGCGGTCCTGGTTCCGTCCCTGATCAAGAACGTCGATCAGGCCTCCGCAGTGTCGAGCAAGCTGAGCCTTGGATTGTCGGTGCTGCTCATCGCCGTCTACGGACTGGGCATGCTGTTCTCGCTCAAGACACATCGCGAACTGTTCGCTAGCGTCGGCGAGGCTGAAGAACACGCTTCCTGGTCATTGTCGGTTTCCGTCGCCATCCTGCTCGTCGTCACGCTGTTGGTCGCCCTGGTGAGCGAGGTCTTTGTGGGATCCGTTCAGGCTGCCGCGGAGCAGATGGGTATGACGCCGGCTTTCGTTGGTTTTATCATCGTCGCCTTGGTCGGCGGCGCGGCCGAGATGACGACGGCCTTCTCGGCCGCGCGCTCCAACCGTCTTGATCTGAGCGTCGGCATTGCGCTCGGGAGCGCGGCGCAGATCGCCCTGTTCGTCGCACCCGTTCTGGTCATCACGAGCTATTTCCTGGGCCCTGCGCCGATGTCGCTCCAGTTCTGGCCCGGCGCGGTGACCATGATGCTCATCGCCACGATGGCGGCCACGTTCCTGTCCAACGGCGGCCACGGCACCTGGTATATCGGCGTTCTCGCCCTGGCGGTCTACGCCATCTTCGGGCTCACGCTTTTCCTGCTGCCGCCGATGGTGCTGTGAACGAAGATCAAGAACGACACTGACATTCTTCACGCAAATCGAAATTGCTGAAGGAACCGCAATACGGAGGATCGCATGCGCTACAGCCCCATTCTCACCTTTCCGGATGCCGCGCAGCAGGCAACGGTCTGGATCCGAGAACTTTCCGAACTGCTCGGCTGCGAGCAGCGCGTCGCATATGAGGTGCTGCGCACGATCCTTCACGGGGTACGAGACAGGCTTTCGGTGGATGACAACGCCAAGGTTGGCAACGATTTGCCCATGATGCTTCGCGGTCTTTATTTCGAGGCCTGGGATCCGATGAAGAGCCAGGGACACGATGATCTTCACGATCTGCCTGCGTTGATCAACGCGGCTCTGCCCCGAAGCATCGTCTCAGACGCCGAGCTGTTTCCGAAAGTCCTGAAGCTGTTCGAAGCCCGCCTTCCTCGCAAGAGATCGAACAAGCTCGACATCGCGCTGAGGCTCTGCGCAACCACCGCCACGATCGGGAATCAGCTCACGTCTGTGACCCTGAACAAGCCCCCATCTGCCGCATGATAGGCTTCACCAATCGGACGATTGCAAAAGCCCGCCAGACAGTGTTCGAATAAGCTGTTCAAAAGAGGCTTTCTGACATGAGATGGATAATCGTCGGGCTGGTAATTCTGTTCTCGTCCATCGCGTCGGCAGCACCGCTGCCCGCCACTGCTCCTGATCAGAAAGTCGATCAGCTCTTGCAGCTGCTCGCAGACCCCGAGGTTCAATCCTGGCTGGAGAGCCACAAGGCGGGACAGGCCGCGTCTGTTTCCGACACGAGCAAGTTTGGCTTTGCAAAATGGGAAGCGTCGATCCGTGAGCGCGTCAACAATGTCCTGAGTGCTCTTCCGCGCGTGCCCGGGGAACTGAACGCAGCCGCAGCGAGAACGCGCGGCGAAGCCATTGCGAAGGGGTATGCGCCGGTCTTCGCGATCTTCGCGGGTCTTATCGCCATCGGGCTTGCGGCCGAAATGGTCTGGCGACGGCTCGTGGTGCGCAGCGACAGCACACTCGTGAGGCTTGGATCCATCGGCATATTCTCGCTCGTAACGGCCGCGATCTTCTTCGCCGTGGATTGGCCTCCACTCGCCCGCCTGACACTGCTTGCTTACATCATCGCGTTCATTGTCATCCGTCTGGCCCTTACCTTGATGCCATTGATGCTTATGTCGCCTCCACAGCGGCACCGTCTGTCCATACTCATCGGCATTGTGGTCGTTGGCATCGCAACATCTGCCATCACGGGACCGCAGGGCATCGATCCTGATGTTGCGAACGCGATCGCCGTGTGTTTCTCTGTGATCGTGCTGGCTTTGGCCGTCGAGGCCGTCTGGTCGACGATGGAGACGTCGGCGTCGTGGAAGGCTGCGGCGACGGCGTTCGGCGTAGCACTCTGGGTCGCGTGGTGCCTCGACATGAAAGCGCTGTTCTGGCTCGGCATCTACGCCATTGCCCTTCCGCGCGTCCTCAGAGGGACGGCACGCGTAACGACGGCGCTCTCGTCAGACACCGGCGGCTTGCGACACTTGCTGGTCACGCACGGAATCCGGGCCGCTGTCGTCGGAGTGGCGCTCGGTTGGCTGGCGCTCGTGTGGCATCTCAACCCCGAAGCACCCGGGCGGCAGGATCCCTGGATCGCGGCGCTTGTCTACGGAGGTCTGAAGAGCGTTATCG
Organism: Rhizobium sp. S96; assembly: GCF_030382195.1. NCBI lineage: Bacteria > Pseudomonadati > Pseudomonadota > Alphaproteobacteria > Hyphomicrobiales > Rhizobiaceae > Rhizobium > Rhizobium sp. S96. Next base: position 37,383 of record NZ_JAUDRY010000014.1, read on the forward strand.
TCTTGCTTCTTGCCGATCTTGTCTGGCAGTTGGTGAGGCACTGGATCGACCGTTCGCTGCTAACGGCATCCGACACAGCGTCGCTTTCTCCTGCGGATGCCGCGCGCCGCGCTCGCATTCGCACGCTTCTCCCAATTTTCCGGAATGCAATCGCAGTCGTGGTCCTCGTTATCGCCGGCCTCATCGTGCTCTCGGAACTGGGGGTTCAGATCGGGCCGCTGCTTGCCGGGGCCGGGATTTTCGGCGTCGCGATCGGGTTCGGCTCGCAGACGCTGGTGAAGGACATCATCAGCGGCGTCTTCTACATGCTCGACGATGCTTTCCGGGTCGGCGAGTACATCCAGGCGAAGGACTACAAGGGAACCGTGGAAGGTTTTAGCCTGCGCTCCGTCCGGCTCCGGCATCATCGCGGCCCGGTCTTTACGGTGCCCTTCGGCGACCTCGGCGCAGTCGAGAATATGAGCCGCGATTGGGTGATCGACAAGTTCCGGATTTCGGTGGGTTACGACACCAATATCGAGAACGCCCGCAAACTGACAAAGAAGGTCGGCGCCGAACTGAAGGAAGACAGCGAGCTGGGACCGCTCTTCATCGAGCCCTTGAAAATGAAAGGCGTCGAGGAATTCGGAGACTACGGCATCATCCTGAGTTTCGGAATGACCACCGTTCCCGGAATGCAGACCTATATACGGCGCAAGGCCTATGCCAAGCTCCGCGAGGCCTTCCTGGCGAACGGAATAACCTTCGCCCAGCCTACGGTGCAGGTCGGCGGCGATGACAAATCTGGCGGAGCGGCTGCCGCTCAGGCGGCAGTCATGGCGCATGACGTAAAGGCTGCCGCTCCCTCGACTTAGGACCATCGCCGGTGACGCAGCCCCAATGACAGCTGTCGGCCGAAGCCTTCATTGCCGGCGCTGCGGACATGTCGCGAGGCCGCGCCTCGCGACAACCTAGGCTTACCCCTGCAATCGTCGAAGAAGCACGCCCAGACGCTCCTCGGACGGGCAATCGTCGAGATCCCGCCGAATTGGAATGCCCCCGCCATCTCGATTGCGCACTTCGCTTGGGCTGTAGCCAAACGCGCGTTTGAAGGCGCGACTGAACTCGGCGCCATCGCTGAACCCCCGTTCTTCGGCAATCTGGAAGATCAGCCGCCGATCATTGGGATCGGTCAGTGCGGCATAGGCACTGAGCAGGCGGCGGTGCTGAATGTAATGCATCACGCCGCCGAAGGGCTCGAACAGGTTATAGAGCCGCGTCCGCGAAATACCGAGCTCCCGTCGGACCAGCTCGCTCCCCAGCTTCGGGTCAAGCAGCCGACCGTGCACCAGTTGCCGCGCCCTCTCGAGCAGCACATTGGCGATTGGCCCTTCGGCGGCCTCGATATGATCCGCGGATGGCGAGACACAGGCAAGGATCATCGCCCGTGTCGCTGCGACCAGCCCCGGAAGGTCTGCCTGGGTCAGCGTTGGCAAACGATTGGATACGTCAATGAGGTAGTCCGAGAACAGCCCGCCCATGCCGGTACCAAGCGTGGAAAACTCCGCCGAGCCTAGCGTCGCGGCTGTTTCCACGGATAGATCGCGCGGCACGAACAGCATGAGCATTTCGCTCTTGTCGACGCTACCGTTGAAGGAGCGACCAAGCGAATGGATCTGGACCTCGCCAGGCCCCGCTGCAAACCCGCTTCGCCCCCTGTCGGTCCGGATCTGGCCCGACTGCAAGACGGTCATCGTCCAGTGATCGACGGGATCGCGCCGGACATAGCCAGGCAGGCTGGAGAACGAGAGCCTATCCGTACTGATTTGCGCAAGCAGCAGACTTCCAAGATCCCAAAGCCTCTGACGCCCGCCGAAGTAGGTGGTCGTCGGGTCCTCGTCGGCCAGTTCGAGCATTGGCGAGAAACTATCGCGCCAAGCTGCAAACTGATCAGGTCGGGCGAGCCCATCGGTCGAGAATTCGAAGGACGGAAGATACTGCGCGTTCTCTTCAGCTGTTGTCGTATCGGCTGCCTCGCCATCCGAGCCGGAAAACCTCTCACAATCCAACTGCGGCTCCGGTGATCTGACATGGGTCGTAAGATCTTCCGTCATCGCGTCACCTCCCGTTGGCTGATGGGAGAGCGAGTTCGGCTACTGAGTGAGGCGGAACTCCGGCCCTGGAAAGCAGCGCTGAGCTTCGGCCGCAAATCGTCGACGAGATAGTCAATCTCTCTCGATGCGGCTTGAGCCTGCGGTCCAACCGATGAAACGGCATCGTCGACAGCCGTATCGCAGGCCACCACATTGCAGCCGCCATTGCAGCTTATGTCGTCTTCAGGCGTAAAATGCTGAACACCACTCGAAACGGCGACGTTTGTTTCGAGCCCGTGATTGAGTGCCAAGTCTGCCGCCACAGGGCGAATAGCAGATATGCAGTTCATTCGTACTCTCCTCTCGGGCCCACAAGTGAGGGCCTGGTGACGTCGGAATGATGCAAGTGTGTGTTATCTGCAGGCTTTGAACGCAGTGTCTCGTCGCACACGGCAGGTGTTGCCGCGCTTATCAGCGTTCATCTGGCTATTCGGGCATACCAGCAAGGGCAGCCGTTGTTCCTCCCACCTGCAATCTAGCTCTTTCCCCCCCTTTCCTCAACTGTCAGATGAACCACGCACCGGCAGGATCGCCAAGTGCTGGTATCATATTGTATTCATGTCGAAAAACAGTCCCCTCACGAGCCACTCCTCCCTTATGGCTCGCGGTCTGTCGCAGCCATCGCGCTGCTCGAGAGCAGCGTGGCGACCCACTTTCCTGACGGTGTGCCCGCGCAGTAGACGATGAACGCGATCAGGATAGGCACGCCGATGAAGGCCCCAGATATCCCCCACATGAAGCTCCAGAAGAACACCGCAAAGATGACGGCAAAGGGCGATATGGCCAGCGAAGCGCCCGTAAGCCGCGGCTCCAGATAGCTGCCGATGATGAACTGGATCACGTTCAGGCACGCGAAGATGATGACTGCCGTCTGCCATGAATCGAACTGCGCGATGGCAAACAACGTCGGAAGCGCCGTTGCGACGAACGCGCCAATAAATGGGATATAGTTGAGCGCGAAGGCGATCGCGCCCCAGGCAGCAGCAAGCTCAAGCCCCGCCGCCAACGCAAACAGCCAGACGGCCAATCCAGTAAGGATACTTGCGAACGTCCGGACGATCATGAAGCGGCGCAGCTTTGCACCGATGATGCGATTGGCCGACAGGATGCGCATACCATGAGGCTGGGCAGCAGGCGCCGTAAGCCGGGCATTGAAATCCTCCACCTCGAGTAAGCCGAGCATGACGAAGATGAAGACCAGCAACGCAAAGCCGGCGAAGCTGTTTAGGCGCCCAGCCATCCCCTGCACAAAGCGCACCAGCCAGCTGACATCGAAGCGATCAGCCAGTGGCCCTGCCACCGCGAGGCCATGCCCTTCCAGCCAGTTTGTCCAGTCGACATAGATCGTCTGGAAACGCTCGGCGTTGACAAAAAGCCATTGCGCGAGCTTGCTGAACCCCCACGCGACGGACGAACCGATGGAGATGATAACCACCATCGTGATGATCAACGTGATGAGAAGAGCCAAAAGCTTGGGAAGCCAGCGCTGCAACACAGCCTGGCACGGCCACACCAGCGCAATGACAAAAAGGGAGAAGATAAGCGGCGCGAAGATCGATTGCGCGACGTAAAGCAGAGCGAGTACGAGGATGCCGGTCGCTATCGACCCGATCATGCGACTGCCACTTGCTTCGAGCATGCCCACCCCTAAATTCTTGTTCTTACTGCCGGCCCCGCCCGCTACAAACGTCGGGGCCCGGCATCGCATCAAGAGGCCGGTCCGTCACCGCGCGCAGGGCAGCGGCTATCACCTGCCCTTCCACGCGGGGCCGAAATCCCGCCCGCTACCGCAAGTCAGCTGGTCGCAGTTGCTTTCTGCAACGCGTCACGCAAGACCTGCTCCTTCGTTTCATCGAGAGAGGTCTTGAGCACGACGCCGCCAAAAGGCGATATCTCCTTGAGAACCTTGTCCGCCGTCATCTCCTGGATCAGGACGAACAGGGCCCCGTTGCCCGGCTGAAGACTGTTTGCGAGTTCCTTCATGAAAGCGTCGTTGATGCCAACATCCGTCAAGGCGCCGCCGATGGCGCCGGATGCAGCGCCGACCGCCACGCCCAGAAGCGGATTGAGGAAGAGGACGCCGATCAGCAAGCCCCAAAAGCTGCCGGACGCAGCACCTGCGGCTGTCGTATTGACCAGCTGGTTCAACTTGATCTTGCCGGCCTCGGTCTTTGTGGCGATGACGGCATCGCCCATTTTGATCAAGTACTCTTTCTGCAATTCGAACAAGCGCTGACGCACTTCTTCGGCTTTAGCTTCGGTCGGGTAAACAATTGCAATCAGATCAGACATGATTACTCCCCCCTCAACAGGGCTTTGGACTGACACGCTAAGAATAAATCATAGCCGGGAATATACTGAAGGAATTAGCAGGGAATCCCGGAGCTTGGCATTGCGTCTCTTTCTTTTGCCGCCCCTATCAGGCAACGGTCGGATGTCCGTGACCAAAAAACCGGTCACGGACAATGAGATAGCGGGAACACCGAAGATATCGGGCACACCACCGGAAGAGCTATTATGCCTTGGCGGCGGCAGGCTCAGCCGCGTCCGCCTTGGCCTTTTCGGGCTCGGCGTCTGCGGGAATGCGAAACCACAGCACGTAGAGCACCGGCAGGAAGATCAGCGTCAATGCCGCCGCGACCACCAGTCCCCCAATCACCGTGAAAGCTAGTGGCGACCAGAACGGATCGCGGATGATCGGCAGCATTCCGAGGACTGTCGATCCCGCAGTCAGGAAGACCGGGCGCAGACGATGGGCGGTCGCATCGATGACGCTCTGCCACGTCCTGCCCTTCTCCTCGATCGCGATGTCGATCTGGTCGATAAGCACCACCGAGTTTCGGGTGATCATGCCGATCAGCGCGATCATGCCGAGCACCGCGATGAAACCCACCGGCGTGTTGGTGATCAGCATGATCAGGACGACACCGATCAATCCCAACGGCACGACACTGATGACGAGCAGCAGACGCTGGACGCTTTGCAGCTGGAACATCAGCACGATCAGGATGATGATCGCCATGACCGGCAGCATTTCAACAACCGACGCCAGCCCCTCCTCCGCGCCCTCGACCGCACCGCCAACCTCAATCTGGTAACGCGGATTGGCCTTGCGCACCTCATCGATCTTGCCGGCTGCCGCCTCAACAACACCGGCAGCCAACACGCCTTCCGCTGTATCCGCCTGAACGGTGATCGTCGTCGAACCGTCGCGGCGCCAGATCACCGGCTGCGTGGTCTGATAGTCGATCGTCGCGATGCTCGAGAGCGGCACCGTGTGATTGGGGCCGACCGGGATCTGCAGCGAACGGATCGTGCTGATATCGACTCGCTCCTCAGCAGTCGACCGGGCAACGACATTGATCAGGTAGATCGAGTCCCGTACCTGGGTGATCGGAACGCCGGATGCTGTCGCAAAGAGCGTCTGGGCAATCACCGACGAATTCAGCCCCACCAGCCGGGCACGATCCTGGTCGACGTTGATGACGATCTTGCGGACAGGTTCGTTCCAGTCGAGGTTCGGCTGAACCACGCCAGGCACCTTGCTGATAGCATCCGCGACCTGCCAGGCGACGTTGCGAACCCCGGGAATGTCGGAACCGGTGACGCGATATTGCACGGGCCAGCCAACCGGCGGTCCCATTTCCAGCGGCGATACGCGCACGATGATGTCAGGCAGCTTTTCGTCGAGCGCCTTCTGAAGGCGTGCCTGCAACGCATCACGCGCCCCGACGCTCTTGGCGATCACCACCGCCTGCGCACGGGAAGGCGCCGGTGCCTGCAGATCCATCGACAGATAGAAGCGAACGGGATCGGAACCGATATAGAAGCTCCAGTCGGCCACGTCCTCGTCAGCGGCAAGCACCTCCTCGGCTTTCGACACTTCAGCCGCCGTGGCCTCCTGCGATGCGCTTTGCGGCAGCGTCAGCTGCAATATCAGCTCGGGCCGATCGGATGCCGGGAAGAACTGCCGCTTCATCGCCGTTGATCCGACGAGCGCCAGCGCAAACAAGGCGACGGTGGCGAGCACAACGACGAGACGCATCCGCATGCAGGCATAAAGAACGTTCTTGAATCCGCGCAGCAGTGCGCCGTCCTGCTTCTCGCCCGTCGCCGTGCCTGATTTGAGAACGGCAAGGCCGACGATCGGCGTCAACAAGACGGCGACCAGCCAGGACACGATCAGCGAGAAGCCGATCACCAGGAAGAGCGATCGCGCATACTCGCCCGACGAGCTGCTGGCAAAGCCGACCGGAATGAAACCGGCGATCGTCACCAGCGTTCCCGCCAGCATCGGAAATGCCGTCGACGTATAGGCATGCGAGGCCGCCTTGATGCGCTCATAGCCCTGCTCGAGCTTCGCCATCATGGTCTCGACGGTCACCATCGTGTCGTCGATCATCAGTGTCAGCGCGATAATCAGCGCTCCGAGCGAAACACGCTGGAGCGCGATGCCGGTAATGTCCATGAACAGGAAGGTCAGGGCGAGGACGAGCGGAATGGAGACGGCGACGGCGATGCCGGCACGCACACCGAGCGCGAGGAAGCTGACGCCAAGAACGATCACCACGGCCTGAGCCAGTGACGTCGTAAAGCCACGGATCGCGGTCTTGACCACTGCCGGCTGGCTGGCGACATGTGTCACCTCGATGCCGATCGGCAGGTCGTCCTCGAACTTCTGCATCGTCGCGTCGATATTCTGACCGAGCTGCAGAATGTCGCCGCCGGATGCCATTGAAATGGCAATGCCGATCGCGGGCTTGCCCTTGATCCGGAAGCGCGGCTGAGGCGGATCGACCGTTCCCCGCACGACGCTGGCAATATCGCCGAGACGCACGAACCCGGACGCGGTTGGAATATTCAGCTGCCGCAGCGTGGTCTCGTCGGAAAGGCTGCCGGAGACCTGCAGGATCGTGCGATCCTGCGCTGATGTGATAAGGCCGGCGGGCAGAACGGCGTTCTGCGCCTGTATCGTGCCGATCACTGTCGCCGCGCTGAGGCCAAGACTTGCCAGCCGTTCGGTCGAGAACTCGATATAGATCGTCTCGTCCTGCGTGCCGATCAGCTGAACCTTGCCGATGTTGTCGAGCTTCAGCAGACGGTTTCGCGCCTCGTAAGCCCAATCGCGCACCTCGCGATCGCTGAAGCCATCCGACGTGAAACCATAGATGATACCGAAGGTGTCGCCGAAGTCGTCGTTGAAGAACGGCCCGCGCACGCCGGCCGGCAGCGTCGACACCATATCGCCGACTTTCTTGCGGGCCTGATACCAGGACTCACCCACCTGATCCGGGGGCGTCGAATCGTCCAGCGTCACGTAGACAATCGACTGGCCAGCCGTTGTCACGCTGCGCAGGCTGTCGAGGTGCGGAACCTCTTCCAGCGTCCGCTCGAGCCGATCGGTGATCTGGTCGGTCGTCTGCTCGATCGTACCGCCCGGCCATCCGGCCGAGACAATCATTGTCTTGAAGGTAAACTCGGGATCCTCGTCACGACCAAGATTGATATAGGCAATCACACCGGCGATCGCCGCAAGGACAACCAGGAAGATGATGAGGCTCTGTCGACGGATCGCCCAGCCCGATAGGTTGAAGCCCTCGTTCATTCGGCGCTTCCTTCAAGCAGGCGGACCGGCATGCCCGGGCGAAGCTGCTGCACCCCGGCGACGACGACGTTGTCTCCGCTCGACAGACCTTTGGTCACGAGGAAATCCTTCGTATCGAAGCGATGCACCTCGACCGGCACGAGCTTGGTCGTCTTGCTGGCGGCATCGACGACCCACACGGCGCTGCGGTCACCTTGATTGAACAGCGCGGTAGTCGGCAACCGTGCTGCCGGCTCTCCGGATAGCCGTATAGTGCCGCGCACGGCGCTGCCGAAACGGAATTCGTCGGGCGCGGTGTCAAGTCCGACCCGCACCGTGAAGTTGCGCGTTATCGGGTCGGCCGTCGGCGATATTTCACGAACCGACCCCGTCGCCTTCACGTTGGGATTGCTGAGAAGCTGCACTTCGACACGCGCCTCGCCACCGGTGCTCTGGATCGTTGCCTCCGGCACCTGGAAGACGGCATCGCGCGTGCCAAGTTGGGCCACGCGGACCACCATCTGCCCGCCGCCAACCACCTGCCCAACCTCGCCCCCAACCGCGGTGACAACGCCGGGAGCATTTGCCTTCAGCACGCGATTGTCGAGATTCGTCTGGGCGATCCGCAGAGCAGCCTGGGCGGCATCAACGCCGGCCTGCGCGGTGCTCGCCTGCGCAATTGCCGCATCAAAAGCCTGGCGGGTCGAGGTGCGGGGATAGAGTTGCTGTTGCCGCGCCCGCTCGGTCTCGGCGTTCTGGGACTGAGCCTGCGCAGCAAACAGATTCGCTTCGGCCTTCCGCATAGAATCCTGCGCATCCTCTGTATCGAGGCGTGCGAGAACAGTGCCGGCTTCGACAAGGTCACCCACCTCGACATCGCGCTCTCTGATCTCTCCGCCCTGCCGGAAGCTGAAGCTGGTCTCGGTTCGCGGCCGGATTTCGCCGACCAGCGATCCGTAGGTATCCTCAGGATTGAACGAAACGGCGACGGTCTTGACCGGTCGTGGCGGGCGCTCCCCCGCCTCGTCCTCTCGTTGGCACCCGGCAAGGATAAAGGCGGCCAGAACAGCGGCGGACATTGCATGGGATTTTGATGCAGCAAGGCGTATTTTCATGGGTTGTTCCCCCGAATGCTTATCGACGCGCCGACACGGTGCCCCGCGTGGACGATTGCGGAAATGAAATAGAATCAATTGGATAAATGCATTTTTTGCCACGAATCGATGCTTTTCGCGTCCACTTAGTGGCTCGCTGCAAGCTCCCTCCCGCGGCGGCCCGCCTCATAAGGGATAGCCTCAGCGATCCGGTCGCAATGGCGAAAAGACGAGGCGAAGGAACGCGCTCGCTATTCGTCAATCCATAGGTCCCGGTGATCGACGCGAACGCTAGAAGTCCTGAGTAGGAACCCAAGTGACGATGCTCCCTTAAACGCCCGGATCAGCGTGCGCCGTCCCGGGAACCCGAAGGCGCAGTGCTCCTTTAAGAACTATAGAGCGGTTCAAGAAGCGAAGTGATCAGCATAGAATCCCGCAAACAGGCCTACCGTCCAGATTTTAGCAGTCTATTGTTTAAGCGATATCTACTGGCGTAGGAGCGAGACATTCACATTCTGTCGCCCGCCGGCCACGAAATGCTAAATACCGCCAATACCTCCGGAATTCATCTTCCGGACTCGCTGGAGATAGCTTAGAACTGCGGCGTGCTTCGCCCAATGCAACCCGGGTGAGCGATCCGAACCGACTGTCTGCGAGATGTCTTGCCGATCACCGATTTGAAGAGCTTGCCAGGGAATTAAGCCAAGCCATGTCACCAATACGATTGTCGGTTATTGTAATCGTGCTACTGACTCTGGTCGGCTGTGGGGGACCTCGCGCCGTGCTCGGCCTGCCGACGGCATCTCCGGCCTCGTCTGCATCGACAGCGGGGCCACGCGCGACCGTCCCGATCTACGTTGCCACCACGCGCGCCCGATCCGACAATCTTTCGCTGCCATATTCGGCAGAGCGTTCCAAAATACTGAACTTCGCGAAACTCGACATCGGCATTCCACAGAACCACGTTCCCGGACGCGTCGAGAAAAGCGGGCGCGTGCCCGATCCCAGTCGGCATTTTTCGGCGCGGACCTACCAGCCGATCGCGCAACGACAAGAGTTCATTCGGCAATTGAATGCGGCGCTGGCCCAGCGCGCGCCCGAAGATCGCGAAATTTTCATCTTCGTGCACGGCTACAATAACAACTTCGCCGACAGCGTCTTCCGCAATGCCCAGATCGTCTACGACTACAACGTCAAGTCGGTCGCGCTCCATTATGCCTGGCCCTCGGGAGCGTCGATCCCGCTGTATGTCTTCGACCGCGACAGCGCGCTTGTGGGCCGGCGTGGACTTGCTGAAACGATCGAAATCGCCGCGGAGACCAACGCGAAGAGAATTGTCGTGGTCGGCCACTCGATGGGCGCCTATGTCGTCACCGAAGCCTTGCGCGATCTGGCTCTCCGGGGCCGTACCGGCACGCTGAAGCGCCTGGGCGGCGTGGTGCTGGCCGCCCCCGACATCGACGTCGACGTGTTCTTGAGCCAACTTGACGATATCGGCGATATCCCGCGACCATTCACGATTCTCGTCTCGCGGCGCGATCGCGCGCTCGGAATCTCCCGGCGCTTGGCGGGTGGCCACCCGCGCGTCGGTAGTGGTTCCGAGGTCGCGATCCTGCAGAAAAGAGATATCGCAGTCATCGATGTGTCCGACATTGATGGCGGCCGGCATAATGTCTTCGCCAGTTCACCAACGTTGATGGAGGTGGTGAACAACGATGCCCTGGTGCGTAGCGTGCTGCGGGAGGATCAGGGACCGGCCGGCCAGACGATGCTCGCCGACGGCGCGTCCGTCATCGAGGGTGCAGCGTCCCTGGTGATATTCCTACCGAGCCGCATTATCGGCGGCCTGGCACAGGCCGCAGCCGGACAATAGCGTGATGCCGTCCGAGCTGGCGGCGAACTTGGTTATCCCGCCGGAAGACCGAGCGTGCCAAGCAGATACACGGCAATGACGTAGTAGAGCACATGCAATGCATATGTCTGGCCGTTGCCGGTGTAGATGCGGCGAACAACTCCCGCCGCTCCCGTGGTCAGAGTGCAGACGCCATCCCAGATGAAATTGGCAACGGGTGTGACGAGTGGCGCAAATGCCGCGCGATAGAAGCCATAGAAATGTGCGGTGCTGATGGGCACAGAGCGCCCTCGCCCGCTTCGGTAGATCAGGAGGAAGAGCCCCAGCAACAATGCCGCGACCGCCACACTGATGGCCATGACCGGCACGGGGTTCCAATAGCCATAGATGGTCTCCAGCGACATGCCCTGCCAGACCAGGGTCGAGGCGAAGTATGGATCGATCGCGGCCGATACCGGATCCATGACCAGCTTTGGGAAGAACGACAGCAGGAAGATCGCCAGGACCAGAACGAACTGGGGAAGCAGTATCGCCAAAGGCGCCTCCGCCACTTGATCATGCTCCGCGCTTCTTTTCCCCAGGAAGATCGAATAGGCGAAGCGGAACATGTAGAGGAAGCCAATAAAGGTCGCGAGCAGGCCACCGATCGCAAGGCCATACCAGCCCCGGTCGACCATCGCGCTTAGAAGCAGCCATTTCCCACCAAAACCGGCGAGCGGCGGCAGCCCTGACATCGAGATGAGCGCGATGACCACCAACACGAAGGTGAGCGGCATCCGTTTGGCCAGCCCCCCTGTTTCATCAAACAGCCGCGTGCCCGTCCTCAGGACCACGGCGGCTGCCGCAAGAAAGAGGATGCCCTTGACCATCAGGTGATTGGCGACGAGGTAGAAGGCCGTCACCCAGCCGAGATGGCTCATCAAGGCGATCGCCGTGATGATGTAGCCGATCTGGCTCATGCTGGAGTAGCCGAGCATTCGCTTCAGATCGCTTTGCTGAAATGCCATGACCGCGCCGGCAAGCGTCGTCAGCAGTCCGATCCAACCCATGACATGCGCCATCTCGAGCCCGACTTCGGAGCGAATGGCGAGATAGGTCACCATGAACAAGCCGAAGACCGCGACCTTGCTGATAACTGCCGAAAGCATGGCGGACAGATCGTCATCCGCCTCCGCATAAGCACCGGGCAGCCAGACATGCACGCCAACAGCGCCGGCCTTGATCAGAAATCCGATCGCCAGGAACAGGAAGGCCGGCGCCGCAGCCGGACCAGCGGTGGCAAATGCCGCTAGGGTCCCGCTCCCGTTGGCGCTGGTAGCAATGCCGAAGCCGGCAAGCAGGCAAAAGGCCGACACCAGCGAAAACAGCAGAAACTGCAGCACGTAAGGGTGGGCTCCTGATCGCTGGGCGATCAGGAAATACGACGCGAGCGTGATGATCTCCCAATGGAAGAAGAACTCGAGACTGGTCGCCGCATGCAGCAGACTGGCGATCGACAACAGCAGGATCGCCATCATCGGATAGAAGCCGGGCCGAGAATCGGCGCGATACAGGCTGGCAAAGGCGATGACCAGGCTGCCCGCGAACAGTAGGACGGCGAAGAGCCGGCTCAGGCCCACCATATCGGCAATGATCCACTGGCCGACAATCATCACGGCAGCCAGCATCAGGATGCACTTGACCCGTCCGCCAAGCCCATCAAGAAGGTAAAGGAGGCCACCGACGCAAAGCGGGGCCACGATCCACACTGACGCGACGCCTGCGATCGCTGCCGCAGCATACCCACTCGCAAACAGCAAGATCGCGCCGACGATCACCGGCACCAATCTGGTCAAGGCAGGACGGATGAGCAATTCGCTGTTCAGCGGCAAACTGCTGCCTGCTTGGGTCGGCATCGGGCGCGTCGCCTGCTTGAACCAGCGAAACATGTAAGCTGCCTCGAGCAGCGACCCAACAAGAACGACCGCTATCCAGACATATCGCCCGCCAGCCGCCGCCTGCATCACCAGTTCCCACTTCGCCCAGAATCCCGGAAATGGCGGCAGACCGGCAATCGCGACGACGAACACCGCAAGAATGGAAAGTGCAAGCCGATTGCCGGCAAGATCGGACCAGCCCGCGACTTCGCGGCGCTCGACAATGCCGGCAAGCCAGAACAGGCCAGCTTTCGCAAAAAGGTGATTGATGAAGAGCCCACCGACCACCATCGGCAGCGACGGTTCGGCGCCAAGCTGGTGGAGCAGCGCGAGCGCCAGCATCAGCAGGCCCATCTGCGCGATCGAGGAATAACCCAGCATTCGTTGCACGCTGGTTTGGGTCAACCCGACGAGATTGGACAGAAGAAAGGTCACCCCGCCCGACACGACGAGGATTCCGAGATGATCGGCAAAGAGCGGCAACAGCTTGAAAAGCGTGAAGAACACGCCGGCCGATACACCGACCGATACAAGCGCCGCGACGCCGCTCGGCGCCGTCTCGTAGACATCCAGTCCCCATCCGTTTGCCGGGAACGGCTTCAGCTCCAGCACCAGGCAAGCAAGCACGAACAGCAGTGCTGTCGTGCCGATCGGTCCAGTGATTGCTGCCCGGTTCGCAATCATTCCGTCGATATTGAGGGTGCCGGTTACATGATAGAGAAGCCCGGCGCCCAGCAGGAAAAAAGAGGAGGCAAGCACGGTTGCCATGATGTATTTGAAGCTCGCTGCGAGCGCCGAGGGAGTCCGCTCGAGCCCAAGGAGCCCATAGGTCCCAATCGACATGATCTCGAGGAAGACGAACTGGTTGAAGAGGTCGCGGGTCATGATCATGCCGTTGATGCCCATGATCAGGATCAGGTAGAGCAACAGTGCCGGGTAGCTCCCGCGCAGCCGCTCCCAAAGATGCCAGGCGCCGAGCACAGCAACGATGTTGACGCAGACTGAGAAGAAGCCTTCCCACACGCCGAAGCGCAGATTGATTGAGAACGGCGGCACACTGCCTGCGGTCAGTATCTCGATGGGCGCCCCGCTGTCATGGACACGCCACAGGCAGACGCATGAAATGACGGTCATCCCCACCAGCGCGACGACGAATCCCACCGCGGGCAACGGCTTGGCGATGCGGTAGAGCAGAGGAATGAGAAAGCCCCCACCGAGGCCGAGCAGGAAAATGGTCAGCGGCTGAAGAAGGCTATCTACCATTTAGACTCCGTCAGGGCATCGATCGAGAGGGTCTTGCTGACGGCGTGAAGCCGGATCGCGAAGGAGAGCATGATCGCGGTAACAGAGAAGCCGATGACGATCGCGGTCACGACAAGCGCCGCGGGAATGGGATCGACGGCGCGCACCGCGGCATCTGCCTTGCTTAGCGCTTCATCGATGATCGGTGCGGTTCCCCCCGTGACATAGCCGGTCGCCACCAAGACGATATGCATGCCGGTATCGATCAGCGAAAAGCCGATGATGATGCGCAATATGTTCCGGTGCCTCAACATGCCCCAGAAGCCGATGAGAACGAGCAGGAATCCCGTGACGAGAAGGATCTCCGATATTGGCAGCCCCATGACGCTCCTATCTCCCGCCTCAGCTCCGAAACCGATCGATTATGACGCTCAATTCCGCGCCGACTTTGATGCCGAGGAGCGCCGATATCAGCGGGATCGCCCCGGCGCTGAACAGTGTCCCGAAATTGCCGCGCGGCAGGATGTGACTGTCGAGGAACCCCAAGCCGAAGACGATGCCGAAAATGCCGATCAAGACGTAGAACACGCCGGCGAGCGACTCCGTGATGCTCAGGAACCCGTGGTGGATCAGTCCCGCGGGATAGGCGAGCATGAGAAGCATGACTCCAGAGGCAACGACCGCGCCCCCTTGGAACCCGCCGCCGGCCGACAAATGGCCGTTCATGATTACATAGGCGCCGAACAGGAAGATCAGAGGCAGCACCACTTCCGCGCCATTCCGCACCAACTCGCTCGGTCCCCGGCGCGCGGCCATAGGTCGGCGTTCCTCGTCGATATCATCGGCCAGCAGAAGCCCGACGCTCGCCGCCACCATGAACAGCACCGCGACTTCCCCGAGCGTATCAAAGCCGCGAAATGTAATCAGAATTCCGGTAACGACATTGGGCGCGCCAAGATCCAACGGCACCTGCGTCAGATAGTGCACGGCCAGAGCGGAGAGCGTCTGGCGCTCGTCATAACCTCCAACAAGTCCCGCAAAGATGACGCCGAATGCCAGGACGGCGAGCAGGCTGAATGCGCGCCTCATCGTGAACCCTCTTCAACGCCGCCGTCATTTTCATCGCGTAGAGCATCCACCACGGTGGTCGCCGCCATCGGCGCACGAATTGCGTGGGCGGCCCGCGACAGGGCATGCGACGACAGCGGATTGGTCAGCAGTACGAAATACGCAATGATCAGAAGCTTTAACGACCAGTCCGGGTGATAGATCCCGAGGCCGGCAAGTACGAGGATATTGCCGAGCGTCGACGCCTTCGTGCCGGCCTGAATACGCGTGAAAACATCGGGCATGCGCAGTAAACCGACACCCGCCGAAAAGAGGAAAAAAGCGCCAACGAGGATGACGATGCTGCCGATCAGCTCACTCATCGGCCGCTCCCGCGCCGCGGGTCTTGCGGATCGCATAGAGGAAAATGAGCGTCGCGAGGCCGGAGCCGATCGCAGCCTCGGCCATCGCAACATCAGGTGCGGCCAAGAGCACATAGGATGCTGCTGCAAACAGACTTGCGAGGCCGGCGCTCACCATTGCTGCCATGAGATTGCTGAGCACGACGGCCAGCACGCCGCTAACCAGGATACTGCCGCATACCAACAGGATCAGCATCTCGAGCATGGCTGTTACGGCCCCTTTTCCAGAAAGCGAGCGATCGCGAGAACAGCCAGGAAGCTCAGAAGTCCATAGACGAGAGCAACGTCGATATAGACGAAACGCCCGGATATGTGGGCATAGAGCGCAATCAGCGAGATCGTGACGACCGTCAGCATGTCGATGGCCACCACTCGATCGATCGCCGTGCGACCAATCACGAGCCGCACCACACCGAAGACGATGCTGAAAAAAATCAGGACGACGGCGATCCGCAGGATGATCTCAGCCAAACACCTCTCCCAAATGCTTCTCGAACGGCCCGATGATCATCTGTGTCGCCATCTCCGTGTCGGTCGTCTTGACGTCGAGCCAGTGAACGAAGAGCGCATCGCCTCTGAGGTCCATCACCAGCGACCCGGGCGTAAGCGCGATTGAATTGGCAAGCGCCAGCCGCCCGATCGGCGATTTGAGTGGCATCTTCACCTTCACGATCCCAGGGTGAATATCGATACGCGGCGCATAGACATAGCGCAGCATGTTGATGTTCGCCTTCACCAGCTCGACCAGGAAAACGCCGGTGTAGGCGACGAAATGAAAGATCTTTGCTGGCGTCACCGCGATCCGCCAGACATCACCACGGCGCACAAAGATCGCAGCCAGCACAAAGGAGACCAGCGCGCCGACAGCAGCAATCGGCAACTCGATCGACGAATTTATCACCAGCCAGACAATAAAGAGAAAACCCCAGAGGAAGAGGAGGCTTTGCGGCAATCCCGATCGCCGTGGCTGCGATGTTGCATGGTCTTCTGGCATGGGCGCAGGCTTTCGACGGATGACGGTGGAGTGTCAGCACTCAGTCCGGGCAGGCAAGCTTACCTCATGAATCCCCCTGCCCGCCCGTTCTGGTCCGCCCTTTCCGCCCCGCGAAACAGGTTTGACGAACTATAGCGGTAGCTTAGCACCGCATACGGCGCCCTGTGATCGGCATTGAATCCAGAAGTTATGCTTCTTGTCCTGCATACCGTCGCTGTGCGATGGATTTCGGCATAACCTCTTGACCTGCATGTAAAACGGCGAAATCAATCACTGGATGGATCATTCCTGCGGCGGGAAATCCAGGCTGCAGCATGAGGAGCGCCAAATCCTTCCTGGCTGGATGCGCGATTTGGGCGTCGCTTGCGGCAGTGGTTTGCCGCGCTTGCGTTGCGGAGAGGCGCATTTCGCGACGCAATGGTGGAGGTGAATGAGCATATGAAATGCCAAGTCGCCACGGCCAACCGGCTGACGCCTGGGTCCGGTCGATCTCTCTTCGACGCCATCGTCTTAAGGCAGCATCGCTGGTTGTGGCTGAATGGATGGCCAGCTCATGAATGAAAAAATCCCGCAGTCTCAACCCGCCATTCCCGTTGCGCCCAGCCTTGCCGAGTTTCACCCGCTCAGCGCGGCCGAAGCAAAGGTGGTTGCACATCTGCAATTGGGGGACTTTGACAGGTTAGGGGACGGCCTGCGTCCGGAGAAGATCGACGCGGAGCGGACTGTGCGCGCCGAACTGCTGCGCTATCTCATCCTCGGCAACGATGGCTACCGGCTGCATGAAAAGGGATTGAGGCTGAGCGGCGCCTGGATATCAGGCATTCTCGACCTTGAAGGGTGCCGGATTCCCCGCGACATCGGCCTCAAGGATTGCCACTTCGAAGCCCCACCTGTCTTGCGCTCCGCCGTCATCGACAACCTCTTCCTCGATGGCTCGGCGTTACCAGGACTGCAGGCTGACAGACTGGAGGCCCGCGGATGCCTTTCGCTGCGCGGCGCCACCGTCACGGGCGAAATCCGCCTCTCGAGCGCGCGGAGCGGCGGCAACATCGAGGCGGACGGCGCTTCGATCAGCTGGCCCAGTGGGATCGTCATCGAAGCGGATGGATTGGAGGCCCGCGGCGGCGTCCTGCTGCGCGGTGCTGACATCAGGGGCGGCATCAATCTCTCGGGCGTTCGTCTCGGTGGCGATGTCAACGCTGTCGGCGCGCGGATCGAGCGCCCTGGCGAGGTCGCGTTGAACGGCGACGCCGTTGTCGCTGGCGGCGATCTGGCGCTGCGCGGCGCAACGATCATCGGCGAGGCGCGCTTTCTCGGTGCCCGTTTCGGCGGTGACGTCGACTGCACCGCGGCCTCGCTTTCGCAACCGGGCGGCAATGCGCTGCGGCTCAACCGCACCACCATCGATGGCGCCTTTTTCCTGCGCCAGAATGCGTCGGTCATCGGAACTCTCGACCTGACCGCCACGACGATCGGCGCCATAGACGACGAACAGGCAAGCTGGCCGCAAACCGGCGATCTGCTCCTGAACCGCTGCCGGTACGGCGCATTCATCGGGGGCCCGGTCGATGCTGACAGCCGGCTCGACTGGTTATCGCGCCAGACCCCCGATCGCTGGAAGGCGGATTTCTGGCCGCAGCCCTACGAGCATCTCGCGACGGTGCTGCGGGAAATGGGTCATGACGAGGACGCCCGCGCGGTGCTGATCACCAAGGAACGGCTGCAGCGACGCGCTCGCCGCGGCCGGGCCAAAAACCCGGCCCTGCGGGCGACGCTTGCGGCCAGCGACGCGATCCTTGCGGTTACCCTTCGCTATGGCCGCCAGCCGCTTTTGGCGCTGGTGTGGATGATGGTTTTCTGGGCGGCCGGTACGGCCGTTTTCGCCGTCGCCTACAATACCGGGGCGATGAAGCCGAACAGCCCCGTCGTGCTGCGTTCGCCCGAGTGGACGATGTGCGATCTGCCCCGGACGGAAAGCCGCTTCATGCCGACGAGCGGACAGGACCTGGCAGGACGCGCAGAGATCGGCCAGGATCAGCTGACCTGTTTCCGCAGCCAGCCGGAAGCCGCGAGCTATCCTGAGTTCAACGCCTTCATGTACTCGCTGGACGTGCTGCTGCCGGTGGCTTCGATCGGACAGAAGGAATACTGGCGGCCAGACTCGCTCAAGCCCAACGGCACCTTCACCCTGAAATACTATTTCCTGCAGTCGATCATCGGCTGGGCCCTGAGCCTCTTGGCGGTGGCAGGGTTCTCCGGGCTGGTGAAATCTCAATAGCCCCGCTGCAGCGCCGCCCTATGCGGCGGCGCGTGATCGCCCATATTCATCAAGAAGGCGCTGCGCGCCTGATCTCAGACTGACCGCCAAGAGCGGCGCGATCGCACGCCTGGGCGTATGCAAACCGCCCGGACGCGGTCTGCAATCTCAGAAGCGCCAGATCAACGGTACGAGGAATACCGACACGACGAAGAACCAGATCAACAACGGCAGGCCGAGCTTCCAGTAGTCGCTGAAGGCATAACCGCCCGGTCCCATAACCATCAGGTTTGTCGGGGTCGCAATCGGTGTCAGAAACGCGCCCGCAGCGGCCACCGCCGTGCTCATCAGCACGGGACGCGGCGAGATCCCCATCGCCGTCGCCGCTGCGACACCGATCGGAATGACGATCAGCGCAGTCGCGGTGTTGCTGATGAGCTGCCCCATGATAGCGGTCAGCACGAAGAGACCGGCGAGCAAGGCGATAGGACCGGCGTCGCCAACGAAATTCACGAGGTGCTCGGCCATCAGCTTTGCCGCCCCGGTCTGCACCATCGCCGTCGACAGCGGCATCATCGCACCGACGAGGATCACGGTCGTCCAGCCGACCGCGCGATAGGCCTGTTCGACGCTCATGATCCCCGACAGGATAATCGCCCCGGCAGCGAGAAGACCCGCCACGGCAGGCGGGACGACACCCGTTGCGAGAAGCAGAACCATGGCGAGCAGGATGACGATCGCCTGGCGTGCGCCGGGCCCAAGGGGCACCGCCTGCCGGCGTACGAGTTCCGGCGAATTGACCACCAGAACATCAGGATCGTCGAGGTGAACATCGAGCGCCTTCCAGGTCCCTTGCAACAGCATCGTGTCGCCGGCCTGAAGGACGATGCCGCCCTTGTCCTTGGTCGCGTTGGCGGCCGCAATCTCGGCGCTCGCGCGCTGTACAGCGAGGATGATCAGGTCGCCGCTTTCGGTGACCATGCCGGGGAAAACGCTCTGGCCGATCAGACCGGAGCGCGGCGGGATGACGACTTCGGCAAGGCCCGAACTGCGGTTGAACAAGGTGCCTTCCCCCTGACCATCGGTCTGCTCGTCACGGAAGGCCAGGTGCATGCGGGTCGCAAAGGCAGCGGCCGTCTCGGCATCTCCCCGCACCAGAAAGTGATCCCCCTCGCCGACATTGGGACGGCGGAGCGGCCCGGCCGTTTCCCCTTCCTGGATTGCAACGAGTTGCAGCCCCGGATGTGTGGAGAGATCGACTGCCGACGCAGCAGTGCCGACAAACGGTGAGCTCGCACGCACGCGCAACTGATAGATGCCACTGGCAAGCCCATATTGCTCGACCAGCGTTTTTGCGTGGCGGCTGAAATCGGCCGGCATCGTCGCACCGTTGCGCTCGGGCAGAAGCTGCTTTCCAAACAACACGATGATCGCCATCGTTCCGGCCAGCAACGGCACGCCGACAAGAGCAAACTCGAAGAAGCCGAAGCCACCGACACCAGCATCCAGACCCGCCTCAGACACAAGCACATTCACCGGCGTGCCCGTCAATGCGAGCATCGAGCCCGCATGTGCGGCAAACACCAGCGGCATGAGCAGCTGCGACGAATTCCGCTTTAGACGGACAGCGATGACCACAAGCACGGGCAGAAGGGCCGCAACAGCGCCATTGACGCTGATAAGCGCTGTGAGCAGCGACACCAGTACCATCGTCAGGATCAGAAGACGGGCCCGGCTCTCCTCACCCGCGCCACGGATCAAAAGCTGGCCGGCCCAGGCGGTAACGCCGGTGACCTCCAACCCTGAGCTGACGACGAAAAGTGAGGCAATGAAGATCACCGCGGGGTCGCCAAAGCCGCCGAGTGCCTGGCCAATTGTCAGAACGCCGCTTGCCCATAGCGCCAGCGCAGTCAGCATGGCCACGAAGACGACCGGCAGCTTGTTCCACACGAACAGAACGACGGCAACCGCAATGATGGTGGCTGTGTATGCTATAGGGCTCAATCGCGCCGCTCCTTATTTGGCCCGCTCGAGCCCTTTCAAAACCACCGGCCAACGCGCCGGCCAGCGCCGCCGCGTTCACCCCCGCAATGAAATTTCCGCGTCGTTGACCCGGCGCCCCAGGCGGGGCGTTTTGATATCATTCGTCCAAACCCGACCTCATCGCCCACGGCCGCGAAGCGAGGGCCGGCAGGCTGTCAGTCCTCCAGCGTTGCCATCAGCACGCCGATCCGGCAGCCCTTCTCGTATTCCTTCAGGTTCACATATTCCTTGATCGTGTGGATCTCGGCCTGGCCTGCACCGATGGTGATGGTGGGAACGCCGTGTTTGTCGAGCCAGTTTGCATCCAGCCCGCCATTTGAAAAGACATAGACGGGTTCGATATCGAGGGTTTTCAGCGCCTTGGTGGCGCGTTTCACAACCGGCGTATCCTTGCCGAGTTCGAACGGCGGATATGACGCGACCTGGCTGAATTTCACCTCTGCCGTGTCGCCGTTGTCGGCAGTCACCTCGGCCTGAGCCTTCGCGAAGGCCTCCTTGTATCCGTTGGCAATCTTGGTCGCGAAGACGGATTCCGGGCTGCGCGCTTCGCCTTTCAGGTAGGCATAGTCGGTCACGACGTTGGTGGCGTCGCCTGCGGGCTTGTTGTCCTTTCCACCGAAGATGCCGACATTGCTCGTGCCACGACCATCCGGCTTCACGACCTTGCCGAACCAGCCGGCCCGGCGCGCTTCGGCCAGGGCCATGGCTCCGACCATCGTGGCCGAGATGCCCTTCTCGGGTGCCACGCCGGCGTGCGAGGCGCGGCCGGTGATTTCGACTTCCCAGTTCTCTTGGCCAACGGCACCGATAATCAGCTCCGATGCCATCTGGCCGTCAACGTTGATGCACATGGCCGCGCCGCCAAGATCGGCAGGATTGAGCTCGCGTGCGCCGTGCAGGCCGCTTTCCTCGCGCACGGTAAACAGCAGGGTGATCGGCGGATGCGGCAACTTGTTCTTGATCAGCGTCTCGGCAACGACGACCAGAAGGGCAACACCTGTGCGCGCATCGCCGCCAAGTGCCGTCGTGCCATCCGATACGATACGGTCGCCCTCGCGCCGCGGCTTGGCACCGGCGCAGAGCGGCACTGTGTCGAGATGCGTCGAGAAAAGCAGCCTCGGTCCCGGCCGCGTTCCGGGAATGTCGACGATCAGGTTGCCGGTTTCCGTCGGCAGCGGAATGCGCTTGTTGACGTCGTCAAAGCGAATAGCGGACTCCGGCACGCCGATTTTCTTCAGGGCATCGACGACGGCAAGACCGATGTTCTTCTCTTGCCCGGTAATACCTTCCACCGAGAGGAAGCGCATGAGATGTTCTTCCGCCGCAGCGACGTCGAGAGGAATTGAGGTGTTGCTCATGTTATCCATCCGATTGTTTGCATCTTGTTTCGTTCAGGGCTGCAGTTACAGGCCCCAAGGCAGACCAATGGCCTTCCAGACCGCAAAGAGACCGGTCCACAGCACGAACATCAGCACTACATAGGGAAGCATCAGCGATACGATGGTGCCGACGCCGGCTGACTTGTCGTATTTCTGAGCGAAGCCGACGACGAGCGCGAAGTAGGCGTTGAGCGGCGTGATCGCGTTCATCGGCGAATCCCCGACGCGATAGGCGGCCAGCACAGCTTCCGGCTCGACGCCGAGTTTCATCAGCAGCGGCACGAAAACCGGCGCGAAGATCGCCCATTTTGCAATCGCCCCCGTCAGCAGCAGATCGATGATCGCCACGACGACGATGAAACCGATCAGCAGCGGCAGCGCACCGATGTTAGCTGCCTGCAGCACGCCGGACAGGCTGAGTGCCATGACCGTGCCGATATTGGTGTAGGTGAAGTAGGCGACGAACTGGCTGAGGACGAAGAACAGGAAGATCGTCCCGCCCATGTTCTTGATCGATTTTTCGATCGCCGCGATCACTTCCGCCAGCGTTTTCAGAGTGCCAGCACCGATACCATAGGTCCAACCGGTCACCAGGAAGATCAGCATGATCAGCGCGATCAGCCCGTTCATGAACGGCGAGTTGCCGATCAGTTCGCCGGTATCCGGATTGCGCAACGGCGCACCGCTCGGCAGCGTCAGGAACAGGAAGACCACGAGGAGACCGATCAAGCCGAACAGTGCAAAGCGCAGTCCGCGCGATTCCTGTTCGGAGAGCGTTGCCCCCTGGTTCTGGACGCCACCTTCGGCAGCGGCCGGATCGTAGGTGCCGAGCCGCGGTGCGATCATGCGGTCGGTGATGAAGGCGATGATCACCGTCAAGAACAGCACCGAAGCAATGGAAAACCAGAGGTTGGAGGCCAGACCGATTGACCGGTTCGGATCGACGAGGTGAGCTGCGTCATTGGTGAACTCAACCAGCACGGCGTCGAGCGGCTTGATCAGCATGTTCACCGTGAAGGCGCCGGCCACAGCCGCAAAACCGAGCGCGAGGCCGGCCAGCGGATGCCGCCCGACAGCCAGATAGGCAACGCCGGCAAGCGGGATCAGAACGAGATAGCCGGCATCAGCCGCGATACTGGCAAGGATACCGACGAAAGCAAGAATGTAGGTCAGCGCCCAGCTTGGTGAGACAATGACGAGCTTGCGGATCAGGGCCGTGACAAGCCCCGATTCTTCGGCAACGCCGGCACCGATCATCGCCGCAATCATCAGCCCCACAGCCGTAAAGCTCATGAAGTTGGGAATAAGCGAGGAGTACATGAAGCGGATACCCTCGATGTTCAGCAGACTGCGTATAGCCGTCGATGCCTGCTCAACCGCGTGGGTATCGGGGTTGATGCGCTCATAGCTGACCGCCGCTCCGAAGGCGCCGAGCACGGCCGATAGAACGATGACGATGCCGATCAGGATCAGGAAGATGACCACAGGGTGTGGAACCATGTTCCCGACTTTCTCGACGCCGTCGAGAAACCGCTGCATCGTGGTCTTTGATGCGACATTGGCATTGGCCATGTCCTGCCTCCAATTGAACCAAAGGATTGCGCCCCGAGGGCATTAGAATTGAGGTTCGAATGAGCGTATGTTCTGAAAAGGCGTCGAATACCGGATAGTCATGCCTGCAATGACGGTCAGCTGCGCCGGACTGTGCTCGACCGGATTGGCCGGGCATCGAGCGCCGTCAGAGCTTCATGCAATGCGCCAACCATTCCATTGCTTTTTAAGACTAGCTGAAAACGTCCCGCGCCGTGCCGGCTGCGCACCGCGTTTGCAAAAGCCGACCCCCAGCAGAATCCCTAACCCGACCAGAGCACGACAAAAGCTGCGCGGCCGCAAGCGGCCAGGCATCATCTCAACGTGGGCAAGCCGCTACATAAGTGCGACCGGTGTTGCGATCCCGGAACTCGCACTGGCCCGGTCGTCCCGCTACATTGCCGATCACGGCGCCAGATACACCGCCGATCGCAGCGCCGACCGCCGCACCGCGAACGTCATTCCTGACGGCGCCACCAACAACGGCACCGGTGGCCGCACCGATACCGGCACCCTGTTGGGTGGGCGTGCAGCTTGCTAGCGCCAAGCCGGCCAATGAGAACAGAATCAACCTCTTCATTGTGTCTCCTCATGTGGCGCATAATGAAATTTAATGGCGCCATCCCTAAAGAGTATAGGATTGCCGAAGACACTCTGTGATCGGCATAGAATCCAGAAAGTAAGCTCTGAGTTCAAATTTCTCCAAGCGATGCAGGAGCATAGCAAGGATCATCGCTCGCAAGAGACTTAGCGAAGCTACAAAAGCGCCGCAGCACCACACCAGACAATCGGAAATAAAAACAATCCCTTGAGAGGGACTTCACTCAAAATGGATAAGGCGCAGCTCAATATCGATGCGCCCGTCCGCTCGCCATGCATTTGGGCGAGCGGTCTTCGGGATCCCGTCAGCGTCATACTGGCTGGGTTTTGCCGACAACGATGCGAAAGCCGTTGCCGCGCCAGAAGCCATCAGGTTCAAGGCTGCCGCGATAAGTGCAGCACGCCTTCAGTCGGTTGCTCGAGAAGCAACCGCCGCGTAGGACACGGCGGATTGCTGCCGGCGCGTCTGTCGCCTCTCGGCCATCGTCGCGATAAGGATATTGGAAGCTCGGCGCCGCCATGTCTTCGCCCCACAACGTCGTGCCCCACTCCCAGACCTGCCCGGTCATGTCGTAGCAGCCATAGGCAGACCGGCCTTTCGGGAAAAGACCAACCGTGCAGGTATTGTTGAACCCGGCCTCCTCCGAGTTGGCGGCGTCGGCCATCCACGCCGCACCCCAGGGATAGACGATCGTCTCATCACCGAAATCCGGTTGGTCGCCGCGCGCGGCCCGTTCCCATTCAGGCTCGGTCGGGAGCCGCACGATCTCCTCGGCGCTGATCCGCCCCTCCCTGCGCCAACGGTCGGTAAGCCAATCGCAATAGGCGCGCGCATCATGCCAAGTGAGATCGGTTGCGGGCGCGTTGCGACGGTCCTCAGCGAAGCCGTCGGGACTGCGCCAGGGCCGGTCGGTCTCGCGCACGAAAACACCGTAGGCGGCATTGGTCATCGGATAGAGGCCGATGCGAAAGGCCTGAACCTCGACCATATGAGGCGGCGCCGAGTTCGGATGGGTATTCGAGCCAAAGGTGAAGCGACCGGCGGGGACATCTGCCAGGGCCTCGAGATCACGGGGATCGCCCCAGACGGACAGAATTCGACCAGCCTTCTCGCGCTCCGGTGCCGACAAGACACCCCGGTCGATAATGGCGTGGATATGCGCGGCTATGCGGTTTCTGAGAGATCCCGGTTCCGTCTGCAACTCCGCGGCAAGGAGCGCACCACGAAGCACCTCGTCACCGGTTCCACTGACAAGCGCTCCGACCAGAGCGTTTGCGGCATCGGATCCTGCAAGCCGCCTGGCAAGGCTGCGAAGTACTGGCGCCCAAAGGTCCGGACCTGAGCGAAATGCCGCCACAGCTGCTTCAGCCGGCGACGAAATCAAATGCCGCGCCGCCAGCAGTTGGCGTATACGGAGGACAGGAAAGAGCTCAGCATCCTCCAGCTTTCCCGCAAGCGCGTCGAAGGCAAGACCGCAGAGAAACGTGGCCGTCTGCGCATCGCCGGCGACTTTGGCCAGCCATCGGTCGACAATGCCTTCCGCGGTTTGCCCGTGGTCACCGCTCGTGAGCGCCATGGCAAACTGCGCCGGGTTGCCGGCAGCTTCGCCGAGCGCGATTCCTCGTTCATCGAGATCAATACCGGCAAGCCGATCCGCGGCGGCTCGCCGCTGCGCCTTGAGAAGCGGCAGCAGATCGTAGCGCGTGAAGGACGATGGCAAGGCCCAGCCTTTGACGACCGAGTGTTCTCCGAGCACAAGCAACCGGATGCGGGGATAGCGCGCCTGGAACGCCAGCGCTTGGTTCAGGAGTTCGGGACCATGCTCGCCTGCAGTCTCGACACCGTCGAGGATCACCAGGAGGCTCGTTTCCGAGTTCGTCCATGCGCTGGTGGCGAGCAGGCTTTCCAACCCGGGCAGCGCGTCGTCCACCAACTCGGCAAGGCTCGCACCGGCCTTGACCGAGAGGTAAAGCGGCAGGATGTCTCCCATCTCCCACCCCTCGTCATGCACGGCACCGAGATCGTTGCGTGGCACCTCGCCGGGCACCGTTCGCCCACCGGCCGCTGCCAGCGCCAGATGACGCGCGAAACTCGTCTTGCCGCTGCCTGTCTCGCCGGTGAGTATCAGTGACGCATGATCGCGGGCCATCTCAAGCGCCGAGAAGTACACGGCAGGTTCAGGAGCAGCCTGATCCTTCAGCTTTCGCAATCCCTTGGCCGCCTTGTCCTCGAAGCTGAAGTTGACGAGAAGTGGAATATAGCCGCTTCGGAGATCAGCCACCGAACCGTCCGGCAGCGCCAGCAGCGCCGCTCGGCCATGGTCCTCGGCTTTTGAAAAGAGCCTTTCGCGCAACTCCGCGAGCGTCATCGTCGGCCCGGCGCTCATCAGAACAGCTTCGCCACATCTGGATTGTGGAAACGCTGGATCTCGATGGCGTAGCCGGCGGGATCCTCGAAGAAGAAGTGCTCGCAGTAAGTGCCGCGCAAGATCTCCGACAGCCCCGTGACACCCGCGTCCTTCATCCGCTTGTGCCAGCCTTCGACATCTTGAGCGACGATGGTCAGCAGCACGGCACTTTTTTCCTGATGCTTCAGGTGACCGCGATTGCCATCGACAATCCCGAAATAGCACTTGCCAGCGATGCGATAGATACGTGCAAGCCCCTGGTCGAGCACCAGTTCGAGGCCGAGCACGCTCTCGTAAAACGGTGCAACCGCATGAATATCTTCATAGTAGAAGAAGGTGATCGAGTAGTCTTTTTCCATCGTCATGTCCTGCTCTAGCGGATGTTGAGGGTGCCCTTGTGGTCGATCGAAAGGCCGCCGATACCTCTGCGCGCGGCAAAGACGTCGACAGGATGGACCAGATATAGCCAGGGCGGATTTTGGTGAAGCCGCGTCAGGCAGCGTGCATAGGCGACGTCCCGGGCTTCGTCATCGACAGCCTGATTGGCCGCCTCGATCAGCGCCTCCGTCTGCGGATCGTAATAGCCCTGCCACCAAACAGCTTTCGTCTTGCTGGAGATCTTATCGTTCAGGATACGGTAGGTGCTATGTGGCGAGGAATCGAAAATCGCCATGTCGCCCATTTCCTTGCGACCAATCTGTCGGGCGTATTCTGGACGATCGAGCTCGGTCTCAATTTCGACTTTCAGCCCGACCGCCTCGAGCGCTGCGGCCACGAAGCGGCTTACCTCGGGCGCCCGTTCCGGCATGAAGGTCGGCGTACGCAGCCGAATGGTCTCGCTTGCATCAACACCCTCCAGCAACTCGCGCGCCTTTGCCGGATCATAGCCGATCGGCGAAAGCTGGGCCCTTGCCGCGCCGAGGTGAAATGGGCTGACGATCGTGGAGGATGGAACAGCCAGCCCGTGGAAGATCTCGTCTGCGATCACAGCCGTGTCGACCGCATGATTGACGGCAAGCCGCGCCTCCGGCGAGCGGAAGATGCCTTGCTGGCAATTGAGATAGTACATGACCGACAGCGTATTGACGGCCCTGCCCCACGCGAAGTCCTCATCGAAGGCCACCCGCTCGTCGATCCGCTCGAGATTGAGCACGGCATCGACCACGCCACGCTTCAATGCGTCGTAGCGCGCGTTTGCATGGCGCTCCGGTACAGCAACGATCCGGGCCGGGCCTGATCTGCCGTCTGTCCTTTCCAGTACGGCGCGCTTGCCCGCTTCGAACTCCGTCACACGGTAGCGTCCGGTACCGAAAACAGGCGATCCCGAGGAATCAAGACGGCAAATGTAGAACTCGGAGAAGATGTCGAGGATGTCGGCAATCGGCTCGGGGTTTTCAACACGCACCACATGGTCGTCGTCGGCCGTGATACGGGCATGTTCGAGATAACGCGCGTATGACCATTTCATGCCGAATGTATCGACGGCATCGAGAATACCACTGACAAACTGCAGGATGTCGTCAGCGACGCAGGGTTTTCCGTCGTGAAAGGCCGCGCCGTCGCGGATCACGAAGCGCCACTCCCGACCGTCGGCAGAATGGCTCCAGCTTTCAAAGAGAGCCGGTCGCACAAAGCCGTTCTCCCATTTCAAGAGCGGTTCAAACACGAGATTTTTCAGCGTCAGGACGCTGGTATCGTCCGTTACGCGGTTCGGCGGAAGGAAATCCACCTTCTCGAGGCTGATCGTCAGTGTGTCCAAGGTGCCCCTCAATCGAGTTCGCTACGGCGGCGCGGGTTGAACCAGTCGGCAAGGGAGTCGCCGATCAGATTGAACGACAGAACGGCGAGGAGGATCGCCATACCCGGTGCCAGGGCAACCCAGGGCGCGCTGCGCACATACTGCAGATTTGCCGAAACATCCGCACCCCACTCGGCCAGCGGCGGCTGCGCTCCGAGACCGAGAAACCCGAGGCTCGCCGTCTGGAGGATCGCGCTGCCGAGCGCGAGCGTTGATTGCACCAGCAGCGGGCCCAGCCCGTTCACGAAGATATACCGCGAAAGAATCCGGCTATTGGGCAGCCCTAGCGAAATTGCCGCTTCGACATAGGGCTTCACGGCTATACTGAGCGCCTGGCTGCGCGCAACGCGGGCAAATTGAGGAGCGAGCGTGATGGCGACGGCAAGCATCGCATTCTGCAGGCTCGGACCGAAGGCGGCGGCCAGCGCGATGGCAAGCACCAGTGCCGGGAATGCCAGGATCGCGTCAACGATGCGCATGATGATGCTATCGGTCCAGCCGCCTGCGAAGCCCGCAAGCGTGCCGAAGAAGACGCCGACCACGAAGGCGATCGCCACGACGCCGACGCCGATCGTAAGCGTAGCCCGCCCCCCATACATGATGCGAGTCAGGATATCCCGGCCGAACGCATCGGTGCCAAGCCAATGGGCAAAGCTTGGAGGCGCAAGCTTGTGCAACACATCGAGTTTCGTTGGCGAATAAGGGGTAAGCATTGGTCCAACGGCGATCAGAAGCACAAGCGCAAGCAGGATCATCAGCCCAACGACAGCGAGCGTATTGCGTCTCAGAAATGTGATGAATTCGCCCATGATCTCACTTCATCTTCTTGCGGACGCGCGGGTCGAGAACACCGTAAAGCACATCCACGATGATCGAGGTGATCACGAAAAGCAGGGCAAAGACGAGTGTCGTGCCCTGGATCACGGGATAATCACGGTTCTTGATCGCCTCGAACATGTAGCGACCGATTCCCGGCCACGCAAAGATCGTCTCGGTCAGGATGGCGCCACCGAGCATCTCGGCAAACTTCAGACCAATCACGGTAATCGCCGGCAGGAGGGAATTGCGCAGACCATGATTGAGGATCACGTCGCTGCGCCGCAGTCCCTTGGCTTTGGCGGTACGAATGAAATCCTCGCCCATGACATCCAGCATCGTGTTGCGCACGAAACGCCCGAGCGTTGCAGCGAGGAAGGCCGCCAGTACCGTCGTTGGGAGTATGAGATGCTGGAGCGCATTCCACGCGGCCGCGAAATTGCCGGTAATGATGCCATCGAGGATAGCGAACCCGGTTACCGGCTCGGACGTGATGAAGGGGCTCATCCGGCCGGACACCGGCAGCCAACCGAGATAGGTGCCAAAGATCAGCTGGAGAATGAGCGCCAGCAGGAAGGCCGGCATCGACACGCCGACCAGAGACATCACGCGCGTGACGTGATCGAAGAAGGAGTTCGGCCGGATTGCCGACAGGACGCCGATCGGAATGCCGAAGATGACAGCGACGATGACGGCAAGGACGGAAAGCTCGATCGTTGCCGGCAGCCGCAAGAGGATTTCCTGGGCAACCGGCTGGCCGGTCTTCAGGGAGATGCCGAAATCGCCCTGCAGGAGTCCACCGACATAATGGATGAACTGCAGCAGCACAGATTGATCGAGATCGAGCTGGACGCGCAGCGCGTCGATCTGTGCCTGTGTCGCCCCCGGACCGAGCAAGGTGACCGCCGGATCGCCTGGGATCAGCCGGACCAGCGAAAAGACGATCACCAGCACGATGCACATGACGGGTATCAGCGCGACCAGTCGGCGTATGATGAAACTCGCCATGCCTTCCTACTCACTTATCGGGGACCACCCTCTTCGACAGGCGACCAGATGGTGGTCGCCTGTCTTTAAGCGTGGCTACGTCATTTCTTGTAGACGGACCAGTATTCGTTGAGCGGCGGCGCGCTGTTGATGACCAGCCCTTCGACATTGGCGCGGGTGAACACGATCAGCTTGGGGCTGAACAGATAGGCGCCAGGCACGCGCTTGGCGACTTCCTCCTGGACTTGGAAGTAGAGCTGCTTGCGGGCCTCGATATCGGACGTCTGCTGTGCCTTGACGATGAGATCGTCGAGATCCTTGTCCTGCGGCATGCGGAAGGTCATGGCTGCATCGGCCAGCGATGACAGGTAACCGATGGTAATGTGCGCGTCAGGATCGTTGTACCACGGCTGACGGCCGTCGA
This sequence comes from Rhizobium sp. S96, assembly GCF_030382195.1. Classification (NCBI taxonomy): domain Bacteria; kingdom Pseudomonadati; phylum Pseudomonadota; class Alphaproteobacteria; order Hyphomicrobiales; family Rhizobiaceae; genus Rhizobium; species Rhizobium sp. S96. The sequence continues at coordinate 67,968 of NZ_JAUDRY010000014.1, forward strand.
GTGCGACATCGAACTGGCCGGAGGTCTGCAGAGCACGCAGTGCCGGAAACTCCGTCTGTTCGATCGTGGCATTGATACCGATATCGGCAAGGTTCGCCTGGACGAACGTGGCGACCGCGCCCCACAGCGGCCCCTGGAAGCTATAGAGCTTCAGGTTGATGCTGGACGGGTCGACACCGGCTTCCGCGAGCAGCTTCTTGGCGAGCTCGGGATCGTAGGTCGGTGCGAGCTCCTTCATCTTCGGATTGAAGGCCCAGCTGTTGCTGGTCAGCGGACCATAGACGCGCTCTGCGGTACCGCCAAAGACACCCTGCAGCAGGCCATCATAATCGATCGCGTGAGCAATTGCTTCCCGCGCCTTGACGTTGGCAAAGGGGCCATCCTTCTTGCTGTTGTTGAACTCGAGCTGACGGATGATCTGGCTGGACGTTTCCAGAACCTTGACGTCCTTGTTGTCTTTCAGCGCTTCAATGTCTTCTGCGGCGATCGCCGACAGCTGCCCCTGCTGCTGGACGACATCAACGCCACCGCTTTCAAGCTCCAGCCGCCGGGTCGAGGCATCCGGGATAACACGGTAGATAATCTTGGCTAGCTTCGGCGCGCCACGGAAGTAATCGGGGTTGGCCTCGAGAACGACGTTGGTGTCAGCTTGTGCGCTCTTGAAGACGAAGGGACCGGTGCCGACCGGATTGGCGGCAAACTTGTCGCCGTATTTCGCCACGGCGGCAGGGCTTACGATCGCCGACTGCGGCTGCGCCAGGATCGAGAGGAAGGCTGGATAGGCCGCGCTCAGCGTGATCTTTACTTCGCCTGGCGAGACGACAGCGATGTCCTTGATCAGATCGAACGTCGCCTTGACGTATGAGTTCGACGCCTTGGTTCGCTCCAGCGAAAACTTCACGGCGGCGGCATCGAAAGCCGTTCCGTCCTGGAATTTCACGCCATCGCGAAGCTTGAAATCAAACTCCTTGCCGTCAGCAGAGACAGTCCAGCCCGTCGCGAGACGGCCTTCCAGCTGCTTGAAATCGGGCGCGGTCCACGCAACAAGCGTGTCAAAGACGTTGAGAATGATCTCACTGCCGATCGGCTCCGCCTTATTGGTGCCCGGCTCCAGGCTGACCGGATCGGACGGAACGGCAATGACCAACGTCTTGAGCTGATCCTCGCTTTGCGCCTGAGCGCTGCCAGCAACGAACGGCAAGGCAACCAACGCCGCCGCCGCAAATCCCTTCCAGAACTTCATTCTACCACCCTTTCGTAGCCGTAGCTTCATGCCAAGCTGTTCCCTGCGAATTGCCGCTACATCCAACAATCCGTGATATACTACGAAATATATCATGAGAAAGTCGGCTGTAAAGCCGGCTTGGCGACTCTTTAAACAATCGCCAAAATCGCACATTATTTATGCAATATAAGAAAAAATATGCCGATTATTCGCGCATTCTGAGAACAGAAACCAAGACAAACGGGCCTACAGAGGATCGGCGCCCGTGATCACCGGTCGCGTCGGATCGCTGATCCAGGCGGACCATGAACCTGGATACATGGAAGCCTCTATTCCGATCGAGGCCAGCGCCAGAACCGTATGTGCTGCCGACATGCCGGCACCACAATAGACTCCGACCTCCGAAGATCCGTCGGCGCCGAGCGCGCGATACATTTCTGTGAGAGTCGGCCCATCGGTGAAGTTGCCGTAATCGGTCACGTTGTCGGGCGCCGGTGCGCTGATGGCATAGGGAATATGCCCCCTTGCCGGCTGGCCGGACAACACAGGCCCGCCGATGTAATTTGGTCGTATGCGAGCATCGAGCAGCACACCTTCCCTGCCAATCCGCAAGGCACCCTCGGCATCAAGTTCCGGCATGTGGCTAGGCGACAGTGCAATATCACTGACTTCGGGCGTCGCAACCATCTCCGTCGTCGGCAACCCCGCCGCGATCCATGCAGGCATGCCGCCATCCAGCACGCGGACATCGGGCAACCCGGCCCACTTCAGGACCCACCACGCCCTTGCGGCGGTCATGCTTCGATCGCCGTCATAGATGACGACCGTGGTTTCCGGCCGCAGGCCCCAGCGACGGGCCTTTCCCTGAAGAACGCCGATCTCGGGCAGCGGTCGCTGGCCACGCTCGAAGGAAGCAGGAGCCTGAAAATCGGAATAGGCCTCGGTATCGATTGCCCCCTCGATCCGCTGGCCTTTGAAAGACGGCACGCCCGTGTATGGATTGATCGAATGAACCGCGAGGATCGTCACGTCGTGGCCGGATCTGCGAAGTTCATCCAGCTCGACAGCCGTCAGAAGAACCTTTCTGCGAACATCACCAGTCATGCGCCGACTTCTCTATACGGATGAGTTATCGCGACATCCTCCCCCATCGGAAGCCGCTTGGCAAGATGAAATATCTTACGTAGTATACTACAACATTTTCCGGACGCGGCCCCATATACGAGGCCTTGGCCACTCGCCATCGGAGTTTCCTGCGTGACCATTCTATCTGTCGAACATCTGACAACCTCTTTCCGCCGCAGCGGTCAATGGGTGCCAGTCGTCAACGATGTCAGCCTGACGGTCGCAGCCGGTGAAACTGTGGCGATCGTCGGCGAGTCCGGCTCAGGAAAAAGCGTCACGGCAATGTCCATCATGCGGCTGCTGCCGGAACGAACGTCGCGGGTCGAGGGCAGCGTGAAGCTCCAAGGTCGAGAACTGCTGGCCCTGCCGGAGCGAGAGATGCAGGACATCCGGGGCAACGAGATCGCGATGATCTTCCAGGAGCCGATGACATCGCTCAATCCCGTCATGACCGTCGGCCGCCAGATCGCCGAGGCAATCCGCCGCCACCGGCCCGTCACGACCGCCGAAGCGCGCGCTCAGACGATCGCCTTGTTGGATCGCGTTCGCATTCCCGCCGCAGCCAAGCGCTTCGACGAACATCCCCATCAACTGTCTGGCGGCACACTGCAGCGGGTCATGATCGCCATGGCCCTCGCTTGCCGACCCAAACTTCTGATTGCCGACGAGCCCACCACCGCACTCGATGTCACGGTCCAGGCGGAAATCCTTGAGCTCGTCAAAAGCCTGCAGGATGAAGAGAAGATGGGCGTTCTGTTCATCACCCATGACATGGGTGTGGTCGCTGAAATCGCCGACCGGACGGTCGTCATGTTCCGTTCGCGCGCGCTCGAAGCCGGACGAACGGAAGAGATATTCGCCAAGCCCGAAACCGACTACACGCACGCTCTCCTTTCTGCCGTGCCCAAGCTCGGGTCGATGGCTGGACACGAGAACCCCGCGACCTTCCCCTTGATCGACGTCGAAAGCGGCAAGCGGGTCGCCGAGCGGGAAGTTGCCGGCGCCGGGACGAAACCCGTGCTGGAAGTTCGCAACCTTGTCACCCGGTTCGACATCAAGAGCGGCGTCCTCGGACGCGTGACCGGCCGTGTTCACGCGGTTGAAGACGTGTCCTTCGACCTGAACCAAGGCGAGACGCTGTCGCTTGTCGGTGAATCGGGTTGCGGCAAGTCAACGACCGGCCGCTCGGTGCTGCGGCTCGTCGAGCCTGTCAGCGGCAGCATCCGCATCAATGGCGCAGACGTCCGCGCCATGACATCGGCCACGCTAACACGCCAGCGCCGGCAGATGCAGATGATCTTTCAGGATCCCTATTCAAGCCTCAATCCGCGCATGCGGGTGGGCGATGCCATTGCGGAACCGATGATCGCTCATGGGCTGGCACCGAAGGCAGAGGCACAGGCAAAGGCAGTCGACCTCCTCGAGCGCGTCGGGCTGAAAGCCGATATGGCGCGTCGGTTCCCGCACGAATTCTCCGGCGGCCAGCGCCAGCGCATCAGCATCGCCCGTGCGCTTACGCTTAATCCGGGCCTGATCGTTGCCGATGAGGCGGTCTCCGCCCTCGACGTGTCGATCAAGGCGCAGGTGGTAAACCTGATGCTCGAACTGCAGGAGACGCTTAAGATCGCCTACCTCTTCATCAGCCACGACATGGCCGTCGTTGAGCGTGTCAGCCACCGCGTGGCCGTGATGTACCTGGGCGAGATCGTCGAGATCGGCTCGCGGGCGCAAGTCTTCGACGATCCTCAACATGCTTACACCAGACGCCTTCTCGATGCGGTTCCGGTCGCAGATCCGAGCCGCCGGCACTCGCGAACACGTCTGCCGGGCGTAGAACTCGGCAGCGCCGTGCGTCCGGCGGACTATGTTCCGACAAAGGCGATCTACCGCGAAGTGGCCAGCGGTCACCTCGTCAAGCAGTAGCGACGACGCGGTCGGGTTGTATCGCTACAGCGTGAAGCCGCCGTGTGCATTGGAGATGAGCGCGTTGAGCAACCCCTGTCGGGTGTTCTCGTTGTGCTCGACCATCGCCTGGCGCGCCTTCTCGCTGTCACGCTCGCGTAGCACAGCCACGATCTTGTGGTGGTCGTTTGCCGTCTCGGGATTAATGTCGCGCACGCGCGTCCCCATGTAGAAAAGCCGGGCGCACTCTTCCAGGTGGCTCATGACCAGAGCGTGGAGGCGTGGATTGCGCGAGCCGCGTGCGATCGCGGAATGGAACTCCTCATTGGAGGTCACAAAGGTCTTTGTGCTGACCCCTTCGCCCATCACGTAGCTCGCATCGGCCAATCGATCGAGCGCGTCCAGCTCCTGCTCCGTCAGGTTCTTCGCGGCCAGCGACGCCGCTGTGCCCTCGAGCATACCGCGTACCGCAAAGAGATCGTTCATGTCCTGCACCGTCACCGGCGTCACGCGGTAGCCGCGCCGCGGAAAGGCCTCCATGAAGCCCTCGACGCAGAGGCGCGCCAGAGCTTCACGCACCGGCGTTTTGCTCATCTGCAGCTGCTCGGCGAGCTCCGGCTCGGAAACGGCTGCGCCCGGTGCAAGTTCGCCAAGGATCAACCGCTCGCGCAATATGGCATAGGCCTGCTCGGTCAGTGATTTGCCGCGCTTCTCGGAAGCCGTTGCCAAGGTGTCAGTCTTGTTCAAAACCCATCTCCAGTTGCCCGAATAAGGGCCAGATGCCTTTGTCGCCAGACATTGCGGGCAAGTCAAAGACTTTTGATATCACAGGCATTTGCGCGCCATCCTCACAGAGGACTTTGACAGTCGCCCTTCTCTGATATACTACGTAATATATCTATTGCGCAATGCGCTTCCCCGTCCAGTGGAAGTGCCCAACAGGTGCATGCTGTGTCCGACATCCTCGTCATTAATCCCAACAGTTCGGCGTCCGTCACGCGCTCCATGGAGGCCTGCCTCGGTCCTGTCCGCGCGACGACATCCCACCGCATCAACTGTATCGAGCTCGCCAAATCGCCGCCTGGCATTGAAACGGACGATCACGTTGCCGCGGTCATTCCAAACATAATCGAGGCCGTGTCGGCCTCTTCCGCGGGTGCCTTCGTCCTCTCGTGTTTTTCCGATCCCGGCATCGCGCAGGTTCGGAAGCTGGTAGACCGACCGGTCTTCGGCATCGCCGAATCCGCCTACCTCGCAGCGCTGGGCCTCGGTTCCCGCTTCGGCATCATCTCGCTCGGGCAATCCTCCATCGATCGGCATCTGCGTTACCTGAAGGCGCTCGAGCTCGACCGGCGCCTTGCGGGTGATCGGTCGATCAACATGACGGTCGTTGAACTGATGGCCGGCGACGTTGTCGAGACCGTCTCACGCACTGCTCGCTTGCTGCGCGACGAAGACGGCGCCGACGTCGTCATTCTCGGCTGCGCCGGTCTCGGATCATACAGGCAGGCCATGCAGGACAGCCTCGGCATTCCCGTCATCGATCCGGTCCAGGCAGGCGTCGCGCTCGCCTGCACCAATCTTGATCTGGCTTATGGAAAGAAAAGACAATGATGTTTGACCTCGTGGTGCGCGGCACTGCCGTCTTGCCGGACGGACCGGTTGAAGATAGCTGGATTGCCGTCAGGGACGGCAAGATCGCCGCCATTGGAACCGGCGACGCGCCGGCCGCAACCGAGACCTTCGACGCCGGCGACGATCTGATCATCCCCGGTGTGGTCGACGGCCAGACGCATGCCTGCAGCTATGGCGGGCTTCCCGGTATCCGGTCGACGACCAGGTCGGCGATTGCCGGCGGGGTGACGACCATCGTCGACATGCCTTACGACAATCCCGCCCCGCTGAACTCGCTTGAGCGTCTCAACGACAAGATTGCCGCGATCGAGGAGCATGCCCACGCAAACGTCGCGCTTTACGGCACCGTCCTGCCGGGACAGACGACCGAGGACATCCAGCCCTTGATCGAGGGTGGCGTCGTCGCCTTCAAGATTTCAACGTTTGAAAGCAGCCCGACGCGCTTTCCTCGTATCGCATCCGACCAGATCCTCGCGGTCTTCAATGCCCTCTCCGATACTGTCATTCCGCTGGGTGTGCACAACGAAGACCAGGAGATCGTCCGGGCCTATATCGCTGCCGCAAAGGCCGCTAACCGGGATGGCATCGAGGCCCACTCCGAGAGCCGGCCGCCGGCCGCGGAACTGGCAGCGACCGCGCAGTTTCTCGAACTCGGGGCTGCGGCTGGCGCCCACGCGCATATCGTCCACCTGACGACACCGCGCGGCTTCCACCTGGTCGATAACTATCTCGCCGATGGCTTCCGAGCCACCGGTGAACTCTGCGTCCACTATCTCTGGTTCGACCCGGAGCGCGATGGCGCCGCGCTCGGCGCGCGCATGAAGGTCAACCCGCCGATCCGTCCCGGTCAGATCGACGCGCTTTGGGAAGAAGTGCTGTCGGGCCGAGTCGCCTTTGTCAGCTCCGACCATTCCAGCTGGCCAGTCGACAACAAGTTCACGCCGTCGATCTTCGACGCCGGCGCCGGTGTACCCGGACTGGAAACGCTGTTGCCGGCTTTCTACACGGCAGCTGACAATCGCGGCCTCGATGCCGCCGCGGTGACGGTCGAGCAGCTTTGCGAGCGGCCGGCAAAATTCTTCGGTCTGTGGCCCGAAAAGGGCGCGATCAGGCTCGGCGCCGATGCCGACCTCGCCATCCTTTCGCGCAAGGCCCAGGTATGGGACTCTTCGCGGGCGAACGACGAGCTGCACTGGAGCCCCTTCGACGGCCGCGCATTTTCAGTCACGGTAACCCGCACCTATCTGGGCGGAAGCCTCGCGTGGGATGGCCTGTCCATCATCAATCAGCCCGGATCCGGACGCTATGTCCGCCGCGGCAACTCTCACTGGTTTGAATAGGATCGGATCAGCACATGTCGCTCATCACAACAGATAGCAAAGGCGTCTTCGTCATTGCCGTAACCCCGTTCAACGAAGACGGCTCACTCGACCGCCCGAGCGTCGACCGGATGGTCGATTTCTACTTCGAGAAAGGCGCCGACGGCCTGACCATTCTCGGCATGATGGGCGAGGCCCCGAAGTTGACCCAGGCGGAGTCGATCGAGGTCACGCGCCTGACGCTGAACCGCTCGGCAGGCAAGCCGGTGGTCGTCGGCGTGTCTGCGCCGGGGCTTGCGGCAATCGGCGAACTGAGCAAGGCAGTCATGGATCTCGGCGCGGCCGGCGTCATGGTCGCGCCTCCCTCCTCTCTGCGAACCGATGACCAGATCATCACTTACTATCGCAATGTGGTTGAAACCGTCGGCACGGATGTTCCTGTCGTTCTGCAGGACTTTCCGCTGTCCACCGGCGTGCAGATCGCCTCCAGGACACTCGGCTCGATCCTCGAGGCCCACCCGAGCATCGCCATGGTGAAGCACGAAGACTGGCCGGGACTGCAGAAGATCACGGACCTGCGCGGAGCGGAGGCCAAGGGCCGACGGCGCGTCTCGATCCTCTGCGGCAACGCCGGCATTTTCCTGCCGGAGGAAATGCAGCGCGGCGCCGATGGCGCCATGACCGGTTTCCCCTATCCTGAAATGATGGTGGACGTCTGCCGCTTGAGCGCTGCCGGTCGGTTTGAGGACGCACAGGACATCTTCGATGCCTACCTGCCGCTCATGCGCTACGAGCAGCAACCGGGCCTCGGCCTTGCCGTGCGCAAATATGTGCTCGCCAAGCGGGGAGCAATCGCCAGCGCGGCGCAAAGACGCCCGGGTGCGGCTCTCAGCGCGATGGCAATCAGGGAAGTCGAGAAACTTATCGAACGACAAGAACGCAAGCTGGAGGCGTTGAAGTAATGGATCTGCAGATTTCCGGAAAAAAGGCACTCGTTCTCGGCGCAAGCCGCGGCCTGGGCGCTGCGATCGCAGAGGGTCTTGCCGCCGAGGGGGTCAAGGTGTTTGCCGCAGCCCGCAACACCGACAAGATCGAGCCTTCCGCCAACATCACGCCGATCGCTGTTGACCTCGCAGATCCGGCGTCGGTGACAAAGCTCATCGCATCGCTGACCGAACAGGGAGGCGTCGATATCCTGGTCAACAACTCAGGGGGACCGAAAGCCGGACCGGCGCTCGGTCAGTCTCGCGAAAGCTGGCTGGCGGCCTTCGAGGCCATGGCTTCATCGATCTTCACCATCTCCGATGCCATGCTGGAGGGCATGATTGCTCGCAAGTGGGGCCGGATCATCACGATCGGCTCATCCGGCGTCGAGCAACCCATTCCGAACCTTGCGCTTTCCAATGGCGTGCGGGCGGCCGTCGCCGGGTGGTCCAAGACGCTGGCTGCTGAAGTTGCCCGACACGGCATCACCGTCAACATGATCCTGCCTGGACGTATCGACACCGATCGCGTCCGCGAACTGGACGGCATCAAGGCAGAGAAGACGGGCGCGAGCATCGAGGACGTGCAATCCGCCTCACGCAACGATATACCTGCAGGTCGTTACGGCAGGCCCGAAGAGTTTGCTGCAGTGGCAGTATTTCTCGCCAGCGCCCAGGCGAGCTACGTTACCGGCTCGTCGATCCGCGTTGATGGCGGTATGATCAAGGGGCTATGACACGTATGGTCAACTTCGACATCGTTCACGAGCGTCGCGGCACCGGCAGCTCCAAATGGAGCAAATATCCGGGCGATGTCCTGCCCATGTGGGTTGCCGACATGGACTTCCCCGCAGCACCCGAAATTGTCGAGGCGATCCGAAACCGCCTTGAGCATCCGCTTCTCGGCTACGGTGTCGCGCGCGACGAGCTGCGCGCGCAAATCGTTGCCGACATGCAGGAGAAGTTCAACTGGACAATCCTTCCGGAAGAGATCGTATTCCTGCCAGGCGTAGAACCGGGCTTCAACATGGCGCTGAAGGCGATGCTTCAGCCCGGCGACGGCGTTCTGGTACAGACGCCGGTCTATCGTCCGATCCTCAATGCGCCGGCGCATTGGGGCTTGAAGCGGATCGAGGCACCGCTCACTGCAACCGATGCCGGCTATGTCATGGATAGGGACGCCTTCGCCGGCAAACTCGCCCAGTCAAAGGCCCTTCTCCTCTGTAACCCGCAGAACCCGACCGGCAAGGTCTTCACCAGGGAAGAGCTGACCGACATCGCCGCGCTTTGCCGCCGAAACGATACGCTCATCATCTCCGACGAGATCCATTGCGAACTGCTCTTCGACGGACGTCATCACATCCCGATCGCCAGCATCTCCGACGATGCAGCGGAACGCACCATCACGCTGATGGCCGCCAGCAAGACCTACAATATTGCCGGCCTGAAGACTGCATTCGCGATCATCAAGAACAAGGCGATGCGCGAGACATTCGCGCAATCGCGGCTCGGCATGGTCGACAGCGTCAATATCCTCGGGCTGGAGGCGACGCTTGCGGCACTCTCAAGCGCCGGCAAGTGGAAGACGGACATGCTGTCGTATATCGCAGCCAACCGCGATCATCTGTCGGCAGAGATCGCCCGTCGCTTCCCCGCGATCCGTCTCATCAAGGCGGAAGGAACGTTCCTGGCCTGGCTTGACTGCACGGCGCTCGGGCTTTCGCCGGATCCGCAAACGCACTTCCTCAATCAAGGCAAGGTCGGGTTCAGCGCCGGCTCCGAATTCGGCGACGGCTATGGCAATTTCATCCGCTTCAACTTCGGTTGCCCACGGCAACTGCTCGACGACGCCTTGGAGCGGATGGAGCAAGCGCTAGAGGGGTAGCAACTCGCAGCCGGTGTGGCACCTGCTAACGGGTATCCAAAGGTCCTATCCGTCTCAAGCCGGATAGGGCAACCCATATCTGTCGCGTATCGTTCGCCCCTCATATTGGCGCGGATAGACGTTCCGATCCTGGAGGATCGGGATGACCTTGTCGACGAACTCGATGATGTCGTCCGGCGCCCGAGGGGGTTGCAGCGTGTAGCCGTCCACCGTGCCGTCTTCCCATAGATCGATCATCTCTGCCGCCACGTCTTCAGCCGTACCAAGCAGAAGCCGGTGATGCCCTTCGGAGCGGCGAACCGCCTGACGCGCCGTCAGCTTCTCATGCTGCAACAAGTCAGAGAGCCCAAGCCCCATCCCCACGGCCTGCTGCCTGTTTGGATCGGGCACGAAACGTTCGTAGTCCAGCACGGCATCAGGATCGAAACGGTCACGGTCCAATCCATGCTCGCGCACAAAACGATCCAGCAGGCCATCTTCCGATCCCGTCCCACTGTAAAGCTCGTGCTTGCGCAGCGCCTCCTTGCGGTCCTCACCCAGGATGACGACGAGGCCGGGGACGATGCGAATGCCGGATGGATCCCTGCCGAGCGAGACGGCCCTCTCGCGAACCTTGTTGCCGAAGGCTTTCCCTGCGGGTTTGGAAAGGATGTTGCAGTAGATGATTTCGCCGTGCCGGGCCGCAAGCTCGATGCCGCCGTCCGATGCGCCCGCCTGGGCGATGACGGGATGGCCCTGCGGGCCGCGCGGGACATTGAGGGGGCCGCGCACCTGGAAGATGGCGTCGTCATGATCGATAGCAACGGCGCTCGTGCTGTCCCAGAAGCGATCGGGCGGAACGTCGCCTTCGCGGCGTGGATCCCAACTCGCCCACAGCTTCTTCGCCACGTCGAGAAATTCGGTCGCACGCGCATAGCGCTCGTTGCGTGGCGGCAGCGCCGCGCTGCCGAAGTTGGCGGCGACGTTAGGATTGAACGACGAGACGATATTGACGATCAGGCGCCCGCCCGAAACGATATCGAGCGACTGGGTGCGGCGCGCGAAGTTATAGGGCGAATTGTAGGTAGACGAGACCGTGACGACAAAGCCGATATCGGGCACCTGCGCGGCCAGTGCCGTGCACAGGATCAGAGGATCGATCGTATGGAACGGGCGGCCGAGCGGTTCGGTCATCAGGGCCGGATGGTCTGAAAAGAATACAGCGTCGAACAGCCCCTTGTGGGCGATTTCCGCCAGGCGCCGGTAATAGGCGGGATCGTTGATATCGTGCCGATCGCCGCTGCGGTATTTCCATGCATTCGCGAGGTAGCCAGTGGAATTCAGCCCGACATTAAGGTTCATACGACGTTTTTGAATGCTCATGCGTCAGTCCGTTCTGCCTGTTCTTCTCTTGCGACGCCCACGCCAGCCTGCGGCCCCGGAATCGTGCCGTTGACGGCGAAATCGCCGACGATGCGATCGTGGTAGATGCGCGGATTGTGGGACGCGATGGTGCGAGCGTTGCGCCAGTGGCGGTCAAGACCGTGGCCGCGCTTGGCGGCGGATGCACCCAACGCATCGAACAACACCGTGCTGGCATCAAGGATCAGGGAGGTGACGACGGTCACCGACTGACTGACCTCGAGCTCGGCATTGCGACCGGCCAGCGCGATCTGCTCCTGATCCCCGCCCTGATTGCCCTCGTAGGCACGCTGAAGCGCCCTGGCGGCCTGCAGAACGATCGCACCCGCGCTGTAGGCGGCGCCCCTCACCTTGCCCACCACCTGCTGGACCTGGGCGTCCTGCGCTGATCGGGAGGCGTTGCCACGGCTATAAACCCGCTTTCGGGCAGCCACATGCCGAGCCAGATCGTTTGCTGCGGCGCGGCCTATGCCGGCGAGAGAGGCCAGATGGACCAACTGGAAGAACCCGCCGGAATAGCTGAAGCGCACCGCGCTCGGCTTGATCAGTTCGTCGGCTATCTCGACATCGCGGAAACGGGCGGTGCCGCTCGCCGTGAGCGACTGGCCGAAGCCATCCCAGTCGTCGACGATTTCGACACCCGGAGCCGATGTCGGCACCAGCGCACCGATCAGCTGCCCGTCGCCGTCGATCGCGCCGAGCGTGATCCAGTCCGCGTAAAGCGAGCCGGTGGTGTAGAATTTCTCGCCGTCGAGACGCCAGTTGGCGCCATCGCGGACCAGTCGCGTCGAATAGCTGCCAAGCGGCGTGTCGCCAACTTCGGAAAACCCGCTTCCGACCGTCTCGCCCTGCCCGAGCCTCTTCAGCCAGGCATCGCGCCAGGCGCTGTCGGGCGCGTTCAGCAGATCCTCGGTGAAGCCGAAGTGGCTGCGATAAGCGTTGGTGAGGTTCGGATCGGCCGCGGCAAGCTCGATGATCAGACCGAAAAGCTCCGGCAAGGTTGCGCCCAGGCCTCCCCAGGCGATCGGCAACCGCAGCCGCGAAAAGCCCGATGTCTTCAGCCACTCGTAGGCATCAAAGGGCAATTCATGTGCGAGGTCGCGGTCGACAGCCCGCTCGCCGATGCGGGCGAATACAGGCCTGAAGGTCTGCGCGAGACGCTCGAAGCGCTCGCTCGGCGGTGCGCCCCAGGCCCCATTGATATCAGTCATGATGTTGTTTCCTGTTTGCAGCCGGAATACCGCCGGCTGACGACGGCGGTATCCGAAGCTCGGTTCCCGTTCCGGCCAAGGCGAGCCTCGCCTCAAGCGGCCGCCCGCTCTTCCGCCTCGAAATCGTGAAGCAGGATCGCGATTTCGTACCCACGGCGGGCGAGCCAGTGGGCGACGATGCGGGCGCGTGAACCCAGCAGATCATCGACCAGGACGACGCGGGCGCCACGGACTGCGATCGTCCGATAGGCCACGCCCAGCAACTGGCCGCCCTCCGAGGAGATCGATCCGGCAAGGTTCGTGCGCGCAAACTCCTCCGGGGTACGAACATCGAGCAGGTAGGTGGTGCGCGCCGGATCGGCGTTCCATCGCTCGGCGGTCTGCCGATCGATGAACGTCAGTCCATCGCTTGCAGAAAGGCTATCGCCGCGCTCGCTTGCGAATTGGCGGGCCTCTTCGCTTGGGTCGCCGTAGGATGCCGTGCGCCCGGTCTCCAGTTCGAAACCCGCATCCGTCCAGCCGCGCGTCCCGTCGTCGAGATAGGAGACGGCGTTGGCGACACCGGCATCGATCAGCGTCTGCGCTCCGAGAATGGCGCGCGGCAGGCCGGCGCAGGAAACGACGACCATTGTTTCCGCCGAGGGAACAAGGTCCCTGAACCGCAGCAAAAGTTCCGCTCCCGGCACGCCGACGGCGCCTGGCACATGAGCCTTCTCGTATTCGGCAAGCGTGCGCGTATCCAGCACGATGACATCCGTTCCCTGATCACGGAGCGTCTTCAGTTCCGCAGCGGACGTTACCGGCGTCTGCCTCTCCTCGCGCACCCTGGTGACGAAGGGAACGCCCGGAATATCGAATGTCGGAAGCTCCTTGCCGCCGTCCACCCAGGCGGGAATACCGCCTTTCAGGAAATGGATGTCCGTCCAGCCCGCTTGCCGCAAACGGCTGACCGCCGCTTCGGCGGTACCGTCGCCGCCATCAACCAGAACCGTGCGGACGACCCGACGCGGCACGAAGCGGTCGAGTTCGGCTTCCAGTTGCTCAGTGGGCAGGTTGGTCGCAAACAGCGGCGACGCATAGCCGACGTCCTCGGCCGGGCGGATATCAAGCACCGCCAGTTCCAGCCCATCGCCCAGCCAACCGATCAATGTGGCCTTGTCTATCAGATATTTAGTCATGTTTCCTGCTCCTCGATATCAAGCGTTCGGGTCGAGCCACAGGTCGCCGAAGCTCCAGTTGAGCCCCTGCGATCCCGTGACGTAGTTCTTCACCCGCTTGTTGGCGACGATCTGGGCGCCGGCGGCGACGAGGTCGACGGAGGCCACTTCGTCGTGGATCAGATGCTGGAACTTGCTCCACACCTCCCAACGCTTCTTCTCATCCGGCTCGGTCGCGGCCGCCTCGAGCAGTTCGTCCGCCTTGGCGTTCGAATAGTGGCTGGCATTGGAGAACGGCAGGCCGATCTTGAAGTTCTTGCTCCAATAGGCGCGCTGGATACCGAGCGACGGATCGAAGGTGTTGGAGAGCGACTCCACCACCAGATCGAAGGCGCGGTCTGTGTAGACGGTCTTCAGGAAGGTCGGCAGGTCGTATTTCTTGATCTCGATGCCGACGCCGATCTTCTCCAGCTGGCTCTTGAGCACATCGGCATAGCCTTGCGGCAAGTAGGAATTATAGGTCAGCCTCAGATCGAAGCGCTTGCCATCGGCCTTGCGCGGATAGCCCGCCTCGTCCAGCAGCTTCTCGGCGGCGGCCGTGTCATATGGATGGGCCACGACGCTCTTGTCGTACCATTGCGGCAGGGCGGTGCTCACAGGGCTCGGCGACACCTGCGCGTAGCCATAGAGCGCGACGTCGACGATCTCCTGCAGGTTGATCGCCTGGGCGATGGCGAGCCTGACCTCGCGCTTGGCAAACAGCGGATTGTCGTAGTTGAAGAACAGCTGCTGCTGCGGACCGGAATAGGCATAGGTGGTGGTGTCGACGATGAGGCTCGGGATCTGCTTCAGCCGGTCCAGATCGGCAAGCGGCACCGGATTGTCGCCGATATCGGCTTCGCCCGTTTCAAGCGCCGCAGACCTAGCGGCCGGGTCGGTGACGACGCGCAGGATGATGCGGTCGAGATAGGGCTTTCCAGCATCCCAATAGTCGGGGTTGCGTTCGAAGATCAGATGACTGCCGGCCACCCATTCCGTCAGCTTGAACGGGCCGGTGCCGATCGCGGTCTGCAGCGTCTGCCCGTCGCCTGGCGCCAGCTTCTCGAAGATGTGCTTCGGCACGATCGGCGATTCCGAGCTCGACTGCGCCGCGAGCAGGAAAGGAGCAGGCTTCGACAGGACGATGACCGCCGTGAGCGGATCGGGCGTCTCGACCGCCACGACGTTCTGGTAGGTGATGCGGCCGCGCGGATGCGCTTCCTTCAGCCGGAAGATCGAGAAGGCGACGTCGTCGGAGGTGAAGTCCTTGCCGTCGTGCCACTTCACGCCCTTGCGGAGCTTGAAGGTATAGCGAAGATTGTCGTCTGAAACCGACCATTCCGTTGCCAGCAGCGGCTGCGGCCTGACGTCGAGGTCAAAGGTCAACAGACCCTCGACGATCTTCGGACCGATCGCCTGGCCTGTGCCCGACGAGGTGTTGATGGCGAAGAGCGCGTTGCCGGGATCAACCCGGTAGAGCCAGTTCAAGGTGCCGCCTGTTGCGGGCGCGGCGCTCTGTCCGAAGGCGATCGACGGGAGCAAGGTGCTGGCGCTCGCAAGCAACATCAGCTGGTTAAAACTGCGACGGTTGATGGACACGCGAAGAGCTCCTCTTTGGTTGGGTTTTGGTCCGCTGAGGGGGAGCTTCAGTGCTGCGTCCGGAAAGGCGAAGTCAAAGTTTCTTCTCGCCGAGGAAAGAAAAATTGCGTTCGAAAGGCTGTTCGTAGGCAGCCCGATCCAAAGGAAAAGCTGCTCAATTTTCATGTTTTGACAGGATGAGGTTTCGTCGAAGAACACGCCGGCGAAACACGAAAATCCAACGCCCCGGCGAAAGAATTTCTTTCCGCGAAATCAAACAGATATTTCTGGACTTGAACGGCCGGCCAGCCAACCGTTGACGAGAGATAGCGGGGCATACGCGCCCTTTTACCGTCATTCCCGGGAGGTAAGATGCCGTTCGAAACAGATACCGACGACACACTTCTGGCCAAGGCGAGCGAACTCCGCCAAGCGTTTCATCTCGATGCCATCGAGAGAGACAAACAGGGCGGCAGGCCCGTCGACCAGATCAGGCTCCTGAAGCAAAGCGGGCTGCCTTCGGCACAGATCGCCAGGGAATACGGCGGCCAGGGCGCCTCTTGGCTGACGATCCTGCGCATCGTCAGGGAATTTGCCAACACCGATGGATCGCTCGCCCATCTCTTTGGCTATCACCACCTGCCGCTCAACCTCATCCTGTTTCGCGGCTCGGCCGCGCAGAAGGAGAAGTGGCTGACTGGTTCAGCCGCTGGCAACTGGATCTGGAGCAATTCCGGCAACGCCCTCTCGAAGACATCGAGCGGCGAAAGAACCGCCACGGGCTGGATCATCAACGGCAGCCGCCCCTTCTCCTCCGGCTCGCATGTGGCCGATTACATCCAGATCTCCTGGGAGAACGCCGATGGCGCCCGACTGACCGCCGCCGTCCCCGCCGACCGCGAAGGTATCGTTATCGAAAACGACTGGGACGGCATCGGCCAGCGGCAGACCGGAAGTGGCACAGTGCGCTTCGTCAACCTCGAAATCCATGACGACGAGCTGATCAGCGCGCCCGACGTACCGCTGACGCCGTGGTCTTCGCTCACCTCGCTCCTCCAGCAAAGCGTCCTCCTCAATGTCTTCGTCGGCAGCGCACAGGGCATACTGGAAGAAGGGCGCGACTATACGACAACGAGTTCGCGGCCCTGGATCTATTCCGGCGTCGAGCGGCACATCGACGACCCCTGGATCAAGCGCCAGTATGGCGACCTTTATATCCGGACGCTTGCAGCAGCCGAACTCGCCGACAAGGCGGCCCGCAGCCTCGATGCGGCCTATGCCGAGGGCCCTTCGCTGACCGCCGCCGACCGTGGCGCCGCTGCGATCGATATCGCGACCGCCAACGTCTATGCCGGCGAGGTCGGGCTTGCCGTTTCCAGCGAGGCGTTCGAGGTCATGGGCGCCCGCTCGGCAACCACCGCGAATGGCTTCGACCGTTTCTGGCGCAACGTCAGGACCCACACGCTTCACAATCCCGCCGAGTACAAAAAGCGCACCGTCGGCACATGGCTGCTGACCGGCGAATTCCCCGTGCCGGCCATCTATCGCTGAAAAGGAACCGCAATGGCGAAACGTAAGGACAAGATCAAACTCGGCGCATTCCTGCTCTTTACCGGGCACCACGTCGCCGCTTGGCGTCATCCCAAGGCTTCCGTCGGCACCGAGTTCGAGAACTATGTGGAGTTGGCCAAGCTCGCCGAAGCGGCGAAGTTCGACACGATCTTCTTTGCCGACGGCGTTGCCGCGCGCATCAAGGATGTCGAGGCGGCAAGCCGCAAGGCTCACAGCGGCGTCTATCCGTTTGAGCCGATCACGCTGCTGTCCGCGCTGTCATCCGTCACCCGCAACATCGGGCTGATCGCCACCGCCTCCACCAGCTACTCCGATCCCTACAATCTCGCCCGGCAGTTCGGCTCGCTCGACCGGCTGAGCGGCGGCCGCGCCGGCTGGAATCTTGTGACCTCCTCCGACCCCGACGCCGCCTTCAACTTCGGCCACGAAACACAGATCCTTCATTCCGACCGCTACGAACGGGCGGAGGAATTCGCCAATGTGGTGCTCGGCCTCTGGGACAGCTGGGAGGACGATGCCTTCCCGCGCGACCGCGAAAGCGGCCGCTATTTCGACCCGGCCAAGCTGCATCGTCTCGATCACAACGGCAAGCACTTCAAGGTCCGCGGGCCGCTTAACATTCCGCGCTCGCCGCAGGGCCGTCCGGTTGTCGTCCAGGCGGGTGCCTCCGAGCCCGGCAAGGAACTTGCCGCCCGCACGGCGGAAGCGATCTTCGCCGCCCAGATCACGCTCGAGGAAGCGACCGGCTTCTATGCCGACGTCAAGGGCCGACTTGCCAAATACGGCCGCTCGCATGACGACCTGAAAATCCTGCCCGGCATTTTCCCCATTGTCGCCCGCACGCGATCGGAAGCCGAGGAGAAGTTCCAGTCGCTGCAGGAGCTCATCCAGCCTGAGGTCGGCCTGAACCTGATTTCGCAGCTGTCAGGCGTCGACCTCAGGGACTATCCGCTGGATGGTCCGGTGCCGGAAAATCCGCCCGCGACCAATGCCGGCAAGAGCCGACAGGCGCTGGTTCTGGATCTCGCGCGGCGCGAGAACCTGACCATCCGCCAGCTCTATCTCCGCATCGCCGGCGCGCGCGGCCACTGGCAGGTCGTCGGTACGCCTGATGATATCGCCGATCAGCTTGAGGAGCGCTTCGAGAATTACGGCGCCGACGGCTTCAACATCATGTCGCCGATCATGCCGGGCGGGCTTTCCGATTTCATCGAGCTCGTGGTGCCGGAACTGCGCCGGCGCGGCCTCTTCCGCCACGAATACGAGGGCACGACGCTGCGCGAGAACCTTGGCCTCAAGCGCCCCGAAAACAGTTTCGCCGCCCGTAGCGGCGCCGTCGCGGCCGAGTGAGGGAAAAACATGAGCCGCGACATTCTTTTTCTCATCGCCCCCGGCTTCTCGGATCCGAAGCAGCCCGGCCAGACCTTCGTCTGCCCGCATTGCAACACTATCGAGGGGCTCCTTGCAAGCTTCCCCGAGCTGGCGAGCCGTCTCGACGTCCACCGCGTTCCCTTTCCCCGTCCACGCGCGCGAGTGATCGAGGCGGTGGGCGAGGAGAACCAGTCCCTGCCGGTGCTGGTGCTTGGCTCCAATCCGCCGCCCGACGCCGCGGACTGGAAAGGCAAGCGCTTCGTCTCCAAGACCAGCCGTATCCTCGAGCTTCTTGCCGAGCGACACGGCTTTCCGCAACTGCACGACTGACGGAGGAACGACGATGACCGTAAAGCCCGCAGGCTTCGAACCAGCCGCACTGCCGCCCGTGCTCTTCGATCCGGACCGAACCGATCCCTATCTCGCCAAGGCCGTCGAACTTCGCGACATCTTCGCAACCGATGCCGTCGAGCGCGATCAACAAGGCGGGCGCCCCACCGAGCAGGTGCGGCTGCTCAAGGAAAGCGGCCTCGTCAACCTCGTCATTCCCAAGGAATTCGGCGGCGAGGGACAGCCCTATTCCACGGCGCTGCGGGTCGTGCGCGAACTCGCCAAGGTCGACGGCTCGCTTGGCCATCTCTTCGGCTACCACTTCAGCCCGATCCAGAATGCCCTGACAAACGCCAACGACGAACGTCTGGCAGCGATCCTGCGACGCTCGGCCGAAGGCCGCTGGTTCTGGGGCAACACCACGAACAGCTTCTCCAAGAGCCTCTTCGGCAGGAAGGTCGAAGGCGGCGTTCTTTTGAACGGCTATCGCCCCTTCGCCTCCGGCTCGCATGTCGCCGACTATCTGATGGTCGCGTGGGAGGACGAGGAGACGAATGCCCGCAGCTTCGCCTATATCCCCGCCAGCCGGTCCGGCATCACGATTGCCGACGATTGGGATGGGATCGGCCAGCGGCAGACCGGCAGCGGCCGCGTCTTCTACAAGGATGTCTCGATCACGGATGCCGAAATCCTGCCGGAGCGTCCGAAGGACGCCATATCGCTGCTGGCGCCTCAGCAGCAGCAGAGCGTTCTTCTCAACGTCTTCATCGGCAGCGCCCAGGGCGCCCTCATAGCCGCGCGCGACTACACCATCACGAAGTCCCGCCCCTGGATCTATTCGGGCGTCGAGCGCCACGCCGACGATCCCTGGATCAAGCGGCAATACGGCGAGCTCTGGACCAAGGTACAAGCCGCCACAGCACTAGCCGACCGTGCCTTGACCGCCATCGACGCCGCCTATGCCAGGGGCGCGGCGCTGACGGCGGAAGAACGAGGCGCCACGGCAATCGCGGTCGCCTCGGCCAATGTGCTGGCCGGCAAGGTCGCGTTGGAGGTCACCAGCGAGATATTCGAAGTGATGGGAGCCCGTTCGGCCGTGCGCCCCTATGGCTTCGACCGCTTCTGGCGCAATGTCCGCATCCACACGCTCCACAATCCGGCCGAGTACAAGACCCGCAACGTCGGTTCATGGTTCCTGACCGGCGATTATCCCGAGCCGGGTGTGTTCCAATGAGCCTGGATGGCGACCCTACTCGGCTGCCATCATGTCGACGGCCGGTCGGATGCGGCGTGCGATGATCTCGTCCATCGTCTGCAGCGCGCGCGCCTCGGCAAGCAGCCACTCGCGAAACAGATCGACGCGCATCACCCGCGCCGTATGCGCCGTGGTCGCGAAGAAGTAGGAGGAACTGACCGGCTGCGGCACGCCGAACGGGCTCACCAGCCGTCCCGAGCGAATGTCGGCTTCCGCCAGCCTGATCTTTCCGAGCCCCAACCCCTGCCCCGCCAGCGCGGCATCGAGAACCAGCGACGACTGGTTGAGCCGGAAACCGCCCTGCGACGGGCGATAGGGAAGACCGGCAGCACGCAGCCATCCGCTCCAGTCTGGGCAGGATTGATCACGCTCGGCTCCCTCCTCATGCAGGAGCGGCACATTCTCGATCGCCTCCGGCCTGTCCCATAGCCCATGCGTCTCGGCGAACTCCGGGCTGCAGACCGGCAGCACGGCTTCGGAAAAGAGATGATCGACAATGAGCCCCGGATACGGTCCGCTGCCGTAGCGGATCACGCAATCGGCGTCGCCGGCATCGAGGTTGATCAACTGCGTCGAGGCATCGACCAGCACCTGCAGCCCGGGAGCCGCGCGGCGCAGCGCATCCAGCCGCGGAATCAGCCATTTGCTGGCGAAGGACGGTGCGACGGATATGCGGATCGGCTGCTCATCATCACTCTGGACGAACTGGGCCATGGCGGCGAGAACGGCATCGAAGGCGCCGGTCAATCCGGGCACCAGGGCCAGCCCGGCCGGTGTCAGATGCAACTGGCCCCGCACGCGATTGAAAAGCGGCTGGCCGAGGTAATCCTCCAGCAGGCGAATCTGCTGGCCGACCGCCGCCGAGGTCACATGCAGCTCTTCGGCGGCGCGAACGAAGTTCAGATGTCGTGCGGTCGCGACGAAGGCCCGCAGCGATGTCAGCGGCGGTAGCCGAGCAAGCGTCGGCTGGATTGCTTTTCTGCGGGAGTCGGCGAACGTGCTCATGAACTGATTGCACCACAAACCCGCCTATGAAGACGAGAACCGACTTTGCTTCCGTCCCCGCCGAGGGAACATTTTCTTGCGTCGCGAGCGCCAATCGGAGATGCAAAAACTCATTTTTGAGAATTATCTATATTTTTAGTAGATTAA
This sequence comes from Rhizobium sp. S96, assembly GCF_030382195.1. NCBI lineage: Bacteria > Pseudomonadati > Pseudomonadota > Alphaproteobacteria > Hyphomicrobiales > Rhizobiaceae > Rhizobium > Rhizobium sp. S96. Next base: position 89,108 of record NZ_JAUDRY010000014.1, read on the forward strand.
AGGCATCCGACGACCACGGACGCGAAGTTTTCCTTTCCCGGACAGGGAGAAAAACATTCTTCCGGTTTTGCGCCACGCTGCCCGATGATGCGAGCGACGACGCTTCGATAGAGGCGTCCATCGCAATTCAGGGGGTATTCATGGATATCAGCAGACGCCAACTCAACAAACTTCTCGCCACCACGGGGCTCATTTCGCTCCTGCCGCTCAACGCCTTTGCCGAGACTGCGGCACCGGCAAAGGGCGGCACCTTGAACTTCATTGTCGAGCCGGAGCCGCCGACGATCCTGGCGCTCGCCCATACCGCCGGCGGCACCCAGAAAGTCAGCCCGAAGATCACCGAGGGCCTGCTGACGTATGATTTCGACCTGACGCCGAAGCCGCAGCTCGCCACCGAATGGTCGATCAGCGACGACGGGTTGAACTACACCTTCAAGCTCCGCCCGAACGTGAAGTGGCATGACGGCAAGCCTTTCACGTCGGATGACGTGGCCTACTCCATCGAGCTTCTAAAGCAGGTTCACCCGCGTGGTCGCGGCACCTTCGCCAATGTCACGAAGGTCGAAACGCCGGACCCGCTCACCGCGGTGATCCGGCTTTCCAAGCCGGCTCCCTATCTCCTCAGTGCGCTCTACGGGGCGGAATCGCCGATCGTGCCGAAGCATGTCTATGACGGCGTTGCGATCGCTGATGTGCCGACCAATCCGAACGGCAGCGCCCCGATAGGCACCGGGCCATTCGTCTTCAAGGAGTGGGTGCGTGGATCGCATATCATCCTGGAACGCAACCCTGATTACTGGGACGCCGGCAAACCCTATCTCGACCAGGTCATCGTGCGCTTCGTGCCTGATGGCGCCGCTCGCGCGGCTGGCTTCGAGACCGGCGAATTCGATATCGGCGGCGACAATCCGATCCCGTTGAGCGATCTGGAGCGCGTCAAGGCGCTCCCCAATATCGCTGTCGATTCCCGCGGCTACGAGACCAAGGGCGACCAGACGCAGCTGATCTTCAACCTCGACAATGAGTATCTTAAGAACGTCAGCGTTCGCCGCGCGATTGCCCACGCGATCGACCTCGACGTCATCCTGAACACCGTCTGGTACGGCTATGGCCACGTGTCGCCGACACCGATCAGCACCTTCCTGCCGCGCTATCTCGACACATCGATCAAGCCCTATGCGTTCGACCTGAAAGCGGCCGAACAATTGCTCGACGAAGCAGGCTACAAGCGCGGTACAGACGGCGTGCGCTTCAATCTGCGTCTCACGCACAACTCCTACAATGAAGGTTTCAAGCGGGTCGCCGAATATCTGAAGCAGAACCTGACGCGGATCGGCATCAACGCCACCATCGATTCCTACGACTTCTCTACCTACATCAAGAAGGTCTACACCGACCGTGCCTTCGACGTGACGGCCGAATATCTCGGCAACCAGTTCGATCCGACGCTCGGGGTGCAGCGCATCTACTGGTCGAAGAACTTCAAGCTCGGCCTGCCCTTCTCGAACGCCAGCCACTATGCCAACCCGGAGGTGGACAAGCTGCTCGAAGCCACATCCGTCGAGATCGACGATGCGAAACGCAAGGAGCAGTTCTTCGCCTTCCAGAAGATCATTGCCGATGACGTGCCGGTCGTGAACCTGATCGCGCTCGAAAACGTCACAGTTTTCAACAAGCGGGTCAAGAACCACACGATCGGAGCGGAAGGCGTGCAGTCCAACTTCGCGGATGTCTACATCAAGGATGGCGAAGGCTGAGGTGCGGCGGCGGGACCTGCACAGGAAAGGGGCGCCTCGCGGCGCCCCTTTCTGCATTCAAAGATAAGATCAGGCGACGCGGATCGGCGTGAATTTCGCCAGGATGCGATCGGCAAGCGCAATCGCCTGGGTACGCTGCTCGGTGATCGAGCTCGATTCCCACGCGACGCCGCGCAGCGGATGACCGATGGCGCTGAGGTTACGGTGAACAACCCCTTCCTCGTTGATGAGGTCACCCGCCGGCGTCGCATCGATGCCGTAGCCGGTGCTGTGAGGACGTACCTCGCCGCTGGCGAGCAGGCTCTTCACGAAGGGGTCCGCGATGCGGCGCCAGTCATGCAGCTGATGTCCACGGCAATCGATCACGCCGTCGAATGGCACGGTCTCGATATCAGCTCCCGTCTTCAGCCTGGCGGTGATATCGCCGTCCTCGGCGGCAAATCCGAGGATGCGAGCGCGGCCATGCGTCAGCCGGCCTTCCGCAGTGACGCTCTCGACGATCTCATGGCTCTCCGGCGCCGAGCGATGCGCGGTGACGTCCCAGAAGGCCCTGAGATGCCGGGTGAATCGCAACCGCTCGCGATCGTTGGCGCCCTGCCACAGCGAGAGAATATGCGGCCGGATCGCCAGCGGCAGACCTTGCCAGTCCGCGCCATCAGCCGCAATCGCCCGCCGCTCCGCCTTGACGCGCGACAACAGCTCGCGGGCAGTCGTCGGCAACGGCCCATCGGCCAGAAAGTCGCGTGCCGCCTCGACGGTCCTGCGTCCTTCCACGAACTGACCGCGGCGCGATACCACACGGTAGCGCCCGCGATAGCCCCTCACCTCCATGCTGGCGATGGCATCGACCATCGACAGGCTGGAACCGATCAGCAGGATCTCGTTGCAGTCGATGAGCCGATCGAGCGCGCGCGTGTCCCACGGATTGGCCGCGAAGCGCGGATGGCCGGCAAGTTGGGATTCTGTTGCCGATAGCCGGGGTTGGAAGGCGCCGAGCGCCAGCACGGCCTCGTCCGCCTCGACAACGGCACCGTCGGTGGTGGTGATCCGGATTCTATTCGGCGCGGCGACAAGTGCAGATGCCGACGACCTTACATGCCGCAACGTCGAGCCAAGCCGCGCATTGGCCACCGCCCGCGCGAGTTCGTCGCGCACATAGGTTCCGTAGAGATAGCGCGGCGGGCTACTCGATCCCACCTCTGCCGGCGGCGTCCAGCCATGTGCCGGGCCGTTCTCGACCAGCCAGCGCGGGAGATGACCGGGGGCTTCAGGATGGAGGGAGAATATCTCCGCCGGTCCGTTGACGAGATGAACGGGCTCCGGCGTGCTGTAGGCAATGCCTCGACCGAGCTCCTCGCGCCGCTCGATGATGGTGATCGCCAGCGGCACCTCGGTTCGGTCGAGCAGCTTGAGCGCCGTCACCGCGCCGGCAAAGCCGCCGCCGACGATGGCGACCGAGTGATGCGGAATACGATCGATACGCAATGATCCTCCTTTCCCATCGGGGTCGACGGGGCGTGATATGTCGTGATCTGAAAAAGCGGGCGGATGCCCTTATGCGATAAGCCGGTCACGGTCGCGGCGATGACCTTTCAGCAGTTCAAGCGCGTTTTGGCTGGCAATCAGCTCCGCCTCATGCTCGCTCAGTCCAGCCGCCCTAAAGGCTGCCGCCAGTCCGTCCTGCGTCGGGTCGTGTCCGAGGATCGGCCAGTCACTGCCGGTCAGCACGTGATCAGCGCCAACAAGGCTGGTCACGAAGCGAATGAATCGCGCCTCAGAGGGCATGATGTCGATATAGAGATGACGCCGCTTGCCGGCCGGCGCGTCGACGAAAATGGAAGGCAGCTCGCCAAAGGGGCCGGTCAGCGCCAGCGCCGAGACACCGAGCGCGGTGATGACGACGCGAAGCTCCGGCAATTCCTCGAACACGCCTGATGTCACCAGTGAAATCGCAGCGGCAGCGTTGATCGTGCCTCGGCTCAGGCGGGTGCCGAGCCTACCGAGGCCAGACAGCTGCGTCGAAAGCGGCTCGGGATTGATCGGATGCAGGAAGACGGGAACACCGAGCTCCGCCGCGACCCTGAGCACGGGTCGCGCTTCCGGCGCATCGATCAGTCTATCGCCCTTGGCGCTGTCGAGAAACAGGCCGGACAGGTTGAGCTCGACGATGGCGCGCCGCGCCTCGGCCGCGGCTGCCTCACCGCCGAATGCATCCACGGTCGCCAGGGCAAAGAGGCGATCCGGACGGCGCGCAACCGTGGCGGCGAGATCGTCGTTCAGCCGACGGCTGACCACGCCGAGATCCGCATCGGGCGCCGCGACCATGGAGAGGGCAACGCCAATGACCCGCCGCGATATACCGGCCGCATCGCTGTCGGCGATCAGCGCATCGAGATCGGAGATCTTCGTGCCGATCCGTGCCCATAGCGGATCGAGCGGCCGACCCGGCGCCCGATAGACCTCCCAGCCCTCAGGCAGGAAATGCGTATGGAAATCGACGATATCGAGCTTGCTCATGGTGACTCCGTGACGATCGCTGCGTGGATGGCTTTAGAAGACTTTGCCTTCCTCCAGGTGCGTTGTGGTTCTGTTGATGTAGAAGTCGCCGACCACGCGCGCCTTGTGCAGCAGCGGGTTGTGGTTGAGCACCGTGCGGATGTTACGCCAGTGCCGGTCGAGGTTGAGATGGCGCGAAGTCGCGGAGCCGCCGCCGAGTTCGAAGACGTTGGTCGCGGCCGCCAATGCGATTTGCGAGGCGACGATCTGGGTGCGCGCCGTCGTCAGCGCGCTCTCGATCAGTGCCGCTTCGAGTGCCTGTGGATCGCCCGCGCCGAAAAGCTCTGCCGTTTTGTCCAGCGCGCGGGCGCTTTCGCGGATCAGCGTATCGACGGCAAAGGAGCCGGCAGCGATCTCACCCAAAATCTTCTGCACGAAGGGGTCGACATTGGCGGTTTCGGCGGCGCTGTGGGCGGCCGAGCGTGCCTGCCGGCGGACATAATCGGTGCCTTCGGCCAACGCGCCGCGCACCGCGCCAGCCATCGAGGCCGCGAGGTGGAGCTGCCGCAGCGTTGAGGTGTGGCGCCCGACCAGCGTGTTCAGCCCGCGCGTCGAAATCTCGTGCGGCAGCACCTCAACATCTTCGAGCAGAACGCCACCGCTCGCGGTCAGCCGCTGGCCCATGCCGTCCCAGTCGTCGAGGATAGAGATGCCGGGGCGATCGACCGGGAGCAGGACGCTGACGAACTCGCCGTCATCATTCCTGGCGCTGAAGGAGGCGAAGTCCGAGAAGGCAGTGCCCGTCGCATACCATTTGCGGCCGTTGAGCCGGTAGTGATCACCCGATTTCGTCAACCGCGTCGTCACCTCGCCCGGGCGCTTGGTCCCTTGTTCGGTATGCGCGCCGCCGAAGAGCCTGCCCGACAGAACCCGGCCAAGCTGCGTGCGGTCGATCGCCGTGTTGGGTGTGAGGATGAGGGTTTCGGTGAAGTTGAAATGGCTGCGCAGCGCATGCGCGACATTCGAATCCGCCGCGCCGATCGCCATGATCATCTCGATATAATCGGCAACCGATCCGCCCGGTCCGCCGAGCGCGACGGGAATCCGCAGCGCGCCGAGCCCCGCTTCCTTGAACTGGCGAAAGGCTTCGAAGGGAAGTTCCCGCTCTAGGTCACGCTTGGCCGCTTCCTTCGCGATTTCTGCCGCAAGCGTCGGGATCTTCGCAAGCAGCGTCGAGAGCTCACCGCCTTCTTGCGCGGGCGTTGGGGACAGTGATGTGGGAGCGGTATTCGGCATGCGCGATCCTTCTCGGTCAGAGGTTGGAGGAACCCGCCTCAGCGGCGGGTCCCTGTCTTGTGATCAAGAGGTCATGATCAGGCGACGGCGCGCGCCAGCGGCACAACGTTGTCGGCGCCAGCTGCCGCACTGCGCGGCACGCGACCTTCGACCGGATGGCTCGGATCGTTGAAGCCTGCCGTGGAGGGGTGGCCGGTCGTGACCAGCCGGTCGACCAGCGCCTCGTCCTCGGCGTCGAGCTTGACGTCGAGCGCGCGGATGTAGCTGTCCCAGTGCTCTTCCGTGCGCGGCCCTGTGATGGCGGCCGAGATGAGCTTGTTGTTCAGGACCCAGGCGAGCGCGAACTCGGTCGGAGAGACGCCCTTGCGGGTAGCGTGCGCGGCGATCTCGCTGGCGATGGCGATCGATTCAGGGCGCCATTCGGTTTCCAGAATACGCTTGTCGCCGCGGCCGGCGCGGGTGTCGGCGGCGGGCTCCTTGCCCGGCTCGTACTTGCCCGTCAGAACGCCACGGGCAAGCGGCGAGTAGGAGACGACACCCAAGCCGTAGTGATGGGCGGCCGGCAACTGCTCGGCCTCCGCCGTGCGGTTGACGATGTTGTAGAGCGGCTGGCTTGCTACCGGACGATCGATGCCGAGTTCATCGGCCAACTGTGCGACTTCGGCGATGCGCCAGCCGCGGAAGTTGGAGACGCCGAAGTAGCGGAGCTTGCCGGCGCGGATCAGGTCGGCGATCGCGCGCACCGGCTCTTCCAGCGGCGCGCCGAAGACGGCGCGGTGGAAATAGAGGATGTCGATGTAGTCGGTGTTGAGGCGGCGGAGCGAATTCTCAACGGTCTCGATCACCCATTTGCGCGATTGGCCGCCGAGGTTCGGACCCTTCTTGTGCGAATTGACGAACTTCGTCGCCAGCACCCAGTGATCGCGATGCGCCTTGATGCCCTTGCCGACCACTTCTTCCGACTTGCCGTCGTGATAGACGTCGGCCGTATCGATGAAGTTGATACCCTGCTCGCGCGCCTTGTCGATGATACGGAACGCCACGTCGTCGGGCGTCGGCCCGCCGAACATCATGGTTCCCAAGCTGAGCGGTGACACCTTGAGCGCGCTGCGCCCGAGATAGCGATAATCGACCATAGTCTTCTCCTTCTTACTGAGCGTGATGGCAGGCGGCGGCGTGGCCGTTGCCGAACTGGCGGAATGCCGGGTCTTCAGACCGGCAGAGATCGGTGGCGAGCGGACAGCGCGTATGGAAACGGCAGCCGGAGGGCGGATCGTGCGGGCTCGGCAGGTCGCCCGTTATCGGCGCCGCCTGCTTGCGCCGCGACGGATCGGGCACGGCGGCGAGCAGTGCCTGCGTATAGGGGTGTTTGGCGCCCTTCCAGAGTTCGCTCGTCGACGCGCTTTCGACGATGCGGCCGAGATACATGACGAGCACACGATCGGCGAAATAACGCACGACCGAGAGGTCATGCGAAATGAACAGATAAGAGAGCGACAGCTCCGTCTTCATCTCGACCAGGAGATTGAGGATCTGCGCCTGGATCGACAGGTCGAGCGCCGAAACGGGCTCGTCGCAGATCACCAGTTCCGGCTGCAGGATCAGCGCTCGCGCGATGCCTATACGCTGACGCTGGCCGCCGGAAAATTCGTGCGGGTATCGATCGAGCGAATCCGCCGGCAAGCCGACATGCGCGACCATCTGCGCGGCGATCGCTTCGCGCTGCTTGCGCTCGCCGATGCCGTGGACCGCCAAAGGCGCCGTCAGGATGGTGCGGATCGTCTGCCTCGGGTTGAGCGAGGCGAAGGGATCCTGGAAGATCATCTGGATGCTGCGCCGGACCGACTGCAGCTCGCGCCCCGCCATGGCGGTGACGTCCCTGCCCTTGAAGGTAACGTTTCCAGACGACGGATCGACGAGCCGCACCAACGACTTGCCGAGCGTGGACTTGCCGCAGCCGGATTCTCCGACCAGCGCCACCGTCTCGCCTTCGCCGATCTCGAGCGAGACGCCATCGACGGCGCGCACGGTGCCGCCGGCACCGGCGTAATGGGTCGAGAGCCGGTCAACCGACAGAAGCGACATGGGCCTTCTCCGCAATGGCTGGAACATAGGGGCACGCCACCTGCCGGCCGGTCGGCAACGAGATCAGTTGCGGCACCAAGGAAGCGCATGAGGGTCGCGCGACCGGACAGCGCGGGCGGAACGAACAGCCCTTTTCGCCCGCCGCCGAAACGATCGAGCCCGGGATCTCGGAGAGGGGCCCGTCGCGATAGTGATAATCGGCCTTCAGGCGCGGCGATGCCGAGAGCAAGCCGTTGGTATAGGGGTGATACGGCGTCTCGAACACCTCGCCCGGAAGCCCCTCCTCGATCTTGCGCCCGGCATACATGACGACAACGCGATCGGCCCATTGCGCGACGATGCCGAGATCGTGGGTGATCAGGATGACCGCCATGTTCAGCTGCACGCGAAGATTATCGAGCAATTGCAGCACCTGCGCCTGAATGGTCACGTCGAGCGCCGTCGTCGCTTCGTCGGCGATGAGCAGCTTCGGATTGCAGGCGACCGCGATCGCGATCATCACGCGCTGGCGCATGCCGCCGGATAGCTGGTGCGGATATTCGTCGATGCGGCGGCGCGCCTCGGGGATGCTGACAAGATCGAGCAACTCGATGGCGCGCTCACGCGCCTGGCGCCGACTCAGGTCCTCATGGATGCGCAGCACCTCGATGATCTGGTCGCCGATCGTCAGCACCGGATTGAGCGAGGTCATCGGCTCCTGGAAAATCATGGCGATGTCACGGCCGCGGATGCGGCGCAGGTCCCGTTCCGGGAGGCCCACAAGGTCGCGCCCGTCGAAACGGATCTGACCGCCAGCCTTTGCATGTCGCGGCAGCAGGCCCATCAGGCCAAGCGCCGTCAACGACTTGCCGGAGCCGGATTCCCCGACGATAGCGAGCATCTCACCGGGATTGGCGGAGAAACTCACATCCTTCACCGGTTCGGCGGACGCGAAGCGTACCGAGAGGTTGGAAACCTCGAGAAGCCTGGCCATCAGCGATCCTCCGAGAAGCGCGGGTTCAGCGCGTCGTTCAGACCATCGCCGATCAGGTTCAGCGATAGCACGGAGAAGACGATCGCCAGCCCGGGCAACGCCGTCAGGTACCAGGCAGTGCGGATAACATCGCGGCCAGCGCCGATCATCGAGCCCCAGGAGACGCGGTTGGGATCGCCAAGGCCCATGAAGGAGAGCGCCGATTCCATCAGGATCGCGCTTGCCACCATCACCGACGACGTCACGATCAGCGGCGGCAGCGCATTGGGCAGGATCTCGCGGAAGATGATGCGGCTGTGGCCAAAGCCGAGGCTGCGAGCGGCCTGGACATAATCCTTCTCACGGATCGCCCGGAATTCAGCACGCGTGAGCCGCGCCACCGTCGGCCAGGAGACGATCGCGATCGCGATGGTCACGGTTGCCGTCGTCGGCTGCGCGATGGCGACGAGAACGACGAGCAGCACGAAGCTCGGAATGGTCTGGAATATCTCGATGAATTTGACGAGGATATCGTCGACCAGTCCGCCGAAATAGCCGGCAACGGCGCCGATCACTATCCCCGCCGTCAGCCCGAGCGCGGTTGCCGCCAGCCCGACGGTCAGCGAAATGCGTGCGCCATGCACGATGCCGGCCAGCACGTCGCGCCCCATCGAATCTGTGCCCAGCGGATAGGCCGGGTTCCGCCCGGGCCAGAGAAAGGGCCGCGCCACCATCTCCAGCGGATCGCCCGGGAAGATAAGCGGCGCAAACAGCGCCGAGAGGGCAACCAGAAGCAGGATCGCAGTGCCGAACAGCGCGTTGTAGTTCGCAAGAAAAATCTTGAGCTCCCGACTCACGCCGCGCCAGGCAATACCTGAAACCGAGGCGCGGACATCGGGCGCATGGATATGCGTCCAGCGCGGCTGCTTCGGCGCTTCCGCTACTTGCGGGGCAGTCTCCGCCTTTGCCTGCGGCGCGAAGTCGATCGCCCGACCGGCCAATGTTCCGAGTTTCTGACTGTTCATCGGCTTGCTCCAATTCGAGGATCGATCCACGCCTGCAGGAGGTCGACAGCCGCGTTGGCGACAATCACGAGGAAGGACGAAAGCAAAAGGATGCCAAGCAGCACGCTGAAATCGCGCGCCATGACGGCTTCGAAGGCAAGGCGCCCGAGGCCCGGCCAGCTATAGACTGTCTCGACCACGACAGCGCCGCCGAGCATCCCGCCGAAGTGCATGCCGGCCATGGTGGTGATCGGAATGAGGGCGTTGCGAAGCACGTGCCGTGTGGTCAGCACGAATGGCGAGACCCCCTTGGCGCGCGCGGTGCGCACGAAATCCTGCGACTTCACCTCCAGCATCGAGGCGCGCGTCAGCCGAGCATAGATCGCGAGATAGAAGAGCGCGAGCGAGGTTGCGGGCAGCACCATGTAGCGGGCTCTGTCGAGCAGCGCCGGGAAACCCGTGAGCCGCGAGCCGATCGTGCTGTCGCCACCACTCGGCAGCCAGCCGAGCTTGACCGAGAAGAGCAGGATCAGCATCAGGCCGATCCAGAAGCCCGGGATCGAATAGAACAGCAGCGAAATCACCGAGATGATGCGATCCGGCAGACGCCCTGAGAAGGTAGCCATCAGCGAACCGAGAAGCAATCCGACCGCAATTGCGATCGTCAACGCCGCGAGCATGAGCAGAAGCGTGCCCGGCAGGCGCTGGCCGATCAGATCGGCGACCGACATGCCGTAGCGCGGCGAAAAGCCGAGGCTGAAATGCGCGAGATTGTTCAGGTAGTTGGCGAGCTGCACCAGGATCGGATTGTCCAGCCCGAAGCGTTCGCGCAGCGCCGCCATCGTCTCGACCGTGGCCGAACCGGATTCGGCCGCCATCACATCGGCCGCATCGCCGGGCGCCAGCTTCAGCAGGAAGAAATTGAGGATGACGATCCCAAGCATCGTAGGCACAGCCTGAATGATCGTCCTGCTGATCGTTCGACCGATCCGCCTGTAAGCCGACATGTGCTCCTACCTCGCGATCTGAAAAGATTTCACCTCGTCGTGCCGCTTAGTAGTTGACTAAATCTGTGGGTTTTGTCAAATCCATATTGGTAGATAATTCCAACGTAAGCGGACTTTCACGCACTTTTAGCAATCTAATACCGCATATCGACACATTTTAGGTTTTTATCCCACTCCAATGCACTGATGGGGCAAAAAATCTCTAAAGCAGGATCGATCCGCGGAATGGCACTGAAGCGGGCCGGCACGGCCCCTGGATCATGAGGGTTGAACACGATGTCACTATTTCCCGCACCCACACGCCGCAGCTTTCTGCTCGCCTCGGTCGCGCTCGGCGTCACCGCGACGGGTCGGCTACCAGCCTTCGCGGCCACCGCGACGCGCGGCGGTTCGGCAACGCTTCTGCTGGCTGCCGAGCCGCCCGTCCTGACGACGATCGCGCATACGGCCTATAACGCGGTCTATGTCTCGCCGAAGACCACGGAAGGCCTTCTCACCTACGACTTCGAGCTCAATCCGAAGCCGTTGCTGGCCAAGGAATGGACCATCAGTCCCGATGGGCTGACCTATACCTTCAAGCTGCGTGACGGCGTGAAATGGCACGACGGCCAGCCCTTCACCTCCGCCGACGTCGCCTTCTCGATCAAGACGCTGAAGGAAGTGCACCCGCGCGGCCGCAACACCTTCCTCAATCTCGTCGACATCGAAACGCCCGACGCGCAGACCGCCGTCCTGAAGCTCTCCAAGCCGGCACCCTATCTGATCACCGCGCTCGCAGCCGCCGAAACGCCCATCGTGCCGCGCCACATCTACGAAGGCACCAAGGTCGCTGAAAACCCGGCCAACCTGGCGCCGATCGGAACCGGCCCCTTCAAGTTCAAGGAATGGGTGCGCGGCAGCCATATCGTCTACGAGCGCAATGCCGAATACTGGGACCAGCCCCGCCCCTATCTCGACCAGTTGATCATCCGCTTCATTCCGGATGCCGCCGCCCGCTCGATCGCGATCGAGACCGGCGAAATCGATCTGGCGCCATCAACGCCGGTTCCGCTCAGCGATCTGGAGCGCCTTCAGGCCGTCGAGACGCTTGCCTTCGAGACCAAGGGCTATCAATACCAGAACGGCGTCAGCCGCATCGAGTTCAACCTTGAGCGCCCGCTATTCAAGGATGTGCGCGTACGTCGTGCCTTCGCGCATGTCATCGACCGCAACGTCATCCTCAACACCATCAACTACGGCTACGGTGCCGCCATTCCCGGCCCGATCAATCCCAATCTCGCCAAGTGGTACGTGCCTGACCTCAAGACCTATCCGATCGATCTCGCCGCAGCCGAGAAGCTGCTCGACGAAGCCGGCTATCCGCGCGGCGCCGACGGCATCCGCGCCCGCATCAACCTCGACTACGTGCCGAGCGGCGAGACCTATCCACGCGGCTCTGAATATATCCGCCAGGCGCTCGCCAAGGTCGGTATCGACGCCACCGTCCGCAGCCAGGATTTCGCGACCTACACCAAGCGCATCTACACCGACCGCGATTTCGACTTCGCCTTCGAGGGCATGAGCAACCTCTTCGATCCGACGGTCGGCGTGCAGCGCCTCTACTGGAGCAAGAACTTCAAGCCGGGCGTCCCTTTCTCGAACGGCGCCGCCTACAGCAACCCCAAGGTCGATGAACTGCTCGAAGCGGCCGCCATCGAGGTCGATCCGGCCAAGCGCGTCGAGCAGTGGCGCCAGATCCAGCAGATCCTCGTCGAGGACGTTCCGGCGATCGACATCGTCAGCCAGCCGGAACTCACGATCTACAACAAGCGGATTTCCGACCACACCATCGGCGGCGAAGGCATCGCGGGCAGCCTTGCCTTTGCCTATGTCGCAGCGTCCTGAGCCGGATCAACGGGAGAACAACCATGTCCATTCAACATCTTCCCGGCTCGATCGTCGGCCTGCCAAAATTCGCCGCCCCGACCGACTTCCCGGATAGTCCCCTGTCGCAGGCGCTGAAGCAGCCCGTGCTGCTCGGCCTCTTCCTGCCGATACAGGCAGGCGGCTGGACGCAATCGACGCTCGAGCGCTCGACCGACTGGCGCTTCGACTACAACAAGGCACTGACGCTGAAGGCCGAGGAACTCGGCTTCGATCTCGTCTTCGCTCTGTCGCAGTGGCTGCCGAAGGGCGGCTATGGCGGCATCTTCGACGGCCAAGCGCTCGACAGCTTCGTCTCGACGGCAGCACTTGCGGGTCTCACCAAGAAGATCATGCTGATCTCGACCATGCATGTGCTTTACGGCCCATGGCACCCTCTGCATCTGGCAAAGTTCGGCGCGACGCTCGATCACATCACCGGCGGACGCTGGGGCATCAATGTGGTCACCGGCCACCGCGCGGTCGAACACGAAATGTTCGGCTGGCCGCGCATCGAGCACGACAAGCGCTATGAACTGGCGGCCGAATTCCTCGAGGTCGTGCAGCGCTTGTGGAGCGACGATGAGAACTTCTCCTTCGAAGGCGAGAGCAGCTGGAAGCTCGGCGGCGGCTTCGTCACGCCGAAACCCAATTTCGGCCGCCCGATCCTCGTCAACGCCACCGGTTCGGATGCCGGCATCGCCTTTGCCGGCCGCTACTCGGATATCGTCTTCATCACCAGCCCGACAGGCGCCGACATCGACAGCGCACTGCAATCGCTGCCGGCGCACACGAAACGCGTCAAGGACGCGGCGATCGGCGTCGGGCGCACGGTGCGCACACTGCTGAACCCGATGGTGATCTGCCGGCCGACGGAGAAGGAGGCCTGGGAACTCGCCGACCGTATCGTCGCCCATGCCGACCAGCGTTCGCCGCAGGGCTTCCAGTCGCTGAACTCGGACGCGCAGGCATGGAAGGGCCGCGATCCCCAGGATCCATACCGCTCCATCGGCGGCAACATCCGCGTCATCGGTTCACCGGAGCAGGTGGTCGATCAGTTCGTCAAGCTGAAGGAGGCCGGCGTCGATGGCCTGCAGCTCAGCTTCTTCGACTTCTGCGACGATCTCGAATTCTTCGGCGCCGAGGTCCTGCCGCTGATGAAGCAAGCCGGCCTGCGCCACTAGGAGAACCGCCATGACACGTAATGCGATTTCCGAAATCTGGTACACGCGCTGCCCGGTGCCGACACCCGTCGGCCTTGCCGCGCAACTCGGTTATCTCGAGGAGAACTTCCGCAAGGACGGCGTGACGCTGAAGTCGATCATCGATTCTCCCGACCGCAACATCCGCCAGAGCCACTTCAACCACACGCTCGACTGGTCGTTTCGCCATGGCGGCAATGTCCCGCCGATCCGCGCCCGCTCCGAGGGCCGCAAGACGCGGCTGATCGGGATTACCTGGACCGACGAGTTCCAGGCGATTATCACCCTGCGGGAAACCGGCATCAAGACCATGAAGGACCTGAAGGGGCGCCGCTTCGGCATTGCCCGTCGCCCGGAAGGCATCGTCGACTTCATGCGCGCCACCGCCTTGAAGGGGCTGCTTTCGGCACTCTCGCTGGAAGGTCTGGCGCTCGACGATGTCGAGATCATCGACATCGCGCTCTCGGACTCGGTGCTGTCGACGCAGGAAGGCCCATCGCTCTTCGGGCTGAAGCGCCGGCAGGCCTATGGCGAGGAAGTCGCGGCCCTCATCCGCGGTGATGTGGATGCCATCTACGTGAAGGGCACGGCCGGCATCAATGTCGCCAACCTGATCGGCGCTGTGCAGGTGGCCGAGTTCGGCTTTCACCCCGATCCGAAGATTCGTATCAACTCCGGCTCGCCGCGCGTCCTGACGGTGGACGAACTGCTGGCGGACGAGCGGCCGGATCTCGTCACTCGCCTGCTGGACTCGATCTTCAAGGCGAGCGCCTGGGCCGAAGCGCATCCCGATGAAACACGGCGCTTCGTCGCGCGTGAGGCGGGTGCCACGGAAGAGCAGGTTCTCGCTGCCAACGGCCCCGATATCCACAAGCACCTGGGTCTTGGCCTCCAGCCCGATCTGGTGGATGCGATCGGCCACTACAAGGACTTCCTGCGCGATTTCGGCTTCCTCGCCGCAGATTTCGACATCGCCGACTGGGTCGACCGGCGCCACATCGACGCCTTCGACCGGCGCGCAGTGGCCTGATCGGGAGAGCACATCATGCTTCAGGAAAAGATCGATCCGGTCGACAAGGCACGGCGCCTCGCTGTCGATTTTGCCGAACGCGCCGCTCACCATGACGCAACGGGAGAGTTCCCCTTCGAGAACTTCACGCGTCTCTTCGAGGCCGGCCTGCTTGGGCTGGTGAACGCGCCCGAGCATGGCGGCCACGGCGGCGGCCTTGCCGAGGCGCAAGCGGTGATCAGCGAGATCGCGCGCGGCGAACCCTCGACCGCGCTCGTGCTCGCCATGCATTACAACAGCCATTACAGCCTGCGCCGCTTCGCCAAGTGGCCGGCGCACCTCGCAGACCGCGTGCTCTCGGCCAACAGGCATGGCCCCGCCCTGATAAACGCCGCCCAAGCCGAGCCGCGCATCGGCTCCCCGGCCCACGGCGCGCTGCCCGAGACCATCGCCCGCCGCGACGGCGGCACTTGGCGCATCACCGGCCACAAGAGCTACGTCACCGGTATTCCCGTTCTCAAATGGGTAGCGCTACTGGCACTGACGGACGAGCCGGAACCGCGCCTGGCTTCCTTCCTCGTCCCGACAGACAGCCCCGGCCTGCGCATCGAGAAGGCTTGGAACGCCGCCGGCATGCACGCGACCGCCAGCGACGACATAATTCTCGACGACGTCGTCATTCCGCTCGAAGACATCATCGAAGCCCAGCCGGCCTCGGAGCCGCTGCGCCGCGAGGAACATGCGACCGCCTTCTTCTTTTCGCTGATTGCGGCGGTTTACCACGGTGTTGCGCTTTCCGCGCGCGACCGGGTGCTCGCCTTCGCTGCCCACCACACACCGGCAAGCCTCGGCGCGCCGCTCTCGACCGTTCCCCGCATTCAGGACGGCCTGGGCGAGATCGAGGTGCGGCTGGCGACCAATGCCCGATTGCTGCGCTCGCTCGGCGAGGACGTCGATGCCGGGAAGGTCGTCGGACTTGATGGCATGCATGTCCGTCATGTCGTTATCGACAACGCGGTCGCCATCACGAGCCTCGCCCTCGAGCTTGCCGGAAATCCTGGCCTCAACCGCGACTTCCAGCTGGAGCGCCATCATCGCGACGCCATCACGGCGCGCTCCCATGCGCCGCAAAGCCACATGATCCGGACCATCGCCGCCCGCAACGCGATCGAGCGTCTCGCATCGCGATAGCGGAATGGCGATCTCGGATTTCACTGTTTGATTTCACAAGCGCAGGCCAACATGAGCAAAGACAGCGAATTCCTTTGGTACATCCCAAATGACACAAGGCCGGGCCATCGTGGCGACACCGTTGTCGAAAATCACAACGGCCTCGCCGCGCTGACGGAACAGGCCCGCGCGCTCGAGGAGCATGGCTGGAAAGGCGCGCTCATCGGTACCGGCTGGGGCAGACCAGACACCTTCACCGTCGCCGCAGCCCTTGCGGCGAGCACGACGACGTTCGAGCCTCTGATCGCGATCCGCCCCGGCTACTGGCGGCCCGCGAATTTCGCCTCCGCCGCTGCGACACTCGATCATCTCACCGGCGGCAGGGTTCGCGTCAACATCGTCTCCGGCCTCGACAATCTCGCCGCCTATGGCGACAGTGAGGGAGACCAGTCGCAGCGCTACGCCCGCACCGGGGAGTTCATGCGGCTGGTCCGCAGGCTCTGGACTGAGGAAAACGTGAGCTATGACGGCGAGCACTTCGGCGTCTCGGAATCAACCGTCGTGCCCCGCATCAGGGCAAACGGCGATCGCCGCCATCCGAAACTCTATTTCGGTGGCGCCTCCGAGGCGGCCGAAAGGGTGGCTGCCACCGAGGCGGATGTCCAGCTCTTCTGGGGCGAGCCGCTCGATGGCATCCGCGAACGCATCGCGCGCCTGAGGGCGCTGAGCCGCGAACTCGACCGGGATCTGCCACCGCTCGAATTCGGGCTCCGGATCACCGCGCTGGTGCGCGACACGACCGAGCAGGCTTGGGCCGACGCGGAAGCGAAGGTGGCGGAGATGGCAAAGGGCAACGGCGCCAGCTGGAGCGACCACCGTCGAGCGGTCGCCGTCGGCCAGCAGCGACTGTTCGACCTGCACCAGGCCGGCGACGTTCTCGACGACAACCTCTACACCGCTCCCGGCAAATATGGCGGCGGCGGCGCCGGCACGACCTGGCTGGTCGGTTCGGCCGAAGACGTCGCGCGGTCGCTGCGCAAGTATCAGGACTTGGGCATCACCCATTTCGTGCTCTCGGACACGCCTTACCTCAACGAGATCAAGCGTCAGGGGAATGACTTGCTGCCTTTGCTGCGCCGTTGAGGTGTGAGTGGCCGGATGTTGAGCAACACCCTAGTTGGACCTTTCCTTTCGCCACCTAGCCCGCCGCATAAATCCTGGAAAACGATACGGCCAGATTTCAACCGCAAACGATGGCTCGCTCTGCCGTTCCCAGACGCGCCTCATCCCGACAGGCGGAGCAACGGTGAAAACACGGGGATATCTTGTCAAAAACCGTCATCGGCTTCCCGCGAACGATCCCGTCAGGTGCGATGTAGCCATGCCGCGTCACAACGCTGAGGAGGCATGGCCCCGCAGTGATCACCGCTCTCGAAAGTCAAACGACCTCCAATCCTTCTCGGGCGCTTTGGAAGATACCGTTCAGGCTTACGGCAACCCAGAAGACCTTCCCAGTTTCAGCGCCAAGCCCCGCGTGAGCGATTACCGACAGAAAGCGGTCGGTGCTCGTTGCATTCGTGTCAATGGTTACATCGATGTTTGGAACGACGACATTGCCGTATTCATTAGTGCATACGTATGCATCGATCGTCTTTCTGCTAAAGCCATGACCTATGAGTTTAAAAGGCTTGTAGTCATCCAAAGACACCTCCACTTGCGGCTCGCTTAAGCTATCGATCTCAACTTCCGCCTTGTTGCCAGACATGTTAGCCTCCAAGATCCGTCACTATCTGTAGATTAATCGTTATCCCCTGATCTGCGAGGTATGAACCCGCCCGATCTAGACATTACGCCGCCAGAGCGTGACAGGGCGCCGCCCGATCTAGACATTCCTGCTCGAAGGTCAGTCGAAACCTCACCTGCAAGCAGGATTTGTTCAAAGGTTCCTGTTTCGGCATCGAGCCTCATCGAGAGGTCGCCCTTGTCATAGATCCAAACCCTCATGTCCTTGGCAAGAGATCCGATTTGGGCGCCAAGTCCCGTTCGGGCGCTCGAACCGGGGGACCGAGATAACCTCTCATATCCCAGATCGCTGGGAGGAGGATCATCGGGATCCGAACCTGCGCCGTGGACGACGAAGATTGCCGGTCGGCTAAGTTCGATAAAAGCACCCTCGAAAGAGAACGCATAGATTCGCGCGAGTTTGGCGCCGTCCGCAGCAAGCTGGTTTCTCAGAAAATTGTTCACTCCTGCGCGAGGGATTCCTAGAGGGTCGTAAACACTGCCTCTGAAAATCACATCGCTAAGCGTCCGCCCGAACAAGTACACTGATGATACGCCGAGCAAGGTTTCATTGTCTGCCACGTTTCCCTCCATCGACCTGATTATTGACCGCTAATTAATCTCGACAGTAGAAGCTTCTCGCGATAGTCCATCTTCGGACATTCGAGATAGTCTATCGGCAGGAGTGTACGCGCAGAGAAGACGTGGCTACGACGCTCGCCGCCTTTGAGGTGCATGCCGGCATGTACCTCACCGATTTCCCGACGCCCGAAATTCCTGCTGATGATCCTTGTGAATCGGCCACCACTTTCGGCCTTATCAATCGCGAGCATCGCGCTCACGACGTCGCCATAGTCCAGAAAGTCCGCGGCAAGAGTCCACAAGGTTTCCGCCATATAGCTCCCGACGATGTCTCTCGCATCGAGCAGCGCCTCGACAAACCCATCCGAATTTCGCGCAAACGCGCGGTCGAAAGCATTTTGGACCCGCGCCTCGGCGGTTGGATCGAACTCGGCAATATCCGCGAGATCTTCAACGGCGCGCGAAATCAAACCGCGCTCCACCAGGCTTTCATGGAAGATGTCGACAAGGATATCGAACATTGCACCGGTCAGCGGCTGCGAGAGCTCGTGCTCATCCTTCCACCCATGAGCGAACTCGGCCATTGTCCGCTTGTTGTTTGCAGACCGTATTTGACGATGCGGCGAAAATTCTGAAAAGCGCGAGAGACTGTTTGCCCGGTAGAGGTTGCCGCGCGTCTCCTCGAGAACATTGTCGATTACAGACGGAAAATGCATGGCCGCGATCAGCGACACGCAGTCGGAGAAGGCCTCCTGAAAGCCGAGGTATTCGGGGTATTCGGTTCCCGGGCGCGGCACGCCAAGTACGCTGAAAATGATCGCGTGCCCGACCTCGTGGGCGATAACATCGAAATCCAGGGTGAAGGGGAGGATGCGTCCATCCTTCTCGAACTGACTGCCGACCTCAAGAAAGCCGTAACCGTACTGAGCATTGTTCCATTGCGGCAGGATAGAAATTTCCATGCGATCGAAGTGATCGCGAAAATGCCAGACAAGCGACTGCCCGAGATAACGCTCCCACACATCCAGCGTGAACCGGACGCAACCGAAGACATGCGCTGCTTCGAAGCCAGGCATACTAGGCTGAAGGTAGTCGAAGTTGCCGTACTCGTCAGGAACCGCCGGCTCTGAGATCTTTCCCGTCCAGGGAGGCAGATAAATGTACGGCGTCCCCAGCGGCCCACGGTTCACACCGTAAGGACGGGTCTTGCCGACCGGCTCCACAACAAACATGAGTCTGTCAGCTGGTCCCGCTGCTAAACTCCCCAACGGAGATGACACCTCAATAGTCTCGGGACTGGTCCGAGCATGCTCAAAAGGAGGCTGTACAAAAAGTCTGAATCGGGTGCCCATCCACCCCTCCAAAAGACCCTGTATTTGCCAAAGCCGGCCATCGCCGTCCGATGAATTTTAGCACGTCGTAAAGTAGTATTGAAAACAGTTGGCTAAATGTAAAGGGGTATTATGCGTAAAGCTCAACCAACTTCAGGTACCGAAGGTTCTCGCGAATGGAATCCAGATCGGAATCGTGCATGAACCAAAGCCTCATCTCAGCGCCGACTTGAGGCATCCAGCCTTCCAGCACATCGATCGCTCGATCAACCTCGCCGAGCAGCGCATAGGTACAGGCAGCATTGTATTGGATGTTTATGTCGTTTGGGTCGGTTTCCAGAGCGCGGGCCAGCCATTCCAGCGCCCGATCGCTGATACCAAGAAAAGCCAAGGCGGTCGCTCCAAGACAAGCGACGTTAGCGTTTTCCGGATGTAACCGCATTTCCTGCTCAGCCTTCCTGATCGCGATACGAGCGTAGCTCTGTGCCCGGTCTAACTGTCCGAGTGAACGAAAGACGTTCACAAGCATGATGGGTGCACCGTAATCCGCCGGCTTGATTTCCAACGCGCGCTGAAAGTATCTCGCCGCAGGCTCGAATTGCCCCTCGGTGACGCAAAACTCAGCGTAATACCGATTGGCCTCGTGGCAACTCGGGCCGAGTGACAAAGCCTGCTCGAATGCGAAAACCGCCTCGGCGCGATTGCCGGCGACCGCCAATGCAAATCCTCGGGCCGCATGCGCCTCCGCCAGATTCGGATCGATGGCGAGGGCCTTTGCCGTGTTTGAAAGAATGTCATTCACCGAGATCTCCAAGCCAAACTGAGAGCGGAGACGCGCGTCGCAAACCGCTACGCCGGCATAGGCGCGAGCGTAACCTGGATCCAATTCGATCGCCCTTGCAAAGCTCTGCCTAGCCATCAAATGGTTTGATCTCGAGGCGATGTGGTAGTACTCGCGCCCCCTCAAATAGTGCGTGTAAGCCTCCACGCTCTCCGTTGGCGCCTGCTCGATCGCCCGCTTTTCCTCCGGGAGCAACTTGACTTTCAGCTGCTCGACGATCGCCTTTGCGATCTCGTCTTGGACTTCGAAGATGTCAGTCAGGTCACGGTCGTAACGCGCGGCCCAGACGTGACCGTCACTTGCCGCCTCGATCAATTCGGCATTGATCCTCACATGGTTGCCGGCCTTGCGGACGCTACCTTCGACGACATAGGCGACGCCGAGTTCTCTGGCGATACGCTGGAGGTTCTCGGTTCGGCCTTTCCACGTGAAGACGGTGTTGCGGCTCAGCACAAACAGACCTGAAACATTCGACAGGTCGGTGATGATGTCCTCAGTGATGCCGTCGCTAAAAAACTCTTGCGCTGCGTCATTGCTGATGTTGGCGAACGGCAGGATCGCAACCGACGGCTTGCTGGATGATGCCTGTGTGTGAGTGCCCACGGCAATATGAAGCTGGTCGCTCAAGCTTTCGTTGCCCCAGTCGGCAAAATAGACATGCACTGGACGCGAGATATTCTTGACGGTCCTCTCGCCCTGGTCGGCAAAGTCGAAACCAAGCTTGTTTCCGACTTCATGACGCACAGGCGCCGAGCAGGCGATGCCGCCGGGAGCAGCGAGCGCTTGCAGCCGCACGGCAACGTTTATGCCATCCCCATGAAAGTCATCTGTATCGAAGACAATGTCACCCAAATTGAGGCCTATCCGGAACGCGATATGTCTGTCCGCTGGAATACCGACGTTGCGCTCCAGCATCCCGCGCTGGATTTCAACAGCGCAGCGTGCGGCGCTGAGCACGCTGCCGAACTCGACCAGGAAACCGTCGCCCATTACTTTGATTATATGCCCGCCGTGACTTGCGACGGCGGGATCAAAGAGCTCTCTGCGATGAAGACGAAGAGCATTTAGCGTGTCCTCTTCGTTGGCCTCCAACAGACGGCTGTAGCCCACCACATCGGCAGCGAGGATAGCCGCCAATCGACGTTCAACATGCTCGGCGCACATGCCCGTCCCCCGACCTACTGGTGGCAACATCACTCAATTCAATCAGCTAGGCAGCAATGTTGCCGGACGTTTCTATTGCTGACAACTAAAATATTCCCGTGCTGCTAAACCGGCAATTGAGTTCCGACGCGATTTCGAACAGGTCGCCTGCGACGCGGTGAACATCGGCAAACTACTGTCGCGGACTTCGACATCGCAGTGGACTCATCGAGGAAAGAAACAAGATATGATTAATATCCACTAGTGTTCGCATCGAGGTTGCCGCGAAGATCGCACTATCGACCACTATCCGGTCGCATTCGACATCGCGACCCGCTGGCTGGCGCGCAGCAACCAGCATCGCGAGATCTGGGCAGAGGCACTCGAAATCCACGGCATGACCAGCAAACTCCTCACGGATCCCGCCGCGGTCTCGTCGCCGGCGGACGGTTGGGAACCGGAGGCCCGCTAGCAGCCGGTTATGTCGCCCCGGGCCTGATCCTCAAGGCACGATCCGACATCATGACCTCGACCGCCGAAACAAGGCGAGTGGAGCTTGCCGACGGAGGCGTCCTACGCTCGGGCCAGACAGTGCAATCGCCGTACAGATCGGCGCGGCCCACCGGGATATCGAACTGATCCGCTTTTGATGCAAGTGAAGACGGTGGCTTGCTCAATCTTGCGGTCAGTCATGGGCTCGTGCGGGCAGGCCTGCCCCCGACGGATGTCCGGCGACGGCGCTCAATGCTGGTGAATGGCTGAGCTTTTCCACCGATGACGGGATGATCTCCAGCGGAACTCGCGGCATCGGACAGATTGGCAACTAGCGGGATGGCATGATCATGGTCGAAAGGGAGCGCATCGCCCGATGGAAGCGCGGCCGCGTGATCTCCCAACCTGGTGGACGGCCGGTGGCAGATGCCAGCCCACCTGCGCTCAAGTCTCCGGTCTTACACGGTCCGACGATGGGCCCGCGAAGCGGCATCCATTACCGTCGATTTCGTCGTGCATGAAGGCGGCATCGCCTCGGATTGGGCGATGAACGCAATCCCGCGTGACGAAACCGGCGTCACTGCTCCACAGATACACGCCGCTGGACGACGCTAGGTGGATGTTGTTTGTTGCCGACGCGACGGGATCACCCGCAGTTGTACGCATACTCGATGAGAAGACATGCGAACGCCCTTTTATCGCTCACGTCGAAGTTCCGAAATTGGACGACACCCTGCCGGACCTCTGCGCGCTCCGCGATGTGACCTGGCACGCCGGCTTTGGAGGAATTAATGGGCCGACGAGATTGCCGCAGATCCTCGAAGCCATCCAGTTTCCGTCGGTGCCCGGTTACATCTGGGTCGCCGGCGAAGCAAAAGCGACGACTGGAATCCGGAAGCTTCCATGCGACGAACGCGGATGGCCCAAGGATTCCGTCACGGCAATCGGCAACTGGATTATCGGCAAGCCACGACAGCGTCCCGTTTGTTACACATCGAACCGGAACACGTCGCTCCAATGCCACCAGCCTTCGGGTTAGCGCGCCCGACGGACCGCGCGGACTTTGCCGCTATCGCCGCCACCGCAATAAAAACGATCACCTCCATCTGACTCAAGCCCCGAGACCGTGAGACCGGGCGGCATCTCGATGAGTTCCAGTACGCGCCCGCTCTCAGGCTCAAGATGCCTGATATCGCTCTTTTCGCCTTCCCAGGTGGCATGCCAGAGTTCGCCATCGATCCACGTCACACCGGTAACGAACCGGTTGGAGTCGATGCTGCGGAGAAGCGCACCCGTCTCCGGATCGATCTGATGGATCTTTCGACCGCGATAGTCTCCAATCCAAAGCGTCCCCTCCGCCCAGGCGAGGCCGGAATCGCCCCCCTTGGCGGGCGTTGGGATCGTCTTCAGCACCGTACCCGTCTTCGGATCGATCTTCTGGATTTGCCCTTCCGCAATCTGAAAGAGATAGCGTCCGTCGAAGGCCGTGCCGGCCTGTGCGGCAACGTCGATCGAGCGCACAACGTCGCCGGCATCGGGATCGAGCGCATTGAGCCTGTCGCCAGAGGCAAACCAGACATGTCGGCCGTCATAGGTGACACCCGCCACGTGATTGACGTCAGGAAAGGGACCATATTCGCGAAGTATTTCAGCCTTGCTCTGTTTCATTGGTCTATCCTACTGGTTGGCAGTGGACCTGGGAGTAACAAAGTTGACGGGAAGCCTGGCAGCGATGGGATCGTCCAACGGCGTGCCGGCCCTCGTCCAAACGATTGTACCTTGCCTGCTTCAGCAAGCGCATCAAGGGCCCTCTGCACGGTGCGCGGACTCGATCCGATTGCGATCGCCAACGCTGAACTCGACCAAGCCTCCCCATCCGCCAGGAATGCCAGGATCTCGCCATTCTGCTCCTCGACCGGTGGCGCCAGGATAATCACATTGGTGGCGCGCCGAGGGGCGAGCACGAAACCGTCCTTGGTAGCGCTGATATCGGCGATATGATGAAGCTCGCCGCGGAGCCGCCCAATCTCGACCCGCAGCCTCGCACGATGGGAATCATCGGCGTCCTTCCCCTTAAACGCACGGGCAACGAGGATGTGCCGCGACACATCTCTCGGCCAATTCTCCGCCAGCGCACGCATCAGCGCGAACAGCACCGGTCGCGTCGTCAGCGAAACGATCATGTCACGGTCTCGGACGACATAGCGACATGCATCGACCACAAGCGCGCCTGATGCCAGTACCGTCTCGACTTCCTGTAGCATCAGGAAGCGCTCCTCGCCCTGCCCGACCAACCGTGCCGCCGGCGCTCTGAGGACTTCGGACGCTCTGTCGACCTCGGCACTCAGCGAAGAAATGCCCGACTCGCGCGCGGCGTTTCCTGCGCGATGGAGCGCCGCGCGTGCAACGTCGGTTTTGAGGCGGCGGATGGCGATCCCTGCGATGGCGAGTTCGTATCCCGTTCGCAAGGAGGCCGGAAGCTGTATTGGATCGACGCCAACAAGCAGCCGTTCGGCTTCGTCGAGATGGCCGATGAGGAGCAGCCGCCTCGCTTCGAGATGGCGCGCATGCGCCGCGTTCAGGCGATCGCCATGAGCTTCCAGCACTTCTCGAGCGGCGGTCAGCGTCTTGGCCGGCCAGGCAAGATCGCGCGAGACCAGTGCGATTTCTGCTTCGGCGACGAGACAGCGCGCCCGCGCGACAGCTTCCCTCGGCCCGAAGGCGCGGGCCGCCGTCTTCAGTAGGACCTTCGCCCGGACGAGATCACCAAGCTGTGCCATGACGATACCGCGAAGCGCGAGCGCCGGCGCATCGTCTCGCAACGCCACCCTCTTTAAAGCACCAAGGAGATCGCCGGTCGCAAGCAGCCTCGCTGCCGCGATGATCACCTCGTCCATCGAAATCCCGCCAAACTTGTAACTCCCACCCTCTCCCGCTTCGACCCTAGTCTGCTCACGACCATCAAGCGACCGCAAGGGGCGGTACACTGCACCGACAGAGATCAAGAGGAGAAGTACAATGACGATGCACATCACGGGCACACGTGAAGAGTGGCTTGCCGCGCGGCTCGACCTGCTTGCGGAAGAGAAGGAACTGACACGGCAAAGCGATATGCTGGCAGAGCGCCGCCGGGCACTGCCATGGGTTCGGATCGACAAGGACTACCGGTTTGAGACCGCCAAGGGCAGCGCCTCCCTCGCCGACCTCTTCAAGGGTCGGTCGCAGCTGCTCATCTATCACTTCATGTTCGGACCCGATTATACGGCCGGATGCCCCTCATGCTCATCGATCGCGGATGGGTTCAACGGCGTTGTCGTTCACCTGGAAAATCATGACGTCGCCTTCACCGCCGTTTCCCGCGCGCCGCTTCCGAAGCTCGAGGCCTTCAAGGAGCGGATGGGATGGACATTCGATTGGGCATCCTCCTTCGGCAGCGATTTCAATCTCGACTTCAGCGTCCTGTTCACTGAGCAGCAACAGCGTGAAGGCGGGATTGAGTATAACTATCGTCGCGAGCCGCCGGCACCAAAGGCTGCGGGCCAATCCGTGCAGGAATGGAAACTGCGCGGCAGCGAAACCCCTGTCGGCCAGATCGCCGCGATGACCGGAACCGACGTAGCCACCTATACACGCGACAGGCCAGGCATCAGCGCCTTCGTGCTCAAGGACGGCGTGGTCTACCACACCTACTCCAGCTACGCGCGCGGCGTCGACGGCATTTGGGGCGTCTATCAATGGCTTGACCGCGCGCCGCTCGGCCGAAACGAACAAGGCATCTGGTGGCGCCTTCACGACGAATACGGCCAAGGATGAGGTCATGGTTTACGCCAACCGAACACGGCAAGGCCCCGGGACGACGACCGGCACTGCGGCAAGCATCGCCCGCTGGCTGTGCCTCGCAGCGGCGCCGACCTTCGCCTTCATGGCGATTTTGACCTTGGCAAGCGGCGGAGCAGACATGATCTGCTCCGCAATGCAGGGCACCTTGCCAGTGGATGGCATGACGACCATGTACCTGTTGATGGCCGCCTTCCATCTACCGCCATGGTTGCGAATGATGTCCGGCCGTACGGTCGAGACAGAGCGGCACTGATGCCCGGTCGGAGTCATCATCTGGCGTCAACGCTGCCTAGTCTAGTTCACCACGCTCTTTCCCGTGGTGCCAAGGCTGCTGTCGAGCTTCTGCGCGGCGAGGACAACCTCCAGCCGGTTTCGCGCATCCAGTTTTTGCATCAGGACAGTCATGTAGTGCTTGACGGTTTTCTCACTGATGTCGAGCGAGGAGGCGATCTCGCGGTTGGTGCTGCCGCGCATCAGGTAGGCAACGATCTGCTCCTCGCGGGCACTCAGCCGTGCAGAGGTCTGCGCTTTGCGGCGCAGCGACTCCGTTTTCATCGACATGATGACCTTGGTGGCAAAGCCGGGGGTGATGAAGGTGTTGCCCGCATGAACCGTCTTGATTGCCTCGTGAAGGTCGGCGGCAGTACTGCCCTTCAGAACATAACCGGAGACCCCCAGGCCCAATACTTGGATGGCCGTCTCGATACTTGAACTTGCCGTAAATACGATGATGCGCGTGCGCTGATAGCGTTGAGCGATAATCTCAATCACTGCAAGCGGATCGCCGGGCATGCTCAGATCGAGGACGATCACGTCAGGACAGAGTTCGTCGACGAGCTGTAACGCGTCAACAGCGTTCTCGCCGCGACCAACGATGGAAAGATCCGTTCGATTTGAATAAAGACTGACCAATCCTTCAAGTAGTATTGGATGATCATCCACGAACGCCACGGAAATTACCATGTTGCTCTCCCACTCATTATCTCCGACAGTAATATAGCCCATCATTACTATATTAGTAAGATAACACTTATGGGTGACGCTGCAGTAAAATGACAAATACACCTATTGGTCTTGCCGGCAGGCCCTGCACTATTCCTCCCTGAATGCCTTCATCATCTGGTCGGTGAACGGCTTGAGGATGTATGACATCGCGGTCCGCTCCGCGGTCTGAACGAAGACTTCGACAGGCATTCCTGGCAGGAGCTTGTTTTCCTTGAGCATGTGCGCATCGTCGAGGGAGAGCGTTGCAAGATAGTAGGGTTGGCCGGTGGTTCGGTCGAGGGTCGTTGCGGCGGCGATGACGTCGACGGCGCCGTGGAGTTCCGGCGTCGTACGCTGATTGAACGCGACGAAGCGCATCCGTGCAGCCTGCCCGGTCGTGACACGATCGATATCGACGGGGGAAATGCGAACCTCGATCGTGAGGTCGCCGCGATCAGGAACGACCGACATGACGGCCGCGCCGGGAGCGATGATGCCGCCGATCGTGTGGATCTGAAGGTCGTAGACGGAGCCGTCGACGGGCGCGCGGACTTCCATCCTTGTCATTCTGTCACGTGCGGCGACCTCGCGCTCGCGCAGTTCGGCAATCCTGGCCGAGAGGACGACGATCTCGGTCTGCGTTTCCTTCCTGGTGGTCTGATCGATGGAGATCAGCTTCATGTTGAGCTCGCTGATCTGACCGGCGGCTTCGGCGATCTTGGCGACCAGTTCGCCGCGGCTTCCTTCAATGCGGGCGCGCTGGCGCAGCAGATCGCGCTTCTGCGAGATCGGCACCAGCCTGTTCTGCAGAAGCTTTTCCATCTTGACCAGCTCCTGCTCGACGATCTCCGCCTCGCTCTCGTTCGACCGGTTCTGAGCCTCGAAGCCACGTACCTGCTGCTCGAGCTGGCCGATCTGCAGCCGCAGCTGCTCCTTCTGGTTGGCGATCATCCGGCGATTTTCCTCGAACAGCTTCTTCTCCCCGGCAATGATGGCAGGGGCGAGCGCGAGTGTTTCGAAGGCGATGCCGTCGGCCGCATCTCGCTCTGCCATCAGTCGGGCGTGGGTGGCGACGAGCTGTTGTATCTGTGCCTGGACGATCGACAGCTCGACGCGGGTCTGGGTGTCGTCAAGCACCAGGAGGACGGCGCCCTTCTTCACCTGGTCGCCATTGTCGACCCGGATCTCCGCGACGATGCCGCCGTCTCGATGCTGGATGGTCTTGACCTGCTCGGAGACGACCACCTGGCCATGGGTGATCACGGCACCCGACAGCTTGGCCTGCGCCGCCCACCCCCCGACGCCGAAGACCAGCGTACCGGCCAGCAGTGCCGAGACGATGACCCGCGAGGAGATCCCGAACTGGGCATTGCGCTTCGTCTTGTCGTTTGTCCTTGCTGTTGTCGTCATCTTTGGTTGCTCCCGAAGTATTTCAATCGACGCAGGGCAGATTGTCAGGCTTGGTTAACGGCATCTTGGGTGCCACCATCCAGTGCGGCGAGAATGAAGTCCTGTTGGGTCAGTTCGTGATGACCGCGCAGCAGGATCTGGATGTCGTCGTCATGGTCGAGATCGACGATGGTGCGCACGACGGTCCGCGTGTCGTCGCCCAATGCTTCGTAGAAGAAGCTTACGCGGCCGATCTGCGGCGACGCTCCATCGAGCTCCAGGCCCGCGAACATCAGCGTACCCGCTTGGCCCGCAAAGGCGGACAGATCGAGGCGATCCCCAACCTGAAAATCCGTGATCTCGTCCCATCCGTTGCCGTCGTTGCGTGCCGCGGCAACGGAGTGGAAGACGAAGACATCATCACCGTCGTTGCCGGTCAGAACGTTGACGGAGATCGACGCCACGAGCACATCGTCGCCCCTACCGCCAATCGCATTCTCGACGCTTTTCAGAACATCGTTGCCGATTTCCGAACTGGAGGCGGTGCCGAGTTCGAGGTCGATCACGACCCCTGCGATGGTGGCCGACGCATCATAGACGTCGTTGCCGCTGCCGCCGTCGATCTCGTCATTCCCGTCGGTGTCGCCGTCCATGTGGGCGATGACGAGGAAGACATCGTTACCAGTGCTGCCGTAGAGGCGGTCGTTGCCGTCGCCGCCAACCAGATGGTCGTCGCCGCTGCGTCCATCGAGCCGGTCGTCGCCAGCCCCGCCATAGAGGATGTCGTCGCCGCTGCCGCCGGAGAAGCGATCGTCGCCGCGACCGCCGTGGATCGTCTCGAAGCCGAGGATGGTATCGCGGCCGATCTCCTCGCTCTCCGTATAGCCGGCCTCGATATCCGCAATGACCGCCTTCACGAGTGCCGACAGGTCGAGCGTGTCGTACCCTTCACCGCCGTCATAGATGTCGTTGCCATCATCGACGTCGGCGTTGCCGATCACTGTAACGATGACCGTATCATCGCCGTCGTTGCCCCGGACTGTGTCGTGGCCACCCGCCCCGCTCAATCGATCGTTGCCGGCTCCCCCCTCCAGTGTATTGTCTCCGTCGTCTCCGACAATTGTATCGTCAAAGGCGCTGCCCTCGACGTTTTCAATTTCCGCGAGGCTGTCTGTGCCGATCGCGGAACCGGTTGCTGTCCCAGCCGCAAGGTCGACCACCACGCCGCCTGCGGCAGCGCTGGCATCGTAGGTATCGTCGCCTTCACCGCCGACATAGGTGTCGTCGCCGTCGCCGAGCACCGTCCCGGTCGCGATCGCCGTCTGTCGCGTATCCTCCTCGACCAGACCGGCACGGAAGCGGTCATCCCCGGTTCCGCCAAGTGCCACATCCTTGCCGGCGCCACCGGCGAGATCGTCGTCGCCATCGCCGCCATCGAGCAGATCGTCGCCCGCTTCTCCGAGCAGAGTATCGTTGCCCGCTTCGCCGAAGAGGCGATCATTGCCGGCGCCGCCATAAAGGCGGTCATCACCTGCCTCGCCCATCAGGCTGTCATTGCCGTCCTCGCCATGAAGGTGGTCATTGCCGGCGCCACCGAAGAGGACGTCGTTGCCGCCGCCACCGAACAGTCGATCGTTACCGGCTTCCCCGTGGATCAGGTCGTCGCCATCACCACCAAAGACGGTGTCGTCGCCATCGCCGGCAAAGATGATGTCGCGGCCCTCGCGACCGTACACGAAGTCGTCGCCGCCCTTGGCGGTGACCAGATCGTCTCCGGGCGTGCCAAGCAACCGGTCATCCGCCTCGCTGCCTTCGACCTCATGTGGTGGCGCCTTCAGGAGCGACATCACGGATTGCGTGACAATGTTGCCCTTCCCATCGGAGACCTGGTAGGTGAAGGTGACATTGCCGCCAAAGCCGCGCTCTGGCGTATAGAGCCAGATGCCGTCACCGTAGGCCGTGATTGTTCCGCTCGAGACGACCAGGTTGCGCACATCGAGCTTGTCGCCATCGGGATCATTGGTCTTGGCGAGCAGGTCGTCGAGAAAAATCAGCGTCGACAAATTAACCATGCCGCTGGCAAGGATGTTGCGCCCGAGCGAGACCGGCAAACGATTTGCACGTTCCTCGTGGTCATCGCGATCCTCGTCGTCATCGTCATCAGGCTGGTGGCCACCGCCGCTGCCCGACTGCCCGATCGGCTGGCGCCCCGAGCGCACAACAGCAGACGGAGGAAAGCGGAAGCTCTCGCCGCTGATATTGATACGGCCTTCGTTATCGTTGGCATTGTAAGATCGAAGCACGGTGTCGGCGAGGTTGGGCGAGCGAGCAAGCGGCGTGTCCTCGAAGCTGAGTCGTACGGAGGCAACGTGGCGCCCGCGAGCGAAGTTTGCTGTACTCGCCATCAGTTCATCGGTCATCTCGCGCAGAAACGCGGCGACATCCTCGATGGCTGCAAGGTTGCCATTTGTGCCTGCGATCCGCGGCCCCGCATCACTTGTGTTGCGTGGTGGCGTCGCCGGGGCCGCGTCTTCCTGCTCGCTGCTGCCGAGTATGACGCCAAGCGTCCCGAACAGTAGCGGCAGCGAATAGAGCCGGCGATCAGCGCCCCTGGATGGGCCCTTGCCGTTGCTGTTGCAGAGGTCATCGTCCTCTGCGAGACGGAAGCGGTTGGCCGGTGCCACGCTGGCCTGACCATCGTCCGGTAATCCCAGGATCAACTTGTCGCCCATAACGAACTCCTTGCTCTCTGGCTTGTCGCCTATTCAGCGGCAAGCGGCTTCGCGCTACGGCCGGCTGCAGCCTTCTTTTCCACGACCAGCGGGCGAACCTTGGTGGGCTGGATGATGTCGTCCTTCGGCCCGAAGGCCGCAAGCCGCCCGTTCTGGACGAGGCCCACCATGTCGACGGCGGCAAGAGCGCTCGGCCGATGGGCGACGATGACAACGATACCGCCGCGCTCGCGTACCTTGGCGATCGCCTTGCTCAGCGCCTCCTCACCCTCGGCATCGAGATTGGAGTTCGGCTCGTCGAGCACCACCAGGAAGGGGTCGCCGTACAAGGCACGTGCCAGTCCGATACGCTGGCGCTGCCCGGCCGACAGCGCTGTCCCGTGCGGGCCGAGCTCGGTCTGGTAGCCGTCGCGCAGATGCACGATCAACTCGTGAATGTCTGCGGCTTTGGCAGCACGGATGATCTTGCGGGCATCCGCCGTCTCGGCAAAGCGCGAAATATTCTCGGCGATCGTGCCTTCCATCAGCGCCACATCCTGCGGCAGATAACCGACATTTTCGCTGAAGAAGGCCTCGTTCCACTGGCTGAGATCGGCCCCGTCCACCCTGACGGAGCCACGCAGCACCGGCCAGATACCGAGGATCGAGCGCGCCAGTGTCGTCTTGCCGCCGCCCGAGGGGCCGATCAGCCCGAGCGCCTGGCCGGCCTTCAGCGTGAAGCTGACGTCGCTCAGAAGCACCGCGCCGCTGGTCGGCGCAACGGTAGTGATGGCATCGACCGTCAGACTGTCATGCGGGGCCGGCAGCTCGACATGGCCGCTCTTGTCGTTCAGCACAGCAAGCGTCTCAGTGAGACGATGATGACTGCGTCTGGCGCTGACCACGCCCTTCCACTGGGCGATAGCCAAATCGACCGGTGCAAGCGCTCGCGCGGTGACGATCGATGACGCGATGATCGAGCCGGACGACAGGTCGCCGCGGATGGCGAGATAGGCGCCGAGGCCGAGGATTGCCGATTGCAGCATCATACGCAACACCTTCGACAGACCAGACAACGTACCGCCGATGTCAGATGTCCTCGTCTGGCAATCGAGGTGACGCCGGTTGGCCCGCTCGAAGCGGTCGACCGCCCGGCCGGTGATGCCCATGGCGTGCATGATGTCGCTGTTGCGGGCGTTGGAATCGGCCACCGAGTTACGGGCAACCGTCGCCTTCAGCATGGATTGGGAGTGGCGCCGCGTCAGCAGTTCGGCGGCGATCGTCAGCAAGGTGAGCACCACCGCGCCACCGACGGTCAACATCCCCAGCATCGGATGCAACAGCCAGACGAACACCAGATAGATCGGCATCCAGGGCAGGTCGAACAGCGCCACCGGCCCCTGGCTGGAAAGAAAGCCGCGCAGCGTATCGACATCACGGCCGCGCTCCATCGCTTCTGACGTCGAGTAGCCGAAACGCGGCATCTCGATCACCACCTTGTGGGCGATCGGCGCGAGTTCCGCATCCAGGCGCGCCCCGAGCCGGATGAGGATCTGCGAGCGGATGATGTCGAAGACGCCCTGGAACAGATACAGGCTGATCGCCAGCACCGACAGCGCCACCAGCGTCGAGATCGAGCCGCTGGTCAGTGCCCGGTCGTAGATCTGCAGCATGTAGAAAGCGCCGGTCAGCGCCAGGATATTGATGATACCCGAAAGTCCGAAGAGGTAGATAAGGATGCCGCGCAGTCCTTCGATCTTGTATTGCGGCTCGATCTTCTTCTTGGTCATGGCATGCCCCTCTGCTTTGAACCACCGTCCCGGCCGGTTCGCCCGGCCGGGAAGACTGTCGCAACCGTGTTACGAGACGCCGTTGAAGTCGCTCGTCGTCAGGTTGAGGTTGCCCTTCAGCATCAGCACGAAGTCGGCATCGGTGTCGGCGTCGATATTGCCGTGGATCACCGTGAATTCGGTGCCGTTCAGCACCTCGTGGGTGACAGCGATCTGCCCGGCAGCCGTCAGTGAGCTTCCCAGAGTGAAGTGCTGCACGCCCGCGGTTGACGTATTGGCATCGATCGAGCTGAAGTCGATCTTGTCGCCGGGCTGGAAGCCGTGGATCGTATCGCCATTGGCCGCCGCCGCCGACAGGAAGCGGAAGGTGTCGTTGCCGAGCCCGCCGTCCATGATGTTGGCTTCCACCGTCGCCGTGATCGTGTCGTGGCCGGAGCCGGTCACCACATTCTCGAAGCCGTAGACGATATCCGTCCCTGTCGACCCACCCGACACCTGGCCGCGCTGCATGAAGCCATTGCCGAGATCGACCGTCAGGTTGCCGGTGGCTATCGAATAGTCGAGCGTGTCGGCACCGTCGCCACCCCAGTACTGATCGTCGCCATCACCGGTCGAGGCAATCACGGTATCGTTGCCCGCTCCCGCCCAGACCTGGTCGTCGCCAGTCCCGCCCTCGATGAAGTCGTGACCGGCTTCACCGTGGATTGCATCCTTGCCCGCATTGCCGAACAGCATGTCGTCGCCACTACCGCCATGCAGCTCGTCGTCGCCATTGCCGCCGCTGACGCTGTCGTCACCGTCACCGGCGGTCACCACGTCGTCGCCGTCCTCGCCACGCAGGATGTCGTTGCCGCCATCCCCGACAAGGATGTCGCCACCGGCTCCGGCGAGGATGGTGTCGCCAGCCGCGGCCCCGATCAGGACGTCCGCAGCAACCGTCCCGATCAGCGTCCTGGCAGCAACCGGCAACGGTGCAACACCGTCATCGGGAACGTCATCGTCGTCATCGCCACCAGACGGGCCGTCGTCGTCCTCATCGTCGTCATCATCACCGCTGCCACCGGACGGCAGGTCATCATCATCGTCGTCGTCATCACCGCCAGACTGGCTGTCGTCGTCATCATCGTCATCATCATCGCCACCACCAGACGGGAGGTCGTCATCGTCGTCGTCCACCGGTCCGGTTGGGTCGTCGTCTTCGTCATCGTCACCGCCAGACGGACCGTCGTCGTCTTCATCATCATCGTCGTCGTCGACCGGGCCTGTCGGGCCGTCGTCTTCTTCTTCGTCGTCATTATGCTGGTCGTCGCCGTCATCTTCGTCTTCATCATCCAGCGGCTCGGTTTCGAAGATGTGCTCCGAAAGGTTGGTCAGGCCGGTATTGCGGGCAACGATGTCCGCGAAGGCCTGTCCGTCGATGAACTCTTCGTAGAAGTCGAAGTTATCGAAGCGGTTGAGGTAGTAGAACCGGTCCGCCTCCTGCAGACGATCGAATTGCTCGTGCAGGACAACCCAGAAGGTCTGGCCGACCATGCCATTGTTGATGTGCTGCTCGGCAAGACCACCGACCCAGAGATCGACACGGTCGATACCTTTCACGATGCCCGTGCCATTCGCCTGGATGGCGACCGCGATATCGGGATTGATCGCCTGGAAGCTGGCGATATCACCCTGCTGAAGAACCAGATCGGGATAGGCCTGGCGGAACTGCGCAATGACAGTGTTCGACAGATTGTTGCGGGTCTGGAAGTCTTCCCAGGACGTATAGGCAGCCAGGTTGCCGGCGTACCCGATCGCTTCCCTGATATAGGGATCCTGCGATGCTGCAAGATCCATGCGGACCTGATTGAGTGTTCCCAACCCGACATCCCATGCACGAGCAACGTTGAAGGAGAACAGGTCTGCATTGATGCGAACGAGATCGTTGCGAACGGCATCAACGATGTTGAAGTCCACGTCTTCCGCCTGCTGGGTGACGATACCTCCGAGGATCGAATTGACCCCCAGCTGTTCGTAGCCCGGCTGCGGCACGTATCCGGGAGGCAACGGCGCCGCGAATACGTCGGCGTCGTTGCTTGGGTTGAGGAATGCATCGAACAAAGCGACCTGCTTTGGTTGCCCGTCCGGTCCAAGCACGGTCATCGTCTGGCCGATCAGGGAATGGCCAACGCGGTAGACGGCAGCGGCGAACTCGTGCGAGATCGAAGCCGAGGCATCGGGATTGTATTCCTCGAAGCCATGGTCGCCGTCGCCGCGTATGCCGCCGATCAGCATGTCGGCGAACTCCGTGAACACGACGCGTTGGTATTCGGCCTCGTTGACCATCTTGGCGGCCTGGAACAGTTCTTCGGCCGTTCCCTGGAAGCCAGACTCCTCGAGCAAGTTGACGTGGTAGTTGTGGTTGCGAGCCCAGATGGTGTGCATCGCGGTCAAGGCGAAGTTTTCATTGCCGCGTCCGTCGCCGACCACATAGTGATCGAGCAGGCTGACGAAGGGATTGGTATCCAGCAGCAAGGCGTGGCCGCTGCCCATGAAATTCGCCGCCGCCCCCTTCAGGACGTCAGGATCGAAGGCACCCGTGACCTCGTCGAAGAGGTTGCCAGTGGCTGTCTCCGAGATCGGATAGTGGCTGTAGTAGTCCCGGAAACTGATCTGGCCGCCAGGCAGAGACGGATCGTGGAAGATAGTATTGGCCTGCCAGTGGTGCTGGATCAGCTCGCGTAGCGTCGGCAAGAGACGGAATTCCGGATTGGATGGATCGACCGCCCCCTGGAACAGATGCGAACCGACACCCTGGTTACCGTCGCTTTCGCGCAGGAACTGGCCAACCAGCTCATGCGAGCCGTAAGCCTGGTTCTGGTCGACGAACGGCGATGTCTTGTTGATATGCTGCGTGACGCCGTTCTCGTCGATCGCATAGACGGTACCACGCGTGAGGTCGGCGGGATTGCCGGAACCCGGGGATCCGTTGCCCGGAGCACCGATCTGCACCGTGCCGTTACCACCCTTCGACAGGAAGTCGAGGCCATGGTCGAAATACTGGCCAAATGCCATGAAGAAGATGTTGGCATTGCTGGCATTCTTCGGCAGATCGGCTTCCTGTGCACCGAGGATATTGCTGATGTTGCGCGGATCCAGGCCATCGAAGATCGGGTTGATGGCGTTGTTTCCGGTTACAGGGTCATATTCGCCGAAATGCGCGTTGGTGATGCGGATAAACGGCGTATCGGCAGAACCCCAGTTCGGGTTGTCTTCGTTGTTGCCGTGTCCCGACAGGGCTCGTACGCCGCCGAAACCTTCGGTGTCGTCATCGCCGGGGAAGGCGGGCTGACCGTTTATCAGGTTCTTCAGCCCGGCAAGGTCGGCGGCCGTGTATGCGAAGTTGCCGGTGACCCCGTCGTCATTACCCGGCGTTGTCGGCGCGTTCTGGAACTGCGGAGGCACGGCACCAGTGAAGGTGACCGAATGCGTGCCGTTCGAGAACGTCTTCGTTCCATTGGCATTGGTGGTCATCGCATAGGCGGAAAGATCGCTTCCTGGTGCCAGCTCCACCACATCCTGCGGCCGCAGGTTGCCGACTATCGTGTCGTGACCGCCGTTGGAGCGGAAAAGAATTCGATGCGCCGACTGCAGTGCAGAGATATCGACGGTATCGTCGCCTTGTTCGCCATTCACCGTGATCGTGTTGGTGAAGAGAGATGTCGGTGAAAAATCGCCGCTCGTTATGATCGTATCATTGCCGTCACCAGTATTGATGACAATTTCCTCGATGCCAGACAGCTCTGCCACGATCGAATTGAAGTTGGTGCCGTTGCGGGTGATGACGATCTGGGTGGCTGCGGCCAGCTGTGCGCCGTTGTTGCCGCCGATTGCATCCCAGGCCGCCCGGGTCATCACCCGGAAGGTCTCGCCACTGGCATCGCCATTGATCACCATCGTGTCGCCGACGGCAGTGTTCGCGCCGCCGTTGACGATATCCCGGCCTTCGCCGACGTTCCAGACGACGGTGTCGTCGCCGTCGCCAGCATTGATCGTATCCGTGCCTTCCCCACCTTGAATGATGTCGTTTCCGGCATTGGCATTGATCGTGTCATTGCCGTCGAAACCCAGGATGAGCTCGGCATTGGCGCCACCATTGATGGCCGCGTTGCTTCCATCCGTACCCTGCACAAGGTTGCCGGCCGCGGTGGAATAGACCGTTGCGCCGAACTGCAGCTGTTCAATGCTGGACAGAGTATCCGAGCCACCTGCGCCCGAGACCACCAGGTTCGCCCCGGCAAGCGCAAAGCTGTGCGCCGCGGCCGAACCGGTGAACACCACGCGGTCGGTACCGGTACCACCCGTGAAGGTGTTGTTGTTCACGTCACCGGTGAAGACGTCGTTGCCGCTTCCGCCCGTGACGTTCTCGATGCCTGAGATCGATGTGAACCCGCTCGCCGTACCGGCCGAGAGATCCACATTGACAGCGGCCGTTGTCGTATAAGCCAGCGTATCCGTCCCGACGCCAAGATCGGCGGTTATGCGCTCGATACCGGCGATCGAGCCGCCACCCTCGATCTGCGTGATCGACGTACCGTTATAGGCCACGCTCAACGTCTCGGCGTCGGTGCCACCACTGTCGATGATCGCCAATGTGTCGGTGTCCGCACCGCCAGCGATCACATCGCTGCCGCCGGCGCCTTCATCGATGTCGTAGACGATCGTATCGTTTCCTGCTCCGCCGTCGATCGTGTCGTTGCCTTCGCCACCAACGATCAGGTCATCGTCGCCGCCACCGCTGAGGATGTCGTTGCCTGCGTTGCCGAACAGCAAATCGCGACCAGTACCACCGGTAAATCGGTCGGCACCCGTTTCGCCGGCGATCAGATTGTTGCCGGTCGTGACGGTAACCGTCCTTGCGGTTGGGGTACCGCTATTGGCGGGATCAGCAGTGCTGATGGCGTAGTCACCAGCACCCAGCTGATAACCAGCAAAGGAGCCACCGTTGAAATTGATCAGTTCGATGCCTTCGTTGGTGTTGTCGAAATGATCGATTGCCGTGACCTGCTGGCCATTGAAATCGATAACCAGGTTTCCGTTCTGTGTTCCCGTATCGCTGTCGGACACCGACAGGGACGTCAGAGCAGCGCCTCCGGTGGCGATGATGATGCGATCGGCCGCGCCGGCCGTTTCGGCGATCGTGTCATCCCCGGCGACAAGTTCGAAGCGGTAGGTGTCGCTGCCAAGGCCGCCGGACAGCGTGTTATTGTTTGCGTTGCCGGTAATCGTGTCGTCGAAGTTACTACCGGTGACATTTTCCACTGCGGTAATGGTGTCGTTGCCATCTGCCCCGGTTGCAGCACCTGTCGCCAGGTTGATAGTGACCGAGCCGATTGCTCCGGCGTAGGTGACCGTATCGGTCCCTGCGCCGCCGTTCATAACGTCGTTGCCAAGACCGCCATTCAAGGTATCGTTGCCAGCCCCGCCGTTGATGACGTCGTCGCCCTCTAGACCGCTCAGCACGTCATCTCCGTT
The DNA here is from genome assembly GCF_030382195.1 of Rhizobium sp. S96. Classification (NCBI taxonomy): domain Bacteria; kingdom Pseudomonadati; phylum Pseudomonadota; class Alphaproteobacteria; order Hyphomicrobiales; family Rhizobiaceae; genus Rhizobium; species Rhizobium sp. S96. The sequence continues at coordinate 127,387 of NZ_JAUDRY010000014.1, forward strand.
TCGGCCATTGAGGAGATTGGGGGCAGCGCTGCCGGTAAACGGCGCGGCAACGGTGCCGTCACTGTTATTGGTCCCGACACGAGCCGTCATCTCGGAGACGACGGTTTCAGCGAAGCCATCGTTGTCGGTGTAGCTGACGATGACCCTATAGAACGTCCCTGCGACGACGTTGTTGATCGTCGCAGCTGTTGCTCCTCCAACGTTCGCCCAAGGTCCGTTGCCGGGTGCGGCGGAACTCTGCCACTGATAGCTGAAGCCGTTGGTGGGCTTGCCGTTTTCGTCCTGGATTCCAGCCGTATTGACGGTCAGGTCATCATCGACCCCGGTGATCGTCGGCGCCCCGGTCGCTGGCGAATTGGTCAAGCGAACCCGCGTGCCATCGGCGAATTGTGCCCACTCGACGTTCCGCAGCGTATCGACGCCATCAGAGACCAGATTTCCGCCGGTCAATGGATCGACAACGTTGGACACGGTGACATGCGAGATCGTCGTGACCATCGCCTGGCCGGTGCCGGTGCGGGTAATCGTGTAGTTGGCGAAGACGTCATTGTAGTAGGCAACGTCCTGGTCGGCTGCGCTCGCACCATCGGTAAGGATTTCGCGCACGATCTGCATCTGGGTCGGCACGATCGCTCGGTCGACGAGGAGTTCGAACAGCGACTTGCCCCGCCAGGCGGTGATTGCGAAGTCGTCCGCGAACACGTGCCGCATGCTGTCGACGGTGGCGATTTCGGGGCCGGTGCCATCGGCATTCTGATGGATCCCGATCCGGACGTTCAGCCACCGGTCGCCGTCGAGAATATCATCCCCGCCATTGCCCCGAAGGTTGTCGCTGCCCGCACCACCCAGCAGGATGTTGCCGCTTTCGAAGAAGCCAGTTGGCCCGACCTGAACGATCTGAGACAGATTCCGGATACGATCGATGCCTGCCTGGTCCAGACCGTCGTTGAAGAATACCCCTTCGGTCGTGCCAACCGTCGCGCCGGGTGCGATGTCGCCGAACACCCGGCTATCGCCGATCAGCGTATCGTTGTGGTTCCAACCCGACAGTGCTTCCACCTTGTCGAAGCGATTGCGCAGGATGTCTGCCTGCTCCGTCGTGAAGATCGGGATGTTCATGTCGGCATAGCCATTGAGTGCCATGCCCTTGAAGATCGCCCAGTCGAAACCGAACATGCCTTCGTTGCGCATGACGCTTTCGCCCTGCACCATGATGTCGTCGCCGGATTCCGCGTCGAAGTCATGCTCTTCGTTTCCGGCGAACATCACATCATGGCCGATGATCGTCGAATTGAAGAACAGCTCGGAATTGTCGCCGGCTGTCGTATCGAAGCCGCCACCGGCCTCAATCCAGTCGTCGCCTTCGTTGCCCATCAAAAGGTCGACGCCATCGCCGCCGGCGATGAAGTCGTCACCCTCGCCACCAAACACCTCGGTGTCATCGACACCAACGAAAATGACGTCCTTGCCGGTACCACCCATCAGGATGTCGATACCGTTGGAATTGGCGATGACGTCATTGCCTTCATCGCCCTTGAGGAAGTCGCCGCTATCGCCGCTGTCGGTGATGATATCGTCGCCGCCGCCGCCGTTCACGAGATCGACGCCGGCACCCGATTCAATGCGATCATTGCCGTCATCGCCCCAGATGCCGTCATCGCCGAAATCGGTGATGATCGTGTCATTGCCGGTCGTGCCGCCGACGACAACGTGCTCGCCGCCTGTGAAGCGAATATAATTGGGATCGGCGCCAACAGTGCCAGGGTTGTCGCGAACTACCTTGCCGAGCCCCATTGCCTCAAGCGCCGCATCCGTGCCGATGGGGTCAACGCCATTTACATCCGCCCCGTTGTAATCCACCTGGTTGGCTGGATTGACCTCGAGGACGAAGTCGTAGGCTGCGAAGGCGTCCACGCCGATATGCCGGCTGATCACATCGTCGGCGGTACCGCGAATGCCGTCCGCTCCGGGCTGAGCTATGTCGGTATTCGCCATGATCATCTTGGCGAAGGAGTTCTGCTCCAGCATATGGAGGAAATTCTGGCCCTGGGTGCGGGTCAGGTAGTAGAGCCGGTCGCCGTCCTGCAGCGCTTCGAGCTGTGCTTCGAAGATCGCATTGAAGGTGGAACCCAGGAAGCCGCCGAATTCCATCTGCTTTTCGGCAAGGCCGCCGATCCAGAGATCGATTGTATTGAGACCGCTGTTGGCCGCATTCCAGCTGCCAGTGCTGTTCAGGAAGCTCAGCCGATCCGTGGGGATCGTGGTCACCGATCCCGATGCTTCCCCGAATACCAGCGCCCAGGCGGCATCGCGTTTGCCGGCAACAGTCGCTTGCGCGGTGATCGACGTGTGCGTGCCATAGGCGGCGATGAAATTCACAACCGAAATCGGATTCTTCAGGTTGGCAGCGAAATCGGTCCAGCTGTCGTATGGCGTCAGGAAGCTTGAGCCGGTTGCCCCGAAAAGCTGCGTGCGGGCATCGTTCAGTGAAGGGATGCCGGTATCACGGCCGCGCGCAATGTTGATGGACGCAAGATCAAGCGGCAGGCCGAGCAGATTGTTGCGCAGGGCGCCGGTTATGAACTCGTCGATCTCGTTGCCCCGCTCGATCGTCATGCCGCGCACGATGGCGCCGGCCGCCTGATCGGCGGTGATGAACGGGTCGTGCGCCTCGTTCTGAGGCGTATTGGGATCGTCTACGGTGGGAGTTGTACCGTCGTTGTTGAAGGAGAGCGGGTTCAGGAAGGCGGTGATCAGCCCCATATCGTCCGTTGTGATGCTGCCGTCGGCGTTGAGATGGATTCTCGGCATGCTCTCCGTCAGCATCGAGTGACCGAAGCGATAAACGGTATTGGCGAATTCGGAGAAGATCGCCGGATTGATATCGGTGATGTTGTTGAAGACGAAGGGATCGATCGCCGGCTGTATCTTGCGGGCAAACTCCTCGAAGACCAAATGCTGGTACTGCATTTCCGTGGCAAAGCGGCCCGCCTGGAACAGGCGTTCGCCATCCCAGTCGAGCGTATCCGCATAGGCCAGCCTCTGGACAGCGCTCATTGTTGCGAACGCCGGATCCAGCGCGGCGATATCGCCGATCAGCCATTCGTTGATGAAGTCGATGTCGCCGCTTTGCAGGATGGTCAACCTTTGAGAGTCGACCTGGCGATTGTGCTCGGAATGGAAGATATGGTGGACGGCCGTCAGGCCGATATTCTCGTTGCCGCGCCCATCGCCGGTGATGAAATGGGCGTCGAGAAGCTCGTCGTCATAGGCAACCTTGCGCCCTCGGTAGTCCAAGGCGATGTCGTTGCCGGCAACGTCGTCGCTGTCCGGAGCAATCGGTGTGTCGCCGAGAGGGCCGGCAGGCCCATCCGGATCGAAAACACCCGTCGGCACCGCGTTGTGGGCGATATCGTCAAGGAAGGCGTGTCCGGTGCGCACGGCGCCGGTCAAGGTGCCGTTCGTGACTGTAAATGTATTCACAGGATTTGCGAGGTTGCCTTCCACGACGACGTCGTCCGCCGTGTTGGGAATGCCGTCCGCGCCGATGCCGAGCACCAGCAATGGCAATCCGTTCGCACCGCGAATGAACTCCCCGTAGAGATCGGTCCGCAACAGGGGAAGATTGACAACGTCACGATCGGTCAACTCGATACCGAGGAAATCGCGCGCCTGTGCCTTGATATCCCTCCACGTCGGCAGGCCGTTATCCGAGCCGTCGAGCAGCTTTCCCGTGGCAACCGGGCGCGAGTCGGGAACGCTGTCCGGATCGGCAGTATCCACGGAGAACTTGTATTCGCGCAGGAACACCTGATGTGACGGATGCGATGTATACGTCTGGTTCTGATCAACGAATGGCGTTGTCGTATTGGTATGCTCGCCATTGGCATCCGGTGTCGCACGCGTCAGCACCATGAAGTTCGTGTGGCCGTCGTCCGGCGTGCCGGCAATGCCATCGGCGCCCTTGTCGTAAAGTGGATCATCTGCCTGCAGCGGTATGTAGACGGTGCCGTTGCTTCCCTTGGTAATCAGATCGAGGCCGTGATCGAAGAACTGGCCGAAGAACGTCATCCAGGCATTGAACGGCTTGGACAGTCCTTCATCCGGCGCGACGTTCGGGATGACCAACGAACCCTGTGCGTTGATTGTCAGACCAAGTTCCTGCGCAAGCGCGGTGAACGCTGCGGCGGGATCGGCGGCCACCAGCTCGGCATGCACAAGCGTTGCTTCGGCGTCGCTGAGCGCGGCTGCGGCATCCTGAATTGCATCGATGGTCGCCGAGCTGGGCGCAGCAGTGTAGGCCGCGACAGCCTGGTCCAACTCGCTTTCGGCCGATTGAACAGCTGTTTGCGCCTCGGCGAGCGCTGCCGCTGCCTGCGCAGCGGTTACGCGTCCCGCCATCAGGCGTTCGAGGTCCCCGTGTGGATCCTCGGAGCCAGCAAACTTCAGAGCGGCAAGAATTGCCGCCGGGTTGTTCAGGCTCATGTCGACCACAAGGTTGGAAATCAACCGCGGGTCGGCGTCGGCGACGCTTCCGGGGGCACCGTAGTCCGTGTTGGTTACGGGCGCCGCAGGCCCAGGGCCATCGGGGTCGAAGGTGTCTCCGTCCTGATCATTGACAAAGCTTCCGTCGAGCAATCTTGGCATCGGCTGGTCGGCCGAGCCCCAGATCTCGCGTCCTGGGACGATATTGTTATAGGTTCCATCGACGGTTCTCAAACCGACGGGAACGTGAGGGTCAGGAATGGCCAACAGGGCGCCAGGCGTGCTTGGGTCCACCACGTTACCTTCGGCATCAACGTAGATTTGGGTCAGCGCTGTGCCCGCCGCGTGTGCTTCGGCGACCTTGATCTGACGCAGAATGAAAATCATGTCCTGCAGGTTCAATGTAAACGCGGCCATTGCTCTCTCCCTCCGAAGCAAAACGACCCTGCGGAACAGTTGTTACATTCGTTCCGCAAGCTTAAATTATGTCGTTACTTTTATATCTTCGGCCTGAGCGCCCACACAGAGAACAAGGTCGCGTGATTTTCGAGACGTTGGTGTAGGCCGTGCGGAACGAAAGTCAGTATATCCATCAGACTAAAGTCGCATCGGCACTGGGGATCGCGAAACGCGCCGAAGGAGTGGCGGCGGCGCACAAGTTTGCTGTTGGCAGATGCAATATTGCGAAATACTGATATAAATCAGGAATGTCGTGACTCGGGGGGAAGCATGACAACCGGGGACATGGAAACACTGCATTCGGATGGAGATGTCGTGGGAGGGCCCCGAAGCCCTTGGGAGCGAGCGGCCGTTCTATTCCGACGGTCCCGTCTTGAGGTCCAGTTCATCGTCATCGCATCGCTGATCGTGCTGGTGCTTATGTTCGTTCTCGGGTTGTGGACAACGCACAGGATCGAAAAGGCGATCATGAAAGGGGCTGGCGGCGTCGGCGCCGCTTACCTGCAAACCTTCGTCGAACCGATGATCTCGGATACGGATATTCAGGCAAAGGCGCTCTCTCCCGAAGTGAAGCAGAAACTCGATGGCCTCCTGGGCGATAGCCCGCTTGGCCAGCACGTTCGCGAGATCAAGATATGGAACCCGGACGGCAGCCTGTTCTATTCCACCTCGGGCCAGGAACTTGACCATGAAGACGCTTTCCCGGAATTGAAGCGCGCACTGGCCGGTGAGGTTGTCGTCTCACGGACAATGGTCGACAAACACAAGTATTCCGACGAGGAGCAGGCAGCCGAGTATATCGAGGTCTACGCTCCATTGGTGCGCGATGCATCCGGCGCAACGGTACTTGTCGGCGAATTCTACGAACGGCCAGACTATCTGCTTGCGGAGATTGGTGGCGCCTGGCGGGCGACGTTCGCCATCGTTCTTTTGGTCTCCGCCCCGATGCTCGCACTTCTTTACATGATCGTGCGCAGTGGCCGTCTCATCATCGATCAACAGCGCGCTGCCGCGCGAGCGAGCCTGCGCCATGCGTTGGGCCTATCGAACCAGAACAGACGTTTGCGGCTTGAGGCCGAGCGCGCCCGACTGGAAGCCGGCAAGCTGAACGAGAAAATTCTAGACCAGATCGGCAGTGATCTGCACGACGGCCCCATACAGGTTCTGACCCTCGTCAAGCTTCGCTTGAGCGACCTCGGCGCTCCCCCTCAAGAGGCACGAACCAACCACGTGAATGTCGCGGTCGAAAGCCTGGGCAAGCTCCTGCAATTGATCACCATGACGCTCGATGAGATCAGAAACATCTCTTCTGGCCTTGTTCTGCCGGAACTCGACAATCTTTCCGTGAAAGAGACCATCCATCTCGCGGTCCGGCGCTTCACCGACCTCACCGGACATGTGGTCGACGTCAAGGGAGAGATCCCGACCGATAGCGTTCACGGACATCTCAATATCTGCGTCTACCGCTTTATCCAGGAAGCTTTGATGAATGCGCAAAGGCATGCCCCTGGAAACCTGCAGCAGTTAAGATTCCGAATGCGGCAAAATCGATTGGTGATCGCAGTCGCTGACATCGGCACGCCACCCAAGTTGGCGAATCCAGCTGCCGAAGACAGGATCCGGCTGGGAAAGCTGATGCAAAAACGCCGCATCCGCGCCTTCGGCGGCAAGATACGCACCATCGCGCGCGACAATGGTACACTTGTCACGGTTGTGCTATCATTGGATGAACAAATTGCGGCTTAGCGTAGCGGACTTTGCCGACCTATCCCCGCCCCGCTGCCAACCCCAACACTGATGCCGGAACGCCTTTCCACCTCGCTGGCGAGCTCTCGATCCACCCTAGCGAAGCAGGTTAGCACGCGCGATACACAGGAACTGGAAAGAATAGCATGCATACCCGCACAATGATCGTGCAGGCTGAAACAGCTGTAACCCGGAGCGACAACGCTATCGTGCCGCCGCTCCAGGTCAGTCCAGAGGTTTGACCGCCGGCTCTCGCAGTCTGGATGATTGATCCCAGGGGTGATGGGCATCCGCACCCTCCGAAGCACGGGATGCGCTCGACTTCGAGCGCTCCACCGATCACCGAGGTCAATCCTATTTTGCTGCGATCCTGGTTTGAATGCGCAAGGCCTGGACCGAAACAGTATCCTCGTCGATGAGCTTGGAATACTCGTCCTTGCTCCAGGGGTTACCGCTCTTGAAGACGTACCATTTCCCCTTTGGTTCGCGCTTCTGGTAGATGGTATCTCCAACCTTCAGATGCCTGAAGCACGTCCTGTTCTTCCCGCTCGTCTCTTTCGTCTTCCAGGTCGCAACCATGCAGAGTTTCCCGCTGTTGGTCAGTTCCCAATGGCCTGTGCCATAGGTATCCACACCATCGGTGCTCGACCACGCCACGAAGGAACGGTTGGCTTCGGAGAACCGACCGCCGCCGACCTGCCACTGCCACGTCTTGTTGTCATAGATCTGCTTGAGCTCGCGCGGCGGAACGGGAACCGCACCCGGCGGCACCACGGATTTCTGGGTGGCTGCATGCGCTGCGGCAGCCGTCATCAGCATTGCCACGCCTACGCCGAAGCCTATGAGGCGAACACTACTAGCCATCGATCATCTCCGTGATTTGAGCTTTCGGATTTATTTGTACAATTGGAGCTCGCGGCGTAGCGCGCACCAGGTTGCCAATCGCGACGCGCTTGCGAGGCGTGCTTGCCTTTGCTGCTCGCTGGCGGCTCGCCTTGCCGACCGAGTGAACATGGAATCCGAACTCCTCGGCAAGATGATCTTCGTCATAGACGCCACGGAGGTCGACGATGAGGCGGTCGCGCATGATCGTCCCCAACCGCGCGAAATCGAGGTTCACGAGCACGTCCCAGTCGGTCATCAACACAGCGATGTCGGCTTTCGCCGCACATTGATAAGGATCCGCCGAGAACGTGATATCATTCAACATCAGACGAGCATTGTTCATGCCTTCTGGGTCGAACGCACTGATCTTGGCCCCCTCGTTCTGCAACGCCTGGATCAAGGAGAGCGAGGGCGAATCCCGCATGTCGTCGGTATTTGCCTTGAACGTGAGGCCGAAGATCGCGACCCGCTTGTTGCGGAGACTGCCGTTGACCAACTGACGCAGCCTGTTGATGAGCGTGCGTTTGCGCGCGGCGTTCACCGAGATGGTTTGTTCGACCAGCCGCATATGGACACCGTATTCCTGCGCGGTGCGCAGAAGCGCGATCGTGTCTTTCGGGAAACACGACCCTCCATATCCGGGGCCTGCGCTGAGAAAGCTCGGACCGATACGCTTGTCGAGGCCCATTCCGACGGAGACGTGCTTGATGTCGGCACCGATCTGCTCGCACAGGTCGGCCATCTCGTTGATAAAGGTGATCTTGGCGGCCAGAAACGCGTTCGAGCCGTATTTGATCAGCTCGGCGCTGCGTCGGCCCGTTGTCAGGATCGTCGTGCCTGCGTCCGCCGCGACCTTGTAGACATCCGACAGCACGCCCCTGGCCCAGACATCATCCGTACCGATCACCACGCGATCCGGGTTCATGAAATCATAGATCGCCGAACCTTCCCTGAGAAACTCGGGATTGGAGGCAACGGCGAAATTGAGCTCGGGCCTGATTTCGCGGATGATCCGCTCGATGCGATCGCCTGTCCCGACTGGCACCGTCGACTTGGTGACGACGACCAGATCGTCGGACATGTTTTCGGCGATGTTCCTGGCGGCCGCAAAAACATACTGCAGGTCCGCCTCCCCATCCAATCCACCCGAGGGAGTGCCGACAGCGATCAGAGCGACGTCAGCGCCCTTGATCGCGTTCGCCAGATCCGTTGTGAACTCCAGCCTCTGGGCCGCCATGTTCGACAGGATCAAATCATCAAGACCTGGTTCGAAGATCGGAACGATGCCAAGCTTCAAACCTTCGACCCTTGACGCGTTGATGTCGACGCAGACAACATGATGACCCCACTCGGCCATGCAAGCGCCGCTGACTAGGCCGACATATCCCGTACCAAGTACGACAATTTTCTTCGTGAAAGATTGCACGTCATCGTCCCCTTTTCTGATGAGTTTTGAATGCGTCCCAACTCGCTTCAAACCGCCAAAGCCACCGAATCCGAAACCTTGCCGAGCTCTCGCTCGAAGTAGGCGATCGTGCGCTTCAAACCATGATCAACCGAGGTGGAAGGCTTCCAGCCGATTTCACGCTCGGCCTTCCTGATGTCGGGACGGCGCTGTTGTGGATCGTCCACCGCCGACGGAAGATGGATGATGCGCGAGCTTGAATTGGTCAGGGCTATAATCTTCTCCGCCAGCTCCAGCACCGTGAACTCCGATGGGTTGCCGATATTGATCGGACCTGTGACGCCCATGGATGATTGATAGAGTTTCAGGAAGCCGCCGATGAGATCGTCGACATAGCAGAAGGACCTTGTCTGGTTCCCGGAACCATAGACGGTAATATCCTGATTGGTCAGAGCCTGGACAATGAAATTGGAAACAACACGACCGTCGTCCGGCCGCATGCGAGGGCCGTAGGTGTTGAAGATACGACCGACCTTGATGGTGACGCCGTAGCAGCGCGCATAGTCGAAAATAAGGGATTCAGCGCAGCGCTTGCCTTCGTCGTAGCAGGCGCGAGGGCCGATCGTATTGACGTTGCCGAAATAGGTCTCGACCTGGGGCGATATCACAGGATCGCCATAGACCTCAGAGGTGGACGCCTGGACAAAAATGGCGCCGTTTTTCTTGGCGATCTCCAGACCGTTCAAGGTTCCGAGAACGTTGGTCTTGGTGGTACCGACGGGATCGGCCTGGTAAGCCGGTGGCGAGGCAGGGCTCGCGAAATTGAAGAACGCGTCAACCTTGAGATCGAACGGCGCGCGCACGTCGTGGTTTTTCAGCTTGAAACCCGGCGTGGAAACAAGGTGCTGAATATTGTCCAGCCGACCGGTGGAGAAATCGTCGACGCAGATGACCTCATGGTCGAGCTTGAGAAGCTCCTCGCACAGATGCGAGCCAAGAAAACCGGCGCCTCCAGTGACGGCGGCAACTCTTCGTTGCTGGCTTCTCTTGGGGGAGATGCTTCCGCTTCGAACGGATGATGCTGGCGCTTTAATTCCACTCATGGCGATCGATACTCCTAGATTGTTGGAGACAGCGGATCTCCCTCCGCAAGGAAACCCGCGGACGACAGAAATCCGGAAGTCGTTAAAACAGCGGCGATGGAGAGAATGTTCTAGAAATACAATCGCAGCACAAATAGAGATACCGCGAAATGAGCCATGGCGACCCACAGTGAGGATTTATACCTCAGATATCGAAAGATATACTCTCGACATACTTAAGATTACCGAAGTCGATTTAATCGTCAATAACTAATTATCATATTGTTAATTTTTTTATTGCATTGCATCCAAGGCTGATTCGATCCATGCTGCACCGCATCAATCTCCACGAAAATGCATAGCTGGATTAGAGCAAGATGATTTCAGCTAGAAGCGCAAGGGTATGCGGATTAGCTCTCTGCCTGTTGGGGGGTGACATGCCTCTTTTCGATCATCTTCGAGTGGCAGGGCCGACAAAGGCCTCCGCTTCGCTTCAGAGTTGGTTTCAGTATGGCATCTATGATCCTGGGAGCAGGATATCGAGAAACCAGATCTTTTCGATTTCCCACGTGTTCCTGTACTGGCAGGACATCAACACAACGGCTCTGGATCGAAGCATAGCCACGGCCGATCGGAATGGTCGCGATCTCCTGGTGACGGTCGAGCCCTACACCCTGGCAAGTGATTGGCGAAGCGGATCAGGGCAGCTGCTTTCCGACATCACCGCCGGTCGGTTCGATGCACAGATCGCCAACGTCTGCACAGCTTTAAGCAAAGCGAAGCATCGAATTTACGTTCGCTGGGCACATGAGATGGAAGGCACTGAAGGGCGCTACCCTTGGGCCGGAAAAAAGCCGCAGAACTATATCGACGCGTATCGTCATTTCGTGACGCGATGCCGGGTTTTCCTTCCCGCCGCAAAGTATGTCTGGTCACCAAGAGGCGCCTCCAATTTCGAGGCGTACTATCCTGGCTCCGACTATGTCGACGTCGTTGGCTTCGCGATATGGGGGCTGCAGCGGTGGGAAATCAAGCGCACCGGCCGCGCAAGGACATATCTCGAGACATTGGCTCTGACCTACCAGAAGATGAGCGGCTTTGGAAAACCAATGATGGTCGCCGAGGCGGGCGCGGCTGGAGACCAAGCTTACAAGAGCGCTTGGCTTTCCGCTATGTTTCAGGGGCAGACCTATGCAAACGACTTCCCGAACTTGTTCGCGGTCGTCTACTTCAACGACAAGGAGCCGTATCACTGGCCAGGCGGATATGGCTCTCCCGACTGGCGCATGGACGAAGCCGACATCCCGCAGCAGTAGCGTGATCTTGGCAACCCGCGTCGCCTCGGCGGTCATGCGTTGGCGGACCTCCAGGACGTGTTTAGTCTCTTCTTCAGGCGAAGCGCCGGTTCCTCAATGAGGCGCCAGGACAGCCAGGCGATCGGAAGCGTCACCGCCAAGGAAACAGCAAACAATTCATACCAAGCCACACCAGGCCACAGTGCGCGGACGGTTTGCTGCACAGGCCAACCGTAGAGATAGGCCCCGTAGGAAAGATCGCCCAAAGGCCTGACATCGGGCAAGCGTATCGCCCTCGTCGTGGCGAGATACATGATCGGATAGGCAGCGCAGAAGGGAAAGATAAACAGCAGGTTTCCATACATCGCCATCATGACGCAAAGCACTGCAAGCGCCGAGGCGAAAAGTGGATCGAGCTCAAATCGACGCGAAAGGAAGGCGACGAGGACACCGCACAGGAAAGACGGAAGCAGGAACGCCATATCCGAAATAAACTTGGTGCCAGCGTGGACAAAGATCTGCGTCTGGAAGGCTAGCGTCAAACCGAGAAGCACCAGAATCCCCACTGCGCTCATCAGCCGAAGGCGATACAGCAGGAATATCAATAGATAGCACGATATCTCAACGGGGATGGTCCAAAGGCTGCCATTGACGATGGCGCCGAGCCACTCGGTGGTGCCATAGAACTGGACTGAGGGGATGGAGCTCACCGAATTGGGCAACAAGAAGTTGAGGCCAACAAAACTCCATCCGACGTTCGAGCGAAGATATGCAGCGATGCCGAGGTGAGAAAAGAAAGGCGCAAGGAGTAGAGCGCAGATGATCATGCTCACGAGGAGACCCGGATAAATGCGCAAAAAGCGGTCCAGCAGGAACCTGCTGCTACCGCTGGATCGCTGAAGGCTGTGAGCGACAAAATATCCACTCATGATCAAGAAGGCCATGACCGCATATATCCCAAGGATATTGTGAGCTCCCAGCAAGCGAACGAAAGGCTCGTTGGCCTCCGTATCTTCAGCGATCAGAAAAGAATGGGAGAACAGCACGCAGCTTGCAAAGACCAGACGCATGAAGTCCGCGTTCTGGGCGTATGTATTGGCACCACTATTCTTGCTGGCATCAATCATTAGAAAATCCTTACAGCATGTTCGGTTGCTCGGCGATTAGAAGTATCCCGAATGACCTACCTTGGCCGCTTTGATTTCCGCCCCTTAAATATATTATCTTATCTTCCATGATGGACACGGAACAATATTTGTACTTTTTTCAAAGCGTATCTATTTTTCAAATTGACTGCAATATTAAATTATGAATATTTAATTAATAGGGTTGGGATACACCAAGGCAAAACTGCATCAATGCGCAGCCGATAATGCCTAATATTTACAACAAAATACCATAAATACAATAGATTAGCGCGGCCATAACCTGGCCGGGCGTCATCAACCCGCTCCACAATCGCGCAGCCATCGTCGCAGGATATACTTGCGCATTGATGAGCATCCCGACGCGATACTGGAACATATTTAGAAGGTGTATCTCGTGAAAAATACAGTCTTGGTAACGGGTGGTGCCGGCTTCATCGGAAGCCATACCTGCAAACAATTGCAGATGAGCGGCTTCGTGCCGGTGGTCTACGACAACCTATCGACGGGTCACGAAACCAATGTCAAATGGGGACCGCTGATCAAGGGCGAATTGCGCGACATGGATCACATCAAGCGTGTGATCAAGCTCTGGGAGCCGGCTTGTGTCGTCCATTTCGCCGCCTCGGCCTATGTCGGTGAATCGACGGAGAATCCCAGCAAATACTATAACAACAACGTTCGAGGCATGATCTCCCTGCTGGATGCCTGCAAGGAGACGGGCGTCCGCAACATCGTCTTTTCGAGCAGTTGCGCCACATATGGCATGCCCCCACAAAGCCCGATCACCGAGAGCACACCGCAAAAGCCGATCAATCCCTATGGTCCTACCAAGCTGATCGGCGAATACATGCTTGAGGATTACAGGGCCGCCTACGATCTCTCCTACGTTTCACTTCGGTACTTCAATGCCGCCGGTGCCGATCCGGACGGGGAGTTGCGCGAAAGACATGATCCGGAGACGCATCTCATTCCCCGCGCTATTCTTGCGGCCGCCGGCCGCCTGCCGCAGCTGCAGATTTTCGGCAATGACTACGAAACCCCTGATGGTACGTGCATCAGAGACTATATCCACGTGACCGATCTCGCGCGTGCGCATGTACACGCGGTGAACTACCTCCTGGAGGGCGGAGAAAGTGCCGCGATCAACCTGGGCTCAGGGCAGCCGACGTCGGTGCGGGAGATCGTCAACGCAATCGCGAAGTTCAGCAAGCGGTCCATTGCCGTCAAGGAAGAAAACCGCCGTGCCGGGGACCCACCGGTACTCTGCGCCGACACCTCCTACGCCCGCGCAATGCTGAAATTCACGCCGATGCATTCGGATATCGATACGATCATCAAAACCGCGGCTCCGACCTTCGGCCTGGAGGTTGCCGAATGAGCTCAATTGAAATGCAAGGACCGACAGACCTGTCTCCCGGCGCGGTTCAACCGCGCCCACTGGAGCCGCTCTTCAGCGGCTCCGCGAAATCGACCTTCATCGTCGGATTCCTGATATGGTGGGCGTCATTCATCTATTTCTGGATGTGGTGGCTGCAGCCGGACCACATCCAGTCATGGGCAATGTACGGGCTCGCGACCTTTATTCTTGCCTGGGTCACGATAACACCCGTCTACTTCATGCTGCTGTTCTACCGAGCCAAGATCATTCCAGCAGAGCGCGAATGGCTGCAGCCGCCTCCCCGCATCGCCCTCGTTGTCACCAAGGCGCCGTCGGAGCCGCTGGAGGTCGTCGCCAAGACGCTCACCGCCATGATGGCGCAAGTGGGCCATCCCTTTGATGTGTGGCTGGCTGACGAAGATCCCTCTACAGAGACAAGAGCCTGGTGCGTCGCACGCGGGGTCCGGATCTCGACCCGCAAGAATGTCGAAGCATATCATCAGACCGCATGGCCAAGACGAACGCGATGCAAGGAAGGAAACCTTGCCTACTTCTACGACATGTATGGATACGAACTCTACGACTTCGTCCTGCAGTTCGATGCCGACCATGTTCCTGAGAAGACCTATTTGGAGGAAGTAATGAAGGGCTTCGCCGACAGCCGGGTAGGTTATGTCTCGGCGCCCAGCATCTGCGACGCGAACGCCCAGACGAGCTGGTCTGCCAGGGGACGGCTATACGCCGAAGCCAGTATGCACGGCTCTCTCCAAGTCGGATATAATGACGACTGGGCACCCCTATGCATCGGGTCGCATTATGCAGTGCGCACCGCCGCGCTGAAGCAAGCGGGCGGCCTCGGTCCGGAATTGGCGGAAGACCACTCCACCACGCTGCTCATGAATGCGGCCGGGTGGCGCGGCGTGCATGCGATCAACGCCATTGCGCATGGCGATGGCCCGCAGACCTTCGCGGATATGGTGGTCCAGGAGTTCCAGTGGTCGCGGAGCCTGACGACGATCCTCCTGCAATACCTTCCTCGCTACTACGCCCAACTGCCTGGAAAATTGAAGTTCCAGTTCGTGTTTGCGCAGCTGTGGTATCCACTTTTCTCGATCGCCATGGCCGTCATGTTTGCGATGCCGCTGGTCGCAATCCTGGCCGGACGCAATTATGCAATCGTCACCTACTACGACTTCCTGATCCACTTCACGCCGATATCCCTGTCGCTGATCTTCTTCTCATTCTTCTGGCGGCGGACGATGAGCTACCGCCCGTTTGATGCGAGGGTTTTCTCCTGGGAGAACATTCTCTACGTTTTTGCCCGATGGCCCTGGTCCCTGATCGGATGCCTATCGAGCTGCAAGGACAAGGTCACGGGCAAGTTAGTCGATTTCAAGATAACGCCAAAGGGCACAAAACAAACTGACCATGTTCCGGCGCGTGTTCTATACCCCTATGTCACACTCGCCCTTCTATCGGCCAGCGTCGCAGCGTTCTTCCCGACAACAGAGGCGGCGCACGGATTCTACATCTTCGCGATCATGAATGCCTTGATCTACTCCTTGCTGGCGCTGTTGATTTTCATCTTCCACGTGACGGAAAACAAGGTTCGGTCACTCCCGCGCCTACCCTCGCTATGGCTAGCAATTCTTGGGATCATGCTTTCAATTTTCATCGGGGCATACGCAATTCCCAACCACGGGCGTCTGGGCTTGGTGGCCCTCACGAAGGGCACTCAGATTGAAGCCAGCGTTGCGCACCATCTAGGGGTGGACCTCCAGCAACTCACATATGCACCGTCGGCACGTCCTTCGGTTTGGCTATGGCGGTGAACTGCGCACCCCGACGCAGCTTATGGAGTCGCACCACCGCCGTATACGCAGGCATTGTTTTCAGCGGCACCGATCCCTGATCCACGTCTGGCGCGTGGCCGCGAGCGCATCCGCCTGCGGGGGGATCCACCCTCCCCGCTGAA